>NZ_JAGFEV010000001.1:289802-705436 GCF_039655985.1 Acinetobacter sp. BWR-L5 | reverse complement strand
CCTGAACCTGTTGCTGTGTAATCGGGAGAACATCATGAGCTATCAAAAACTCAGCCGCAATCAGATTGCAGAACGTGTCGCACAAGATATTCCAGATGGGGCTTATGTCAATCTTGGGATTGGCTTACCGACCAAGATTGCCAGCTACCTTCCAAGCGACAAAGATGTGTTCTTACATTCTGAAAATGGCTTGTTGGCTTTTGGTCCACCGCCAGCGGCAGGTGAAGAAGATCCTGAGCTGATCAATGCTGGTAAGGAATATGTGACCATGTTGCAAGGCGGTGCCTTTTTCCATCATGGTGACTCTTTTGCCATGATGAGGGGTGGTCACTTAGATATTGCAGTATTAGGTGCCTTTCAAGTGGCAGCCAATGGTGACTTGGCCAATTGGCACACGGGTGCACCGGATGCGATTCCTGCTGTCGGTGGTGCGATGGACTTAGCTGTTGGTGCCAAGAAAGTCTTTATCACCACAGACCATGTGACCAAACAAGGTGAACCGAAGATCGTGGCGGAACTGACTTATCCAGCAACAGGCTTGAAATGTGTAGACCGCATCTATACCGACTTGTGTGTGATTGATGTTACGCCTGAAGGTTTAAAAGTGCTTGAAAAAGTGGATGGCTTAAGCTTTGCAGAATTGCAGGCAATGACGGGTGCTCCGCTGATTGATGCGACTCATCCATGAAACCAACACTGCCGCACATTTTGCTCATGTTCTAAAAGCTTTTTGTATAGGCAATGCCTTACTTTTTAGGGATAAAAAGTAACAAAAATCCCTTGTTGGACTGATGGTATATCCATATACCACAGTCCAACAGGCGGCATCCATGCCGCCACCGAGAAATGCTTATGGGAAAACCTCAGATCGAGATTTTCACATATTCGAATGTAAATTGAGAATTGCTACCGTGACTGGCGACATGGATGTCGCCGCGTTGCTCAGCACAACAGGGATGTTGTGTCTGAGTAACACAGGGTTTTGTCACTTTTGCCCAGTCAAAAGTGAGGCATTGCCTACGCAAAGGCAGAATGAATCCACCCAGCAGTTGTGGCAGTGACAGCAACAGATTTTAATATGGAAATGTAAGAATGAAAGATGCTTATATTATCGATGCCATCCGTACCCCATTTGGTCGTTATGCTGGGGGTTTAGCCCCAGTCCGTGCCGATGACTTGGGTGCAGTCCCGATTCAAGCCTTAATGCAACGTAATCCCAGCGTGGACTGGACACAGGTGGATGATGTGATCTACGGCTGTGCCAACCAAGCCGGTGAAGATAACCGTAATGTCGGACGTATGTCGGCCTTATTGGCAGGTTTACCCGTTGAAGTTCCAGCGACCACCATCAACCGTTTATGTGGTTCATCTTTAGATGCCATTGCCATTGCAGCACGTGCGATTAAAGCAGGTGAAGCCAATCTGATTATCGCGGGCGGTGTGGAAAGCATGTCGCGTGCGCCCTTTGTGATGGGTAAATCGGAATCAGCTTATGGGCGTAGCCAAAAGATTGAAGACACCACCATGGGCTGGCGTTTTATCAATCCGAAGCTGAAAGCCATGTATGGCGTCGAAACTATGCCACAAACCGCTGAAAACGTGGCACAACAATTTAATATTGATCGCGCAGATCAAGACCAGTTTGCCTTGGCGAGTCAACAGCGCACCGCAACCGCGCAAGCTCAAGGCTTTTTTACGCATGAGATCATCGCTGTGAATATTCCACAGCGTAAGGGTGATCCGATTGTGATCGACACAGATGAACATCCACGTGCATCGACCACATTAGAAGCTTTGGCAAAACTGAAGCCAGTTGTAACAGCAGAAGGCACCGTCACAGCGGGAAACGCGTCAGGCATCAATGACGGTGCGGCTGCTGTACTGATCGCTTCGGAACAAGCGGTTAAACAGTACCAACTTAAACAGCGTGCCAAAATTATTGCCTCAACAGCAGTGGGTGTAGAACCACGCATTATGGGTTTTGCACCTGCGCCTGCGATCAAGAAATTACTGAAGCAAGCCAATCTCACAATCGAGCAGATGGATGTGATTGAACTGAATGAAGCCTTTGCGGCACAAGCACTGGCCGTTACTCGTGATTTAGGTCTGGCAGATGACACCACACAAGTGAATCCAAATGGCGGTGCAATTGCGATTGGTCATCCACTGGGTGCATCGGGTGCACGTTTAGTCACCACTGCTCTAAACCAGTTAGAACAAACGGGTGGAACCTATGCGCTATGTTCAATGTGTATTGGGGTCGGTCAAGGCATTGCAATGATTATTCAGCGCGTTTAAAGCAGAGTTAAGGATAGCGATCATGAGCCAGTTATATGCCAGCTTATTTTACCAAAACGTGGTGACTGAAATTTTCAGTGATCGCGCATTGGTGTCATACATGATTGAGGTGGAAGTTGCCTTGGCACAAGCACAGGCTCAAGTCGGTGTCATTCCAGAATCTGCGGCAAGAGCAATTTCAAACATTGCAGCAACTTGAATACAAATAAGATAAGTAATAAAGAATATTGAGATAATTGTGGGATATTGAGGGATAAGTTAGGATTTATTGGGATAGATTTTGAAATGTTTTTGCGTATGTTGCAATAGAGTTTGGGGAAAAATTTGGCTGCCGATGGTTTAATCCATGGCAGCCATTTTTATTACCCGTCTGTTGGAGTGATTCTTTCGATACCACAGCGTTTGCACCAGCTGCGTAGGTGGTTGATGATCATATCTGCGTGATGGCTGCTTAAAAACTGTAATGCACTTACACTGACCTTATTTTCTACAAACTTAGCCAAGGCTTTCTCGCTTCCGTTTCGAACTTGGCCTGCGTTATACAATTCAAGCCATAGATGGCGTATAAGGCGGCTTTGTGGGTCGCTTGCAAGGTTATTTACGCCAGACTTATTCTTAGATTCAACAGAAAAACCGAGCTGTTTAAGACGATTCAGAACTGCATCAAGCTGTTGGATCGTCATGTCTTTAGAGCTGGTTTTACCTGTACAGCTTTCAAGTACTTCACGATAAAGCTCATCATCAAGACCAAGCTGAGTTTTACCGACATGAATGAGCTGAATAAGCTTGGATTTTTTATTGAACTTCATCTTTTTCACCTCGCTGGGCTTCTAAAATTGATGGTGGTACGGATGTATCAATCTTTTGGTCAATTACGGCATAGCATTTATATGTTTTAGAACCAACAAAGAAACCACCAAGTCGTTCACATTCTGCGGCAATTTTATTGTGAGCAACTGAGTCTGACCAAAGCCACGCAATTATGAAACCTAGAATGAAAGTCCCCATATCAAACTCCCGCCATTGCGTGGAATAAACCTAAAATTGCAAGAAATGCCAATGCTAGTGAAGCACCAGCTTTTAGCTTATATGCACGTTTTTCAAATATTGTTAGACCACTGTTATTGAATGTGATCCAAGCAAGTTTTGCATCCTTAAAACAGGCCACTAGCCCCATTAAGAAAACTGCAAAATATGCAAGTACTGTTAGCCAATTCATTAACTCAGTCATGATGAGCCTCCAATACGCTCATATTGTTTGCCACCATTCATGGCTTGATTAAGCTGTGCTGATTTTCCAGATTGTTTGCCTGCATGATAGTCATTGGCTGCACGATCATTTAATGCTTTGCCTTTATTACGATCTTTAGGCGTGAATGATCCAAGTTTTGAATGAGTCTGGTTCATATACTTGATGATGCGATCTTTTGTGTTGGCGGGTGTTTCAATATCTAAGCCAGTAATTAAATGCTTAACTGAATCTACCCAGCCTTCACAGAATAGGTCTGCACGACGTACTTTATTTTTTTTGACAGTGACACGTTTTAAAGTTGTTTCAATAAAGTTCTTTCGCGATCGAATGACTTGGCGATAAAGTACGTCAAATGTATAAGAGGCAACTTCAGGTGCTGGATCGACACCGATAAATGTCCATGAGGCCTTGATTCCCCATGCGCTACTACCAGAACTGAAAATAGGTTTACATTGCATTGCTCTAGCAATCAGCAAAACTAAACTAGCTTCCCAAGCTTGTGGAGTTTTAGTCGCCTTGCTATCACAACTTGCTTCTACAATATCGAGCAAATCAGGATCAATCTGGAACTCTCGCATCAATGCTTGTGCTTGACGTAATGCAATCGCAGCCTCGTTTTCATTTGCTGATTTTGCCAATGCCAAACACTTTTTGATTTTTAAAATAGCTTCTTCTCGTGTCATGCTCATTACGATATCTCCTTAATACTTTGAACAACTTCGGGTGGTAATTTTTCTAAATCTTCACGTGTGATCATTTGCATTTCCTAAAATTTGGGTTAAAAAAATCCCGCCAAATGGCGGGACCTTTGGCAATTCAGGCTTTAGCCTGTGTTTCTCTTATTTCAGATAGTCTTGTTCGGGTTTGTATGTCACTTCATTTGCATCATCTACTTGAGAGGCTGTGCGTGTACCTTCAAAGAAAGTTGTATGATTAGCTTCCATGAAATCTGATATTTCAGAACCAATTTCTTTAGCATGATCTGCATCGTCAGCTTCAACAATGTGGGTTTGTACATAAACCTTTGTTACTTCGACTTTAAATTTCATTTATTCACCGCCTCTTTAAGTGCTTTACCAGCTTTGAATGTTGGAACTTTTGATGCTGCAATTTGAATCTCTGCACCTGTTTGAGGGTTGCGCCCTGCACGCGCAGCACGGTCAGTCACTTTGAATGTGCCAAAACCTGTTAATGCAATTTCGCCACCCTTAGATAGCTCATCAGTTACAACAGCCTCGAATGCTTGAAGTGCCTCGGCTGCTTTGGCTTGAGTTAATTCAGCGCGTTCAGCAATTTGTTTGATAAGTTCAGATTTAGTCATGGTTTTTTCCTTTTCGGGGTTGGGGTTTAAACGCTTGCGAAATCAAGCGAAATGGGTTGGTATTTACCGTCTTTATCGCGTTCGTAAAAACGCACATAACTTTTGCTATCAACAATGTTGATACTGTCGCCAATGGCTTCCATTGCTTTAATCCACTTCGGATCGTCAATCTTGTGGCGACGTAGACCAAGGACGCGACCTGTAGAAATCTTGCCTTCACGGTCAACTTGGAAAGCGTCATTGATCAAGGTTTTGATGTGATCATTTGAACCAACAGACCAGGATTGAATGCATTCATCAATTAAAACTTTGGCTGCCTGAAGGCGTTCATCAAAGCGAATGGAGTCTTGAATTTGACGTACAATTTTGAATTGACCGTCGAAGCTATACAGCGTGATATTGCCTTTATTACCCGCAACCTGAGCACCATATTGCTCAAGTGAAAGGTCAATAAACGCTTCGATATCACCAAAAGCAACAGCCTTAAAATCTTTCAACATTTGACGTGTTGCTTTGACTTTGCCAATCAAGCTGCTGACAACTGCATCACGCTCAACATCAATCGGTTTGATGCTGCTTATTGGTACTAGGCGACCTTTGCTATCAGCTCGGTAGCCTTCGGGGATTTGGGTTTGTGCGTTCATATTCTTTTTCCTTACTTCATTGTTTAAGTACGTTTGCGGACCAATACATAATCGTTGCTGATCAACTGATTTAAATTCTTAGTAAACTCAGCACGTTTACGATCTGCCGCTTGCTGTTTAGCCCATTTATTAAAGGCCGCTTGTACAACCTCCAGTTCAAACTTGCCTTGGGTTTCTTCAAAAATTTCAAACTCTGGGTAGTGTTTGTTTAGCTCCGCATACTCTTTTGTTTTTCTAAAAAGATGAACAAAGCGCTCTATTTTTCCTCGGCATTGTGGATGTCTTAAATTCATGGCTTTAGCCCCTTAAATGTTTAGCTTGTGATTCAACACATGTTTGACAGTCTATACAGCGAGTTACACCACCAAGGGTTCTACGCTGTGCTGGAATTTCTACACCACAGTCTTCGCATTCAAAGTTACTGGTAGCGTTGAACTGAGAGCGTCCTTCAAGTGATTTCTGTAAATACTCTTCAGTGATTGCACTAGCTACGTCTGCAAAATCAGCCATTACATCCCCCAAGTACTGCTACAAAGGCAGTGCATAAAAGATAAATTGGGCAGTTGATCAGCATGACGTTGGTTAAGGTAAAAGCCATGTTAGACCTCCATGACCAGGTCACCAGTAATGACATCTGAGCCAAGTTCTGCTGCTGCGTTTAATGCGCCTGTTAAAAGGTTGCCAACTGCAAGTGGGTACAACAAACTTTCATGTTGGTTTTTACGGCCTACATTGCGGGTCAGTTTTGTGCAAATAGCATCTAAACCAGATTCATCAATAAATTCAGACAGCTTGCGATCCGCTGCTTTGCAACGATGTTGCAGGTAATCCACCAGCGTGGTTTGGGTAAAAGGTTCGAGGGTGACAATCTCGCAGCGCTGTACAACTTCACGGACTTCCTGATTGTTTTCAGCCAACTTGAGCTTAAGTTCGTCTTGACCAATCAGGATGATGCTCAGAAGTGGTGTGAAGCCATTTTTAAGTTCAATAAAACGTTTAAGATGCTTCAAAGTTGGGATTGGAAGACTGTGGGCTTCCTCAATAATAAGCACGTGGTGGTGTCCTGCACGGCTCGACTCTTTAAGCAAGCTATGAATTTGGCGGAAACGTGCTTCAGGTGAACGTTTTGCATTAGTGCTTGGTGCAAGTGCTGACAAAATTGCTTCAGCGATATGAAGTGATTTTAGTGTTTTGCCTTTAGCATCATTATCTTCAGTGGCTAAAACATAGGGTTCGATCAAAATGACAGGCTCGCGTTCGCGCTCAATACGATCATGAAGCTCTTCACGTAAGGTCGTTTTGCCTGAGCCAGACTGTCCAACCACTGCAATAAAAGAAGTATTACCTTTAGCAGCTTGCCACATGCTTTCACGCACATAGTTAATGTCGCTGTTGTTGAAAAGTTCTTCAGAACTACGGATATTTTCCGTAAAAATGTTCTTAAACAGCATGAATTGTTTTTTAGCTGCTGGTGTTAGGGTTTGTTTGCGTAGTAGCATAAGTTGCTCTTCCTCGTGTTGAGTTGCTGCACCCGCTGAGGCTTGGTCGTTTTCAGCTTCGGGTGCAGCAGTTAATGCTTGTTGGATTTGATCTGCGGCAATTCCTTTTGCTTCAAGAAGTTCAATGAACTTCGCTTGGAATTGTTCAGGGTTCTTTTTTGGTCGTTGACCATGATTTATAAAAAGATTGACGGTTGCTGTACTTACTCCCAGTGGTTTGCAAAGAGAGCTTTGCGAAATATCGTTATCTTTCAGCAATTTTTTTAGTGCGCTCATCGATCACTCTCCAACCACTTTTAATTTCGGTTTTTTACTTGCAGATTGAATTCGGTCAACCCAGAACTGAATATCAGCTTGTGGAACATTCCCATCTGAATATGTTGTTTTAAGCATGCTCATATATTCAGCAGTCCATGCATCCCCAACAAAACCTTTGATGGCTTTGGCTGCTTGAATATAGTTAAGTGGGGCAACCTCACGACGTTGGTTGGCTGTTGTCATTTGTTCACCAGCTTTAGGCAAGTACTCAGGGATGTGATGTTTAGTCACATGTGCATTCGGGTCGATTTGACCTTGATACGCTGGAGTACGTTTCTTGATTGCTTTGTCGACTTCTGCTTGTGTATCAGCGCCATAAGCTTGTTTCTGTATGCGCTTGCGAGATTTATCAATTTGACTATCAGGCATGCTTTGGATGTCTTCACCAATCGCTGGTGATTCTGCCAATTGTCCAAAAATGTCGTACTGATCTGGCTCACAGGTATAAATAACTTGTTCGCCTTGCTCGTTATGCATCAACACATCAATGTCAGGTGCGCGGTATGGATTTACAACCACATCGACTTTTGCACCGACATAAATGTTTGGAATATGCTTCACGCTATAGAAGTTTTCGCCATAACCTTTAATCGTATGTTGAACCGTTAAATCACCTTTAACTGTCCGTTCAATTGGAGCCGTGCTCACTAATTCCATGCACAGCTCTAATGTAGGAGCAATACGCAACTGCTCAGGGCGAATCATTTGCCAAACTTGGTTGCGAGTCCGTTTAGTACGGCTGTGAACTTTAGTTTCGTTAAACATGATGCGCCATTTGGCAGCATCAGCATTCAACTCATCCAAGCTATTAATCGTTTTGAATGTGAGTGTTGATTCATATTGGGTTTCGATTAAATTATTCGCTTGCTCAACTTGACCTTTTGCACGGCTGTTATGCGTTGCATGGGCAATAAATTCGACATTTAAACGTTCAAGCAAGTTTCTGAATAAACCTGATGTATTGGCAGAGCCTTGGTCTACATAAAAGATGAAAGGCACACCATGCAACGGTTCTTGCAAGCTACGTTTTTGAATCGCATTTAAAAATATGTTGGTCAGATTTTCACTACTTTCGGCTCCCCATACATATTCAAAATAGATTGATCCTGATGTGTGGTCAGTAATGACATAGCGAACCACACGTTCTTTCTCAATTTTTTTAATGTTGCCTGGTTTATTTTTATAGAACTGACGTTCATCCATCACACATACGCCAGACTTAGGTAAGTAGAACACCACACAAATCGAAGCATCACATTGCCAAACATGATTTGGGTGTAATGATCGTTGTTGCTGGTGTGCTGATGGTGTAGTCAATTGCGTAGGGTGGCAAAAGAACTGTTTCATGGCGCGACTAATGGTCGCTGCTGAAACTTTTGGTGCCTTGCCACTATCACTTGCAATTTCTAAAGCAAGATTAATCGGCATGCGCTTTTTCCCTGTTTTGCTGGTTGCTGCCAACACCATTCCGCCTACAAGCTCAGCTACTTCCTGCGTCACTACTGTTTTGCCTTTGTCAGAACGTTGTTTACGCCCAGACTTGTAACCTACAGTTTCTAGTTCGCGGTAAAGCTGAGCATTGCTAATCTGTAAGTGTTTGCATGCTGTTTCTGCGATGTTCTTTTTTGCCCCAAACTCAGCATTTGAGAGCTTTGTCGCAACTTCACGTAAGTAGTCTTGTTTTGCTAAGTTTAGAGACATGATTATTCTTCCTCTGCGTTAGGAGCTTTAGATGCAGCTTCTGCTTGAGGGAATAACCATTCAGGGGTGACCATATTTTCAAAGTCAATCTGAATGCCTAGGTTTTGTGAGAACTGGGCAATGCGCTGATATGATGCAACTACTGACTCGTCAATACGGTCAAAGAGTTGATGAATACCTTTTTCATTGGCTAAATCCAATACACCGTTGATGGCATTTTGATAGCGCATGACCGCATTTAAAAGCATAAGACTTTCAGTGCTTATAGTTTCTAGAGCCGCCTTTTCTAGCTCTTGGTCTTCAGATTCAGCGCGTTTTTGAATCTCTACTGGACTATTGGCTTTGCTAAGATTTGCATCAAGTTCATTGATCTTGCTGTCTTTCTTCTGGATCAGTTGGTCTTTTGCAACATTATCAGCTTTAACTTCACGGAGTTTCTTGCGTAATTCGCTTGCTGTCATACGGTCAATATCATCTAAAGTGATATTATTTACGCTGCCACCATCGCTGAGCTCTTGAATTTCGTCATCATCTAACACCAGCAATTCAAGCAATTTTGTTTGATTTCCTGCGGCTTTCAAAACGGACAAATTGTCCGTTTTATTAAACTTAAGTGCAGTTGTCATAAAGCGACGTGCAGTACGTTCATTGATATTGAGCATTTCAGTACGTTGTTTAAATTCTCCATGCGGAGTAATTTCTTTTAACAATATAAGTCGTTTACCAAGCTCGAGGCAGGCTTCAACAGTGCGTTGTTGATAGAAACGGATTTCATCTTCAAGTGCACCTACTGTTAGAGAGCCTTGATAACCAAGCTGTATCGCTAAGCCACCTAGTTTTTGTGCATGTTCAGAAACTGCTATTTCTGTGGTTTGTTGTTCGAAGTCCATACGGCTCACCATTATTAATATGCAACGTTTGTACGTTGTTCAATTTCAGCGATACGTGCTTTAGCACGTTCCATTTCAGCGTTATGTGCTTTTGCAATCTGAATGAATGCAGGTCCCAGCGTGAATAAGCCGTTTTCTTCCTGTTTGGCTAAGCCTGCTGAAATCAAAGTTTGTAAAGCACGATGTATTTGTGACGGTGATTCATCTAGTTGTTTTGCTAAATCTTGGTTGCTAAGGCCATGTAAGCTATGACCGCGCAATGCTTTTAGAACTTTTAGAACTTTTTCTGCTGATTTAACTGTGCTCATTTACGCACCTCAGTACCTGTATAAGATGAAAGTTCTTGGCGTAATATTTCGTTATCTGCTTCAGCCATATACCAACCTGCAAAACCAAAAAAAGTCAGGCACATAAAAATTACTGCAAATAAATCGTTTTTCATTGCTCTTGCTCCATGTGCGAAAATGTGCAAATATGTGCAAAGTAACTAAACAGTGACTTTTGATTCTTTTTTTAAACCTAAAGCCACTGCAATTCTGTGAGATTTTCCAAAGTTCCCTTTAGATTGACCGTTTAAAACTTTGTAAACTTCTTGCGGAGTGAAGTTGTTTGCAGCTGCCCAAGCAGAAACTGGAGTACCACTCGCAAGGAATTCTTGTCTGACTTGTTCGGGAGTTTTAACTTTCATTTAAGTCACCTTTGTGTGTCTTTGTGTGTATTAAGTAGAACCTTTAAGCACACAATAGTAACTAATAGGTTACCTGTCAATACATTTGGAGCGTTTTTTGTGACTATTGGGCAAAGATTGAGAGAAGAGCGTGAGCGTCTTGGATATACGCAGCCTGCTTTTGCTGATTTGGCAGGTACAACCAAGAAAAGTCAGATCGACTATGAGAAAGATTTGACTCAACCAAAGGCGGGGTATTTAGCTGCAATTGCTACAGCGGGTGCAGATATTGGTTATATTGTTACTGGTACACCAACCAAAAGGGAACCAAATCCTCACCTTGGTGAAGGGCCAGATGGTTTTTCTTTAGTTCCAGTACATGAAGAAGTGATGATTTCTGCTGGTCACGGTAGTGTTTTATGTGCGCCGAACCAACCATCAGGTTTTATGGCTTTTCGAAATGATTGGATCAGATCTCGTGGGTTTTCAGTAAAAGATCTTAAAGTCTTTATTACACGTGGTGATTCTATGAGTCCAACCATTGAAGACAAAGAGCCCATTCTTACGAATACTGCTGAAAAAGATCCTCAAGATGGGCATATCTATGTTATTCGTTCAGGTGAAATGACATGGGTAAAGCGTATTCAGCGACAGATTGATGGTTCATTGTTATTAATTTCTGATAATAAGCTGTATCCACCGATGTCTATTAAACTTGATGAATCAACAGATGTAGATGTGATTGGTAAAGTAGTAAATTCAAGTAAGAACTTCTATTAATTAAATGATGACAGAGACTTAACATGAAAAAAGTGATATACGGTCTTGTATTTTCAGCGCTTATCTACAGCCAAAATATTTTTGCAGTAGATGTGGAAGACAATGTAAAAAATTTTCTTAAATCTAAAGATTGGGTTAGTTTTGCTATTACTGATGATGCAATGGGCCGTGTGGTTGCGACAAGAGCAGCAACAGAAGATGTGCGAAAAAATACCACTCTTACGCTAACGTACCCAACTGTTAAAAGTTGTGGACTAATGCCTGTAGATTTAATTATTAAGCTTGATGCTCCAGTTGCAAATGCTGAGCAAAAAGATATTTTTGGGTCGTTTCAAATTGATGATCATCAGCCGATAGAAGTAAAGGCTATTTTGCAGAATGAAGAAGACTCTCAATTCTTATTCATAAGTGCAGAAGTAAAAGACTTTGAAAATAGAATTAAAAATAGTAAATCTTTAATTGCAAACTTTAAAGGTTATGGCGTAATGGAGTTCTCATTATTAGGGGCAACCCAAGCAACTACAAATGCTAAAAATACATGCATGAACTTTAGCTAAATGCTTTGATAGCATACTTAACATGATTATTAAAAAATTATTTTAGTACAAAAATTGGGGATAAAATTATGAAAAAAATTATATTAACTTCAGTGGTTTTTCTTGGTTTACAAGCATGTACCAGTGTTCAAGTGAAACCCATTGCTGCAAGTGATGTGAATGCCATAAATGAAATTTGTATTGCTCTAAATCCAGCAGTAACTATTGATGACTTTGTCCCTGTAGTTGAGAAACGAATTAAGCATCATGGTGTAAAAACAAGAGTTCTAAGTTCGGATGAAGCACGAAAATGTACACACCAATTGCAATATTCTGCTCGTCGTTCATGGGATGGAGTTACATATTTGTCATGGGCTGAACTAAAAATTTATAAGAATGGACAACCTATAGGCGATGCTGAATATAAGCTTAAAGGTAAAGGTGGGCTGTCGCTTATGAAATGGCAATCTGTGGAAACAAAAATGAATCCTGTCGTTGATGAACTGTTCGCTGGAAAAAATGTGGGTGTATCTAGTCCCCTAATTGCACCGCATCAAGAGCAGATTTTAGTGCCTAAGAAAATCGAGAGTCTTAATTAATAAAACATATCAGCGCTTTACATCGCCTACAAAAACAGCATAATGCCCGTAAAAGGTAACGTTTTGGTGATGTTATGTCTAAAAAGGAACTGGGGAAACAAAGTAGACAAGGAAAAGCATTGTTACTCGATTTGCGTGACCATGCTTGTCGACTCTTAAAAAACATTCAAGCCGTTGATGCAAGTACTGCGGATCAAATATCAAATGAACTTATGTACCAGATCAGTCAAGACTGGGGCGGTCAGTCTATTTACATCATTAAAGATGATACCTTCCACGCTGAAGAGCGCGATATTCAAATCTATAAAGAGTTTAATGGCTATAACCATTCAGAACTTGCTAAAAAATATAAGCTGACTGAAGTTTATATTTATCGGATTGTTAAGCGAATGGCAGAACAAGAGCGCAACCGAATGCAACCCTCATTATTCGAGGTCTAAAGTTTTAAAGTAGTTTAAAAGACCGCAACCAAGTTACCTATGAAAATGCCCTTAATTAATTCTAATTAGGGGCTTTTTTTATGGGCGAAAAACTCGGTTTCGACCAGATATTTGAGCGTTGTATGGGGCACGAAGGTGGTTATGTAAACCACCCTAAAGACCCTGGTGCAGAAACAAATTGGGGAGTCACTATCGCAACAGCCCGTGCCAATGGTTACCACGGTGCAATGCGTTCAATGACACGCCTTCAGGCAAAAGAAATCTACCGTAAAGCATTTTGGGAACGTGCCAAATGTGCTCAGTATCACTCTGCAATTGGTTTTCAGCTCTTTGATGCAGCTATTAATCATGGTATTGGCAATGCAATCCGCATGCTTCAACGTGCTGTAGGTGTAGCCGATGATGGTGTTGTCGGCAAAATCACATTAGGCGCAATCAACGAAAAAACATTAGATGACGTACTGGTCTTATTTAATGCAGAACGTCTTGAGTTCTATAGCAAGCTAAAAACTTTCGATACTTTTGGTCGTGGCTGGAGTCGTCGAGTTGTAAGCAATTTACGTTATGCCGCTGGAGATACACCATGAAAAAAATTACACGTAAAGTTCCCCAGTCGGTCAAAGTGAAGCGTCGGATTGATGCGGCCTTAGCAGAACAAGAAGTAATGCATAAACGTCATATTAAGGCATTACAACGCAAACATGGTGAACAAGTCACTCAACTAGAAATGGAAAATCAGCGCTCCAAAATCATTGTTCATAATATTGGTGCTCTCGATCCTCAAGAGCTAATCGATGACCTATCTAAACAAACACATAATATTTCACCACTCAAAGAAAGTGGGAAAAGCTCAGGTTTAATCGTGGCTAATTGGCGTGATAGTTGGAAATGGCTAACGATTTGGGGTTCAGCAACCATTGTGGGTATTAATGCATTTTATGCATCACTTCCGCCTGAATTTATTGACTCTCTGCCCGAACATACTCAGTCCACCATCAATGTGATTGGCGGTATTGCTTTATTGCTAGGTCGATTTATCAACCAAAGTAAGCCTAAAGCATTACCACCTGCGGAGAATCAGGATGTTTGAGACTTTCAAAATTGGTTTTGGTGAAACCCAATGGTTGGTGATGACGGCCCTTGGTTTATACACATGGTTTATTAATAAGCAAAGTGCCTCTGCAAAAGAAATGCTCGATATTCGCTTACGTGTGACTGAGCTTGAAAGTGCAGTAAAAGACATGCCTTCAAAGCTCGAAATTGCGCGTTTAGAAGGACAAATCGAGACGGTTAAAACCCAATTAAATTCTGCCAATAGCAACATTGAGAAAGTACATGGCGGTGTTAAGCGGATTGAAGATTGGTTAATTGAGAAAAAAATGTGAGGTCGTATGAACTTTGAAACTAAATTAAAAGAAGAGATGCGCCTTGTGATGCTTCGCCTGTTGAATGAGTTGCCATCCTATCGGGGCAATAGTTCTACCCTACACAGTGGACTAAGTCACTGGGGCTTGAGCTTTAGTCGTGACCAAGTAAAAACCGAGCTGTATTGGTTAAAAGAACAAGGTTGTATTTCGATTGAACTAGACAATCCTGATGTCATGGTGGTGAAGCTTTCAACTCGTGGCCAAGATGCCGCTGAAGGTCGAGCTAAAGTACCAGGCATTCAACGACCATCTGCATAGTGAGGTGGTTCTATGTCTTTCATTAAGAAGTTATCACCTGAAGCTCGAAAGCATATCGAGTTTTTATTACGTTCAGATCGCTACACCATTGATGAGATTCTTGAATTATTCAGTGAAAAATTCCCTAATGAAGCTCCAGCGCGTTCAACTTTAGGTAGAGCAAAGAAGAGATGGGATGAACATGCTAAAAAAATGCGTGAAATTGCCACTGCCAGTGAAGCATTAGTTGCTGAATTAGGCGAGGACACTGACGATAAAGCTGGTGCTTTTATGGTGCAAGGTATTACTACCTTGATTAACCATCTTGTACTAGATCAATTGCATGATGAAGACAATCCAGATGCTCCGATCCAACTCAGTATTAAAGATGCGCTTTCTCTAGCAAAGGCTTCTCGTGAATTAACAACAGCACGTGGCATGTCAATTGACCAACGTCAAAAAATTGAACGCATTGCACGGGAAAAGCTACTTGAGGAACAGGCTCAAAACCTTGAAGAAGCTGTATCAGCCAAAGGTATGACTGAAGAACAAGCCATGTTCTGGCGTGAGAAGATTCTGGGGATTAAGCAATGAGTACCATGAAACCTTTAGGCGATACAGTCCGAGTGCTTGGCTGGGATGATCTCCCCCCCAGTGTCCGTTCCATACCTGATGATTTTAATCCATTAGATGAAGGTGTTTTGATGAAGCACCAACAGGAATGGGCTGCATTAAAATCACGTATTAAACTTTGTGCGAAAGGTCGTCGAACTGGCATCACCTATGCTACTGCACTCAACAAAAGCCTTACAGCCGCAACACGAGTTTCTGACGGTGGTCGTAATGTCTATTACATTCCAGATGTAAAAGAAAAAGGGCTTGAGTTTATTGGCTATTGCGCAAAGATTCTGCGCGTAGTTGCTGAAGCCCAATCATTGGGTATTTCAAGTATTGAAGAGTTTATCTTTGAAGACCAAAAAGATAATGGCGAAACACGAAAAATCACTGCATGGCGTATTCGCTGTGCCAGCGGCAATCAGATCGTAGCATTATCAAGTCGACCTGCTGCTATTCGTGGCTTACAAGGTGATGTTGTTGTTGATGAAGCTGCTTTCCACGATGATGTTGATGCTGTTCTTGAAGCAGCAGCAGCTTTGTTGATCTGGGGTGGATCAATTGAAATTATCAGTTCGCACAATGGGAAAAAAAATCCATTCAATCAAATGCTACTCGATATTCAAGCTGGACGTTATGGCGAAAGTCAGGAAGATGCGGCAGCGATGATCATCACTTTTGATGATGCTGTTGCTAATGGCCTGTATGAACGTGTCTGCATGATGGATCGGAAAAAGGCAACTGCTGAAGGAAAAGAGAAATGGTACAACGGTATCCGTAAGGCATACGGCCCACGTTTAGCAGCAATGCGTGAAGAGCTGGATGCCATTCCACGTGATGGATCTGGTGCACGATTGCCTACAGTATGGATTGAACAAGCTATGCCAGAAGTTCGTCCTGTATTCCGTTTGACATTGAGTGATGATTTTACGATTAAGCCCGAACCTGATCGTCGCGCATTTGTACAAGATTGGTTGGATAAAGAAGTTCTGCCAGTACTCAATACACTCAATAAAAATCTACGCCATGTAGCTGGTCATGACTATGCACGTCATCGTGACTTTAGTCATTTTACACCTGCTGAGATAGATCAAAATCTTAATCGTAATGCACCATTTGTGATTGAGATGCATAAAGTTCCTACACGTCAGCAAGAACAAATTATTTGGTTCGTATTACGTAGGTTACCAAATCTAAGTGCAGTGTCTATGGATGCGACTGGTTCTGGAGAAACGATAGCTGAATATACAGCGGATGAGTTTGGGCATGACTTGGTGCACCAAATTAAAATTAGCAGAGCTTGGTATGGTCAGTGGATGCCTAAATATATTCAAGCCTTTGAAGATGGTGTATTGACTCTTCCGCGTGATGCTAACTTGGAATCTGATCACCGTGCGATTGAAGAATATGACGGTATTCCTATGGTCAATAAAGCCCGTTCACAAGACTTAAAAGAACCTGACTTATTTCGCCATGGCGATGGTGCATCCAGTGGCTGTCTGATGTGGCATGCCAGTTTAAACATGGTTTCTACAGATACACATATTTTAAGTAAAGGCTCACGTACAGCTTCCAATTTACTCCGAGGCTATAGATCTGGACAAATGACAAGAGGATTTCGCTAATGAATAAACAAGGTCTTTACATTGGCGGTGAATTTATGTCATTTGCTGAAGCAAAAAAAAACCAGCCAAACATCAACCAAATTGCCTCTCGTAGCACAGTTTCAGGCTTTAATTCATTGGGTGCAGTTTTACCCAATCCAGATATTGTCCTTAAGAAAATGGGCAAAGATATTAAAGTCTATAAGGACATCAAAGCCCACCCTGTAGTTAAAGGATGCTTGCGTCGTCGTAAAGCTGCCGTTAAAGCAAAAGCATGGCGAATCGTTCAAGATCAAGCATCAGAGCAAGTGTTTGAGCATATCAATAACATCTTTAAAAAATTAGCCATCAACAAAATTACTGGTGCAATGTTTGATGGAACGTTCTTCGGATATCAACCTTGTGAAATTAATTGGGCTTACACCGATGGAGCTTGGTTACCAGTCGATATTCAGGCTATGCCACCTGATTGGTTTTTCTTTGACGCTGAAAATAATCTGCGATTTAAAGATAAAAATGCGGGGCAAGCTGGCTTATTGATTGAACCCCGAAAATACCTTGTCCCTACGCAAGATGCGAGCTATGACAACCCTTACGGTGAACCTGACGCTGCACTTGTATTTTGGGCAACCGCATTTATGCAAGGCGGTTTAGAGTTTTGGGTACGCTTTACAGAGAAATATGGTTCACCATGGGTCATAGGTAAATATGGCAATAATTACGATGAAGCCAAGCAAGAAACCTTGCTCAATAACCTGTATGCCATGGTGCAAGATGCTGTAGCTGTCATTCCAGACAATTCACAAATTGAGATTATCGAAGCGGCTGGAAAGTCTGCTTCGGCAGATATCTATGAGAAATTTCTCATGTACTGCCGCTCTGAAATCAACATCGCATTGCTTGGGCAAAACCAAACCACGGAAGCCGATGCAACCCATGCCAGCGCATCCGCAGGTTCAGAAGTCACTGCCGACATTGCCGATGGTGACTGTGAAATGACAACTGAACAATTTCAGCTTCTGATTGACTGGATCGTGGATTACAACTGGGGTGGCCCTTCACCACAGTTTGAGTATTTTGAAGACTCGAATGGTGGTACAGAGCAAGCTGAGCGAGACTCCAAACTGTATGCAGCTGGTACACGCTTTACCAATCAGTACCGCATGCGTGAGTATGGCTTCCAAGAAGGTGATTTGGCAGAGCCAGCTCAAGAGCCAAGTAACTCAGTCGCATTTTCTGAGTATCAACAAGTACCACAAAACTTTGCTGAAGCGACCCTGCCAACATTAGAACAAGCTGCTGCCGATCCACTGAATGATATGGTGGGACGTTTGCGTCGTGTAGTGCAATCTGCAAAAGGTTTTCAAAACATCCAAGATACCGTGCTGGCCGAATTTTCAGAAATGGACTCATCTGAAATGGTCAAAGTGATGCAATTGGCAATGACCCTAGCAGAACTTGAAGGACGTGCGGAGGTTACAAATGAGTGAAATTAATTCACGCTTAGCTGAAAGCCTTAAAATTATTGAAGAGTTTGAAAGTGTAGAAATGGCTGAATATGAATATATGGTTTCAGCCTCTTATTCAGACCCATATTGGATTCGAGTGAAACAAGCTATTTTAGATTGTGGAGCAGCCAATGAGTGACTTCCAGCTCCAGTTCCAAGAGCAGATTGATTATCTCAGTCAGAAAGTTAATCTGCCTACCGAGAGTCATAGCGAAATCACATCACGTCAGCATGACCGTGCTTTTGTCGTTGCTGGGGCAATGAAAGCGGATTTACTCAATGACCTGCATAGTGCAGTCAATCAAGCCATTGCCGATGGTCAGTCGTTTAAACAGTTTCAGGATGGCTTCGATGTCATTCTCGCCAAGCATGGTTGGTTAAGCAATGAAGATGAAGGCTATAAAGCATGGCGTGCTCGGGTTATTTATCAAACCAATTTAAGAACCTCACATGCTGCGGGTCGTTATAAGCAAATGACTGACCCTGAAGTATTAAAACGACGTCCATATTGGGTATATCGCCATAACAGCACAGAGCACCCACGTATTTTACATCAACGTTGGAATGGCTTAGTTTTGCTAGCTACTCATCCTTTTTGGCGACGGAATTATCCACCCAATGGCTATGGCTGTAACTGTGGTGTTGATGCTATTAATGAACGCCAACTCAAAGCTATGGGCAAAACAGGTCCTGATGAGCTGCCTAACTTTGATGATGATCGAAGTGAATTTGACAGTGCTCCTGGTGCAAGCTGGTATCCCGATTTAGAAAAGTATCCCGAGCCTATTGCTAAAGCATTTGTGTCTGAAAATATGAGTGATGGTGTGTTTGATCGCTTTATTGAGCACACGTTTGAAGCTGTCGATATGATTAAAAACTCAGACTTAGCTGAGTCGACCTTGGCTAAAAAGCTTCGGACAATCAGTACATCTGAGCAGTATCCAATTGCAGTTTTAACAGCACCACAAAAACAAATGCTCGGTGTTAAAAGCCAAGTACTCCTATTTAAACAATCTGATGCTGTGCAGCAAATGGCAAAGTCTGCTGCGGGACTGAGTGGTGATCTACAGCACCTATTTGATCAGGCGCAGTGGATTGTCCGTATAAGCAACACACAATTCCTTTTACATATTGTTTTCGGTCAACGCAAATTCATGGCTGAGATTCAACAAAGTAAAGATGGGCTATTTTTAAAATCCTTTAATACTGCCAGTGCCAGTGAAATTAATGCAGCAAAGAAATCAGGTACGGTCTTGTCTGGAGCTTAAGCATGTTTAGTTATCAAATTAAAAGTGGCATGGTACTGGATGTGCTCAATCAAGTTGAAAGTACTTTAGACAATCCAAATCCGATGTTGGCTGATATGGGCGAGTTTTTAACGTCCAGCACCCAAGACCGTTTTAGGACATCTACAGCTCCAGATGGCAGCAAGTGGCAAGCCAATAATCAAAATACATACCTCAGCCTTTTAGGGAACAAGCATAGCGATGATGATGGAAAGCTTAATGCGAAAGGCATCAATCGTGTTGCTAGTAAGAAACCTTTGGTGCAAAGCAATAATTTAATGAATAGCATCCATTATCAAATTAGCGGCAACTTGCTTTTAGTCGGATCAAATTTGATTTATGCAGCGACTCATCAATTCGGTGCAACCATCAAGGCGAAAAATGCGAAGTCATTAAGTTGGAAGGTTGGCGACCAATCCATCTTTGTTAAGCAAGTGGTTATCCCTGCACGTGAGTACCTTGGTATTTCTCTTGCAGATGAAACAGAATTGTATGCCATTGCTGAAGATCATCTACTATCGTAAATAATGCGATTTGAGGGCCGTATGAGGTGTAATAGCTAAAATGACCCATTCTCAACCTTAAAGTCGCTGTTTTTGGCTTTATAAAGGTTTATAAATATATTTTAGGGTTTAACTTTGAGGGTGATTTTAGAAATGGCAGATATTGAAGAAATCAGACGTATTGCTACAGAAGTTAGAACAGCAATGGACACATTGATTATAGAAAACAAAATTCCGCAGTGGTGTACGCCTTTTAAATATTTTCCAAATATCTGTTGTGGAGATATGAGTATCATTCTATCAACACATTTTATAAATTTGGGCTTTGATCATCCAGATTATATTTGTGGGAAACATTATGATGATGACAACATCAATTCACATGCTTGGATTCGGTTGAATGGAATTTGTATAGACATTACAGCCGATCAATTTAGTGCTGAGCAATATGACCGTGTGATTGTTGAATACGAAAAAGACTACCCATTATTAAACAAATTCCATCCTGATCGTGAAGAAACATCAAAATATTCTATCGACACGGATATTCTTAGAAAAACGTATTCATTGATTCAAGAGCAATTAGAAAGGAACTAAACCTCTAAATTAGTTTAAAAGACGCGAAGTGCGTCTTTTTTTATGCTCAAGCCTCAAGAGGTTTATTTTGAGCAAAAGATGAAACCAATCAAAATTTTTAAAGTCGGCAAGCATACCAGCATGCAAGGGATTGTAAAAGACTATACCCGAGACATGCTGGCAACTTGTGTTGCTGCTTATAACCCACAAACACATGAAGCCCCGTTAGTTGTTGGGCATCCAAAGACTGAAGACCCTGCGATGGGTTGGGTCGATCATTTAGAACTTTCTGACGATGGCTACTTACTTGCCTATCCAAAACAAGTTCCTGCTGAGTTTGCCGAAAGCGTAAATGCAGGAAAGCATAACAAAGTTTCAGCCAGTTTTTATTTGCCCGATTCACCAGCTAATCCGACACCAGGAAAACTTTACCTACGCCATGTCGGCTTTTTAGGTGCGCAACCGCCTGCCGTAAAAGGTCTAGGTACTGTTCAATTTGCTGAAAATGAAGATGGCGTAGTGGACTTTGCTGATTGGGGACACAGTCTTGCTGCTGACCTATTCCGCAAAATCCGTGAATGGTTAATTGACGAAAAAGGATTAGAAGATGCGGACAAAATCGTACCGAATTGGCTGGTTGAGTCGTTGCATGAGTATGCTGATCGCAATCCTACCGAAGTTGCCTCAAGTTTCGCTGAATTTGCGGAAAACATCGGACTTGTACTTCCGCAAAAAGATAATCCAACGCCTACCGTTGATCATGCTGAAGTTACCAAAACCGCCCGTGAAATTGAACTTGAACAGCAACTGGCACAGGCTAATGCAACGCTTACAGCGCAAAAGATTGCGGAACAGAAATCCGTGGCAAGCGACTTTGCAGAAAGCCTTGTAGAAGCGGGCCAACTTCCACCTAAAGTTAAAGATAAAGCGATTGCACTTTTAGTCGCTTCACAAGCAACTGAACAAGTGGTGAGCTTTTCTGAAGGTGAAGTATCTATTGCTGAAGGCTTAAAAGCCTTGTTGTCTGACCTACCAAAAATCGTTGAATTTCGTGAACACAACCCGAAACGACAGGTCGACCCAAAAATTAACAATCCTACAAACCCACTGATTGCTGACGCTGAAAGTCGTTCAGCACGTTAATTCTGACCAATTTTAGGAGTCAAACATGCCTAGTTATAACCAACCAAAAGTTTTGGGTGATGTGCTGCTTGTAGAAGTAAAAGCAGGTTGGACCAAACAAAACGGACTTTTATCTGCGACAGCCGTAGTTCTTGCCATTGGCGTGGTACTGGCGCAAAAAGCCGATGGTGAATTTACCCCAATTGATTTTGCTGGTGCTGCACCATTAAACAAAGCTGCTGCTGTATTGGCAACCAATGTTGATGAATCAGCTACTGCACAGAAAGCTGTTTTTATTAAACGTGGTGCAACAGTAGCCAAAAATGAATTGGTCTGGCCTGAAGGTGCAACGGATGAACAAATTAAAACGGCTTTGGCTGAACTTGAAGCTTTGGGCATTGTTGCGCAAAACGCACATTAAGCCTGAAATACTTTAACCCTTTTAATTTTCAGTGAGAAAAAACATGAATTTAGCTGATTTATTTACACCCTCAACGTTGACCAAAGCCATTAATGCTTTGCCAAAGCCACCAAGTATGTTGGGTGATAAAAAGATTTTTAAAGTGATTCCAGTAAAGACTGTGAATGTCACGATTGAATCGATTAACGGAAAATTGGTATTGGTCAATAATACAGATCGCAATGCTGATCCTGACCACAAAGGCAATAAAAAGCGTAAACGCATTACCTTGGAAATTCCACATTTACCCAAAACAGCACAAATTTTGCCTGATGAACTTAATGTTCAAACTTTCGGTGAAGATGGTTCTGAAGGAACTGCACAAGCCCAAGTGATCAATGACAAGTTACAAGGTCTAAAAGATGACATTGAAGCGACCAAAGAATTTCACCGTGTTGGTGCGATTTCGGGAATCATTTTAGATGCAGATGGTACAACGGTAATTCATAACTTGTTCACGCTTTTTGGTGTATCACCTAAAAACATCAATGTTCAATTTAGTGTTGATACGACTGATATTAATAAACAAGTGTTAGATGGCAAGCGTCATGCCCAGAAAAAATTAGGTGGTGCAATTGTACGTGAATGGGTTGCTTACTGTTCATCTACTTATTTTGATGCATTGACTGCACATCCAAATGTACAGAAAGCATATGCAAATTGGCAAGCTGCTGAAGACCGTTTGGGTGGTGATAATCGCTCTGGGTTCACGCATGCAGGTGTCACTTGGATTGAATACGATGTGGAGGTTTTAAACGAAAAAGGTGAACCAACAAAATTCATCAAAGATGGTAAAGCGCGTTTAGTGCCAATCACCAATGATCTTTTTGCAACTTACCTCGCACCAGCCAATTATAACGAAGCAGTCAATACGCTTGGTTTAGAGATGTATGCCAAAGCTGAAGAACGAAAAATGGGGAAAGGTTGGGAATTAGAAGCTCAGTCAAATCCATTATCTGTTTGTACTGCACCTGATGCCCTTGTCGAATTCTCTGCAACCTAATCTGGAGCATAGGCCATGTACTGTACGGTTGATGATGTTCAAACACTGGTGCCACTGCATACACTTCGCGCTTTGACGCAAGACGATCCATTAAATGAAAACTTTGATGAATCTATTGTGATTGCTGCAATTAAGTATGCTTCAGACAAGATTGATGCTGCGGTTCGTGGACGTTATCCACTTCCGCTTCCACAAAAAGTCGATTTGTTAAAAGAGCTGGCACTCGATTTAGTTCGTCATCGACTGTACAGCCGTCGCCCTGATGGTGCCGATCTGCCTGATGCTGTTAAAGAAGGGAAAAAGTCTGCTGAGGCTGATTTGATCAAAATTCAAAATGGCCAGCTTTCTCTGGGTATTGAAAACTCAAAAAAAGCTGTGGATGAAGTCGGCCCTTGGCGCGTTAAAGCCCCAAAACGTCGTTTTGAAGGAGGGTTTTACTGATGGATGAATCGATTACTCAAGACATTATTGGTGATGTCGTTGCTCGCTTAAAACAGCATCATCCGACTTTGTCTGTGGTTGAAACACCTGACAATCCTTCAACTTACGCACTTCGTCATCCTGTTGGGGAAATTTTGGTGCAGTACACCAGTAGTGATTTTGCTGAACCAGATAACACTGGTGGTAATTATCCTGGTGCACCTGTTGTAGATCGTCCCCAACGTCGTCGAGTGAATATTCAACTTACGCTTGTTCTAAGGTCGTTGACTGGTGCAAATGGCACCACGGTCACATTAGACCAGGTTCGAAACAGTCTTAAAAAATTCCGTCCATGCCACTGCCTTACTCAAGTCTACTTTTTGGGTGAAGGTTTTATTTCTGAAAAGCAAGGCATTTGGCAATACGGACTCAGAACAGCCGTTGAGCTGTGGGAGAAATAACGTGTCAAAAGATGAAATTAAAATCGTCAAAGTGAAACTGTTAAAAGACCACCAACACGGGCAAATGCGTTATAGCGAAGGTTTGGAAATTGAAGTGCCTGAGCATGATGCAGAGTGGTTAAAAAATTTAAAGATTGCAGAAGATGCTAAGGCTTCTGTGGCAGCGGCTAAATCTGTAGAGGAAAAATCAGCATGACCATGAAAGATTTTGCATTCCAAGGAAAGATCTACCTTGGTGAAAACGTAAATGGCCGTCCACGTAACCTGAAATGGGTTGGTGACCAAAGTTCTTTAAACTTCGCTTTATCAATTGAAAAAGAAGAGCGAAAAGAAAATTGGTCTGGTAATAAAGGTACGTCCGTTGTCAATATTCAATCAAAAGCTGTTAGCCCAGAGCTAGTACTGCGTGAATTAACACCTGACAATATTTTACTAGGGGTACATGGCAAGCTTAATAAAGTTTCTGCTGGCTCAGTCACCAGTGAGTTATTGCCTACTGGGTTGGTTGCAGGTGAAATTATTTTGCTCGATAAAGGCAATATTTCTAATTTAGCCCTTACTGATAGCACAGCAGCTACACCTAAAGCTCTAGTTGAAGGGACTGATTACGCAATTGAATCCCCACACTCAGGGTTGATTAAAATTCTCGGTGTGGCAGCACCTTTAACTCAACCATTTAAAGCAGCCTACAGTCATGGTGGCATGACTAGTGTTTCTATGCTGACCGCTCAACCACCCGTGCGTTATTTGTATATGGAAGCAATCAACACGGTAGATGGTCGTCGTGCACGTGTTCATTTGTATAAAGTGCAATTTGACCCTATGTCGCAATTGCCATTGACCAGCCAAACCTTGTCGGATTTTACTCTCAATGGAGCAACCCTCATTGATGCAGTCAATACGCTTGATGACACCCTTGGTGGTTACGGCAAAATCGAATGGCTAGATGATGAGGTCGGACCATAATGGCTGAGCGCGTAAAAACGGAAAGCCGTGAAACTTCAGCAGCTGAAAAAGCTGCTGAGGACTTAACGGTCATGTTCCCTGACTCCAGTCTTACCATTGCTGGTGAATTGATCATTGTGGCTGAATATCCATTTATGCAGTGGTTGGAACTGAAGCCATTGCATACAGAGTTTTTAGATGAGCTAGCTGAATTGGTTGGGCATTCTGAAGAAGGTATTTTGATTGATGATCTAATGGAATTTTTTGAAAATCAATTTCAGCATGTGCAAGCCTTGATCTCTGCAAGCATTAGCAAACCTAAAGAGTTCTTTAAACCCTTAAAAAGTGCTGAAGTAGATGATCTAACCCTGATTTGGTGGGAAGTAAACAAGCATTTTTTTTTAAGAAGCGTACAGCGAACACTACGCAAGCAAAACAAAGTACTGCTCGATGGGCAGACATCTTCCAAGCCCTAATCTCCAATGGCCATGATAAAGCAGCTTTACAGCGTTACACACAACGTCAGTTAGAGCTGTTTTATGCCACCATTCTGCGTCAAAAAAATCATGAAAAAGCTGACCTCATCGAAGCAGTCAACCAAGGCTTTGGAGGCGGTCCCGAACTCTCTAAATACCTAAAAACACTGCGAGGTAAATAATCATGGCGAATAAAAACTTAAAAGTTGCCTTGCAAGTACAGGCCGACTTAAACCAAGCAAAGCGTGAGATTGGATCTCTTAAGGCTGAAATTAAAGACACCAGCAAGGTGGCAGATGCAGCAACAGCATCACAAGCCAAAACGTCGAAAGCTGTTGCTGTTACAGCAGATGAAGTCAAAAAGCTATCAGGTGCAACCAATTTAAAAGATGGCGTAAAACAGCTTTCAGACTATGAAAATTGGCTCAGCAAAACATCTGTAGCATCCAAAAATGTCGCTGATTCTAACAGTCTGATTGAGAAATCTATCACCAGTCTAACGCCTCATCTCACTGCTTTAATTGGGCTTTCGGGCGGATTTATTGCTGTTGCTGTAGATACACTGAATAAAGCGGTTGAGCTGAAAAATCTATCAAACCTAAGTGGAACCAATGTTGAGCAGTTTCAATATTATGTTGCGGGTGCGAAAAAGGTCGGGATTGAACAAGAAAAGCTAGGTGATATTTTTAAAGATACCCGTGACAAAGTTGGTGATTTCATTGCCACTGGGGGCGGTGAACTACAGGACTTTTTTGAGAATGTCGCCCCTAAAGTGGGTGTGACCGCTGAGCAATTTAAAAAACTGAGTGGACCTGAAGCATTGCAGTTATTCTTTAATACCTTGCGTCAAGCTGGAGTATCTGAAAATGAGATGGTGTTCTACCTAGAATCCATTGCAGATGAAGGCTCTGCTTTAATTCCACTTTTAGAGCAAGGTGGTGCTGGGTTTAAAAAATTCGGAGATGCTGCAAAAGAAGCTGGGGCGATTCTAAGTCAAGACACTGTTGAAAATGCCGTAAAAGCAAAAAGTGCTATAGGTGATTTTCAAAATAGTGTAACTGGGGTGACCAATACTTTAGTGGCCAATGCTGCTCCAGCCATCGTATTTGTTGCGGAAAATTTGGATGTGCTCGTTCGTGCTGGGTTGATTGTTGCCTCTATATTTGCTGGGCGAATGATTACAGCCACTGCTGCAACGACTATTGCATTTATTGCGGGTCGAATTGAAGCGATTAAATATCAAATGGCTTTGGCCAGTATGGCTGGTATTGCTACAACCACGGCAGCACGTTTGACTGCTTTAAGTACAGTATCTCGGTTACTTACAGCCGCAGGTGGGCTACCAGGACTCGCAATTGCAGCTGCGGGTGTTGCTGCAAGTTTCTTGCTCATGCCGAGTAGCTCGGATGAAGCCACTGATAGTCTGGAAGATCAAAGTAAATCAGTCACGGATCTGGCTGAAGAATATAAAAAGTTAGAAGCTACACAACAGCGTGTTTTATTACGTGAAGCAATTGCCCAAACTGAAAAACTCACGGTTGCTTACCGAGAGCAAAAAAATGAACTTTTAGGATTGGTTGATTCAATTCGACATAGTTCAGATGTCAGCGATGAATCCAAGAAAAAAGCGGAAGCCTTATTTGAACAGTACCGTCAAGGTAAAATCTCAGCGGGTCAATTGGCAACAGGCATCAACGGTTTAAAGGATGTGAGTGATAGCCTAAAAGGTTCTATTGATAAACAAGCAGGTTCAACCAATAAAGCCGCAGCAGAACTCAATAAGAAAAATCAGGTGGTCTCTGCATACGGTGGTCAAGTTGCATCAGCAACGATTTTGACTGATGGTATGGGTGAAAGTCTTAAAAATGTAGGATCAAATGCAGATAGTGCAGCCACAAAAGTCAAAGGTCTTGGTAAGGCTTACGATGATTATGTAGCAAAGCTAAGTACTGCAACTATGGACAATAAAATGATTGCAGGGTCTATGCAATCTGGAGTGTCTGAGCAAGAAGCACGTATGCGTCAGGAACTACTTAACGCTAAAAATGCTGACCCTAAAGCGACTCAAACTTATGGTGCATTAACACCTGCCGAAATTGCATCCATTAAAAGCAGTATTTCAGCTGAAGAAAATGTAAAAAATATTGTAGAGCAGCGCAAAAAACAGGAAGAAGCTGCCACCAAAGAAAAAGAGAAGCAGAAAAAAATTTCTGAACAGACGGCATCGATCAATAAAACAGTTTTGGCTCAGTCAAAGCAATATGACTATGCAGCCAAAGAAAAAGCACGAGGCCTCCCAAATGGCCTGCTATACGCAGTATCAACTCAGGAATCTGGTGGAAACCCTAATGCTCGTTCACCAGCAGGTGCAAAAGGTGCATTTCAATTTATGCCTAAAACTGCGGATCGTTTTGGCCTCTCAGATCGAACAAATGTGAATGCATCAGCCGATGCAGCGGCTAAATATCTCGAATTTTTATGGGAAAAATTCAATGGGGATTTAGACAAAGTTATTATGGCCTATAACGCAGGTGAAGGTAATGTTCAATCTGGCAAGGCTTATGGGTTTAAAGAAACGCAAGATTATCTTGTAAAAGTTAAGCGCAATTTGGCGGCCATTAATGGTTTGAATGATGAAAATGCTCAAGCCAATTTAAGTAAAATGGTAGCGGCAGAAAATGAATTACAGAAGCAGCAAGTTCAACAAGAACAAAATCGAATCTCTCTCCGGGAGTCGTATTATTCTGATGAAGAAAAGGCACTTTCTGAACATAATAAACGTATATCTGATCTCAATAAGGCTGGATATTCAGACACTGAATTGAAAGCGCTTTTAGAAAAAGAAAATCAACGTTATGAAGATGTGCTGAGCAAACGGCCTGAGATTTTAAAGCGTGTGCAAGACTCTCTAACATCATTAAATGAAAGCTTTTTACGATCTTCAGATAATGGCTTACAAGCCGATCTAAACGCAGTAGATGAAAAATGGAAGCAGCCTAAAGCAGACCTTGCAAGTTTGATGATGTCTGAACCTGATCCATTACAAGCCAATGAATACCAACAAATGTTGGTCAAAATTGATTTTGTGATTGATCAAGAAAAGCTCACATTGCAATTTAATGATGCAATGAAACAGCTAGAAGAATTGCAAAGTCTGCGCTCACAGCGCCAAGAGAATTTAAAAATTCAAAATGATGCGGGTCAGATTTCAAGATTTCAATATTCAGATGGTTTGGATGCAATTGACGCTGAGATGCTTCCCACTATGCAAACTTTAGCAGACCAAGCCAAGGTCTTGGCTGAAAATCTTGGAGATGCTTTTTCTGTTGCGAAAATTGAAAATTTCACTGCAAGTCTTGCGAATGTTGATACAGAGTCTAAAAAGTTCTTGCCTACACTCGGTCAAATAGAGGAAAAAATTGCAGGCGGTATGACTGATGCAATTATGGCTTGGGCAGATGGTACACAGTCGGCTGGCGATGCATTCAAACAATTTGCATCTGACTTCCTCCGTGAAATTGCTCAAATGATTTTAAAACAGATGATTTTTAATGCGATTAAAGCGGCATCATCTGCTATGGGTTACTCAGACGGTGGATTAGTCACAGGCTTTGCTAGAGGTGGGTATACAGGCGCAGGTGGTAAATTTCAAACAGCAGGTTTCGTGCATAAGGATGAATTTGTGATTCGCAAAGAGTCCACTAGCCAACCTGGCGCAAAAGAATTTTTGTGGTCATTTAACCAAAACGGGATGGAAGCTTTAAACAAGTTTAAGGGTTATGCCGATGGCGGTTTGGTTGATGCACCCAATATTACGGTGCCTGATATTCAAGCCCCGAAACTGAATGATCCTACCGCTCAGATCGCAAGTGCCACCAGTTTTAATGCGAACCAAAATTTCTATTTAGTAGATGACCCAGCAAGAATTTTAGACGTTCTTAAATCTGGTGCATCGCAAGAAAATTTAGTGGTCATGATGTCACGTGACCCAGCTAAATTTAAATCTGCTCTTAAAATTGGTTAATTCTAACGTTAGAAAAAAGTTCTAAATTAGTTTAAAAGTCAAATTTCAGATACTCCGCCACACTAGGCGGAGTATCTGTTTTTGGACTGTAAAAATGCCTCATGCAATTGGTTATGTTGATAACAGCGGCGGCACACTCGCCCACTATAAAATGCTGGAAAAAATCCGTGACGTTGCTGTAGCTTCAGGTCTTTGGGAGGTCATGCGTTATGACACTAGCATTGCAAACCGCGAGCTCATTTTAAAAGGCAAAGGTTACACAGGCACTGAAGAGATTTATCTGGGTGTCCGAACCTATCAAGATGCATCGGCAGATTACTACAATCTTTGTGTCGGGACATTTACTGGTTATGTGCCATCCAATACTTTTGACACACAACCAGGCGTTTGTCTTTCGGGTGTGCCAGCCCATAACCAGCGCATTGATTACTGGCTCACTGTGAATCCGCAACGGATTGCCTGCTGTATGAAAGTGGGTACACCCGTATATGAGCATTTTTATATTGGGAAGTTCTTTCCCTACGCACGTCCATCACAGTATCCATATCCAATTGTTTGTGCAGGCATGTTAAATGGCGCGACTGCAACTCGATATTCAAATACTTCCCATTCCATGCCTTACAAAGGTAATCGCGTTAATTTAGCTATGAGATTCAATACGGGCGTGTATTTACAGCCTGAAACCCATCCGTGGAATAACACCTATTTAGCTGGTTCAACTCAACTACGTGATACCAATGATTCTTATCCATTGCTGCCCGTCATTCTGAATGATGCGAATGGCATTTATGGCGAATTAGACGGTATCCGTTACGTCAGCGGCTTTAACAACGTTGTTGAAAACACCTGTGGCCCTGATTGGGTAGTTATGCAGGACGTGAGCCGTACTGGCTTTGCAGATTACATCGCTATGAAATTAGATGTATAAGGAGAAGAAGAATGGCGTATTACAATGGACAAGCTTCCAGTTATCAAGAATTATTAAATGCATTGGTTGGTGCATGCACTCAACCTGACAATGCTTGGATATGGAGCAATGGTGTTCTACATAAGAGCGATCTTTTTATTGGCTTTTCTATATCTACAAATGGAATTATTTGTCAGGGAGGAACTGGACTAGTCAATGGAATTTTACAAGGGACGACTGGTGTAACTCCAAGACTAGGGCGATTTTCAACTTCACTTTTTCCTCTTTTTCCTTGCAATTATCACATTTTTATTTTTGAGGATGAGGTTTATCTCATAGCCAAATTTGATTCAGATTTCTACTATTTGGCATTTGGGAAATCAACATTAATTTCAAATGGCGGGTTGTGGGTTTCTGCTTCTACTGGAGCTGATGTTGGCACTAATACAGGATTGTCAATTTCCACTTCCAGTGGTGCAGGTTATTGGGCAACAGCTTGTGCGCCGTTTTGGGGTACATATAACAATGGGGGAAATTGTTTAAATTCGATTATTCTTCATAATTTAGATGGCGGAAAATGGTCAAATTACTCAATAACAGCAAGCGTTTTATACTCAATATTACCGTTACATCGATTAATGCCCTCTACTTTTTTCAGTGATGCCATTCTTCTGCCATACTCGGTAACTTTAGTGCGACCACAAGATAAGAGAAGCATTGTTTGTGAGTTTCAAAATGCTCGTTTTACTAGAGTTGATAATTTTGAATCAGAACAAATCATCAACTTAGGTTCTGAGAGGTGGATGATTTTTCCATTTTATAGAAAAAATATTGATGTACGGGATGGTGGTTCAAACATAAATCATTCTGGAACCCTCGGCTGGGCTATCCGTTATGACGGACCATAGGAGACGAACCTATGGCAAATCTCAATTTTTGGCTATCCCAAGGCCCACTTAATCCTGATCATAATCCTTTAATTACGGTCGACTTTGAAGGTTTTATAGGTGAAGAATGGTATCCCTACCATGAGTCCATGGTATCCATTTCACCTGTATTTTCACTCACTACACATTATCCAGTCGAAGCTAATGGTCATGCCATTCAATACATCAAAACCAATAGCTATTTTGATGACTTTTATAATCGCATCCATATCTCACCAGCATCGTTAGAACTGGGTAATGTCGCTTCTGAGCAAGTGAGTACCATCAATCTCTGGAATGCGTACCTAACACCTAAAATTCTTCAAAATATTGAAGGTGTTGAAGAAGGTTTAAATATATCTGGGCAACCCAATCCACCATTCAATTTTGCTGCACTACAAGAACGTGCATGGAATATCAGTATTTTGCCTGATGGCCCAACCACGATTGATGCAAACATCATTTGGCAGTTTGGTGAGGACCAAGCCACCTTGCATATTACAGGCACACGGATTGTTGCCTTTGGCTGGTTAGTAGATTGGTCAAAACCTGTTACTGAAACCTTGCAATGGCTCACTAACATTCTACAAAGCAAAACAGGTCATGAGCAACGTCGTAGCTTACGTTTATCGCCACGGATTCAGTTTGATGCAGAACTATTGTTATACGATGCAGAGCGCCAATTCTTTGAATTAGCCATGATTGGCTGGGGCACAAAAAACTTTGCTATGCCGATCTGGCCACAACAGCAATGGTTAAAAACGACACATACTATGGGTGGTATGATCATCTATTGCGATACGACCTACCGTAATTTTAAAGCCAATCGTTTAGCGATATTACGTGGTCAGACTGCTTTTGATAATGAAACAGTAGAAATTGAAAGTGTACTGTCAGATCGCCTGATTTTGAAACGTCCATTACAAAAGTCGTGGTCTAAAGGCACGTGCCTTTCTCCAGCGATTACCGTACGACTAAATGGGCAACCAAATTTGCTCAAACGCACGGATCGTATGATGCGTACCGCCATTTCACTAACTGCGACTGAAACACTAGATCATATCGAGCAAATACCGTCTACTTTGTATCGAAGCTATCCAGTATTAGAACAAGCCCCCAATGAGCAAAATGATTTAACACACTCTTATGAGCGGTTGTTATCGCAACTGGACAATAAAACGGGTCTGGTATTGCAAAAAGATCATGCTCAGGAAACCTTTGGTTTATATCAGTACGATTGGATGACTTACGGTCGCCAAGAACAAGCTAATTTACGCGCTTTATTCTATGCCTTACGTGGTAGTCAAAAGGCTCTTTGGTTGCCAACATTCAGTGATGATCTAACGCTTAAATCCATCATTGTTGCCAGTGGACAAACCTTAGATGTGCAATGGTGTGGTTATAGTCGTTTTGCTCAATCACAGCTGGGACGTCAAGACATTCAAATCAGGCTGAAAAATGGCACGGTGCTGTACCGTCGCATCACGTCATCCACGGAATTGGATAGCAATACCGAACGTTTAGCAGTAGACCAAACTTTTCCCGTTCAAATCTTACCGACAGACATCATTCGTATCAGTTTTATGAGCCTTTGTCGCTTATCTAACGACAGTGTGGTGATTGAACACCTGAACGATAGCGATGGTATTGCCAAATCATCGGCAACTTTCCGTGGAGTGCGTGAATCATGAGTTTTGCAGAATTTGAAACATCTTTGCAAAACGGACGACCTGTCCGCTTATATCAGTTCCAGCGTGGTCCATTGAAATGGGGCTATACCAATGCAGATCGGAACATTAGCCATCAAGGTATTACGTTTAGGGCACTTGTAGGTGGAATTTCTGATGATGGCATCCGTCAAACGGAAAATACAACTTCAGACCTTCTGACTCTCACAATGTCTGCTGAACTTGATATCCCTAAAATGTATCGTATCGTAGCACCAGCTCAGACCATTAGTGTGACCATTTTTGATTTGCATTATGGTGACAATGGCTTTCTCGTTGTTTGGATGGGCATGATCGTCGGGGTGAAATTTCCGAATGATTTTACAGCCTCAGTGCAATGCCAGACTTTAGCTGCATCATTAGAACAAACAGGACTGCGTAAAACATGGACACGCATATGTCCACATCAACTCTATAACCCCGACTGTGGTGTAGCTCGTAATTCCTTCCGCGTCGATGGACAAATTAATTCACTTGATGGGGTCAGCATTAATTTCCCTTCCGCAGCAGCTAAAACTGATGGATGGTATTCAGGGGGATATGTCGAATGGACCAGTCAATATGGCAGTGAGCAACGTGGTATTGAATTACATCAAGGAGCGGTGCTGTCTTTATATGGCGGCACTTCAGGCTTAGCTGCTGGCCAAATAGTTGCTATTTACGCAGGTTGTAATCGTCTATTTACGACCTGCCAAACGAAATTTAATAACGTCTTAAATTATGGGGGTACACCTCATTCACCAGGCAAGTCTCCATTTGATGGTACACGAGTATTTTAGGAGCAAACTATGTGGATTCAAATTGCTCTATTCGTAGCATCATTAATTATCAGTTATGCATTACAGCCTAAACCACTTCAGCCTAAAGCGGCTACTATTGATGATTTTGACTTACCTACTACAGAAGATGGAACACCTAAAGTCGTCATTTTTGGTGATGTTTGGCTTACCTCCTGGTGTGTGATTGGTTTAGGAAATTATCGCAATAAAGGTATCTATAAAAAGCAGAAAGGCCTTTTTGGATCAAAACGAACCAAGACAGGCTATCGCTACTTTATGTCATTGCACATGGGGGTTTCTTTAGGTCTTGATGATTTAGTTGAAATTAAGGTCTCAGATAAAACAGCATGGAAAGGCGCGATTTCATCTGCTAACCGCAGCACGATCAGCATCAACCAACCTAATTTATTTGGTGGTGATGAAGCTGAAGGTGGAATTCAAGGCAGCATGATCATTATGCGTGGTGCAGCCGATCAACCCGCATTAGCAGAGTTGGAAATGATGTATGGCACAGTCATCAGAGAAGGCTATTACGAAAATGTTGGGGTTGATTATCCTGGTAGTAAAGGTGACTGGGTACCACCCATTATTGAACCAGCAGCTGTGCCAGCTTATCGTGGTTGTGTAACGTTTTTCTATGATGGCTTAATCTGTTCAAACTCCCCATATCCTAAGCCGTGGTCATTCCGAGCACGACGTACAACTTCTAATTGGGATGGTGCCACTTGGTATCCAGAAAAAGTTACGATTTGGATGAGTAACAACCAAATTAAAGCCATGAACCCTGCGCATATTATTTATGAGGCACAAACTAATCGTGTTTGGGGGCGCGGTTTTGCTTCAAGTCAAATTGATGTCGCAAGTTTCAAAGCAACAGCGGATCAACTCTATACTGAAGGTTTTGGCTTATGTTTGGCATGGCGTAGACAAGACAGTATTCAAGCATTTATTCAAGAAGTCCTCGATCATATTGGGGCTGCGATGTTTGTAGATCGAATGACAGGACTTTGGCGCTTAGACCTAATCCGAGATAACTATGATGTGGCGACATTACCAAGCTTTAACTTCAGTACAGGTTTACTTCGTATTGAAGAAGATAATAACGCATCAAATGACTTGGTCACCAATCAAACCATTATTTCTTATATTGACCCAATTACCAATGAGTCACGACCAGCACGGGCTGAAAACTTAGCCGCGATTCAACGTCATGGCATCATTTTGCAAAATAAAAATTATAATGGTTTACCCACTATAGATATCGCTGGACGTGTTGCTGCGCGTGATATGAAGGTCGCACAAAGCGGTTTGAAGCGCTTTAAAGTTGTATTAGACCGACGTGCTTACGCGTTACAGCCTGCATCAGTATTTAAATTAGAGCTACCTGAGCGCGGTATTAATTCAATTGTCGTTCGTGCAGTACGAGTTGAACATGACTCTATAACGAATGGTGAAATCACAGTAACAGCCGTTCAAGATGTCTTTGGTTTGCCCGCTACAAACTTCATTCAAGACCAACCCAGCTTATGGCAGCCGCCTAATTTAGATCCTGTACAGATCACAATAGTTAAGCTGTTGGAAATTCCATACGCTCAATTGCTTGAGAACTTCACCGTTGAAGATATTGGTCGCATGACGAACCAAGCTTATCTCATGCCTTTAGCACGTAAGCCAAATACACTTCAGCAAGATTTCAATATATTGGCAAAAACAATTAGTGATAGTGCTTATGTGGACGTTGGTGAAGGACAGTATATTTTCAATGCCTCATTGGCTGAAGCTGTGCCTCTTGGTGCATCCTCTGTTTTGGTTACATTCGCACAAACTTTAGATGAAAGTATTGTCAGCGTTGGTCAATGTGTATTGATCGATGATGAAATATTTAGAGTTGATGCAGTACTCAACACAGGTAATCAAGTCATGCTTGCACGTGGTTGTATTGATACTGTACCAAAAGCGCATAGCCTAAATACTATGGTTTGGTTCTATGGTGATGTGGCAACAGCTGCTGAACGTTCTTTCACAGGTGGTCAAGTCGTCAATTTAAAATTGCTTTCAAGAACAACCACTGGAGAGTTCAGTGAAGCCTCTGCTAACACATTGAGCATTACAGGACAGAATCGTATTGCACGTCCATATCCTCCAGCAAATGTTCTATTGAATGATGTGGCTTATCCAGCGACAGTGAGCACTTTAAATAAAGTGTCATGGCGTTTTCGTAATCGCGTAGTTCAAGGTGCTTCGATTGTCGATCAGCAAGCCGTTACTACAGTAATTGAAGTAGGTGTGACTTATAGCATCAAACTTTATAAAAAGACCTCTAATGGTGGTTCATTTGCACTGGTTGCTGAGAAAAATGGTATGACTGATTCAACGGTCTATATCAACCCATTACCAGATCAAACAGGCACAACATTAATCGCCGATTTTAGTAATGCCGTTGCAATTCGCATCGAACTTTATGCAGTGTTAAATAGTTTTGAGAGCCTGCAAAAGCATGTGATTGATGTGGATATTGTCGTATAGGTAGTTTTAAATCAGTTTAAAAGATTTGCTGGCGAAGTAAGTCTACATTCAAAGTTCTTTAATAATTTAGTTTTATCAATTTTTAGGAGACGGGAATGTGACTGAGAAAACGTTAAGCATTGCAACTGTGGCGACTGGTGTGCTTACTGCCGTAACTACAGGTCGTACCATCTATCAAGCAGCTGCAAATGCCATGGATGCTGTTGAGGTTCAAGGCAACTTGACTGGTGCAAAGAAGAAAGAAGCAGTCATGGCATTTATTAAAAGCATGGTTATTGATATTGGTTCAAATTGGGATGTGTACGAGAAACTTATCTCAACTTTTATCGATCAAATTAAAACAGCCTACAATGCGGTAAAAGATCTATTCAAGTAATTGGGTGGAGATAAATACTGGGAGCTGCTCATTGCGTCAACAATAAGCAGCTCTCATGACAGGTCTAGTGTCATAAGCAAGCCCAGCAATCGCGATCACGATTGCTCAAGCATACAAAAATGAAAAGCTTTTGCACAAGGTGGAACTGTATGAAAACTAGCCCAATTATCCCTTGGATGGGTGGTAAGCGTAAACTTGCGTCGCGCTTGATTCCAAAATTTCCAAAACATGACTGCTATGTAGAGTTGTTTTGTGGAGGAGCCGCTTTATATTTTCTAAATCCTGAGCCTGCAAAGGTTGAGGTCATCAACGACGTTGATGGTGAACTAATCAATTTATATCGCGTTGTTCAGCATCATCTTGAAGAATTTATAAAGCAATTCAAATGGGCTTTAACCAGCCGCACTATGTTCAAGTGGTTAAAGGAAGCCTATTGTCCTGGTCTAACAGATATCCAGCGTGCAGCTCGTTTTTACTATCTACAACAGCATGCTTTTGGTGCTAAGCGAGTCGGTCAGAACTTTGGCTATGCACCATCAGGTCGACCTATCAATCTATGCAGAATCGAAGAGAATCTCTCCGAGGCTCATATAAGGTTGTCAGGGACTTATGTTGAACAACTAGCTTGGCAGGATTGTTTTAATCGGTATGACCGAGAGTACACATTCTTCTATGCAGACCCACCTTACTTCGATACAGCAGGATATAGTGTTGATTTCGGCTATGACCAGTACAAGGATTTGGCTAATATTATGAGCAGCTCAAAAGGCAAAGTAATGGTCTCACTAAACGATCATGAAGAAATGAGAAATGTGTTTAAAGATTTTAGAATTGAATCTTTGGATATTAAATATTCCTTAACCTCCAAGGCAAGTGCAAAGAGTAAGGTTTCTAAAGAAATTGTGATCTGTAATTATTGAAATTGTTTTGCGTAGAGTGAAATGCGCGATTAGATTAATTATCTCGAAAAAAACGAAAATTTATCTCGTCGCGCATCAGCAACTGCAATCGATCAGATTGACTTTGATGCTTTAGCTATTGCTACAGGCTTGGCGGGCAATATCGCGATTCCTTTTGTGAAGCAATTAACTGCGATTGTGAAACAAAACAATGAAGATGCTGCGCGTTATGTGCATTGGGGCGCAACCAGTCAAGACATTTTAGACACTGCCTGTATTTTGCAATGTCGTGCTGCAATGACGCATGTTGAAGCTTTAATTCACCAATGTTACCGCACTGCATTGACCCAAGCTGAACAGTATCGCTCACAAGTGATGATTGGACGTACATGGTTGCAGCAAGGGTTGCCGATTACTTTGGGGCATAAATTCGCGCGTTGGGCCTCGGCCTTTCATCGTGATTTAGCCCGTATTGAAGCCATGAAAGCACGTGTTTTTGCTGCGCAATTGGGCGGTGCTGTGGGTTCATTGGCATCTTTGCAGAATCAAGGCACAGCAGTTGTACAAGCATTTTCAGCGCAGTTACAACTTTCTGTTCCAAGCTGTACTTGGCATGGTGAGCGCGACCGTATTGTTGAAGTGGCGAGTGTTCTCGCAATAGTGACAGGTAGTTTGGGCAAAATGGCACGTGACTGGTCATTGATGATGCAAACCGAAATTGCTGAAGTATTTGAGCCAGCAGCGAAAGGGCGCGGTGGTTCATCCACTATGCCACATAAGCGTAATCCTGTTGCTGCGGCATCCGTTTTGGCAGCAGCCAATCGTGTGCCTGTGCTGATGTCGAGTTTGTATCAAAGCATGGTGCAGGAACATGAGCGTAGTCTAGGTGGATGGCATGCAGAATGGTTGGCATTGCCTGAAATTTTCCAACTCTGTGCAGGCGCCTTGGAGCGGACTTTGGAGGTGTTACAAGGCATGCAAGTCAATGCTGAAAATATGCAACGCAATTTGGATTGTACGCAGGGTTTGATCATGGCGGAAGCGGTGATGATGGCTTTGGCACCGCATATGGGACGCTTACAGGCTCATCATTTGGTGGAAGCAGCATGTAAAACAGCGGTTGAAAAAGGTGTTCACTTAAAAGAGGTCATGACTGAACTCGATCCAGTCAAAACCTATTTTAGTGCAGCTCAGATTTCAGAAATTTTTAAACCCGCGTCATATCTTGGCAATATTCAAGACCAGATTGATGCGGTGTTGCAAGAAGCAAAAGGAGAGGCAAAGTGAATATCACGATGACCAATCGTCAAGGCAAGACTTTATCTGTTGCAATCAGTGGGCAAGACCATGCACCTGTGATTGTATTTTCAAACTCATTGGGTACAGATAAAGGCATGTGGCAGCCGCAAGTTGCGGCCTTTGAACAGCAGTTCAAAGTGGTGACTTATGACACGCGTGGTCATGGTCATAGCGATGTGATTGAGCAGACCACTGTACAAAATCTTGCAGAAGATGTGATTGATATTCTGAACGGTTTAAACATTGAAAAAGCGCATTTTTGCGGGATTTCAATGGGCGGCATGACGGCTTTGTGGCTCGGTATTCACCATGCAGATCGTTTTCATAGCATTACCGTGGCGAACTCAGCAGCCAAAATTTGGACTGAAGAAGGTTGGAATGCGCGTGCAGATGCTGTGGCAGCCAATGGCTTAGCGGATTTGGTCGCGACTACGCATACACGCTGGTTTAGTGAGCAGTTTGATTATCAACACGATGCTTTGGCGCAGCGCACCATTCAATCTTTAGCGACTACGCCAGCACTGGGCTATGCAGAATCTTGCCGAGCGCTCGCGCAAGCAGACCTATCTACTCAAATTCAACAGATTCAGATTCCAACTTTAGTGATTGCAGGCTCATTTGACCCTGTCACGACAGTGGCAGATGGCGTCTTTATGCAACAACAGATTCAAAAGAGTGAACTCGCGGTGATTGATGCATCGCATCTTTCCAATATTGAGCAACCTGAGCTGTTTAACCAAACCCTCAGTCAGTTTATTGGATCGCTTCAATAGTTTAAGGATTTTTAAAAGGACTTTCAGCCCAAGGAGGCAGGTATGGCGTCTCAGGAATACGCTACTCAAAAAACGAGTATAGACGCACAAGCACTGATTAATGATGCACCGATTAGCAAATATCAGTGGTTGATCGCAATTGTATGTTTTCTCATTGTTTTTGTTGATGGTATTGATACTGCGGCAATGGGTTTTATTGCTCCAGCCTTGGCACAAGACTGGGGAATAGACCGCTCGCAACTAGGTCCAGTCATGAGTGCGGCTTTAGGCGGCATGATTATTGGTGCTTTGGTGTCTGGTCCAACCGCTGACCGCTTTGGGCGAAAGATTGTTTTAAGTGTTTCGATGCTGATTTTTGGTGGCTTTACTTTAGCATCGGCATATGCAGCTGATTTAAATACCTTGGTGGTCCTGCGCTTTTTAACCGGTATTGGTTTGGGTGCTGCGATGCCGAATGCAACCACACTATTTTCTGAATATTGCCCGCAGCGCTCACGCTCGTTACTCGTGACTTGTATGTTTTGTGGATACAACTTGGGGATGGCGACAGGTGGTTTCATCAGTAGTTGGTTGATCCCAACCTTTGGTTGGTACAGCTTATTTTTACTGGGCGGTTGGTCGCCACTGATCTTGATGATCTTGGTGATTTTCTTCCTGCCAGAATCCTATCGTTTCTTGATTGTGAAAGGCCGTGACCCCGAAAAAGTCCGCAAAATTCTAACGCGTATTGCACCGACGCAAGTACAGGGTGTTACTGAGTTTCATGTACCCGAAGAAAAAACTGAAGGTGCAGAGAAGAAAGGTGTGTTTGGCATGCTGTTCTCTCAGAAATATGTCAAAGGTACGGTTTTATTGTGGCTGACCTATTTCATGGGTCTGGTCATGATTTATCTACTCACCAGTTGGTTACCAACCTTAATGCGTGAAACTGGCGCAACTATGGAACGTGCTGCATTTATCGGTGGTTTATTCCAGTTTGGCGGTGTCCTCAGTGCTTTATTTATTGGCTGGGCAATGGACCGTTTCAATCCGAACCGCATTATTGCAGGCTTCTACTTTGTCGCTGGGATCTTTGCCTTTGCTGTGGGTCAGAGCTTAGCAAATCCAACCTTACTTGCCATTTTAGTGCTTTGCGCTGGTGTTGCAATTAATGGTGCGCAGTCGGCTATGCCAGCGCTGAGTGCTCGTTTTTACCCGACGCAATGCCGTGCAACAGGTGTGGCATGGATGTCTGGAATTGGTCGTTTCGGTGCGGTATTTGGTGCATGGATCGGCGCAGTTTTACTGGGCAATGATTGGTCATTTACCGCCATTTTAAGTCTGTTGTTAATTCCAGCAACAGCAGCAGCAGTCGCTATTTTTGTTAAATCACTGGTCGCACATACCGATGCGACCTAATTGAGGTTTCTCCCATGAATGATGAACAACGTTATGAACAAGGAATCACCGTACGCACTGAAGTGCTGGGTGAAAAGCATGTCGGTCGTTCACTTGAGAACTTGAATGATTTCAATGCCGACTTTCAAAATTTTATTAGCCGTTTTGCGTGGGGCGAAGTCTGGTCTAGACCGGGCATGCCGCGCCACACCCGTAGCTTAGTCACCATTGCCGTGTTATTGGCATTGGGCCGTGAAGATGAACTGCGTATGCATTTACGTGCTTGTTTTAACAATGGTGTGACCAAAGACGATTTAAAAGAGTTGATTTTGCACTGTTCACTGTATGCAGGTTTACCCGCAGCCAATGCAGCTATGCACATGGCAGAAGAAGTTTTTGCAGATTTGGGCATTGCCCCGCAAAAACTGAGCGAACAGCAACTTAGCCAAGAACAAACGAATCAAGAGTAATGGAACAAGATTAAGAGGGACGTCACATGTCGCAACTTATTTTAGGTGCTTATGCACAACGTAATACCGAAGATCATCCGCCAGCATATGCACCCGGCTATAAAACCAGTGTATTACGCTCGCCAAAAAATGCTTTGATTTCGATTGCAGAAACTTTAACTGAAGTGACTTCACCACAGTTTAGTGCGGAGCAGTTTGGACCTAAAGATAACGATTTGATTTTGAACTATGCCAAAGAAGGTTTACCGATTGGCGAGCGCATTATCGTGCATGGCTATGTTCGTGATCAGTTCGGTCGTCCAGTCAAAAATGCTTTGCTCGAAGTGTGGCAAGCCAATGCTTCTGGTCGTTATCGTCATCCAAATGATCAGTTTATTGGTGCGATGGACCCAAACTTTGGCGGCTGTGGTCGCATGATGACCGATGCCAATGGCTATTTTGTATTCCGTACCATTAAGCCGGGTCCGTATCCTTGGCGTAACCGTATTAATGAATGGCGTCCTGCGCATATCCATTTCTCTTTGATTGCTGATGGTTGGGCACAACGTCTTATTTCTCAGTTCTACTTTGAAGGCGATACGCTAATTGATTCGTGTCCAATTATTAAAACCATTCCTTCGGAAGAACAACGTCGTGCGCTGATTGCTTTAGAAGATAAGAGCAACTTCATTGAAGCAGACAGCCGTTGTTATCGCTTTGACATCACTTTACGTGGTCGTCGTGCGACTTATTTCGAAAATGATTTGACTTAATTCAGGGAGAACAACATGAACAATTGGAACTTTCAAGAATTGCATGAAACTCCATCTCAAACAGGTGGACCATATGTACACATTGGTTTGTTACCAAAACAAGCCAACATCGAAGTCTTTGAAAACAACTTCAACAACCAATTGGTGAAAGAAAACACTTTGGGCGAGCGTATTCGCTTGGAAGGTCAAGTGTTTGATGGCTTAGGCTTACCACTACGTGATGTACTGATTGAGATTTGGCAGGCCGATGCGAATGGTGTATACCCAAGTGCTGCAGATAGCCAAGGTAAACAAGCTGATCCAAACTTTCTTGGTTGGGGACGTACGGGTGCAGATTTCGATACAGGTTTCTGGAGCTTCGATACCATCAAACCGGGCGCAGTTCCAGGCCGTAAAGGCAGTATTCAAGCGCCACATATTGCACTGATCATTTTCGCACGCGGTATCAACATTGGCTTGAATACCCGTGTGTATTTTGAAGATGAAGCTGAAGCCAATGCACAAGATCCTGTACTTAAAGGGATTGAATGGGCGCCACGTCGTCAAACCCTCATTGCAAAACGTGAAGAGCGTGATGGTGAAGTGGTGTATCGCTTTGATATTCGTATTCAAGGTGAAGACGAAACGGTCTTTTTAGATATCTAAGTTGATTCAGTTCAGTGCAGAACACTTTGCACTGGCTCGATAGATAAAAGTTTATACGTGGTGATGGTATGACCCATTTCATCCATCCCACGTATGTTTGCGGCTGATGATAAAAGTCAAGCAATAGTTTGAAAATACAAGGAAATGTAATGATGACAATCAAAAAATTAGCAATGCAACTCTGCTTAAGCAGTGCTGTTATCGCAGCAATGCCAGCATTTGCAGCGGAAGTTGCTCCTACGACACAACACTATATGGTGAAAAACCTCAATATTGGTGACTTACCTGTCAAAACTATTGTACCCATTACTGCAAAAACGGCTGAACAAGCACTTGCTCAAGCAAAAGTGATTGCCAGTAATCCAAACGCTGATGTAGCTGAGTTTCGTATCGACTTATTGGAATTTTCTGCCGACACTAAAAAAGTGATTGCACTGGGTCAGCAGCTGAATCAAATTTTAAAAGATAAACCGTTGATTGCGACCATTCGTACCCATAACGAAGGCGGAAAAATGACGGTATCTGACCAAGACTATGAAAAGATTTATCGTGAATACCTGAAAAAACCATTTATGCAATTGCTGGATATCGAAATGTTCCGCGATGCTGGCAGTGTAGCGAAATTAACCAAATTGGCACATGACAAGAAAGTGTTGGTGATCATGTCAAATCATGATTTTGCCAAAACACCTGAGCAACAAGACATTGAAAACCGCCTGCTAAAACAAGATCAGATGGGTGCTGACATTCTAAAAATTGCGGTGATGCCAAAGTCAAAACAAGATGTCTTTACCCTCATGAATGCCACGTTGGCTGTGAGTCAAAAAAGTCAAAAACCACTGCTAACCATGTCGATGGGACAGTTGGGCACGATTTCACGTGTGGCAACTGCCAATATGGGTGGCAGCCTAAGTTTTGGCATGATTGGTGAAGCCTCTGCACCGGGTCAAATTGATGTAACTCAACTCAAACTGTTGCTGAAAACAGTACAACCGACGCCTTAATGCACTGTGTTATTCATCTTCAAGGATAGAAAAGGATTTAAAATATGAAACCATCAACTTTACGTTTGACCACATTGGTTTTGAGTTTAGCGGCATCAGGTTTTGCCAGTGCAGAAACTTATATTGTGGATCGTTATCAGGACGATACTGCAAAAGGTTCACTGCGTTGGGCGATTGAACAATCGAATGCCAATGCGACACAAGAAAATAAAATTCAAATCCAAGCTGTAGGACAAGCACCCTATGTAATTAAACTGAATCAAGCTTTACCGCCAATTAAGTCTTCAGTGAAGATCATTGGGACGCAATGGGACAAAACAGGCGAGTTTATTGCGATTGATGGTTCAAACTATATTAAAGGTGAAGGCGCGAAAGCCTGCCCGGGGGCAAATCCTGAACAGTATGGCACCAATGTCCGTACCACGACTTTACCGGGTTTAGTTCTGCAAGATGTGAATGGCGTGACCTTAAAAGGTCTCGATATTCATCGTTTTTGTATTGGTGTATTGGTGAACCGCTCAAGCAATAACTTGATTCAACATAACCGTATCAGTAATAACTACGGTGGTTCAGGCGTGATGTTGACGGGTGATGACGGTAAGGGTAATCCGACTTCGACCACCACCAATAACAACAAAGTCTTGAACAACGTGTTTGTAGATAATGGCGATGGTCTTGAGCTTACCCGTGGCGCGGCATTTAACCTTGTGGCCAACAATCTATTTACTTCAACCAAAGCCAATCCAGAGCCGTCGCAAGGGATTGAAATCCTGTGGGGTAATGACAATGCGGTGGTGGGGAACAAATTTGAAAACTACTCTGATGGTTTGCAAATTAACTGGGGTAAGCGCAATTACATCGCTTATAACGAACTGACCAATAACTCAATTGGCTTTAACCTCACGGGTGATGGCAACATCTTTGACAGCAATAAAGTTCATGGTAACCGTTTAGGGATTGCTGTACGTTCTGAAAAAGATGCCAATGCACGCACCACCTTAACCAAAAACTCGATTTGGGATAATGGTAAAGACATTAAGCGTTGTGAAGCAGGCGGTTCATGTGTACCCAACCAACGTTTAGGTGCCATTGTATTTGCTGTGCCAGCACTTGAACATGCAGGTTTTGTCGGTTCTCGTGGTGGTGGCGTGGTGATTGAAGCAGCGAAACTGCAAAAAACCTGTACACAGCCAAATGAGCAGGGCTGTAATGCGATGCCAAACCAAAACATCCAAGCACCGCGTTTAATTTATAGCAAAGGTCAAGTCACAGCAGAAGTGCAAGCGCAACCAAATCAACGCTATCAGGTTGAGTTCTTTGCGAATCGTCAAGCGAAGAGTCAAGAAGCAGAGCAGTATTTAGGGACTCAAGTTGTGACGACGAATGCTCAAGGTCAAGGTCAAGCAACGTGGAAAGCATTGAATAGTGCTGCAAGTGTGACGGCGAATGTGACCGACCATTTGGGTGCAACTTCTGAATTGAGTCCAGCCGTTCGCATTAAATAATAAAAACCGCATGGAAAGCTCACCTGAGTTGAGCTTTCCTCACTAAAAAGGATGTTTGGTATGCAACAACGATTATTAAGAATCGGCACACTTTCATTGGCATTATTTGGTTGCCAATTGGCTTCAGCCAATGAATTTTATTCAGCAGACCGTCAATGGTTATTCGGTGATTGGAATGGTGAGCGGAAGCTACTGGAAGATCAAGGCTATAAATTTACAGCTTCGATTATGAGCCAAGCAGCGACCAATTTGGCGGGTGGTTATAACGATGACAGAAGTTTTGACAATGCCGCGCAGCTCACACTGGGTGCTAATTTTGATTTAAATAAAATTGCAGGTTGGGAAAATACCACAGCCGGCTTAATGATTACCAAACGTGATGGTAACGCCCTAACGCTTGAACGAATTAAAGACCCTCGTGCCAGTACCTTGGGCAACAGCCAAGAAATTTATGGTCGTGGCAAAATTTGGCGCTTAACTCAGGCTTGGATCAAAACAGGATTTGACGACAACCGTGTCCAATTCAAAATTGGTCGTATGGGCATGTCTGATGACTTTAACAGCTCGCAATGTGAGTTTCAGAACTTACTTTTGTGTGGTGGGCAGTTAGGTAAGTCCATCGGTTCGATTTGGTATAACTGGCCTGTCAGCTTATGGGGCACCAATGTTAAATACCAATTTGCACCAGACTGGTCACTTGGCGCTGGCGTCTATGAAGTCAACCCAGACAATGTCAAAACAGACTCAGACAGTGATGGCTTTAACCTCGATATGGACAATGTCGAAGGGGCGACCATTCCAGTTGAACTGGCGTGGAAACCAAAACTTGCCACATTTAATGGCTTACCGGGTGAATATAAACTCGGTGCACTGTATTCCACAGCAGAAGCTAAAGATGTGGGTACATCAGGAGAAATCCACGATGGTAAATATAGTTTTTGGTTGAATGCTCAACAACAACTGACTCAACACGGGGCTGATCCGAAGCGCGGTTTATATATCAGTTTCAATGGGGTCATCAATGACCGAGACACGACCGCTGTAGAAAGTACACAACAACTGGCACTTTGGTACAAAGGCCCTTTTGATAGCCGTCCAAATGATTCTATTGGTTTTGGTTTGGCCAACTATGTGGTGAATGACCGTGTGACGGATAAGCAAATCGCCACTAACGAAGGTCGTGGTTATTACAGTTATGACGCGCTTGCCAGCGATTATGTCCCAATTCAACATGACGAACTCAATGTTGAGTTGAACTATACCTATCAGTGGTCACCTGCGGTGATGCTCAGACCCAACCTACAATATATCTATCAACCTTCTGGCGTAAAAGAAGTGGATGATGCTTGGGTGGCGGGTCTTAGCGTCAAGGTGAATTTTTAATCGTATTTAAAGTAAAAGAGTGTTTAAAATGTAAGCAATACTGTTGCTGAGCCAGGGGCTGTTGACACTTCATCTATGCTTGCGACAGCGATTATTTTTTAGATGATACTAGGCGCGAAATACGCAATTTAGTCATTCTAAATAAGTGGTTCGCAACAACGTAGCATCAAAAAATACTCTAGTCCTAAAAGGTTGTGGCTAAAATCTTCACAGACATCGTTATGAAACTTGAAAATAGTCCCACTATTGTCATCGCTCCATGCCTTGCCTGCTCAATTTTAGCCTACAACGCAAGCCATTTATGAAATATCAACAGCCCCTAAACACTCTTTTTTCATTGTTGAAGCAAGTTAATTGTGGATGCTCAAAGTTTGGATGTGGTGTGAATGATGCTCAAAACAAAGTAGCTGAGATCATTTAAAACACAGCATTTGGAGTAAAAAGTATGTCCGAAGCACAATCTCAACCCATATTTAAAATATGGTGCTTTATATTAGGCTTAGCTTTATTGCTGACTGGCTTATTTTATTTAATCGGTGGTGGAAAACTGATTAGTCTAGGTGGTTCATGGTACTTCCTCATAGCAGGTTTATTGACCACCATTTCCGCAATATTTATTTTTAGAAAAAAAGCATTGGGTGTCTGGATCTTTGCACTGGTTTTTCTTGGAACTGTGGTTTGGGCACTGTTTGATGCAGGTTGGGATTTTTGGGCACTGCATTCACGTTTAATGTTCCCTGCGGGTTTATTTGCCGCACTGTGTTTTACCTTACCTGCTATTCGTAAGTACCAATTTCAAATTGCGCCTTCGGCACCCGCTTATGCTTTAGGTGGTTTGACAGTGTTAGGTATGCTCGGTGGTTTATATGGCATGTTTATTCCACATCCTACAGTCAAAGCCAGTGGTGAAGAGCTACCCTTAGTACCTGTAACGGCTCAAACTCAACAAGTGAATTGGTCACATTATGGTAATGATGCCGGTGGGAGTCGTTTTGCTGCGTTGGATCAAATTAACCGAAATAATGTATCTAAGTTAAAGGAAGCATGGCGCTTTCAAACAGGCGATATGACTACAGGTACGGGTAATGGCGCAGAAGACCAGCTCACGCCTTTACAGGTCGGTGATAAAGTCTTTTTATGTACACCGCATAACAATATCATTGCTTTAGATGCGGACACAGGTAAACAAATCTGGAAAGCTGAAGTGAACTCAAAAGCCGATGCTTGGGAGCGTTGCCGTGGTGTGGGTTACTTTGACTCGACTCAAGCCTTGGTACAACCGACTTTAGCAGGTGCAAGTGCGGTGACAGCGGTGGCAAACAGTACCGCATGTCCACGTCGTGTTTATACCAATACACCTGACGGTCGTTTAATTGCAGTCAATGCCGATACAGGCGAACGCTGTAAAGACTTTGGTGTCGATGGAACGGTGAACTTACTGGAGGGTCTAGGTGCGGGCACGCAAGCGCCTCGTTTTGAAGTGACCTCGGCGCCAACCATTGCAGGCACCAGCATCATTGTCGGGAGTCGTATTGCTGACAACTTTGCAGCCGATATGCCGGGTGGTGTGATTCGTGCCTATGACGTGATTACTGGACAGCTACGCTGGGCTTTTGATCCACGTAACCCAAATCCAAACTATGTCCTCAAACCGGGTGAAATCTATAAACGTAGTTCAGCTAACTCTTGGGCGGCAATGTCCTATGACCCACAAATGAACACGGTGTTCTTACCGATGGGCAGTTCGTCAGTCGATGTTTGGGGCGGAAACCGTCAACCTGTCGATCATAAGTACAATTCTTCCGTTTTGGCTTTGGATGCAACCACAGGTCAAGAGAAGTGGGTTTATCAAACCGTTCACAATGACCTCTGGGACTTCGATTTACCCATGCAGCCAAGCTTGGTCGATTTTCCGATGCAAAATGGGCAAACCAAACCTGCTGTTGTCATTGGCACAAAGTCAGGGCAGTTCTTTGTACTCGATCGTGTGACAGGTAAGCCTTTAACCAAAGTCATTGAACAGCCTGTAAAAGCTGCAGATATTCCTGATGAGCAATACAGCGCAACTCAGCCACGTTCAGTTGAAATGCCACAGATTGGCAATCAAACTTTGACTGAATCGGACATGTGGGGCGCAACGCCATTTGACCAGTTGATGTGTCGTATTAACTTTAAATCCATGCGTTATGATGGTCTATTTACAGCACCGGGTTCTGATATATCTTTGAGTTTTCCTGGTTCGCTGGGTGGGATGAATTGGGGCAGTATCGCATTTGACCCAACGCATCGTTATATGTTTGTCAACGACATGCGCCTAGGTCTGTGGATTCAGCTGATTAAACAAACGCCTGAAGATTTAAAACTTGAAGCCAGTGGTGGAGAGAAGGTCAACACAGGTATGGGCGCAGTGCCAATGAAAGGTACACCGTATAAAGTGAATAAAAACCGCTTTATGTCGGTATTGGGCATTCCATGCCAAAAACCACCTTTCGGAACCATGACGGCGATTGATATGAAAACCCGTCAAGTGGCTTGGCAGGTGCCTTTAGGTACGGTTGAAGATACTGGTCCAATGGGTATTAAAATGGGCTTAAAAGCGCCGATTGGTATGCCAACTATTGGTGGCCCAATGGCGACTCAAGGTGGTTTAGTGTTCTTTGCTGCAACACAAGACTTCTACTTACGTGCTTTCAATTCATCTAATGGTGAAGAGTTATGGAAAGCGCGTTTACCCGTAGGTAGCCAAGGTACACCGATGAGCTACATTTCTCCAAAAACAGGCAAACAATATGTAGTCATTTCCGCAGGTGGGGCACGTCAGTCGCCTGATCATGGTGATTATGTGGTTGCGTATAGCTTAGCCGATTAAAACGTTTTATTGTATGGGAAGCCTGTCGAGATGATAGGCTTCCCATTTTTATGGTAATAACAAGCAAGGAAATATTGTGCGATTAACTTATTTGATGCCTGCGCCTTTTAAACAAGCCTTATTGACTGCGGTTATTTTACAATCTATGCATGCTTATGCAGAAACGACAGAATATCAACTTCCTGTGATCACTGTCCAAGCGGTACATACCGATAGCGAGTTGTTATCGACTTCTGCATCCATTCAAAAAGTCCAAGCAGCTACAGTACAAAACAATGCCAATGTGAACCTATCCGAAGTCTTACAAGGGGTTGCAGGCTTACAAATTAATAACCGTGAAAACTATGCACAAGACTTACAGATTTCGATGCGTGGCTTTGGCGCTCGTTCGACTTTTGGCGTGCGTGGCATTCGGATGTATGTCGATGGTATTCCTGCGACCATGCCTGATGGTCAAGGGCAAAGTTCCAATATTGACCTCAATAGTTTAGATCACATCGAAGTACTGACAGGGCCATTTTCATCTTTATATGGTAACTCATCAGGGGGAACCATTTTAGCTGAGAGCAAAGAAGGACAAGGGAAAGACTCAATTCAAGTAGGACTCAATGCAGGCAGCCACCATAAGCAACAAGCCAATATCCAATTACAAGGGGGTTCTGAACAGGCCAATCAACCCGCTTATGTGATTAGTTCTTCTTATTTTGATACCGATGGTTTTCGAGACCATAGTGCAGCACAAAAAGTATTGAATAATGCCAAACTGACGTGGAACTTAGAGGATGGCAGTAAAATCAACTGGGTAATGAACCGTGTCGATATTGATGCTGACGATCCACAAGGCCTTAGTCGTGAGCAGTGGAAAGCTAATCCGAAACAAGTGAATGACAGCAACAATATCTATAATGTGCGTAAAGAAATTGAACAAACCCAAACAGGACTGACCTGGACTAAGCCGCTGAATGATCAACAAGAGCTATATAGCATGTTCTATTTGGGCAACCGACAAGTCGTACAATATCAGTCGATTCCAAAGGGGCCACAAGCCAATGCTCGCCATGCAGGTGGCGTGATTGATTTTGATCGGGATTATTATGGTGCGGACTTCCGTTGGACGGGTAAAGCGCTTTTACCGAATACAACCTTGGTTGCAGGCGTGGCTTTAGACCGGATGGTCGAAGATCGTAAAGGCTATAATAATTATAATCATGCAGGTACATTTGGCGTGAAAGGTGATTTACGCCGTAATGAAAATAATACCCTGTGGAATTTAGATCCATATGTACAAGCCTCATGGCAGTTCTTACCCAAGTGGCATCTTGATACAGGCTTACGCTATAGCAATGTGCATTATGAGTCAGATGATCATTACATCATTGATAAAAATGGTGATGACAGTGGCTCAACGGATTATCAGAAATTATTGCCTTCTGTGGCTTTAGGCTGGGAAATTTTACCTGAACTTTATGCCTATGCCAGTTATGGCAAAGGCTTTGAAACGCCAACCTTTACCGAAATGGCTTATAACACTGATCCTACGAAATCGGGTATGAATTTTGCCTTAAAAGCAGCAAGTAGTGATAACTATGAGCTGGGTCTAAAGTCGCAGAATCCATTCGGGCTCCTCACTTTTGCTGTTTTCCAGACAGATACAGAAAACGATATAGTGACAGCGGGAACACGTGATGGTCGTGCGACTTTTCGTAATGCAGATCAAACCACGCGACAAGGTTTAGAGCTTTCATGGCAACAAACGATTTGGAAAAAGCTCAACATTCAATCTAGTTTCAGTTATATCGATGCTGAATTTGATAGTCATACAGCAGAAATAGCGAATCCAAATAATCCAACTACTCCATATGCAAAAGCAATTGATAAAGGAAATAAGATTCCTGGAATTGCCAAAAATCAAGTGTTTACTCGTATTGCATGGCAACCTGAACAGGGTTTCCAAGCAGGCTTAGAAGCACGCTATATGGATAAAATTTATGTCGATGATATCAACTCAGATACTGCGCCAAGTTATACCGTCCTGGCTGCAAATGTCGGCTATTTATGGGTAAACCGTGACTGGAAAGTAAACAGCTATGCCCGAGTCGATAACCTGTTTGACCGTAACTATGTTGGCTCAGTGATTGTGAACGACAGCAATAGTCGCTTCTTTGAACCTGCCGATGGTCGAAACTTTAGCGTTGGCATGAGTGTAACCAAAGCCTTCTAATTGAAATGGTTTGGCTAGGCAAATAGTGCTGCTTAGCCAAACCAGATGAATCGCGCCATACGACTGCAAAAGACGCTTTTGTATGGGCGCTTAATCTATTTATGAATTGCTTTGATATTCCTGAATCACTTCCAGTGCAGCACGGAACGCCTCTTGAGTCGCAGGTGCGCCGCAATAAGGCAAACTGTGCAAAAGGACTTCTTGAATTTCTTCAACCGTTGCACCGTTATTCAACGCACCACGAACATGGCCTTTCAGTTCCGTTGGACTCTTTTGTGCCGTCAAAAATGCAATGGTAATTAAAGAGCGATATTTACGTGGTAAAACACCTTCACGTTGCCATGTTGAGCCCCAAGCATGTTCATTAATCCAGTCCTGCAAAGGTTGGGTGAAAGGTACAGTATTGTCTTGAGCACGTTTAACAAAAGATTCGCCCATGACTTCTGTGCGAACTTTTAAACCATTTTCATAATCTTGTTGTGACATGGGAACCTCTGAATGTGGAATACAAATATAGTAGCCGAGCAGCTTGGTTTTTCATCAGCTATTTGGGTTAAAAAGATGTGCGCGGGAGTCATCATTCAATATATTTGGGAGTATAGAAATACTCTTGATCAAGGTAATGATGGTTTTTATGTCTGATTTAAAGGCTATAAAGAAGCCTTTTCTAACTGAAAATCTTTTTGATTGAGCCCAATAACAAAGCAGCCGAAGCTGCTTTGAATGATGCTGTTTTGTACTTAAGCGGCTTTAAAGTCATTGATGATAAGTTTTAATCCAGTCGCTTTCTGGATTTGTTCTAGGCTCACATCGCTTGCCAGTTCAACCAGTTTCATACCTTCAGCAGTGATATCCATCACGCCTAAGTCAGTAATGATACGGCTGACGACAGCTTTACCCGTGAGTGGTAGGGTACATTGAGGCACAATTTTTGGCGTGCCATCTTTGGCACAGTGTTCCATGAGCACCACAACTTTTTGTACACCAGAAACCAAGTCCATTGCACCGCCCATGCCTTTGACTTTTTTACCCGGAATCATCCAGTTTGCCAAGTCACCTGTTTCAGAGACTTCCATTGCACCTAAAATAGCAATATTGACATGTCCACCCCGAATCATGGCAAAAGATTCTGAGCTTGAGAAAAATGCAGCCCCTTTACGTGCGGTGACGGTCTGTTTTCCTGCATTAATCAAGTCTGCATCGACTGCATCACGGGTTGGAAATTCATCAATGCCGAGTAAGCCATTTTCTGACTGTAACCAAACATTGATCCCTTCTGGCAGATAATTGGCCACTAAAGTCGGTAAGCCAATACCTAAGTTGACATAAAAACCATCTTCGAGTTCAAGGGCAGCACGCTGCGCCATTTCATTACGTGTCCAAGCCATGATTAAGCTTCCTCTGCTTTAATGGTCAGTTGTTCGATCTGCTTTGTAGGGGTGGCGTTCAGTACCACACGGTTAATGTAGATACCCGGTAAATGGATGTCATCTGGATCGATTTCACCAATTTCAACCACCTGTTCTACTTCGGCAATGGTGAATCTGCCTGCCATGGCACAGTCAGGGTTAAAATTACGTGCTGTTTTACGGAATACCAAGTTACCGGCTTTATCGGCTTTGTAGGCTTTCACTAAAGCAACGTCCGCAGTGAGAGACATTTCTAAAATATGCGGACGACCATCAAAGTCGCGGACTTCTTTGCCTTCGGCAATGAGGGTGCCTACACCTGTTTGGGTGAAAAATGCAGGAATACCTGCGCCACCTGAACGTAGTTTTTCTGCGAGTGTACCTTGCGGAGTGAGCTCAACTTCAAGTTCACCATTGAGATACTGACGCTCAAACTCTTTGTTTTCACCGACATAAGAGGCAATCATTTTTTTAATTTGTTTGGTTTCTAATAATTTACCTAAACCAAAGCCATCTACACCCGCATTATTTGAAATACAGGTTAAACCTGTAACACCTGTATCTTTTAAGGCATCAATTAATGCTTCTGGAATACCACAGAGGCCGAAACCACCCACAGCAATAGTTTGATTATTGGCAACTACATCAGCCAATGCTTCGGCTGCATTTGCGACGACTTTATTCATCTTTTATTTCCTGATCTTCCTTGCTTGTTATTTTTTTAGCATTGCGCTGCACTTTTTAGAAATTGAATCTTTCTAATGTATAATAAGAAAAACTCATTAATGCAGAATATTTACGAAGAAAAATAAATAAAAGAAGAGTCAAAGCATGTGGTAAAGCCATGCAAATAATCATACGGTTTATTCTGAGCTATCAAGGTTTAGCTTCAGTTTCGTCCAGAGAAGGGGAGAGAACTTAGCTTAGAAATGATGCCAAAGTGTGGTTTCAATAAATTGAGACGACATGTTAGACAGTTCATAATCTTTTTTATAAATAATGCCCACCGCGAGTTGCGCTTGGTTGTCCTCAATTTCAACCAACACATTTTTTTCAAGGTCGATGAATTTTTGGAAATGTCGTGGAATAGCACTGACGCCCATACCATAGGCAACGAAGTGTGAAAGCGAACTGATTTGGTGGCATTCGACTTTTAAATCCAACACCACTTGATGCGCAGCACAATGTTCCTCAATCACATGGCGAATAATCGAGGGGTTTTGTAAGGTCACAAAAGGACAAGAGCAGAGTTCAAGCCATGTCACGCTTTTTTGTTTGGCTAAGACGTGGTGTTTGGGCAAGAGAGCTAAAAAGTCTTCATTGAATATAGGCTGAAAAATCAGTTGGTCATTGGCCTTGGGTTCAAAACAAATACCAATCTCAAAAATGCCTTCTTGAACCTTTTCAATGATTTTTTCATTGGTGATGTCATGGATTGAAAAACTGATGTTAGGATGCTGCTGTGCAAAATCATGCATCACTTCGGGGAGTACCGCATGGGTTGCAAAGGGCATTGAGGCAATATTTAAAGTGCCACGGTTGAGTTTAAAGCGCTGTTTGACATCTTTTTCCATATCCTCCCAGTTGGCCAAGAGCTTTTTGGCATAGGGAATGAGGGACTGACCTTCAAGGGTGATTTCTACCCGACGTGTGTTGCGTTTAAACAGTTTTCCACCGAGTTCTTCTTCTAATGTTTTAATGCTTAAGCTGAGAGCGGATTGGCTCAGACACAGCTCATTGGCTGCATTGGCATAATTAAGCGTACGTGCAAGGACCAAAAAGGCTTTTAATTGTTTGAGTGTCATGAGCTTCCCTGAGCAATGATGCAACACGATGTTGAATGAAAATGAACGTGTTATTCTCAAATGGTTTACATAAAAAATACAACAGACGGTCAAAACAGATCAAGTGATGGAAGTGGATGTCATTTTTATCAAGTCGTCAAAGAAGTATAAGTCGAAGAGCATGATAGTGTGTAAAAATATGTTTTAACTGAATGAAAAATATAAAAAATAGTCATTTCGTGCGATTGTGAAATTTTACCTTTAACTTGATGCAATTAGTTTTATCAGTCTTACTAGGGCTTGGATATTAATCAATTTTTCTTCTTACTCAATGATTATTTTCAAACAATGCATGGGTTTATATGCATTATAGTCTGACCCATAAGCTGAAATATTAATGCTCTGATGGATAAATATAGTACATAGATCAGAGTGCAAATAGACATCTCGTCATGAGGGAAATAGACGGTCTATGAATGCGTATTCGGTCTTTCTACACAGGCTGATTGCACTGTGACTCAACTAGATTTGACATCATTCGCCATTAATATCACAGCACATCAAGACATATTTTCTTTAAGGATGGAGTAAAAAATATGTGGGATTTGGGTGTAATTTTATTGTCTCTTGGGCTACTGATGTATACAGCCTACAGGGGTTTTTCTGTCATTCTTATGGCACCAATTTGTGCCTTGTTAGCGGTTTTACTGATTAACCCCGCTAACGTTTTGCCTTTTTATTCAGGCGTATTTATGCCCAAAATGGTTGGGTTTATTAAAGATTATTTCTTGGTGTTTTTACTCGGTGCCATTTTCGGTAAAGTGGTTGAAATGTCAGGGATTGCAGAATCCATTGCCAAAACCATTGTGAACCTGATTGGTTCTAAAAATGCGATGTTAACTGTTGTACTTTTAGGGGCGATTTTAACCTATAGCGGCGTCAGTCTCTTTGTGGTGGTCTTTGCAGTTTATCCATTTGCAAATCAACTCTTTAGACAAGCCAACATTCCAAAGCGTTTGATTCCGGGAACCATTGCCCTTGGTGCATTTACCTTTACCATGGATGCCTTGCCGGGAACTCCGCAAATTCAAAACGTTATTCCGACGACCTTTTTTGGTACAGATATTTATGCAGCGCCTTTTCTTGGTTTGATTGGTGGTGTATTTGTTCTAGCAACGGGCCTGAGCTATTTGGAATGGCGTCGCCGTGTAGCTGCTCGAAATGGCGATGGTTATGCCACAGGTATTGAGCTGACAGAAGCCGAGCAACAACAACTTAAACAAAACTTAGATACAACATCAAATGGTTCTACCGCGCGTCAATGGTTGGCTTTTGTACCTCTTATTTTAGTTGCTGTGACCAATAAGTATTTATCCACTGCAATTAAAGAATGGTATCCAAACGGTTTTGATTTCAATGCCATTGGACTTGCAGCTTACACCGTCGATGTTGCCAAAACTTCTGCCATTTGGGCAGTGGGTTTGGCCTTAATTGTGGGGATCATTGCGGCAATTTCATTTGACTTCCGTCGTGTCTATACGGGCTTTAAAGATGGCGTCAATGCCAGTATTGGCGGGTCTTTACTTGCCGTGATGAATACCGCATCTGAATATGGTTTTGGTGCGATTATTGCGGCCTTACCAGGCTTTGCGATTATTAGTCATGCATTGGGCAATACCTTTACCAATCCACTGGTCAATGGTGCAGTCACCACGACAGTCTTGGCGGGTGTGACAGGTTCAGCCTCTGGCGGTATGAGTATCGCTTTAAGTGCGATGGCGGATCAGTACAATGCTGCGATTCTAGCCATGGGAATTCCACCTGAAGTGATGCATCGTATTGTTGCGATGGCATCTGGCGGTATGGATACCTTACCGCATAATGGCGCCGTGATTACCTTACTTGCAGTGACAGGTTTAACCCATAAACAATCGTATAAAGACATTTTTGCCATCACGATTATTAAAACCATCGCGGTATTTGTTGCTATTGCTGCCTTTACTTGGTTTGGTATTGTTTAAGACTTTGGAATGAAAAAAGAAGACAACGGAGTACATCATGAGTCAACTGTTAAAAGATAAAGTGGCATTTATTACTGGTTCAGCCAGTGGTATTGGACATGAAATTGCAAAGAAATTTGCCAGTGAAGGTGCAAAAGTTGTCATTTCTGATATGAATGCCCAGAAGTGTGCTGAAACTGTGGCGGCACTTCAAAAGCAAGGCTTTGAAGCATTGTCTGCGCCTTGCGATGTGACTGATGAAGAAGCGTATAAAGCTGCGATTGAACTGACTCAGAAAACCTATGGTCGGTTGGACATTCTCATCAATAATGCGGGTTTTCAGCATGTTGCAGTGATTGAAGACTTTCCAACCGCAGTCTATCAAAAGCTGATAAATGTCATGTTGGTGGGGTCGTTCATTGGCATTAAGTACGCATTTCCAATCATGAAAGCACAGCAGTTTGGTCGCGTGATTAATATGGCTTCGATTAATGGATTAATTGGATTTGCTGGCAAGGCTGGCTACAACAGTGCTAAGCATGGTGTAATTGGTTTGACCAAAGTTGCGGCTTTAGAATGCGCGCGAGATGGCATCACCGTAAATGCTCTGTGTCCCGGCTATGTCGATACGCCGTTGGTACGTGGTCAAATTCATGACTTGGCTAAAACCCGAAATGTCAGTGAGCAAAGTGCATTAGAAGATGTGATTTTGGCGATGGTGCCGCAAAAACGCTTACTCAGTGTAGAAGAAATTGCGGATTATGCAATCTTCCTTGCCAGTGATAAGGCGGGTGGTGTAACGGGTCAAGCCGTGGTGATGGATGGTGGTTATACCGCGCAATAACTTAGCTCAGCACACGTTTAAAAATTGAAAGCCTCGGATGTTCGCATCTGAGGCTTTCTTATAGAGAGAGGTTTTGCAGAAAGACCTAGGTTTAAATAAGTGGTGAGCTTGGTGAATGACTCGGTAAATATAGAGTTATAGACTGAAGATTTTCAAATCCTTTCTCTTTTTCTGATTTATAGTTCAAAGTTTTACTTAACAAGGATGAAGGGTTTAATGTAGATCAATTAAATCAAGAGATTAAGGATAAAATGGATGCATAACGACGATACAAATGAGCCCCAGAAATCACAAAATCAATAGGTACAGAAAACTCTCAACACGGTATTCATTTGCTGATTCGGTATAAAAAACTAAATTTTAATAAAAATAATCAGTTTTAAATCAATAAAAAAGATGGTTTTTATTTTTATCTCATTGAATGGATTATTCTTTTACTAAAGAGCGTTGCAACTTACAGCTTCTGCCACACTTGATTTTCATCATCAAAAGACACCGTAAAATTAAAACGAGAATCTGCCGTTACCAAGTAGCCTGTAGGTGTTTTCATGAGAACTTTGAGCACAGTGCCTTCTTCAAAGTTGATGGGTGGAAAGTCTTCTTTTGTCAGTGTGAGTGGTTTGATCAGTTCAAGTACTAGGGTTTCCATGTCATAGATCCAATAGTTTTTAATGAAAAGATAGTAGCATGAAGTCATTTTAAAATGTGCAAACTTCATTCTTTTATACATAAAATCAATAAGTAATCGTATGGTTGTCAGATAAATGCCGTCATTGCACTCGCTTTAAATCCTAAGCAATTTTTCAGTTTGAAACCCAAAAGTTATAAGCAATAAAATATTATTTTAAATCTGAGGCAAAGTCCGTTCCTATTTTTATAAGTTATTGAAATAATTTATTTTGATTGTGAAGTGACTGATCAAGTCCGAAAATAATGTCCTGAGCTCTTGTGAAGGGGCATACAAATCAAATAACGTATAACCCAATAAGGATAAGTAAAGTGTACAAACTTGCTGTAATGCGATTGTACTAAATTAAGAAATAAGGATTAGTATGCACGGATTGCATACCTGAAACATAAAAGGGATATATATCGTTCATGTTTAAGTCATTTTTCCCAAACCCTAGATGGTTCTTCATTTCGGTATTACTTTGGTCGGTGATCAATGTCGTACTGTGGTACACAGGGGGAAATACATGGGGAAGCGCCATAGGTTGGCCGCAAGGATATGCAATGGCTGAATTAGCTATTGGGGTAAGCCGTTTTTGGTCTCCGTCTTTTCTGTGGTTCTATCTCTGGTTTTTTATAGCAACAACACTCTTTGCCTTATTTTGGCGTTTTGTCTCAGACAATAAATGGCAACGCTGGTCGATTTGGGGTTCCGCATTTATTCTGTTTAACATCTGGTTTGGTGTACAGGTCAGTGTTGTTGTAAATGCTTGGTATAACCCTTTTTATGACTTGATCCAAGAAATGTTGAGTAATGGGGGCGGTGATGTGAACCAACTTTATAAAGGTATTTTAACTTTTATTTATGTTGCGATGGTTTACGTTACATTTGCTGTTATAAATTTATTTTTTGTGAGCCATTATGTGTTCCGTTGGCGCACTGCGATGAATGACTATTACACTTCAAATTGGAATAAGTTAAGGCACATTGAAGGGGCATCGCAACGTATTCAAGAAGATACCATGCGCTTTGCAAGAACTTTAGAAGGTTTAGGGGTCAGCTTGATTGAAGCGTTAATGACGTTGATTGCCTTTTTGCCAGTGTTGTTTAGTCTGTCGAGCCATGTAAAGGCAATTCCAATTGTGGGGGCTATTCCATATGCTTTGGTTTGGGCTGCTATAAGTTGGGCTTTATTAGGAACACTCATTTTAGTGTTGGTTGGTTATAAATTACCTGGTTTGGAATTTAATAACCAAAAAGTCGAAGCAGCCTATCGTAAAGAGTTGGTGTATGGAGAAGACCATGCAGACCGTGCTCAACCTGCCACGCTGAAACAATTATTCAGTGGTGTACGTAAAAACTATTTCCGACTGTATTTTCATTATGCATATTTTAATTTAGTACGAATATGGTATATGCAGTTAGATAATATTTATGGACTATTTGTTCTTTTTCCAAGTATTGCAGCAGGGCTAGTGACTTTAGGCTTACTCACACAGATATTGAATGTTTTTGGCAAAGTTAGGGAGTCATTTCAGTATTTGATTGCATCATGGCCAACCATTATCGAACTGCTCTCAATTTATAAGCGTCTAAAAGCTTTTGAATCGACTTTGGATGACTAAATATTTTTGATGTATCTCACCTGCCTTTCACGGCAGGTTTTTTTATGTGTTCAAACATCATTTTGTCTGTAACTTTTGTTGTGTGGTTCAAACTAAATTAATGAAATGTTGTTGAGGTTGTCATAAAACAAAGCAGAATGATGTGTGTGTCAAGCTAAAATAAATAATAAAAACAGTTATTTAAGTTTGTTATTTTATGTGCTTTCCGCTAATGTTTTTTATGCGGGTGTTTAAGAGTAAAGTCGTAGTGAATTATAAAATTTTATGTGTATTTGGTGTTTTGGGGAGTGTGTTGCAGGGCTGTACCAGTCTGGGAAATATAGCACAAACAGCTTTTACAAATATTGCATCACCACAAGAACTAATCGTAGAACGAAAAATTAATGATACCGATAAAAACAGCAAAGAATACGTGTATCACACGGTAGGCGTAAAAAATGAAAAAGATATCGAAGCACTATATCCACGGAGCATGTTCAGTCAGTATTGCCAAGCACATGGTGGCCGTTTTAGTCAGACACAAAAAAGTAGTTTTAGCTTAGTGAAAGATCCGTGGGCGAAAAAATTACTTCGCACTTATAATAGTTTAAAACAGGGCACGGGTGCTTTTCGTTGCCAGCTCAATAATGGCGAACAGTGGCTGGTGAGTATTGAGGCATTGTCTGAACGCAAACTGCCTAACTCAAGTGATACTCGTGTAGTGAATCTACAAAGCAAAGTATTGACTGAGTCAGCACCACGAAGTATGACCCCTATTACGCCAAGCAAAAAAACGGTGACGAAGGCACCTGCGATCAAGGCAGAGGTGAAGAAAGAGGAAGAAAGCAAAAAAGAAGTAGAGCCTAAAAAAGAAAATAAAGAGGAAGTACCACCTAAGGCTGTCAAAGCTGTAGAAACACCACAGCAGCAACAGGCCAAACTGTATGTGTCTGCACGCCGTGATATTAACAGCGGACGCAACCAAGTCGCTGCCTGTAACAGTGCACAACGCGCATATAACTATGGTCGTTTGCCGGGGTCGGATGCCTCAAATGTCTATACCGAATCGGGCATATTAGTTGCACGTTGTTTAACGGGTATTCCAAGTTATAGCAGTCGTTTTTCCAACCCTAAAGGGCAGGCAAAATATGTTTTGCAGAACTTAGCCAAAAATCATAATCACACAGGTGCTAAAAATATGCTCAAGCAAATGAAGTAAGATTTTCGGCTGTTTGCGACTCAACTTCATGTGAGCACCTCAACCAAAGGAAATACATCATGAGTAATGTCCAAACACCAGCCACATATTTTACTGCGCCTTTGCTGGATCAGACCATGCAAGAAATAGACGTTGATATTTCAGCTCAGCCTTATTTTTACAACAATGGCGGAGCACCTGAGTATTTAGCCGATGTATCAGATGCTATTGAGCTGATCCAAGCATCCTCAACTAACGCCCATATGAGTATGGGGCATGTTTATGATGTACCCAAAGAAATAGCGACGATCCAAACCCATTGGGGAGAGCAGACTCAGTTAGCATTCGCGGGAAACTCTTTTGAGTTTATGCCACTCAAAGCCACGCCTGAAACAGCTGCCGCCTTTGGTATGACTTTGGTGAAAGCTGGACAGGCGATAAAGGTGCAGGCTACGCAGAAAAAGTTGTCTCAAATTAAATATCAATATGGCATGTTGGCGGGTCATTTTTTTCCTTATGACCCAACTCAAATCAATCTCGCTGCGAAAACCTTATATCCCTTTGTCGTCACAGACTTAGAGCATCATGACTTTCCGCATGTATTTGCTTCGACCGATCCAAATCAATTGCCGTTGGTGATCTCAGCAGGACGATATTTTCCAAAAGACCAAAAAATTTACTTGGCTGATTTATGGGTAGAATATGGCGACGCACTTTATATTCCTGAAATGCCGAAGCAAGTCGCTCCTGAATTTATCGATTTACACAATAATCGTAATGCTGCTTTAGCGTGTTGGAAGGGCGAAAGTAGTCAATCTACGATTCAAATGCATACTTTGCTTGACCCCAACGGTTATTTTTATTGGTTTTGGAATGGCTGTCCGACCATACACCCACAGCTCACTGCATTTGAAACTACTGAGCTAAATAGAGAAATTGCTTGAGTTGAGCTTTATTTTTTCCTTGAACTACACGGTAATTTTACAGTTCCATAACAGGCTGATAGACGGGCTTTGTGATACAAAGAATGCAATTGTTGATTGGAGTCGAGTTTATGTCACAGCCTGTTTTAAGCGTTTTACGTGGTCGGTCTTCGGTTATTTTTCGTCATGTTCTTTTGGCAGCAGCCTTGTGTGGTTCAGTCCAAGTTGCCACGGCCAGTACCACAGTCGATCAACTGAGTAATTGTTTGGTGAAGTCAACGACAGCAACAGATAAAACTACCGTGTTGCAGTGGACGTTTGCGGCACTGGCTGCACATCCAGATCTGAAGGTATATAGTAATGTCACCGATGCACAGCGTACACAGCTAGATAAAAACCTCGCACAGGTTTTACAACGTATTTTGGTAGAGCAATGTTCAGCGCAAACAAAAGCCGTGATTCAAGCTGAAGGCTTACAAGCGGTTGGAGACAGTTTTCAGGAACTTGGACAGATTACAGGTGAGGAAATTTTAAAGAATCCTGAAGTGAAAGGACAGTTACAAGGCGTCTTGCGTTATGTGGATTTGAATAAATTGGTCGCGACTTTTTTAACCCCAGAGATTTGGAATAAGCTGGGTGTGACGAGATAGTTGAATTTTTCTAGCAGTGCTTTAAGTTTCTTATTTTTGAGTGAACTTAAAACACTGTTGTTTCTAAAAATATAAGAAGTAAGAATAAGTGTTTATTTGTAAACAACACCGCATTGAATCGCTTAGTTGTCTCCAATTAAAACGTCATTTTGAGTAGTTGATTTGACTTGAGTTTGAGCTTTATCCATTATCTCAATAAATTTAACGCACTCTTCTAATGTAAAAATTTTATCTACAAATTGAAAGCATATGATAATTGAAAAGAAGGTAATTAAGCTTCTTACAAAAAGGTGTAAGCTTTCTCCAGCATTTGTTCCGTACAAAACGTAGATATAAGCAAGTAATGCAAGGATGATTAGATAATAAACGCTTTTTCTTAACTTGATCTGATTCATTTTAGGTGAAAAAACTAAGCGTTCTTCATCGACATGAATATACTTATGTCCAAAATGGAAAGCATCTGTCACGTCTTGGAAATTTAGTTTTTTCTGTTCATGTAACAAGATAAAGTAATCGGCTAACTTTGCACTAATCACAGTTGAACGCGTGAGCGTTTGTGCTGCTTTGTCTTTCAATAATAAAGAAAGTTCCGATTCAGTTTTTTGGTAATAATTGTCTAAATATTCTTTATAAAAATCTAGCTCATCTTTGAATTTTTTACGTTTATGTTCATTGATTGCATGAAGTGTTTTTGGAATAGAAAAAATAGCAATAACTAGTGCAATAATAGCTGCTATAGGATTGATGAATTCCATTTTTATTATTCAAAAATTATGATGTTTTTATTATATAAAAAAGCCTCGATAAATCGAGACTTTTCAATAAATTAAAAGATCAAAAAATCTATTTTTTGATCAAATTTTTATTTTAAAAAAATGATTAAATCATCACAGTCGCTCCTAAAGCTTGAATAAACTGTGCCATCCAAACAGGGTGGGCAGGCCAAGCTGGTGCTGTGATCAAGTGTCCGTCTGTTACAGCTTCTGTCACTTCAATATCCGCATAAGTCCCACCAGCAAGTTTCACCTCGGCTGCGCAGGCAGGGTAAGCTGAACAAGTACGACCTTTGAGTACATCGGCTGCCGCAAGAATTTGAGCACCATGACAAACCGCTGCAATAGGTTTTTTCGCAGTATCAAACTCACGTACGATTTCAAGGATACGTTCATTCATGCGTAAATATTCGGGCGCGCGACCACCGGGAATGACTAAACCAACATAGTCCGGAGTGTGTACGGCTTCAAAGTTGTAATTGATGGCAAAGTTATGACCGCGTTTTTCACTATAGGTTTGCTCACCTTCAAAGTCATGAATGGCTGTGGCGATGCTTTCACCTTCATTTTTATCGGGACAGACGGCGTGTACGGTATAACCGAGACCTGTTAAAAACTGAAAAGGCACCATGGTTTCATAGTCTTCAGCATAGTCACCCACGAGCATTAAAATTTGTTTTGACATCTTTAAACCCTCTTTATTGTTTGTACATATTTATGTTCAATTTTGATCTAAATTAGCACAGTTCAGATGGAATTTTTAAGTCATTCAGTGCTCTTTAGTCGTATAACTGACGTCATTTTTATAAAAAAGCCCCCAATCAATTGAGGCGTTATCACTGTCTGTAAAAGCGTGTTAAATCAACCAGTTTATATATTCATTGATATGAAATTTACTATGCTGAGGTGTTAATAGTCTAATGTGCAGGCTTTGCCCTGATATTCATAACGGTTGACATCATATTTTTGACCATTCCAGCGGTAAACAGCAAAACAAAATCCTGGGCCACCATTTTCAATATCTGGCCAGCCGTCTTTTCCTTTGGTTTTTAGAAAAGTAGGGATGCCCATGTTTTCAAAAATGAGTTTCCATGTTCCCGTTTTTTGCTGAGCAACGATATGGTAGCCGACACCTGTGTTGCCATAGCACATGGTGCTGTAGTCTGAAATAACTGCGTCTTTTAGGCCGTCACCATTGAGGTCTTTGTATGTGGTGATTTCACCTGTGTCGCAGCTACCTTCCCAGCCATGTTTGGTTTTTGCAAAGCCAGCGGCTTTAAATATTTGGCTAGCTTCTTTTGTAGGAACATTGGGTTTAGTTTCTGCAAAGATGGTGGTGCTGAAGAAGGCAAGGGTAGAAAGTGTGAGGATGACTGTTTTCATTTTTGTCCTTTAATTTTGAAAGTAATGGATTTTTTAATTAATAGAATACGTTTAGTGTAGTATTTTTTGGGAATTAAAAACTACTTAATGTAAAAATCCTCTTCTTAGCCCTCACCTTTAAAAAAGGAGAGGGAACAGCGCGAATCAAACTAATCACGAGACAAAGTCTCCCTTTTTAAAAGGGAGATTTAGAGGGGGTGAATTGGTAATGAAAGTTCCATCTACATCTTTGAATAAATTGGATGTGGTGATGGGTGAAAAAAGACCTGAAATTTCAGGTCTTTAAAAAAATCATAATTTATAAAAGGTTATAAGTTTAAACTTTTTAAGAATTTAATATCATTTTCTTGAGTATTTTTATGGCCGATTTTATAAATTAAATAGTTTGCACCATTTTGTAATACATACATTCGACCAGTTTGAGTAAATCCAATTTCCTTGAATTTGGTTCCATTGATATTGCATCGAAAGTTTGCTTTTTCAGGAGTATGTTGCAGCAATCCCATTTGTTTTTCTACAGACATTTCATCAGAAAAAGAAAGTTTTAAGAAGTCTGTAAAGCTATTTTTTTCAAAAATAATATTATTATAATTTTTTTTAAATCTAGCTTTGTAGATATCTGATTTTTTTAAATTGTTATTGATTGACTTATTTTCTAGTAGAGTTATTTTTTCTCGTAATTCTTCATTTTCATTGCTTGTTTTAGATGAATCATTCTTGTATTTTTTTAGTAATTCTATTGTTTTATTATTTTCTTCTTCTAAGAATTTAATTTCTGACTTATATTCTTCAAAGTTTCTAGCTTGTTCTTTATAGCGCTTAAATTCTTCTGTAGCGCTGGTGAAAGTTAATTCACTATTGTTAGATTTAGCTTCTGATTTTGCAATATTTGCAATATTTTTCAATTCTTTATCGCTAAGGGTTTTACCTAAAATTTTTGCTTCTAATAATGCTTTAGCACTATAGCCCAAACCGTAAGTTGCAATATAGACCAATGGAATTGTCGTTAACCCTCCCATAAATGGTAATACTGTTTTATATAATCCTAAAATTGCTTGTTGGGCTAGTAAGCCCCATCCAACAACACCTACTAAATAAGCTATAAATTCTTTTGGATCTTGGCCATCATTTGTTAATCCGATTACTTTGCGCAAATAAACGACCATTACAATTTGGATTGGGGTAAGAATAAAAATATCTGCAAATGGAATTGGTTGAGCAGCTGTTATTGCACAACAAATACTAGTCAAATGAATGACAATAGTAACCTTGCTGTTTTGTGAAATAGATGGATCTTCAACGATATTATCAAGTGTTTGTTTTAGAGAGAGTGATTGTTCCTGTGCTTTTGCATTCATATATTATCCTAAATAAAAACCCCACATTAAGTGAGGTTTTTATATCATGAAATCAATTAATTAGCGATCAAATCAACCAATCAATTTCTTCATTAATTCATTCACTTGCGCAGGGTTAGCTTTACCCTTAGACGCTTTCATCACCTGACCAACAAGACCATTGAAAGCTTTCTCTTTACCAGATTTAAACTCTTCAACCATCTTCTCATTGGCAGTAAGCACGTCTTTAATAATCGCTTCAATCGCACCTGTATCAGTTTCCTGCTTCAAGCCTTTTTCCGCAATAATTTCGTCCGCAGTTTTGCCTTCATCCCACATAAAGCCGAATACTTGCTTCGCAATCTTGCCGCTAATGGTGTTATCCACGATACGCGCAACCATGCCGCCCAGTTTTTCAGCCGAAACAGGGGAATCCGCCAACTCTAAGCCTGCTTTGTTTAAAGCACCAGAGAACTCGCCCATCACCCAGTTTGCAGACACTTTACCTTGTGCAGCACCGCCAGCAGCAGCCACAACCACTTCATAAAAGTCTGACATTTCACGGGTCAGTGTCAATACATGTGCATCGTACTCAGTCACACCAAAGTCCGCGACGAAACGCTCACGACGTGCCGCAGGAAGTTCAGGCAACGCAGCACGAGCTGTTTCAATTTGCGCATCTGAAATAATCACAGGCAGCAAATCAGGGTCTGGGAAGTAGCGATAGTCGTTCGCTTCTTCTTTCGAACGCATTGAGCGTGTTTCCATCTTCACAGGGTCGAATAGACGCGTTTCTTGGTCAATCGTGCCATCCCATTCCAAAATTTCCATTTGGCGTTCAATTTCAACATTGATCGCTTGTTCAATGAAACGGAATGAGTTGAGGTTTTTCAACTCGCAACGTGTACCGAACGGTTGACCCGGACGACGTAACGACACGTTACAGTCAGCACGGAATGAACCTTCCGCCATGTTACCGTCAGAAATACCCAACCAACGCACTAAAGTGTGAATCGACTTGATATAAGCCACCGCTTCTTCAACCGAACGCATATCGGGTTCAGACACGATTTCAAGTAAAGGTGTACCTGCACGGTTTAAGTCGATGCCTGACATACCTTCAAACTGGTCATGGATCGATTTACCTGCATCTTCCTCAAGGTGGGCACGCGTTACGCCAATGCGCTTTACCGTACCATCTTCAAGTTGAATGTCGATATGACCCAAGCCTACAATCGGGTTATCCATCTGGCTAATTTGGTAGCCTTTTGGAGAGTCAGGGTAGAAGTAGTTTTTACGTGCAAACACAGACGCTTGGTCAATGTACGCATCAATACCCAAACCAAAGCGAATGGCTAAATCGACCACTTCTTTATTCAATACAGGCAGTACACCCGGCATTGCCAAGTCAACTAGGCTAGCTTGGGTGTTTGGGTCTTGACCAAATTCAGTTGAAGAGCCTGAGAAGATTTTAGATTGGGTCGCAAGCTGAGTGTGAATTTCGATCCCAATCACGACTTCCCAACCATCAATCAATAATGATTTTGGTTTCTTTTGAGCTTGAGCCATTATGCATTCTCCTCAGCAATTGCCGCACGTTTCGTATGCCAATCCGTCGCTTGTTGGTACTGATGTACCACAGACAACAGTTGAGATTCTGACCAATAGTTACCAATCAGCTGTAAGCCCACAGGTAAGTTGTCTTTGTCAAAACCAACAGGTGCATTAATCGCAGGAAGTCCCGCAAGGTTGACCGCGATGGTGTAAATGTCGCCCAAGTACATTTCAACTGGAGACAAGTTCGCGCCAATTTTATAAGCCGTGGTTGGTGCAGCAGGTGCAGCAATCACATCAACCGATTCAAACGCTTTTAAGAAGTCTTGTTGAATCAGACGACGGACTTTTTGTGCTTTGACATAGTAAGCATCGTAGTAACCCGCAGACAACGCATACGTACCAATCAAGATACGACGTTGCACTTCTGCACCAAAACCTTCAGAACGTGAACGTTTGTATAAGTCCATCAGGTCAACTGGGTTCTCAGCACGGTAGCCATAACGCACGCCATCGTAACGAGACAAGTTTGATGACGCTTCAGCAGGCGCAATCAAGTAATAGGTCGGAACATAAGCTTCAGTCATGTTGAGATCAATCTCAACCAAGGTCGCGCCCATTTCTTCTAACTTTTTCAATGATTCTTCAACGCGGGCTTTCACATCTGCGTCTAAACCAGCGACATTGAAGTATTGCTTTGGAATACCAATGCGTAGACCTTTAACAGATGTGCCGTTTAGGTTCGCCACATAGTCATCAACATCTTTTTCGATAGAGGTTGAGTCTTTCGCGTCATGACCTGCTATGACATTCATGAGGTAGGCACAGTCTTCTGCTGAACGCGCCATTGGCCCGCCCTGATCCAGTGATGATGCATACGCAATCATACCGAAACGAGAGACACGGCCATAACTTGGTTTAAGACCCGTTAAGCCACAGAACGATGCAGGTTGGCGAATTGAACCACCCGTGTCTGTACCTGTTGCAAATGGAGCAAGGTCTGCTGCAACCGCTGCCGCAGAACCACCTGAAGAACCACCTGGTACATGACCTAAGTTCCAAGGGTTTGCTGTAGCGCCGTAGAATGAATTCTCAGAGGTTGAACCCATTGCGAACTCGTCCATGTTCACTTTACCTAAAGTGACTAGACCAGCGGCTTTGCCTTTCGCTACGACGGTGGCGTCGTAAGGAGAGATAAAGTTATCCAACATTTTTGAGCCCGCAGTGGTTTTAATGCCTTGGGTACAAAAAATGTCTTTATGTGCAATCGGCACACCTGTCAATGCGGTTGCTGTACCTGCTTTAATTGCAGCATCGGCAGCATCGGCTTGTGCAAGCGCTTGTTCTGCAGTCACGGTTACATAAGATTTAACTTGTGTATCCAGTTTTGCAATGCGCTTTAAATAATGTTCAGTCAGTTCGCGAGATGAAAATTTAGCCCCAGCTAAACCCTCAGAGAGTTCACGAATCGATAAGCGATGTAAATCTGTCATGAGAAATGTCTTTACGTTAATTTTTACAAAATAATGGTTTAACTGAATAGAAATTATTCAATCACGCGAGGAACTAGGTACAAACCGTCTTGCACTTGCGGTGCAATGGCTTGATATTCATCACGATGATTGGTTTCTGAAACCACATCTTCACGTAAGGGTTGTGGGTGATCAAATGGGCTTTTAAGCGGCTCAACACCATTGGTGTCGATGCCTTTTAAGGTTTCCATCATGCCTAAAATTTTATTTAGACTTTGAGCATATTCAGCAGATTGCGTATCATCTAGCGACAATCGAGCAAGATTGGCGATTGCTGAAACTGTTTGTGCATTTAAATCTGCAGAATGCTGTGCATCCGATGTAGACATAACATCACCTGAGTCAGTATTAAAAAATTTCAAAATATCGTGCGTTATAATAAGCGATTGACTTGTTCAAATCATCACATTTAGTTAAAGTTGCCACCTTGCGTCCACATAAAGTTTAATCGAGAACGTCTCCGTGATTCTAAAAAGACTAATTGGCTTGTTTTCGCCCGATCTAGCCATTGATTTAGGTACAGCAAATACACTTATTTATGCACCAGGACGAGGCATTATATTAAATGAACCGACAGTTGTGGCGATTCGTCACAGTGGTTCACAAAAAATCGTTGCCGCGGTAGGTCTTGATGCAAAGCAAATGCTGGGCCGTACACCTGCAAATATCTCTGCCATTCGTCCAATGAAGGATGGTGTGATTGCCGATTTTGAAGTGACCGAAACTATGCTGAACCAATTTATTGGTAAAGTACATGAAAAACGTCTGTTCCCACCTGCACCTCGTGTTGTGGTGTGTGTGCCTTGTAAATCAACTTTGGTTGAACGTCGTGCTATTCGTGAAGCTGTATTTAATGCAGGCGCGCGTGATGTTCGTTTGATTGAAGAGCCAATGGCTGCTGCAATTGGTGCCGGTATGCCAGTTGAACAAGCATGCGGCTCTATGGTGGTAGATGTTGGTGGTGGTACAACTGAAATTGCGATCATTTCGCTTCAAGGTTGTGTCTATGCTGACTCACTACGTATTGGTGGTGATGTATTTGATGAACAAATCATTAACTACGTACGTAAAGCACATGGTTGCGTGATTGGTGAAACCACCGCTGAAATTATCAAGAAAGAAGTGGGTATGGCTTTACCAGAACCTGATTCTAAAACACTTGAAATTGAAGTTCGCGGCCGTAACCTTGCTGAAGGTGTGCCACGTGCGATCACTGTGACTTCGGACGAAATCACGCAAGCGATTTCTGATCCATTACAAAGTATTGTTTCAGCTGTGAAATCTGCACTTGAGCAAACGCCTCCTGAGCTGTCTTCAGACATCGCTGAGCGCGGTATAGTATTGACAGGTGGTGGTGCATTACTGCGTAACCTCGATAAACTTCTTGCGCAAGAAACAGGCTTACCTGTTGTGGTTGCAGAAGATCCTCTAACGTGCGTCACTCGTGGTGGTGGTAAAGTTTTAGAATTCTTCGATAATCCAAATCACGACATGTTATTTGTAGGCTAATAAAGGAATCGGCGGGTGCAAACAAATCTGTTTTCCAGACAACCGCCATCTTTTCGCTCATTTATCATTGCAGTGATCACATGCTTGGTCGTGCTGTTTTTTAACTGGCGCATGCCGCATGTGATTCAACCTGCAAGAGATGTCTTGTACGCCGCTTATAATCCAATTTATGCCGTAGCAAGTTATCCCGTGTTATCGCGAGAGTGGCTGAATCAACAAACCAAGTCTGAAGCTCAATTGCGCCGTGAAAATACCGCGATGCAAGCCGAGTTATTGCAGGCGCAGGTGCGTTTACAAAAATTATCTGAATTATCTGCGGAAAATACGCGTTTACGCGGTCTGTTAGATACACCTTTGATCATTGATGGTCGTATGGAAATTGCAGAAGTCATTGGGACAGATGCCGATCCATTGCGTCATATTATTGTGGTAAACCGTGGTGCCAACAGTCAGTTGAAGGTCGGGCAAACCGTGCTCGATGACAAAGGTATTATGGGACAGATTATTAATGTCTATCCGCATAGTAGTCGTGTCATGTTGCTTTCAGATAAAGAACATTCTCTTTCGGTTCGCTTAGAGCGATCTGGAATGCGTGCCATTGTTTCAGGGACTGGAGATTTGGGTCATTTGAAAATGGAATACGTGCCGACCAGTGCCGAAATCAAAGTGGGTGAAAAAGTGTATAGCTCTGGTTTAGGTGAGCATTTTCCAGCAGGTTATCTGGTGGGCACCATTTCAAAAATCAGTCGTCATAATTCAGGCGAGTTTGCTCAAATTGATGTTGTTCCTGCTGCACAGTTAGCGGGTGGGCATCATGTCGTTGTGTTATTTTCCGATTCTTTAGCGATGGAGCAACCACATGCCGATCGCTAAACTTCGTGCTGCCAAACAGCGTGACCCCTTATTTCCGATCATTTTTTCGGTGATCATTGCTTCAGTGTTGATGGTTTATCCCTTGTCTTATGCGCTCTCTGGTTGGCGTCCACTGTTTATGATGATGGTGATGCTGTTTTGGGTGCTATGCCAGCCGACATGGAGCGGGATTTGGTTTGCCTTTGCAGTCGGGATTTTCACCGATTTACTACTTGATGCACCTTTGGGCTTAAACGCGCTCAGCTTTGTCCTGATTACATTTGTGTCCCGTTTTTTAACGCGGGAACGTCGAATTATGACCTTTGCCAATATTTGGGTCATCGCTACCTTGGCTGTGATCGCGCATTTGTTTATTACCTGGATCGCACAAATTATGATTGGGGCACAGTTTTCCCTTGCACGTCATTGGCAACCGTTGTTGAGTAGTGTGCTGACTTTCCCTATGGTCTATTTCATCTTGAAGAAATGGCGCGTTTAATTTTAGCATCCAGTTCGCCCCGTCGCCGTGAGCTGCTTGAGCAGCTCGGTCTAGTATTTGATATCTATAGTCCAGATATTGATGAGTCTGTACAAGCAGGCGAGTCGGTAGCTCATTATGTGGAGCGACTGGCATGTGCCAAAGCTGAGGCAGTGCAGCTTCAATATCCTGATGCAATTGTGATTGCTGCCGATACCAGTTTAGGGGTCGATCAAGAGATTTTAGGCAAACCAGAATCTAAGCAGCATGCATTTGAAATGTGGGAAAAAATTTCCGGGCGTAAGCATGATGTATATACTGCGGTTTGTGTCCGTACAAATACGCAAATTTCAAGTATAGTAGTTCGTACTGAAGTCGAATTTCAGCATTTAAGCCTGAATGATATGGAAGCATATTGGGCTACATCTGAACCCATTGGCAAGACGGGAGCCTATGCTATACAAGGCATTGCAGCACGTTATATTCCACGTATAGAGGGAAGCTATAGCAATGTCGTGGGACTTCCGTTGCATGAAACGGTACAATTATTACAGGCAGTTAAGGCACTAAATTAACTGTCTCAAAAGATTTTTTATAATGTTTTGAGTTTGTTATGTCTGACGAGTTATTAATTAACGTCACGCCTATGGAATGTCGCGTCGCGTTAATTGAAAACGGCACGGTCAATGAATTATTTATTGAGCGTACGGTGAAACGTGGTTTAGTGGGCAATATTTATAAAGGTAAAGTGGTTCGTGTTCTTCCGGGAATGCAGGCTGCTTTTGTCGATATCGGGCTGTCACGAACTGCTTTTTTACATATTAATGATATGGTTTGGTCACGTAATCAACCCACCCCGAATGTTTTTGAGCTCTTACAGCCGGGACAAATTCTTACTGTTCAAGTCATGAAAGATATGCTGGGAACCAAAGGGGCTCGGCTTTCAACCGACCTTTCTATTCCTTCGCGCTATTTAGTGATGATGCCTTATGGCAATCATACGGGTGTGTCTCAACGCATTGAGTCTGAAGCTGAACGTGATCGTTTACGTTCGATGATTGAGCGTATTCAAGCGGAACATAAGCTCCCAGGTTCAGTGATTGTTCGTACCGCCGCTGATGGAATTGCGGAAGCTGCTATTGCACAAGATATGGCTTATTTGGCAAAACTTTGGGAATTTATTCAGCGCAAGCAAATCAGTATTGCGGTGCCATCGTTAATTTTTGAAGAACTGCCTTTACCCCAACGCATTATTCGCGATCTTGCGAGTGAAAAGACCGCTAAAATTTCAGTCGACTCGCGTGAAATACATGGCAAGCTCCAAGAGTTCGTAGAAGAATTTGTCCCGAATATCAAAGAACGTCTCATTCACTATCCGGGTGAGCGCCCAATTTTTGACTTGTATAATGTCGAAGAAGACATTCAAAGAGCACTACAGACGCGTGTTGCGTTGAAGTCTGGCGGTTATTTGATGATAGACCAGACTGAAGCTATGACGACTATTGATGTCAATACAGGGTCATATGTGGGTGGCCGCTCTTTAGAAGATACTGTGTTTAAAACCAATATGGAAGCGACACAGGTCATTGCGCGCCAGCTGAGACTACGCAATTTAGGCGGTATTATTATTATCGACTTTATTGACATGCAAGAGCAGGAACATCGAACTGAGGTCATGACTCAGTTTGAGCGGATGCTTGAGCAAGACCATGCAAAAACCAAAATTACACAGGTTTCTGAGCTTGGTTTGGTCGAAATGACACGTAAACGTACGCGTGAATCATTAGAGCACTTATTATGTGAATCTTGCCCGACCTGTCAGGGACGAGGTTATGTGAAAACAGCTGAGTCTGTATGTTACGAAATCTTTCGAGAAATCATGAGATATACACGTGCGTATCAATCTCAGACTGGCTTTACTGTCGTTGCGCATCCATCGGTGATTGACCGCTTATTAACCGCAGAAGCGCCAGCAGTCGCGGATTTAGAGCATTTCATTGGTCGTGTGATTAAATTTCAGGTGGAAAATTTATATACGCAAGAGCAATACGATATCATTCTGAGCTGAAATTGTAACAATATATGGTTAAATAGTTGTTACAACTGAAATTTTACTTTCGATCTTAGATTTTTAATACTAGAAACACGGAAATAGCCAAAGCTTATTCTCCCAAATAGGTTTAGCAAATGAGGTGTGATATGGGTGTTAGAGAAGCAATTATTCAACCTAGTTTGAAACATTTATTAGATGCGAAAGTAACGCATAATGCGTATATTGTGGATGATCAGGGTAAAGAAGTACAAATTACAACTGCCATGATTCGTACTGCGTGTCATCAATTATTAAAACAATGTCGTAGCATTAAAAACTAAGGGGCTTATCGAAGCCCCTTAGTTTTATTGATTATTCTTGTATTTCTGATTCGTTTTGCGGCATCAACTGACCGCTTGCAACTTTGGGCCTTCGACCCCCACAATCGCTTCAAAGCGTTGAATCTCTTCTTCTAAGTGCGTGAGTAGATTCTGCATCTTCGGCAGTGCATTTCGGCAAGCAGTCAAACCAACTTCAAGTTTATCTAAATAACTGGTCATAGTGATGTTGAGTGCCTGACCATCCAAAATGATTGAGGCAGGGTATAGCGCATCGAGTCGTGCCCCGTTCCAATACAATGGTTCACGTGGGCCAGGAACATTTGAAATCACTAGATTAAACGCTTGGCGCTTAGGCAGTAAGCCTGAGGCAATGTTGAGTCCAGCCGCACTATAAACAAACGCACTATAGTTCAAAATTTGGTTTGAGTTCATGCGTTTGAACTTTTCTTTGGCATTTTGCACACTGCGACGAACAATTGCAAGGCGCTCTAAAGGATCCTCTTTATGCGTGCCTAAATTTGCCAAAATCATGGTGATACGATTCGACATAGACGAATCATCATCGCGAACCGAGGCAGGCACCATGGCTATTAAAGGCTTTTTAGGAAGTGCGTCTTGGGACAATAAATATTCACGTAAGGCACCTGAACAAATAGCCAGTACGATGTCATTAATCGTGACACCCAAACTTTTAGAAATATGACGTAAACGGTCAAACTCAAAAGACTGTGCTGCAAAACGGCGGGAGGAGCTAACCCGCTGGTTAAGAATAGAGCTGGGTGCTTGGAAGCTTGAAACATAATCAGGATTACGTCCCATGTCTTTCATGACGGTTTGTGACAATTCATACATGACACGCGGTGTGGACTCAAGCTGGCCCATTACGCCATTCATTATTTTCTTAAAGCGACTAACATTCGGTTCTTTTAAACGCTTCGCACGAGGGCCTTCAACACACCATGGTGGCACAATACTCTTTGCGTTTGGATCTTGTGATAATGATTTTTCCACCAAACGCATACCCGCAATACCATCCACCATCGCATGGTGAATTTTGAAGTACATGGCAAAACGATTCCCTTCAATGCCTTCAATAATATGACAGGTCCATAACGGTTTAGCGCGGTCAATTAAACTACTGTGTTCCTGTGAAATGTAAGTGAGCAGTTCAAGAATACGCCCCGGTTGTGGGAGTGCGATATGACGAAAATGGTGATCAAGATCAAACTCTTCATCTTCATCCCAAAATAAACCGTTGAGTTTGTTGTTAAATGGAGGAATAGGAATAGATTTGGAGTTACGAATATCTGCAACTAAATTTTGAATGAAGCTGGCAGGTGCATTTTCAGGGATTTGGAATAAGAATAATCCACCGACATGCATGGGTTGCTGGCGTTTTTCAAGCGATAAAAAAATAAAGTCAATCGGATGTAATGGACGCATAGTCTGGATTGCCTCACTGCAATATCTGACCGCTCCTATGTGAGCAATCTTGTTAGAATTATAGAACTTAAAGCTAGTATATCGATTTTTTTTAACAATGGGAGCGCTTTGTGTGTATCCATTGGTTGCGAAAAACCACTGCGAAGCAGTGGTTTTGGTCTTTACTTTTTCAAATTACCTGCATGCAGGCCACATTCTTTGTGTGTCGCTTCCTCCCACCACCAACGTCCTTCACGTTCATGTTGGTTTGGTAGCACTGGACGTGTACATGGTTCACAGCCGATAGAAATAAAACCGCGTTCATGTAATGGGTTATAAGGCACTTCCATCATGCGGATGTAGCTCCACACATCGGCACTGGACCAGTTGGCAAGAGGATTGTATTTAATCAACTGTTTGCCTTCACCTGAAAATCCTACATCTGCTTGAACAACTGGAATCTCAGTTCGTGTGCCGGGACTTTGGTCTTTACGTTGACCCGTAATCCAACCATCTAAAGTCGCCAATTTTTTACGTAAAGGCTGAACTTTACGGATACCACAACACTCTTTATGATCATCTTGATAAAAGCTGAATAAACCTTTTTCATTGACCAGTTGTTGAACGGCATCTGCTTCTGGGAAACAAATTTCGATATTAATGTTGTAGTGTTTACGTACAGTCTCGATAAATTGATAGGTTTCTGCATGTAAACGTCCAGTGTCTAAGCTAAAGACACGAAAGGGTTTACCTAAGTTAGCAGCCATATCAATAAGTACGACATCTTCTGCACCTGAAAACGAGATGGCAATTTCACCCGTTTGATTTAGTGCGAGTGCTAAAATTTCACTTGGCGATTTATCAGCATATTCAGCTGCGAGAGCATCAACAAGATCAATAGTTGGAATGGTTGTCATGAGTATCCTGGCAATAGGCTTGGAATCTAACAAGACCTATATTACGTTATTTGCTGCGTATTTTAATAGAGTTGAAATAAGCCACTTATCACTAAAAAATAAATGCTTATGAAAAAAATAGATTTAAAAAACATCAATGCATTAGACAAATATTAAGCTATGATAGTTCAAAATTTTTCCACGTAAATAAAAGGGAGTATTCATGGAAGTTGTTTGCCTTGATCTAGAAGGGGTGTTAGTTCCAGAGATTTGGATTAACTTTGCTAAAAAAACAGGCATTAAAGCGCTTGAAGCAACCACACGTGATATTCCTGATTATGATGTGCTCATGACACAGCGTTTGAATATATTAAAAGAACATGGTTTAGGCTTAAATGATATTCAAGAAGTCATTGCTGAGATGGGCCCATTTCCAGGCGCAAAAGAATTTGTTGAATGGTTACGTACACATTTTCAGCTGATTATTTTGTCAGACACTTTCTATGAGTTTGCACACCCATTAATGAAACAACTGGGCTGGCCAACGATTTTTTGCCATAAGTTAGAAACTGATGAAAAGGGTATGATTACAGCCTATAAGCTCCGCCAACCTGACCAAAAACGTGAAGCAGTTAAAGGATTGCATGGACTAAATTACCGTGTGATTGCCGCAGGTGATTCTTATAATGACACGACTATGTTAGGTGAAGCGGATAAAGGTTTTTTGTTTGATGCACCAGAAAATGTGATTAAAGAGTTCCCGCAATTCCCTGCAATTCATGGTTATGAAGCTTTAAAAGAGGCAATTCGTAATGCTTCAGTTCGTGATATCCCGGCTTAAAACAAACAAGCCATATCCACGAAAATAAAAAGGCGCATCTCAATAGATGCGCCTTTTTATTGGATCTGATGCTACGGTTTAGAATTTATAACCAAATTTTAAACCATAAGCGATAGCATCATTATCGCTGAAGTCGCCAACAACTGTACCGCCAGTTTGAGCTTTTGCATCACCCAACCAGAAGTATTTTACACCTGCTTGTACGAAATAGTTTTCAGCTGGGCTGTATTGACCACCTAAACCTACGCTCCAGAAGCCTTCAACAGGACCTAAAGTGGTTACAGGGTTACCGGCACCAGAATCCCAACCTACAGATGCAGAACCAGACCATTTGCTAGTAAATTTATGACCTACACCAACGGTTGCAGAAATTTGATCATCTGAGTAGTCAATTAAATTCTGAGCCTTACCTTTAGCGAGTTTACTGGCACTTGCTAAAGCTGCTGGGCTTACTGCAAACTGATCCCAATGTACCCAACGTACATTAGCAAAAGCTAAAGTATCTTTTGCAATACCTGTTTGGAAATCAAGGTTCACAGATTGTGGTGTAACCACTTCTGTTTGGCTTGTCACAGAACGTAGATCAATACCGTATGATGGAATATAGATATTTGATGTTTCAGTTGTATCTAATTCATGTTTAATTTCAGAACGGTAAGTAACAGCAGCTTTTAGTGCAATTTCAGGGATTTGGTAAGCTGCACCAGCTAACCAACCAACTGCATCATCTTCTTTTAGGTCAATGTTGTAGCCAGAAAGTAATGAGTAGGCTGTACCGCGTAAAGATACATTACCTTTAACTGTTTGGTAAACAGGACCTGCGTAGATGTTCCAGTTTTCGGTTGGCTGGTAACCTACAATTAATGAAAGATTATTGGTGCGTACTTTTACACTTGTTCCTTCAGTACCATCACCAAAAGCGCCTAGATCTGATGAATATTGTGAGTCAGCACCATAAGGTTGGTCATAAAGTAAACCGAAAGAAAAATGGTCGGTTGCTTGAACTTTAAGTGCAGCAGATGGGAAATAATAGTCATCCGCCATGTCAGTAACAGTTGCGCCGTTGTTGCTTTTGCCACTTACACTTGGGTCGAGCACACTAATCGATGCTTCTGCATAATTTCCAGATTGTAGAAATGGCAGAATAGATTGACCTGAACGATCAAGACCTGCAGCAAATACTGAAGTTGTTGGGATTAAGCTGAGCAAAATAGCAGAGCGAAGAGCTGTAAGCTTCATAGGGAACATTCCTTGTTGTAGCTTTATGTAAGTGATTGGCACGAAAAGTAACATAAATACAAAAAGAGTAAATGCTCAACTACGGTTGTAAAATGAACTGAAAAGTTAAAAATTGTACTTGTGTAGAGTAAAAACACTAAAAAAAAATATTAATTTTATGATTTATATGGATTTATTTTTAGATGCTGAGTGGCTGATTGAATATTATGCAAAATGTTTAAGTGTTTATTTGTTGCTCAAATGAATCACAAGTGTATAAAAAAGAGCGTGGATGTCATTGTTGAAAAGGAAAAAACCATCTTTACAGATGGTTTTTTCCTTTTTAGAAATTAGAAGCGGTAACCGATCTTTAAGCCGTATGCTAAAGCATCGTTGTCTTCAAAAGTGCCCGCTGCTGAATGTGCTCCTGTTTGAGCATCAGCATCGCCTAACCAGAAGTACTTTACACCACCAGCAATAAAGGTTGCTGGGGTTGGGCTATATTGAACACCTAAACCTACATTCCAGTAGCCTTCAGTTGGACCAAGAGTGGTTACAGGGTTGCCTGCACCAGAGTCCCAACCTACAGAAACGTTACCCGCCCATTGATCATTTAGTTTACGTCCTACACCAGTAGTTACTGACCATTGATCATCAGAGTAATCAACTAAATTAAAGCCATTTGGTTTCCCTAATGCAGGAAGTAATCCGCCAGCCAACTGTGATAGTGCGCCGAATTGAGTTGGTTGGATTTTAAAGTCTTTCCAATTGACCCAGCGGATATTGGCAAAGGCAACAGTATTTTCCATAATGCCAGATTGCAAGTCTAAATTGACAGATTGTGGTGTCGTAATGCGCGTTTTGCCATCTGCATTTTTAATAGCATCAACTTGGCTTTGAGTAACAGCACCGCCAGAAACCAATAATGTACCAAGTGGGTCAATTAAAGGAATATTTTCTTTAGCATCGACATCATGATCAATTTCAGAGCGATAAGTAATAGAAGCCTTTAATGCAATTTCAGGAATTTGATAAGCAATACCTGCTAGCCAGCCCACATCACCTGTTTCTTTGATACCTGCATCGTAGCCATTATATAAGCTATATGCTTGGCCTCGGAGTGAAACACTTCCTTTAATCGTCTGATAGACTGCGCCACCATAAAGGTTCCAGTTTTCAGTCGGCTGATAACCAAAAATAAAGTTCAGGCTTTGAGTATCCACTTCAACAGAAGTATTGCCTTCGATTGGTGTAGCTAAACCTATTGCAACAGGTACACCATTCACGACTATAGGCCCCAACGCTGACCCACCAGTCACTACTGGTAAGCCACCTGTTAATGCTGTTCCAGGCATTACACCGTCTGATGCGCTGGCAACAAAGTTATTTTTACCAGTATATTCTGCATCTGCACCAAATGGTTGGTCGTATAATAAACCAAAAGAGATATGATCGGTCAGTTGTAGTTTAAGCGCAGCGCTAGGGAAATAATAGTCACCCGCCATATCACCTGTATTATTGCCAGAATTATCTTTACCAGATACATCTGGATCTAATACAGAAATACCCGCTTCAAAGTAGTTACCCGGTTGTAAGAATGCAGAGATAGACTGACCTGAACGATCTAGAGCAGCGGCAAATGCTCCTGTCATTGGTACAGTTGCTAGAATCATTGCTGTAGTTAAAGTCTTTAATTTCATTCTACGTCTTTCCTTGAGGTGCAAATGCAAATGTTTGTTGCTCATTTTGTGTTTATGTTTTTTGGCTTTTGGAGAAGTCGGTTAACCGAAATCATTTGTTACTCCGTGTCACAAAAATAGCACAATTAAAATAAGAGTAAATGCTCTAGACATAACTAATCAGTTCAAAAAGTGATCACAATAGAGTTTTTATACTAAAAAAACATATTTTTTAAACTTAAGTTAATGAAAAATATAAATATATAATTTGAAATATAAAATTTATTTTTTGGTTAAAAATTACTCAATTAAGCGTGAACATAAATCCTTTTTGCGATGCGTATCACTGTTTTTCTTTACTGTTTTATAATACAAAATTATATTTTTTAAATCATTTATCGATTATTTTTATATAAGATCAAGTTATTGTTCTTTACATGATTAATATTGTCTACAGCAGCAATGATAATTGTTGCGGAATATTGTGCTGTGTTATAAAAAATATATAAAAGTTGAATCAAATATTAAGAGCAAAAATCCTTAGTTTTAAATATAGATGAATGAAGACAGATGGTCATTAAGCGGTGTAATCAGCACTCTATCTTGGCTTAAATAAGTTATCGTTTTGTTATACTGTTAAAAGCATAATTTATTAAAAAATTTAGAGTTTTAGTTCGCTATCGCTCTACTGTGAACCATAAATGATTAGAAGGATGGGCTTTGTTGTACAAACCTATTCTTAAAGCCATCTTTAGCAATATAATTTCCGAATGAAGAAGCCAGCACCTAAAATTTACCGTACAAGCAATTGCTCCACATATAACCGAGTTCTCATTAATCGTGGAAATATTGCCATTTGGTTTGATCTTGAAACTCAGAGGTATGCTCATTATTGAACAAAGTAGCAAAACCAGAAGTCATACAATATGGCTTCGACTTTTGTCTCTTAACTCGGTTGGAGGAACGCCAAACCAACTTTTAAAGTTGCGACTAAAAATAGATAACTCTGCATAGCCCAACTGTAGAGCAATATCCGTCAAATTCACATTGCCTGCATCAAGCATACGAAGTGCTTCTTTTTTTCGGACATTTTCGAGTATATCTCGATAGTTTGTTCCTTGCATTTTTAAAGTGCGTTGAAGCTTTTTCGGATGCATGCCCATACATAGTGCGATATTTTCAATGCTGCAGTCTCCTGTCGCCATCAGCATGCGGACTGAACTCTCTATCAGTGCCGTATTATCTTCAGTTTTGGTACTGCTTTGTGTTTCAAGCTGTTGTACGATCAGCTGATTGATGGCATCTTCATTAAAATTATAGGGTTTATAACTTAAAAAGCTTGCGGGAAAATAAAGCGCATCCTCATCGGTTTCAAACTCTACCTGACATGAAAAATGTGCTTGGAAAGTTTGAGCACTTTTTTGTGGTGCTTTTTGCTTGAAGCAAATTTTTTCTGCATGCCACTGTGGGCCAATCAAATCTTTGAGAATATTCGCGACAAGGCAAATGGCCAGTTGTGATTTTTGTGGTACATCGGTGTTGTATTCACTTAATCGAACAAAGTTCAACTTACAGAGTAGAGCATTATGCTGCGAAACGTGGAAGACAATGCCTTCAGCATGTAAATAGACATATTTTTGCGCCACGCTTAAGGCTTCAAGTATGCTCGTTTGTCGGGACATGTAGACGCCAATCAAACCGATTGTGCTAATATTTTGGAGTGCGCCGAGTTTTAAACCGAAGCAGTCATCCTGACAGGCTAAGGCCGCTTTTTCCAATAAATTTAAATAATGATCATAATGAATAAATGAATCTGGATCGCGGAGTAAAGCAGGTAAAATCCCGATCTCTTTCAAGATTTCTATAGGGTTGATGCCATAACTACGGACTAAGTCTTCAAAACCGCCGAGGCTGGCTGCACGAATATAACTTCCCATCACAACATTCCGTGTTGTCCTAAAAGATCAATTTAGTGTCCTAAAAAGTCAAGCATAATTCAAGCCATTTGTTAAAGTAGGATAAGAGATTATCTCAACCAACATAGAAAAGAAGTATTAAATCACCATTTTTAGCCGTGAAAGGAAAAGCATATGCAACTTACGGTTCAGCCTCATATCGAGCAAACAGTGATAGAACAGACATTACACGATTGTTTTCAATTGCAGCGCAAAAGCTTTCATCAACAAGGCATTGAAACAATTGCGCAACGCAAGCAACATTTACTGAATTTAAAAGCGCTGATTAATGATCACCGTGAAGCAATTATTGAAGCCCTGAATCGCGATTATGGCAATCGTTCACGCCATGAAACCTTACTGGCAGAAATTATTACGGTCACAGATGATATTAACGGCAGCATCAAACACTTGAAACAGTGGACTAAAGTACAAAAAAGACATGTCGATCATAGCTTGTATTTTGGTGCGAAGAACCGCGTAATTCCTCAGCCACTGGGGGTGATTGGAATTATTGTGCCGTGGAATTTCCCCATCAATTTGATGTTTTCACAGTTGTCGGCCGTGTTTGCTGCGGGAAATACGGCTATGGTTAAAATGTCTGAAAATTCAAGACATTTGGCTGAATTGCTGATTGAATTAAGCCCCAAATATTTTAAAGCGGAAAAATTACAGATTTTCGATGAGACTGGTGAAGTGGGCATCACTTTTTCAAAACTGCCGTTTGACCACCTGATGTTTACTGGCTCTGGTGCGACAGGGCGTAAAGTCATGGCTGCTGCAGCGCAAAACTTAACCCCTGTGACTCTGGAGCTAGGCGGAAAATCTCCTGCGGTGATAGACCCTGAGTATCCCATCGATAAAGCTGTAGAACGCATTATGTTTGTGAAACAGTTTAATGCGGGACAAATTTGTACCAATGTCGATTATTTATTTGTACATGAGTCGAAGTTACAAGCGTTTATTCAAGCGACATCAGTTTGGGTGCAGGAACATGTGCCTGATATTCATAGCAAAGATTATACTTCTGTGATTGATGAGCGCGCATTTCAGCGCTTAGTACATAGCTTGGCAGATGCTGAAGCCAAAGGGGCCAGTTTGATTAATTTAAATCGGCAAGAGCCTGATGCTGCGACACGAAAATTTCCACTGACTTTGGTGTTGAACAGTAATGATGAGATGGAAATTGATACGCGTGAAACCTTTGGCCCGATCTTGATGGTCAAAACCTACCAAAAGCCTGAAGATGTGGTTGACTATATTGTTCAGCGTGATCGTCCATTGGCCTTTTATCCATTTAGCAATAATAAAAGCTTAGTCGAATTTTATATCAGCCGAGTTATGTCGGGCGGGGTTTCGGTCAATGATGCCTTATTTCATGTTGGGCAGCATGACTTACCCTTTGGTGGGGTCGGCCCCAGTGGCATGGGGCACTATCATGGTTATGAAGGCTTTTTGACTTTTTCTAAAATGCGCCCTGTGTTTTATCAGGCAGGTTTTTCAAGTTTGAAGTTTCTCGCGCCACCGTATGGGAAATTTGCCAATTGGCTGTTGAATTTATTGATTCGGATGAAGTCATAAGCGCTTAAATTTTAAAACCTCAACATCACTTTTCACTTCAAGATGGATATTTTGAAGTGAAGGAATTAGTGTATTTAAAAACAGAAAAATAAAACTATTAAAGGAGTTAATAGGATGAATAATAAAGATTTTGATTTTGATTTTGATTTTGATTTTGATCAAATCGTGATTGGCTCAGGCTTTGGTGGATCGGTCAGTGCTTTACGCCTCAGTGAAAAAGGCTATAAAGTCCTGATTTTGGAGAAAGGCTTACGCCGTGAAGACAAGGATTTTCCAACCACCAATTTAGACACCAAAAACTATTTGTGGCGGCCTGAACTGGGATTCAGAGGTACGATGCAATTTACTTTCACCAGTAAAACCACCATTTTGCATGGGGTGGGCGTCGGTGGGGGCTCACAAATTTATGCCAATGTACATTTAATTCCACCTGATGCAGTTTTTGAGTCAGAGGCATGGACCAAGATTCGTAAAGACTGGAAAGAAACCTTAAAGCCGTTTTATGGTCTCGCTCAACGTATGTTGGGTACAGCGAATAATACTTATACCAATATTGCAGACGACACTTTAAAAGAAGTTGCGAGTGAAATTGGATATGCAGACTCTTTTAAAACGGTCAACACAGGGGTATTCTTTTCGCAAGCAGCTGGTCAGGAAGGTCAATTAGCGAAAGACCCGTATTTTAATGGAGAGGGGCCAGATCGTAACTCCTGTATTTATTGTGGCGCTTGTATGTTGGGGTGTCGCAGTAATGCCAAAAATACCCTCATGAAAAATTACTTGTATTTTGCTGAACGTAATGGCGTTGAAATTCGTCCAAGTTCTGAAGTGGTGAAAATTACACCACTGAATGAGGATGGTAGCGCAGGTTACGAAGTAATAGTCAAAGAAACTTTAGGAAAGAATGTTCGTCAGTATAGTTTGCGCAGTCGTGGGGTGGTGTTATCTGCGGGTGTAATGGGCACTGTACCGATGTTGTTAAAAATGCGTGATCAGCATAAAACTTTACCCAATATTTCTTCATTGCTGGGACAGGAAGTTCGGACGAATTCGGAAACCCTAACCACAGTAAACAACACAGGAAAAAAACTGGATGATGGGGTAGCAATCAGCTCTTTTATTTCGGTCGATGCAGATACCAATATCGAGGTCACACGTTTCCCTGAAGGTGCGGATGCTTCATGGATTTATATTCCATACGTGCCGATGGTGACCGGTCAGGGCTTTATGCGCTTTATGAAGTTTGTGTTCAATACACTGTTACATCCCTTAAAAACCTTTAAAGTACTGCGTTATAAGGGTAAAGCCAAAGATTCGATCATTTTATTGGTAATGCAGAAGTCTGAAGCATTCATTCATTTTGAATGGCGTAGAAAGTGGTATCGATTATTCCAGAATAGTATCACTGCCGTGCAAAAAGAAGGGGACACGCCACTCACCGTTTCATTCCCTGCGGCCGAAGAAGCCACTAAAATGATTGCACAAAAGTTAGGTGGAGAACCGGGTTCTGCACTTACCGAAATTTTACTGGGAACGCCAACAACAGCACATATTATGAGTGGTGTCGCGATGGGCAATGATAAGTCGAATGGCGTTGTGGACTTCACAGGTCAAGTCTTTGGTTATCAAAATTTACGCGTATTAGATGGTTCGATTGTACCTGGAAATTTAGGTGTGAATCCCTCACTGACCATTACCGCACTGTCCGAATTTGCGATGAGTCAAATCCCAGTGTTCTCCGCAGAGCGGGCAGCAAAGATTCAGCGTATCGAATTTAGTCGGCCTTTGGAGGGACAGGTGTCTGACTTGAAGGGTACTGGTGATTTAGCCAGTGCATTAAGTAATGCTTAAAAAAGGGAATATGGTTTGGGCTGGTGATGGTGCCTAATAAGGCAAAATAGACAGCCGAAGCAATACAATCTTTAGATCATTATCCCTCTAACGCTGTATTACAGCGTTAGAGGTCGTTGCTGATTTTATGGGCTATAATTCAGAAATTCCTAAGCTAAGAAGAGAGCAAAAAGCTATCTTACCTTTTTACCGATTAATTGGGGGGCATTACTGAGTCTATTCATAGACCCAAAAGCCATAGTTTATTTTTTCTTGTTATAAAATATGACTAGTAAAATCAAAATAATAACTAAGATCAAAGTAATCATGACTGTTTCCATAGTTTGACCTCTAAATCTTATATTTTATCTAATTTTAACATGCTCATTCGATCACTATATATTCAAAATAGATCATTTTTCATTCTTTAAATATGGAGTTGCATATATATGATTATACATATATAAATATATGTAAAGATTCCATTGAGTTTGAGTAAATGACTGCTACTCCAAAAGTGAAGATCTATCACAATCCTGAATGTGGTACATCACGTAATACATTGGCGTTAATCCGTAATGCCAATATTGAACCTGAAGTGATTGAGTACCTTGTAACACCTCCATCTAAAAATGAACTGATTCAAATGATCGCGGATGCAGGTTTAACGGTGAGAGAAGCGATTCGTAAAAATGTTGCTCCATATACAGAATTAGGAATTGATCAAGAGGATTGGACTGAAGATCAATTGCTTAACTTTATGCTTCAGTATCCAATTTTGATTAACCGCCCATTCGTGGTGACTGAACTAGGAACTCGTTTAAGTCGTCCGTCAGAACTGGTTTTAGAAATTCTGCCACTCCCACAAAAGGGTGCTTTCACTAAAGAAGATGGTGAACAAGTGTTGGATGCAAATGGACAGCGATTAAAATAAATATGTACTGGGTATCTGTAAGTATTGCTATATCCAGAGGTTTGAGTAGGTGAAAGTATGGATCAAATCAATTTTTTTAAATGTTTAGCTGATGAAACGCGATTCAATATCGTCATGTTGGTTCTTGGAAATAATGAACAGTGTGTTTGTGATTTGACTGAAAAACTACAACTCAGCCAACCTAAGATTTCGCGGCATTTAGCCTTACTGCGTTCTTCAGGTCTTTTACAAGATCGACGTCAAGGGCAATGGGTCTATTACAGTCTCAATCCTAATTTACCCACTTGGTGCGTAGACGTCTTAAATACCCTCAAAAATGCTGATTTACAGCCCCAAATTGAACGCCCTTTTTCGCAAATAAAGAGTTATTGCGAGTAGAACAATATGAAATTTCTTTTTTTATGCACAGGAAATAGCTGTCGCAGTATTTTGTCCGAAGTGTTGTTTAATAGTCGTGCCCTAGAGGGTTGGAAAGCCTATAGTGCAGGCAGCCAGCCATCTGGACAGGTGAATCCGTTGACCATTGAAACTCTAGAAAATCTTGCTCTTTCAACAGATGGCTTGTGGAGTAAAACCATTGATGAATGCGAACAATACCAACCTGACGTGGTGATTACGGTTTGTGATTCAGCAGCACAAGAAGCGTGTCCACTTTATTTGGGTGGTGCGATCAAAGCACATTGGGGCTTGGCTGATCCATCACATTTAGATTTACCGAAAGAAGAAAAGCTCAAAGCTTTCCAAGTGACAGTCGACCATATCAATCGCCGTTTAGATGCTTTACTTGCACTTGATACAGCATATATGTCTCGTCCTGAGTTGATTGCAGCGATCAATCAAATTTCGCATATTGAATGAGATCATCATGGCTCAACAAAGATTATCCTTTTTAGATCGTAACCTCACGCTATGGATTTTTATTGCCATGGCTTTAGGGATAGCGATAGGTGTGTTCTTTCCACAAGCCTCAGTGGCATTGGATAAAATGAGTGTGGATTCCGTTAATATTCCAATTGCGATTGGTTTAATTTTGATGATGTACCCACCATTAGCCAAAGTGGATTATGCAGCTTTGCCACAGGTGTTTAAAGATAAGAAAACGCTGACGCTATCCTTAGTACAAAACTGGCTCATCGCACCTGTTCTGATGTTTGCATTAGCCATCATTTTTCTACACAGCTATCCTGAATACATGACAGGCTTAATCTTGATAGGACTGGCTCGTTGTATTGCGATGGTCTTGGTGTGGAACGGTTTGGCCTGTGGGGATAACCAATATGTTGCTGCATTGGTGGCTTTTAACAGTATCTTCCAAATCTTATTCTTCAGTACCTATGCTTGGCTATTCTTAACCTTCTTGCCACCTTATTTTGGTGTTGCAGGACAGGTAATCAATGTAGATTTCTGGACCATTACCCATGCGGTACTGGTGTACTTAGGGATTCCATTTTTTCTTGGCTTTATGACCCGATTTATTTTGGTTCGTACGAAAGGTTTGGCTTGGTATCTAAATACCTTTTTACCCAAGATTAGTCCGCTGAGTTTACTGGCGTTATTGTTCACGATTGTGGCGATGTTTAGCCTTAAAGGAAACGATGTAGTGAGCTTGCCACTCGATGTCTTGCGTATTGCGATTCCATTGACGATTTACTTTATTGTGATGTTTTTCATTAGTTTCTTTATGAGTAAGTGGATGGGGAACGACTATCCTAAAACCACAGCTATTTCATTTACTGCTGCGGGAAATAACTTTGAACTCGCTTTAGCTGTCGCGATTGCAACCTTTGGTTTGGCTTCACCCGTCGCATTCACGACGGTGATTGGTCCACTGGTTGAAGTACCCGTGTTGATTGCTTTAGTCAGTGTGTCTTTGTGGCTTAGAAAAAAGTTTTTTAAAGCAGAGGTGTAATTTCTATGACTCTCCCAAATGTAGATATGAATCTTCTCGATCAACCTACTTTAGAAAAAGTACAAGCTAAAGCGCTGGATCATCCACCGCGTATTTTGCTGCTGTATGGTTCAAACCGTGAGCGCTCATACAGCCGATTGGCGGTGATGGAAGCAGGACGTATTTTGGAGCACTTTGGCGCTGAAGTAAAAATCTTTCATCCAAAAGGCCTACCCTTACCCGAAGATGCAGACACAGAACATCCAAAGGTTAAAGAATTGCATGATTTACTGGCTTGGTCAGAAGGTATGGTGTGGTGTTCGCCGGAACGTCATGGCTCAATGAGTTCAATTTTCAAATCGCAAATTGACTGGATACCTCTAGCGGGTGGTGCAATTCGTGCAACACAAGGAAAGACTTTGGCTTTGATGCAAGTCAGTGGTGGTTCGCAGTCCTTTAACAGCTTAAACCAGATGCGTATTTTAGGCCGTTGGATGCGCATGATCACCATTCCAAACCAATCGTCTATTCCCAAAGCTTTTTTAGAGTTTGAAGAAGATGGCAGGATGAAACCTTCAGCTTTCTATGATCGAATTGTCGATGTCATGGAGGAGCTGTATAAGTTCACCCTGCTCACCCGCGGACAAAGTCAGTACCTCACAAATCGTTATTCAGAACGAAAAGAGTCGGCAGAAGAATTATCTAAGCGTGTCAATCAACGGAGTTTATAAACTCTAGATGATCAAAGATGTTGAAAAGTAGCTTGTGCAATTGAAAAGCCCAATTACAGATTTGATCAATTTTTAAAAGTCGCTTAGTTTGTTGAATAGACTGAGATTTTTTAATTATGAATATGGCTTCACTATAGCAAATGGGAGAGTGGCTTTGGCACAACTACAAGCAGAAGTCGATGTGGTTATCATCGGTGGTGGTCAGTCGGCACTTGCTACAGCTTATTTTCTCAAACGTAAAAAAGTTTCATTTGTGATTTTAGATGATCAATCGCAAGCTGGCGGTGCATGGCTGCATGCATGGCAGTCGCTACGTCTTTTTTCACCGCATACATGGAGTTCGTTGTCGGGTTGGATGATGCCAACGACTGAACACACCTACCCAACGCGAAATGAAGTGATCGAATATTTGTCGGCATACGAGCAACGCTATCAATTTCCGACCATTCGGCCAGTCCATGTCGATCATATTGAACAAAAAGATGACTATTTAGATGTGTATGCTGGAGATCAATATTGGCGGGCAAAGGCTGTGGTCAGTGCAACAGGTACATGGAGCCAGCCTCATATTCCTAATGATATTGGACGTGAAAAATTTAAAGGAATACAGCTTCATTCAGCGGACTATGTCAATGCAGCGCCTTTTAAAAATAAGAAAGTCATCGTTGTCGGTGGTGGTAACTCAGGCGCACAAATTCTTGCCGAAGTTTCAAAAGTGGCAGAAACGACTTGGGTCACGATGACAGCACCAGCATTTTTATCAGATGATGTGGATGGGCGGGTCTTGTTTCTTCGTGCAACGGAGCGTTTAAAAGCACAACAGGAAGGTCGGAGTTTGGAACAGCTCGCAGGTGGGTTGGGAGATATTGTCATGATTGACAGTGTCAAAGAGGCAAGAACACGAGGAGTTTTGCACAGTCGAGAGCCTTTTGTAGCATTTGCTGAGCATTCGGTTATTTGGGCTGATGGTTCAACACAAGTGGTAGATGCTGTCATTTGGTGTACAGGATTTAACCCTGCACTTAATCATTTAAGAGGTCTTAGTGTGGTAGAGCCTGATCAAACGGTTGCTGTTCATAATGGGCGTTCAATGAAAGTAAATAACTTATGGTTGGTTGGCTATGGTGAGTGGACAGGCATGGCATCGGCGACTTTAATTGGAGTGTCCAGAACAGCAAGAGCTGCGGCTGATGAAATTGCTGCCTATTTGACTGGTGCTTAAACCTATAAGTTTAAAGGGATGCATAGACAGGTTTCATGCATGAACAATTTGATTCGATACGGATGAGGACGGAAATAGGATTCGCCGTGAAGCAAATGGAAAGCAATTATTGATGATTGATAGGAGATTTAAGGTACTCTAAGTAGCTAATTAAAATAAGAAATCCTATCTATTTAAATCATAAAAGCAGCCGAAGCTGCTTTGCGTTTTTTATCATCGTTGAAGTTGCCTCTAAGGCATTCACCATCAGCACAACTTCCGCCAGACTTAAGCGTCTACTTTGGCGGTACGAGAGTTTTGGCTTAATTCATCTGCATGTAGGAAGTGCGTATGCTGCGGTGCGCGTTTGGTTTTGCTCCATTCTTCCAGCATGTCATATTTCATTTGTTCTGTAATCATGGCAATTTTTTGTGGCGCTTTTTCATCGTCATAGGCCAGTTCCAAACGGTGGCCATTTGGATCAAAGAAATAAATTGAGTGGAAAATACCATGATTGGTAATGCCCAAGACCTCTATACCATTGGCTTCTAGGTGTTCTTTAGCATCAATCAGTGCCTGACGGTCTTTGACTTTGAGTGCAATGTGCTGCACCCATTTTGGGGTGTTTTCATCGCGGCCCATTTCAGGCTGGGTTGGCAGTTCAAAGAAAGCCAGAACATTACCATTTCCTGCGTCTAGGAATAGGTGCATATAGGGATCAAAGGCTTTGGTTGAAGGTACATGGTCTTCAGCAAAGGCGAGAATGAAATCCATATTTAGGTTTTTTTTGTACCATTCCACCGTTTCTTTGGCATCTTTACAACGGTAGGCCACGTGGTGGATTTTTTCAATTTGAATGGTCATTTTTATATCCTTATAAAAAACTTAAGCGGCTTCAGGCTGCATTTCAGGTGCAGCGTGTTGAAAGGCTTCTAAAGTGTTGCAATGGGTGTAAATCGAACAAATTTTTGGATAGGACGATAAATCAAGATTAAAACGTAGAGCGTTATAGACTTGTGGAATCAGGCAGCAGTCCGCTAGGGTAGGCTGATTGCCAAAACAGAATTTGCCATTTGACTGTTCTAGCTGTGCTTCAAGGGCTTTAAAGCCCGTTAAAACCCAGTGTTTATACCAAGCTATTTTCTGCGCATCACTTACTTCCAATGTACCCACCAGATACTGAAGTACCCGTAGGTTGTTGAGCGGATGGGTGTCGCAGGCGATACTTAAACTAAATGCACGGATCAAAGCACGCTGCTGCAAGTCTTGAGGGAGCAGGGCCGTGTCTGGGAATTTTTCTTCTAAATATTCAAGAATACTTAGCGATTGGGTCAAGACAAAATCTTGCTCTGCCCATGTGGGCACCAGCTCACTTGCATTGAGCTCACGGTAGCTTTCACTATGCTGTTCACCGCCATTATTGACTAAGTGGACAGGTACATGTTCAGCAGTCAGACCTTTTAAATTCAGGCCAATACGAACTCGGTAAGCCGCAGAACTACGAAAATAGGTATACAGTTTCATCAGCAACATCCTAGTCTGCAATTATTGGGTAAAACCAAAATCCACTGCTGGCAGAATTTTGCCACTGACTTCACCAAAGCCAATCCGTAAATCATCTTTTTCGCAATAGCCTTTTATAATGACGGTATCGCCGTCTTGAATGAAGTTACGCTGTTCGCCATTTGATAGCATTAAAGGTTTGGTGGCATTCCATGTGATTTCGAGCAATGAACCATAAGAATCTGGAGTTGGTCCTGAAATGGTCCCTGAACCCATCAAATCACCGACCTGCAAGTTACAGCCCGCAATCGTATGATGTGTGAGCTGCTGAGCCATGGACCAATACATATATTTAAAGTTGGTTGTGCAGATCACATCACTTTTGTCGTCATTCTCAGGCTGAATTTCTACCGAAAGATGAATGTCATAGCTGTTGCTGCTGTTGTCTTCACGTAGATAAGCCAAAGGTTTCGGTTCTTGTTCAGGTGAACTGGTTTTAAATGGCTCAAGTGCTTCTAGCGTCACAATCCAAGGTGAAATGGACGACGCAAAAGTTTTGGCATTAAATGGGCCAAGTGGCACGTATTCCCATTGTTGCAAGTCACGTGCAGACCAGTCATTAAACAGCACCATACCGAAAATATGATCCCAAGCGTTTTCAATTGAAACAGGTTGACCCAGTTGACTTGATTTGCCTACGATAAAACCAGTTTCCAGTTCAAAGTCGAGTTTACGACAAGCAGAAAATACAGGACGTTCTGAATCTGGCAGCTTGATTTGTCCTGATGGACGGACAATATCTGTACCACTCACAATGACCGAACTGGCACGACCGTTATAACCAACAGGGAGTTCTGACCAGTTGGGCAGCAGCGCATTTTTCGGGTCACGGAACATGCAACCGACATTGGTGGCATGTTCTTTAGATGAATAGAAATCGGTATAGCCTGAAATGTGTACCGGCATATGCATTTTGACGTCTGATTGTTTGAAGAAAACCTGATCACGCAGGGCCTGATTGTCACGAAGTTCAGGATTATCTGCGGACAACAAAGCTTGTAATTCTGCGCGGACCTGAGACCAATTGGCTTTACCTGATTCAATAAACGTGTTCAGTGTCGGCTGATTAAAGACCAGTTTGCCAGCTGCCACTTTGCAATAACCATGCGCTTCCAGTACTGCTAGATCAACCACCCATTCTCCCAGTGCTACGCCAGCACGGGCCTGTGAATTGTGTTTTTCACTAAAAATGCCATAAGGCAGGTTTTCTAGCGGGAAATCTGAATGTGCAGCAATTTCAACAAATGACTTCAAGCGTTTGCTCATGGATATTGATCCTTTCCGTGGAAAATTTAAGTTCTAGATAGAATCATACTTATATTTTTAAATTACGCAATAAATAATTTATTTATGAATAATGTAAATTATTAAGCTATACTCCTCTGAATGAGAGAGTCAGGTTTAGATGGCTCACATTTTTGATTTAAGTAGTACAATTCAGCGATGGAGTTATGACAACTAATGCAGCTAGCAGGGTAAAGCGATGAGTGTTGAGGAAGAAAAAATACAGGGAGGGGTTCAGTCTCTGGAAGTTGGATTAACCGTATTAGATGCATTAACTGCACATAATGCACCGATGATGTTAAAAGAGCTGTCCGAAGTTTTATCCATGCATCCGGCCAAAGTACACCGTTATGTGGTGAGCTTGATTCGTAAAGGCTATGCTCAGCAATTAACGGATGGGCGTTATAGTTTAGGTGAGCGTGCACATGCTTTTGGGGTGAATGCACTCAAACGAACAGATATGCTGGAATTAAGCCAGCGTTATATTCAGGACATTCAGCAACATCTGAATTGCAGTATTCATGTCAGTAAATGGTTTGCCGATGGCGCGGTCGTGGTTCAGTCTCTAGAATCTAACCATGTCTTTAATATTATTACCCGAGTCGGTTCACGCATGCCGCTGCTGAAATCTGCGACAGGGCGCTTGCATGCCTGCTATCAGTCTGAGCACATCATCAAGCCATTATTGGAAAAAGAATGGGAAAGTAGCGTTAAGTCAGAGCAGTATCCTGCAAATTGGGAGGATTTTTTAGAGCTGAAAGCGAAAATCCTGAGTCAAGGTTATGCTTCAGTCACAGGAGATATGATGGCTGGGATCAATGCGATTAGTATTCCAGTCTTTAATTTCACGCAGCAACTGGATCATGTCATTACTTGTATTGGCACAGAAGATCAGTTACCCGAAGGACAAATGCAGCAAGCAACTGATTATGTTCTTGGCGTACAGCGTCAGATCGATGCTTTATTTCATCCCGCCGCTGCCATATAAAAGCGTCGATGACATTGAAAAGATGAATTAAGTTTTAAATCCACCCTTTGGTGGATTTTTTTATTGGGCTGTGGAGCTTGGCAGTCGAAATATTTGATTTTTTACTGCGCTGTCTAAAGGCGAAGGGGGGAAGCACGAACTAGGTAGCTAAGCTGAAACCCGTAGACTTTGGTTGCCTTGATTCAAGTTCCGAATAATAACGATAAAAAAGGCTTCTGACCCTAGAGTGAGAAGCCTAAGTGAACATGATATATTTTAAGCAAGCACAGACTCAGCGGAGCTTGCAGCTTTAAGCACAGTTGCCATCGAGTCAGCCACATAATCAATATTGTTTAAATTCAAGCCAGCAGTACACATACGCCCGCTGCGGACTAAATAAATACCATAATCGTGTTTCAGCAAATCGACCTGTTCTGCACTTAAGCCCGTATAACTAAACATACCTTGTTGCTGGGTCAGATAGCTAAAGTCCATATCTGGTAGCGCTTGACTGAGTTTGTCTTCAAGTAAGCGACGCATCAGTAAAATACGCTGACGCATTTCTTCTAATTCAGACTGCCATAGCTGAGACAACGCTGTGTCATTTAATACCTGACTCACCAATAACGCACCGTTGGCTGCTGGGCTAGAATAAATGCGGCGGACTGTCGCTTTAAGCTGACCCAATACATTTTGGGCAATGTTTGCGTCATCACAGACAAAGCTTAAGCTACCAACGCGTTCGCCATATAGGGAGAAAATCTTGGAAAAAGAATGGCTGACAATAAAGTTCATACCAGACCGATCTAGCGCGTGTATCGCATAAGCATCTTGCTCCAAGCCTTGACCAAAGCCTTGATAGGCCATGTCCAAGAAAGGAATCAAGTCATTTGCTTTTAGAACCTCAATCACTTGATCCCATTCGTGAGGTGCTAAATCTGCACCTGTTGGGTTATGACAGCAAGGATGCAGTAGTACGATACTTTGAGCAGGCAGCTGCTTTAAGGTATCTAGCATCGCCGTGAGATTCACGGCATGGGTGTCCGCATCATAATAAGGGTAGAAATGGGTTTGAACACCCGCGCCATTAAAGATCGCAATATGGTTTTCCCAAGTCGGCTGACTGACCCAGATCTCGGACTGCGGAAAATATTTGTTCAAGAAGTCTGCACCCACTTTGAGTGCACCAGAACCACCCAAAGTCTGAATGGTGACGACACGGCCTTGCTGACGGGCAGGGCTAGCCTGACCGAAAATGAGTTCTTGTGCAGCCTGATTAAAGCTCTTGAGCCCATCCATCGGCAAATAGACTCGGACTTTGTCATAGTCAGGAATTAAATGAGTATAGGCTTTTTGAACCGACTGTAGCTGCGGCACGATATTATCTTCATTATAATAAAGTCCGATACTGAGATTGACCTTATTCTGGCGCGCATCTTTGCTGAACTCCTCCATCAGAGAAAGAATCGGGTCACCTGCATAGGCATCAATATGTTGAAACATGAATACATCCTAATATGATAAATACGATATTACGCTTCTGGTAAGGAAGTGATTTTACTTTTTTCAAGCAACGCAACATGATCTTCTTGCTTCCGTTTAAAGAGGTAAGCTGTCAGTAAAATCGCAATCCAGACTGGAATCATGAGAACTGCGATTTGCATATCTGGGCTACGACTCATAATGAGCAGAATACTCACCATGAAGGCAATACATAAATAATTGGTAAATGGATAGGCCACACTTGGAAAGTGAGTTTTTACCTGCATGCGATTCATGGCTTTTTTAAACTTTAAATGTGTATAAGAAATCACGACCCAGTTAATCACAATAGCCGCTACGACCAGCATCATGAGTAAGTTAAATGCTTTTTCAGGAAATAAATAGTTAATCAGAACACATATTAAAGTAAAGAAAGCTGAAACCATAATGGCATTTACAGGAATACCACGCGGATTAATTTTGCTTAAAAATTTTGGGGCATTGCCTTGTTGTGCCAGTCCAAGCAGCATTCGGCTGGTACAGTAATTGGTGCTGTTATAGACAGAAACAGCCGCAGTCAAAACTACAAAATTCAAAACAGCGGCCACGGTCTGGCTGCCTAAAGAGTCGAAAATCAATACAAAAGGACTACCGCCTTCAGCCATCATATTCCATGGATAAAGTGACAAAATTACGACTAGGCTTAAGATATAAAATAACAAGACGCGGTAAACAATTTGATTAACGGCTTTTGGAAGGGTTTTCTGAGGATTATCTGTCTCTGCTGCCGCAATACCTACTAGCTCAATTCCACCGAAAGCAAACATAATCATGGCCATAGCCATCACTAAGCCTGTAACACCATTCGGGAAGAAGCCACCGAGCTGCCATAAATTTTGTAAGCTAGACTGGCTATGACCACTACCGCTAGCCAGCAAGTAACTACCAAAAGCAATCATGGCAATAATTGCCACGACCTTAATGATGGCTAGCCAAAACTCCATTTCACCAAATAATTTCACGTGCAGTAAATTAATGACATTAATGAAAATAAAGAAACCCAACGCAGAAACCCAAGTTGGAATATCAGGCCACCAGTAATGGATATAGAGGCCGACAGCACTGAGTTCAGCCATACACACTAAAATATTCAGTACCCAATAATTCCAGCCAGACATAAAGCCCGCAAATTTGCCCCAGTATTTATAAGCAAAATGACTAAAAGAACCACTCACGGGTTCATGCACAATCATTTCACCAAGTTGGCGCATCATGAGGAAGGCAATGAGGCCTGCGATGGCATAGCCTAAAATAACAGAAGGTCCTGCGAGTTTGATGGTTTGTGAGATACCGAGGAATAGCCCTGTGCCGATAGAACCACCGAGGGCGATGAGCTGAATATGACGATTACTTAAACCTTTTTTCAGGTTTCCTTGTTCAATGTGCTGCATTTTTATTCTTCATCCATGTGAGATAAAGCCTTGAACCATGATGATGTTTCGTTATTTTTATATTGTCATCGGAGCAGACTTTAATTTTACGAGTATAGTTCTTGCACAAAAGTTAAATTTCCCTGTACATAAAACTATATGTACAGGGAAATTCTAGAAATCGTTTAAGCTTTAGATACATCTAAAACGCCACGTTTAATTTGGTCGCGTTCAATCGACTCAAATAGCGCTTTAAAGTTGCCTTCACCAAAACCATCGTCATCTTTACGTTGAATAAATTCAAAGAAGACAGGGCCTAGCATATTTTGGGAGAAAATTTGCAACAAGAGGCGTTTATTACCGTCTTTAGTATTGCCATCCAGCAAAATGCCCCGTTTTTGTAGTTCATCAGCAGGTTCACCGTGGTTAGGCAAACGCTCATCTAGCATTTCATAATAGGTATTTGGCGGAGGTGTCATGAACTTGGCACCTAAAGCTTTTAACTTGTCCCAAGTGCTAATCAGGTCATCACAAATGAAGGCAATATGCTGAATGCCTTCACCGTTAAACTCATTGAGGAATTCGGCAATCTGACCATTTCCTTTATCCGAATCTTCATTGAGCGGAATACGGATTTTGCCATCTGGCGCCGTGAGTGCCTTGGACGTCAGGCCAGTATATTCACCTTTAATATCGAAGTAGCGAATTTCTTGGAAGTTAAAAATCTTTTCATAGAAATCAGACCAATACTGCATACGGCCTTTATACACATTGTGGGTCAAATGGTCGATTTCATATAAACCTGTGCCGACAGGATGAGAGGGTACATCATCAAAGAAAATGAAGTCATTTTGGTAAATGTCACAATCGACGAGGAAAATAGGAGAGCCGCCAATCCCTTTAATTGCTGGGATATTCAGCTCCATCGGGCCAACTTGGTTGTAAATTGGTTCTGCACCAATTTCTATTGCCTTTTTAAATGCCTTTGCCGCATTCTTGGTGTGAAAACCCATTGCACAGGCAGAAGGGCCATGTTCTTTATAGAAATAAGCTGCATATGATTCAGGCTGATAATTAAGAATGATATTAATTTTGCCCTGACGCCATAAATACGCATTTTTAGACTTATGCTTTGCCACTTTGCTGAACCCAATGGTTTCAAACACCGCATCTAGCTGACCATCTTTAGAAACAAATTCAATAAATTCGAATCCACACAATTCTAATGGGTTGGCTAATTCATTCATACAACGTCCTCATTTCTTTTTTAAGCAATCCTATTGCTTATCTTTTTAACGATTCCTTTCAGAGCTAACGGACTGGTCGCTACAATTCTAGAGCGAGAGAGACAAATCCGTTTGTCTGACATGGGACACTTGTTCAGCAGCATTCTCAATGTTGAGTGAGCAAGTGTAGAAGTTTTAATTCATCATACTTGATCTAAATTATTATTCAATACGTAATTTAATTACGTAATAAATAAAATTGGTAAATGATTAACCTATAAATTAAATTAATATTATTCATAAAAATATTTTTTAAAATATGGGGGCTTTGTTATACCAAGATTTCAGAATGAAATCTGTGCTATAGGACTAAAATAGAAGGGAAAAATTGGGTATGAAATTTGGCTCATTCAGTGCATCTATTGAGAACAGCTATTTGAAAATGAAACAGCCAAGCAATTGATTTGAGCACGAAAATTAATTGTAAAATATCAAGAACAGTTTGACTTACTAAAACCTGACTTGAAAATCCAGATGTAGGTGGCGCCGCGAGCGAGTTTCTTCACGCTGAATTTTTTGCATCAGTTTGAGCGGCTGTTGAATCAGCGTCCAATATTGAAGGGGATTATTAGTATCACAGTGTGATAAATCGAATTTTTAGTGTTTATGATTAGGCTTAGAGAGGTTGAAAACAACCATAAAATGGTGCGCTCTGCGGGACTCGAATCATTGTGCTATCTAATTGAATTTTATGTTGATAATTTATTAGGTGAATTTATTTTACCGCAAAATATACCGTAAAAAATAAAAGTACTATTTTTATAATTGGGCATTGATCTGATAGCGAGTATTTCGTCCACGACCTTCTAACTAGATTATACACTCTTTTTTGAGCAAGTCAGACAAGTGGTGGGGAACTGTTGCTTTACAGACTTTCGCAACCTTTTGATATTGTGAGACGCTGATATTATGTTCGAAGCCTTTCTCTGCATGATCTAGTAACTATTTTTAACCTGTTCATACATTTGTGTTAGGGTACAGTCTATGAATGTATGTTTAAAGCGACTATAGCGATGAAGAATGATAATTTTTCTTTAAGTGAGTCTTCAAAATGTATGGTTTGATATCTATTGAATCGAAAAAAATTGCATAGTTCTTGAATTTCTTGTTTTGCCTATTCGTACACGCTGTGCCATTCAATTCTCATTTATTGCAGCATGCCAATCCAAGATTAACACGCTGTTTCTTTCGATGTACCAAATAGATAAGCTATTGAAATCAGCTTTCAATATTCACTCGGTTTTATTTAGAGAAGCCTTTTAGTATTTTAAATTTCCTCGCTCATCACACATGAGATCTTGATATTCTCTTTTTAATAGATCCTCCATGACTTCAGCTTCACTTTTATTTTTAAATTCAGCTAATTTCTCTAAAAAACTTTTAGCTTGCTTAGTTAATGGTAAATGATATTTATTTTTTACTTTATTGGAGGCTTTAAATTTATACTGTGACCAAGATTTTTTTAATCGTTCTATATAAATTATATAAGATTCAGTAGTTTCAAAGTTAATTGAGTCAATTAAAACCAATACCATAAGCGGTGTAATTTTTTTTTCAAGATTGATGATTGGGGAGTGTGATTCTTTCTTTGAAATGTAGTTGTAGCACCAAAAAAGCATGTTTTGATCTAAATTTTCTAACCACTGGGAAAACTTGTCTGTTTGAATTATCCAGTTATTCCATTCTATTTTAATATTCTCAATGAATTTAACTTTTTTATCTTGCATGTTTAAGGCAGATTGAAGGAGTGAATGATTATTAATTTGAGGGTTTATTGAATCAATCTTATCAAAAGTTAAACATAATCTAAATTTGCTATAGCGTATTTTATTATTATTTTTATTCATTCCAAATAGTGATGGAGTATTATTGAGTAATTCAAAGTCAAGTTTATTTTGTACCCAGATTAAATTCCTAATATCTGAATCAGGAACCCAATTGAAAAAAGTTTCTGAAATTTTTATTAAAATCTCTAGTTTATTTAAAATCTCTCTTTGCATATTTTTTTCATGCTTCAATAAATTTAAACATTCATTATGTAAAGATTCAATATTTCCAATATTTCTTTCACTATGTTTATGTGGAAATAAGTATTCATGCAGCCAATATAATTGATCTTCGGAAAGGTTATAGAACATATCGTTTATTACTAATTTACTTCCTGGGTTAAAGCCACTCATTTTAAACCTTAGATTCACATATACTTTTATTTCTAATTATTATTAAATTTCAAGATAAATCAAGCATAATTTATGAAAAATTATTACTATAATTTTATATGTTTTTAGTGATATTTTAATGATATTTGAGTGATTGTTCGTGGGTTTTTTGAGTTTAATTTATCGTAAGTATTTGATTGTTAATTGTTGGTGACTTTAGCTTCCTTTGTGTTAGATAAATTTCTATGTATATGAGACATTGTCGATGAGGAGATGGCTGTTTTCTGATGATTCTTATTGTATTTCTGAGTGTACTAAGTTGGTTACTTATACTATTAATTCATCCTAAGACTGATCTTCAAGAAATCTTGGTTTGTATCACTAACGAGGTATGTGTATTTACTCATGCCTTATTACCTTATAAGTGACCTTTATCTAGTTATGACTATTTTTATATATGAAGTTTTAAAGGTGTATTTATCTATTAGCTTCTTTCAATAAGTTGAATAACTTAAGATGAAAGTTGAATAATTAAAAAAAACAGAAATGACTGATGACATGGTTATAAACACTTTTAGGAGTAACCATGAAAAACACTACATTTAACACCAAGTCTTATTCTGAAACTGAAATTCTATTTGCAGTTGAAAACTTTGTTATTAATATTCATCTGGCTGGTTTCAATCATTCTCAAAAACAAGAGTTTAAAGAGCTGCTTGAACTATTTGATAAAATTTACAATATAGATTACTGTTACAGTGATTATATTACAGCCTTCATTACGTTGAAGTTGTATATTGACCAAATCCGTTTTGATCCACTTGTAACGCAAACTGATAGTTATGATTTTGTTTTAGAATTCGATGATGAGCAACTAGCATTTTATAAAAAGATGCTCAAGATGTTGAAAGGTGAGATTGAGCGAGATCTACATCAGTTTAGGCTACAAGAAAAGGACAATACAGAAAGCTTGAAGGAATATGTTGAAGAGCTATTTAATCACTATACAAAGCTTCTAATTGTTCGTGTTGACTTAGGATATTTAAACGATTCAAAACAGCAAATTACCATAGAGCAATTCTATCGGCATTTTGAAATCATGCGTAATCGCCTTTCTAATCAAGATACCTTCTTTAGTAATCTTCATGGATATTCATGGGCAATTGAGCAAGGGAAGGAGCGAGGTTATCACGTACATCTATTGCTTATGTATGATGGAACCAAAGTACAGAATGGCTCTTATTATGCGCAGCGTGTAGGGGAGAAATGGCAACAAATTACCCAAGGGCATGGTAGCTATTTTAACCTTCATAGCAAGGATTATATTAATAAGCTACGCATGGCAGGCTGTGATATCGGTATCGGGATGGTATCGAGAAAAAACGAAGGTGACTGGGAAAGAGTGGTTACCGTAATTGAATATCTGACAGACCCCGCTAAGGACGAACAGCGTCTCAGAGTAAAGTGTTTTAGGAACATGCAAACTTTTGGGAAAGGGCAGTTTGAGAATAGCAAGCGTAGAGGGATCAAGAAGTAACTCAAGTTAAAATTCTTGACTTATACATTATTAGCTAAAAAAGCCTTTGGGAACATTAGTCAAAATTATAGGTAGAGATTGTCACAAGCAACTCTACCTTATTTCAATATTGATTATCTGAAGGGCGATAGCCCGTTGATTATAAGACAACCTGAGAGACACAGATTGTCGTACTGAATCATTTGAATGTTGATTAAAGAATCTATTTTGAATAAAAATCAATCAATGTCATTAATTAGGTTTGAATCATGGAAATAATTCACAATGTATTTGTTTGGATTGTCAATTTTATTCTAAGTGGAAGAGCAAAAGCCATTGGTGTTGCATTCTTAGGTTTAGGTGTTTCATACCTTTTATTTCAAGGAGCTTCATTATTCCTTAATACATTTATGTCTTTGTCACCCCAATTCCAAGAATATGTATTCAATCACAGAATTTGGTTTATGGTAGGTCTATTTGTTTTGGGCATGATACCAGCTGGTATTGGTTGCTATATGTGTTACAACGAATTGGAATACATTGATAATAAACAGTTATATAGATAAATTATGGTATCAGTCTATAAGAATAATTTCAGATTTTCAAATTTGACCTGAGATACGAGTTTTTGAAAAAACTACTTGTTTGGACAACAATATTTCGAGAAGTTTAATGACATTTAATGATTTCCGAGAATCTTTAAAGGATAAAGATTTAAAAGGGCTGGATTCAGAGTTTACTTATTCTACTAGGAGACTAGTTGCTTTATTTAGTGCTGAGGGTGCTCACCTGAATCGATGGTGGGTTATGACTCCAGTAGATTGGTTTTGTCCTTGTTGTAAAAGAACAAAAGGCCAAATTGTTCGTTTAAATAAAAATAATTACTTAACATGTCAGTTACACGAACACCATGACCATATGGAAGAAGTAGTAAAAACGCTATTTGAAAAATATGCCATAGCTAGAAATCAACAAATCGCTGATGAGCTTTCTGAAAGATTTGCAATTAAGTCTGCCTTTTCACTATCTGCATATGACAAAACTATTGTTTGTTTTGATTGTAACAAGGCTGATGCTGATGCAAAAAAAATAGTGAAAGCGCACAATTATTTTTCATTTTCTCCAAAAGAAATATCAGAATTTGTAATTTCTTCTCCGAATCATGAACATAAAATTAATGAAGAAATTGCAAAACAAGTATGGGAAAGAGTACAACCAATATTTCACATACGTATGGAAATGGCTGAAAAGTTTGCGATGATCGCAGCAGAAAAAAAAGATTGGTATCAGCCCTCATTAGAGACATCAAAACAAATAGAAAGACGTTCCAAATGGTTGTTTGAATACAATGGTTTATTAGAATTAGATAAATATGAGCCCGAAAAAATACTTTATAACACTGAGCACTTTAAAGGAAACAATAACTCTTGGCGGTTGAAAAATAATCCAGTCATAATGAAGCGTCCTTCTACACAAGAGCTATCCCATCTTATTTCTACTAGAGGAAAGTACTGGGAACGGTATGATTATAGTTGGAGGTGTCCTTGCTGTGAAAGGAAAAAATATGAATGTGTTAGACCTTCTAATAAAAATACATGGGTGCTAGAAATAAAATCAGCACCATTATTTTCTGATGAGGTACTTGAAATTAATAATAGAGCCGAACCTATGTGTGTAGATTGCATGAATACAGCACTAGAACTAGGTCGAGAAGTAATTAAAGAGAGTGGAAAGACTTTAGATTTTCCAAGTTCTGTTGTTAGACTGAGTGAGCTTAAAAAAGTTGTAATCGCAAGAGTCCATTCAAAGCATTTGTTTAAAAATGATGTAATTGATCAATTAATTCCAAGTATGGTAAAGAGGTTTTTAAGCTTTTTAGAAAAAACAAAAAATTAGAAAACTCATAGAACAACCTGCATGATAGTCAGCATTTACCTATACTTATCACTGCAAATTAGCTCGATGGGTAGGTAGAGTAGAGATGGATGAAATCACGGAAGTGCTTGGTTATTATTGGAATTGCCATACGAATAAACATGCGGATGAAGATTTGGAAGGCAGTGCCACGATGTTAGCGAATATAGATAGCATTCAGAAAAAGGAAAGTTATAAATATTTTAATGGGTTGGGGATGATTGAGCGTAAAGATCCAAGAGGATTAGAAAGGCTAGAAGCTGTGTATAGCTATTTAGCTCGAATGACGGTTGAAAAAATTGAGCAACGTCTCAGGGTACGTGTGAAAGGTATGAGGTCTTTTAGCTATTCTTCATGCTGATTATGTACTGAAGCGGTATAACGCAATACAGTAGGATAGAGTTATACATTATTAGCTAAAAAAGGCATTTGGATATGCTAAAGAAATGTTAGGTGTGCTCCAAAATTTTAGCATTTAAATATTGATAAGTTGGTTTTATCTTGAAAACCAACTTATCATAGATTTTATATTTTTATATCCCAATTTATAAAATCTTCAAATAATTTAGACATTTGATAGCCCTCACTTGATGATGAAATAATCGAGCTGTAATGGATTTGTATTGGGTTTGGTTCTATGAAAAATTCATGTGAGTTATTTATAACAGTATAAATTGGGTACGTATCTGGCAAGGATGCACTAGAAACGTTGAGGGAGGTATTAATCGTTTTTAGCCAAGAAAAACATATGACCCGTTTTGCCCCTGCTTTTTTAAGCAGTAAAGATGCTGCATCAAATGAATATCCTGATGTGGCAATATCATCAATTAGTAAGATTACTTTGTTCTTATAAGGGTTACCTTTTAATGGTTTGATAGAACCAAACTTTACTGGGTTTCTATTTAATCTTAAAGTATTCAAATGGTTGTAAATACCTAATAGATGTCCATTACCTTGTGTTCTTGCTGTCTGTGACTTTATGGATGCCGTATGTCGAATAAGTGCATCATGTAAGTAAGCTAACCTAAAACATTTAGTTAAGGTATTTAATGCGTCATCCATTATAGGATTGCCGAAACCTGGCTGATGACCAGGGAAGGTAATAATAGTATTTATTTCGTCATATAGCCCTGAAAAGTAAATTTTGGCAATAAGTAGCATTAACCAAAAATCAGGTTCTGCTGAATGTGTTAACTTTTTTGCAGTACTCCTCGCTGAAGTAGAGTAAGTTTGAAACTCAGGTTTATAAGTTGAAAATGGAGATAGGGTATAATATTCTATGTGCTCATCTTTATAATTAATTAAGTTGTGTTCATTGGCTTGAAGACAACAAATATCTATAAATCGAGCTAAAGCAGCCATATCGTCGAAACTAAATCCATAAGGGATTTCAGTTGCATTTTTAATCCAGTTAGCTTTTATAAATAGAATTTTAGCATTTACACATGCTCGCCAATCATTGTCATTACAACCTACATATATGATTTCATTAGGTAATAATTCTTCATGATATAAGATATATGGTATTGCATCAGCTCTTGGCTTTCTAGGCATTTGTGGATGATCAGATCTGTTATAGTATTGAATATCCTGATTTGTTACCTCTGAAAGGTACTTTGCAAGAGTCTTATTGCCGTCACGAATAAACCATCGATTATTACTATGTAAAATAACCCTCACCCCTTTGTGAGCGAGATGAATGATTAAATTGATTAAGATTTTTAATTGATCTTCATTTAATTGTCGGTCTAGGTCATTAAAAAAAACATTTCTAAGCGAAAAAACAACTGCTTTTAGTTGAGCCATTAATAGAATCCTTATATTTAAAAATCTAAACCAATTTGCGTAGGCTGTTTAAAAGACTCACCTTCTTGTTGATTCGAAGTTGTATTGGGAGGGAAGACAATTCTCGAATCAATTTTGAGGCCTAAACTTTCTACTAAATTATTTATGGCGTTAGGTAGGACAAATATTTCTCCACCATAATTGCGTTGAGCGCTAGAGTTTGCTAAAGCATGTTCAGTAAAGAAGGTTCTACAAGTTGATGTTTCAATAAAACATATTTTCTTTTTCATTTCATACGCAAAACGAATAGTGTGCGCTGTGCCGCTTTTTTGTTTCCATTGAATAGGGATCACTACACTAGCTAAAGCAGCTTGAATTCTATTTCTATTAACAAAGGATTCTTTATTGGGTTTCATATTTGGGAAATACTCTGTAATTATGGTACCTCCAGATTTAATGATATCTTGCCGTAATTTTTGTGAATTAGCTGGATAGTTCTCATCTAAACCATTACCTAAAACAGCAATTGTTGGAATTCTTAACAATAGTGAAAGTTCATGAACTATTTGATCTATACCTGCGGCTAAGCCACTGATTGTTACGATAGGCTCTTTAATACTACTAATACCAAACAAAAGGGTTTGGGCTAAAAAATATCCTATTTGTGAAGATTCTCTAGAACCAATTAGGGTTAAAGCATTTCTGATATGTAAATTCTCTAAGCGCCCTTCGATGAATAGCCAATAAATTGGTTTCTTCATATTTGATGGAAAATTAGGGAATTGATAATCGTCATGTAATAAAAACTTGATACCTTGATCACCAAGTTTTTGAAAAAGAGTTTCGCCTTTTGTAACGATATCTGTAAGGAAGTTACTAAAATTATCATTCTTGCTAGTTATTGAACGCCCCAAAAGATTTGTAAAGTCCTTTAAACTTTCTGTTCTCATGAGATCTGAAAGAGATTTTCCATCATTAAAATAGTTGTAAATAGTTTGAAATCCTACCCCTTCTAATTGTATTAAACCTAAAAAGATAAAATGGGGCGGTATAGGAGTTTCTTCTTCAAGCATAGAATACCTTTATCCAATTTGACTTTAATAACAACTTATACCGTTGAAAATTTAGTACAAGGCTATATTTATTACCTTATTTATGAATTGTATAGTATCAATATTCAGAAATAAATTCAGAAATCAACTTAAAGAAATTACAGGGTTGTGATTCTAGCCAAAATTCTTGACTTATACATTTTTAGCTAAAAATGCTGTTTCGGTATCATAAGGAATTGAGCCACTACTGGGTCAATTCCTACAGGTAAAATCTAGACTCTCTAATTTAGTTAGTATTTCATTTTTTATATGAAAGATTTATATGCTAAGAAAAGCAGGAGTTTGTCTTTAGCCTAAGTAGTCCTTTTTTAAACTAAGTTTTGAGGCTTTATTTTTTGCATCAATATTGTATTTTAAAGAAAATTCACATAGAATTTGATTGCCTTCGAACTGACGTTGCGGAGAGTTGGATGTTTAAGATGTCAAGTACTTTATCAAGTACTTGCAGCACAATGTAAATCTTCGTGAGAAGTTGTTGGTTTAGCTGTTTAACTTTATTGTTAGGTATCATTAGGTACTCCTTGAGTTTATACTAAGTTGTTATATGCGTTTTGGTTTTAACTTAGATTAAGTCGTTCCCCCAGATGGATTTTTATCGGCGCGAGATATTTGCTATCTGGGGTTTACTATATGAAATATGAAGATTATTACGACGAAATATATTCAAAGAAGCATGAAAAAGTAGTTAATAATGTTAAAAAGCCAAAGAGTTTATTACATTTTGATTATGCTCTTGGGCCTAAAGAGGCATTTAAATTAGTTTCTAATCCTGAGAATGTTGAAAAACATTGGTTCCTTCCAATGCTTGGGTTTAACTTATCAATTAGAAGAACCTACCTAGAAGAGAATAAACCAGGAAATGTAGTTAAAAAAAGAAAAAATAAAGATCGACCTATTAGATATGCCTCTAATAGGGATGCATATATTTATACTTATTATTCTTACATGTTTAATAAACAATATGAGGAGTACCTTAGTGATAAAAGTTTCTATCACTCTCCAATTGCATACCGATCACTAGAAAAAAATAATATTGATTTCGCTCACACGGTTTTTAATAAAATCAAAGAAATAGGAGAGTGTACTGTCGTATGTATGGATCTAACAAGTTTCTTTGATACTTTGGATCACACTATCTTATATCAAAATACATTAAAAATATTAGGACAAACTAAATTTAGGCCAGATCAAGAAAAAGTTCTTAACTCTTTAACGAAATATTCATTTTTTGATAAAGATTCAGTAATTCGTGAATTAGGTTGGACTCTTCAGGAGTTTCGAGAAATAAGGAGTTCTATCCTTTATAAAAAGGGGCTAACCCCTGATGATTCTTTCTTTAGTTTTAAGCAGATCCGGAGTAATAAGGATAGTAATGGTGAATGGATTATTAAAAAAAATCCGAATAGAGATAATAAAAAAATGGTTGGAATCCCACAAGGAACCCCTATTTCGGCTCTACTATCTAATATATATATGATAGATTTTGATCAAGAAATATTTGAATATACTGCTTCTAAGAAAGGCTATTATGTAAGATATTGTGATGATGTCTTAGTTATATTACCAGGTCAAAATTGTTATCGAGATATTGTTACAACTATTAAGGAAATTTTAGTTAGAACTGCTGGAAATAGTTTAAAAATCAATGAAGGTAAAACTGAGGCTATTCAATTTTATGTAGCCAAAGAAGGGTTAGATTATACAAATCTACTTCATCCTGAAAAGAACTTTGAGTTGCAATATTTAGGCTTTAATTTTAATGGAAAAAGAACAGTCATTCGGCATAGCAGTATTGCTAGATACTATAGAAAACTTAAATCAAAGCTTAATACTGTAAAATATCGTGCATCTAAAAATGAAAAAAAATCAACGCCTTACTTAAGAGATATTTACCAAAAATATAGCCACGTTTCTAATAAAAAAACATTTATTAGTTACGTGAAATTAGCTTCTGATGTTATGGGGGAAAAGAAAATCATGCGACAGGTGAAAAATCATATGAAGTTTATTAAAAAGGTAGCATCTGAGAAAACTTGATAATATTAAAAAGCATTTTAATTTAATTTTAGGAACTCATTCTTGATTGGTTCAGTTGTATTGAGCAATTGATGAAAAAGGCTGTATGTATCTGCTAAATGCCTGCATTAATCATTGATGCTTATTTTTTATTTATTTTTAAGAGGGTGTAAATAATTATGAGTAAATAGAGTATTAAAATACTTAATTACACGTTTTTCAAACATGATGCTAAAGCGATTTATGGCAACTTTCCAAATGGCAAAGTCTCGCTTAGAATGGCTGGAGAGTGTGTGTAATAAAGAACTTAATTTAGAATCAAGCAAAATTTTGAGACAGTCAGAAATTAAATATTCTGAAAAATTTAGATGCTCTATTTGGGGTTACTGTTTGAAATATCAAATGTTTTGTTTTTAAATTAATATAAGATATTAAAATATATAGATAAAAATAAAAAAATATAGGTATAATGTCAACGTATCTACACTTAGCAAATAATATCATTAAAAATTTTAAGAGGGGGAGCGAAATGTCAAAAACAGCGTATATTGTAAAATGGGTTGATTCAAAAGCACCATCTTCTGTTATCAGCACACCTATTCAAGCGAGTTCAGCGCAAGAAGCTAAAGCTCTGCTTGAAGCAAAGCAAAGAGGCAAATCAATAAAAATTATTTCTGCAAATCCACAGTAATTTTTACTAATACTGATTATGTGAAAGGCTCTAAAGAGCCTTTTTGTTTTAACCAAACTTTAGTTTTTTACATACTTAAAATATAGAAGCTTAATTATTGACCATTCTTTTTTTTATTTTTTCTAAATTTTTGTTTAAATTGTATAACTCTTTTTCGTAATTTTTATAATTAGTATCAATATCTGAAATTTTTTGAATAATTAAGTTTTCTTCATCAATATTTTTAAAATTGTTAATAGCTTGATTAAGCTCGAATTTATCTCTTCGTAAGTTTTTCATACGTTTAGTAACTATTTTCTTTACGGCTTCTAAAGATGAAATTTTATTTTCAATAAATTCTTTATTTTCTTCCTTATTCTGCTCTTTTGTTTGCCTATCAGCATAATTAAAACTTTTTCTATAATTATCTAAACCTTGTTTCCTTTCATTTATGTCCGATTGTATATTTTCTATGTTATTTAGATAACTTTTTGCTTTCTGCTTATTTTCTATTGTTTCATTTGGATCATTTATTACTTCTTTTGCATTTTTTTTAATTTGATCATTATTAGCCTCAGATAAATTAAGAAGAAGTGATGGGGCTTCTTGGGCTAATTTTGTTGCTCCAGCTACAACTGTTTTTCCAATTACTTCTGCTAAGCCTAAAGTTTTATCTTTTGTTGATTCTGAATTCTTGACTTTATCATTGAATGTGTCTTTTATATTTTTCCAAGAAAACATATTCTATTCCTTAAATAAATTAGCTACGTATAAATATAATTTGTATTAAGTAACTCTACAATTCTTTAAGTGGCTAAAATGACAATTTGATTAAGAAATTTCCTTAAAGTTGGCATGACATGGTATATGGAGTTATTTTTGAAGATTTGAGGAACTTGCTTAGTGTTAGCTAATTGACTTTTCTGATGGTTTATTATATTTCCCCCGTTTTCTAATTAACCAATAGATATATTGAAATATAAAACAAGCCCTATTCCTAAACATCTGAATTGACTTAAATCCACCTCACCATTATTCTTAGCATGCTGACCTACATTGTCAGTTGGTTTTGACAGACCAAGCGTATAGCGTATCAGGTACTTATATTCTTCCTGAGTATAAGTCTTGTGCGAAACCTTCTCGTCCCCCTTTGCGGTAGAACGGGAGGGGGACGCGTTCGCGCGTGCTGGTTCTATATGCCCAGTCTGTCAACCCCTTTTCGTTCTGCCACCATAATCAATTGACAGTGATTTGGTAGAACTTCTTATGCATATAGGAGTCCATCATGGTCATTCAAAACATCCCCTTACTGTACTGAATTCTATTTCAAGCAACTGACTTTTTACCAAGCAGTTGATGGGATTTATTCGTCTCATTTTATTCATTTTCGCACATCTTCCTGATTCGGGAGCATGCGTCGTTGTGTCTTAAATTTTGATTTCAATACAGAACAATACCAAAGGGGAGCTTTATGAGAATTCAAACATTCAGCATGCTTGCTGTATTCCTTTTACCTGTTTTATCTGCCTGTTCGTCTACGGATGCCAAAGACCGTAAAGCCTATATCGAACGATGCATGTATCCAAACGCTGCCATTAAAACCGCAGTTGAAAGTGAAGAAACTTGTAGCTGTCGCTATGACAGTATTCGTGAACAATACGGCAAGCCATTCTTTACAGTACCGATCAGCAATGATGAAGACAGACGTCGTCTGGACTTTGCCAGAGGCTATACCGTAGGCAAATGCAGAGGATAGGCACATGCAAAACAAAAAATTACTTCTCATCATTGCCGTTGCTTTGCTTACAGGTTGTAGCTCCAAACAAGAGAAAGCCTGTCAGGAAGAAGCCAATGTGGCTGAGACTGTGATGCAGGCTCGCTTGACCTACGGTGGTTTTGCTGAAGCGACTTACATGCTTGCAGGCGATAACGATCAGCTGAGAGAACAACTCAGACCGATGATTCATGACGCCTTTGAATATGGTCGAGGTGGTACAGCAACTTTCGAAAAAACCAAACAAGTCTTTAAAGACAAATACTACCAACAATGCATGGATAGACCAGCACCTTGATGTGAATACCTAAGCATATGGGGAATAGGGGGGAAGAGGTAAAATGAAAAAGATCATGATGTTGGCAACCATAGCCATATTGACAGTCGGTTGTGGCAAGCAACAAGAAGCAGTACAAGTACAGAATACCGCAGTGGAAACTGAAACAGCCAAACCCGCAGTTAAAGTTGAAAAACTGACTGAGAAAGAACTACAGGATTTGGAGTCCTTGGAAAAATCACCCAGTGAAGAAACGGCTGCTACCGCAGGCTATTATCTGAGTAATTTGGAAGTGACACCCGTTGCGGAAATACGAGAATTTATTACCAAAGGCTGGGATGAATGGGAAACACTGAATAGACAAGAAGCCGAGAAGGACGCACAGCAAACACCATCCGACCAAGGCGATGTTTCAATGCAATATCGTATTGAAATCAAGAATCAGGTATTTGGTGGAAAGCATGAGGTTGAAACAGCCTATCTACATTTAATCTCACTATCCGATAGCATTACACTAGATCGAGTGGTGGTGAATCGGGGTAACTGTAGAGCAGATTATCGTGATGGCGCTAATCCAATTCTGTATGGAAAATCCATGCGCTTCTTCTTAAATTGTGATCCGCGTAACGTCAGAGAGGTAGTAGCGGTATTGAAGGATGGACGTGAAATTGTGATGACAGCACAATAAAATCAGACAGTTTATAAATGCTATAAATTTGAGGGTTTTAAAGCACATTGGAATAAATTTCACTTATATAACATAAAGATGAAGCAATATAAGAATGCGTTTATTGAGCCTATTACATAGGACTCAATGAGCACATTCACAAGACCAATCTAAATCAGGCTGCTGGACTTCATTCCAATCAAGGGATGGGGTTCAGTAGCCTTTTTGTTTGTAAGGACAAAATTTATGGCACATCAACTTGAACAAATGGCGTATGTAGGTGAAACCCCTTGGCATGGCTTAGGCAACCAGCTCACGCAGAACCAACCGATTGAAGTCTGGGCACAACAAGCAGGCATGGACTGGTGCATTGAATCTTCCAATGTTAGCTATATGGCACAGAATGAACGAGGACAAAGCATCATCATGCCCTATGAAGAACAGCGAGTTTTATATCGTTCTGATACCCATGCCCCTTTATCTGTGGTCAGTCAGCGTTATCAGGAAGTGCAACCAATGGAAATCCTACATTTCTACAAAGACCTGACCGAAAAATCGGGCTTTGAACTGGAAACCGCAGGGGTACTCAAAGGAGGCAAGAAGTTCTGGGCATTGGCACGAACAGGACAGACTTCAGCTTTAAAGGGTAAAGATGTCAGCAATGGCTATATTCTCTTAGCCACAGCTTGTGATGGCACCTTAGCCACCACCGCGCAATTCACCAGTATCCGTGTGGTGTGTAACAATACTTTAGCCATTGCCCTGAAAGGACAAAGCTCAAGTGCGGGCGTGGTCAAAGTACCACACAGTACCAAGTTCGATGCAGAGAAGATTAAACAGCAACTCGGTATTTCAGTACGAGCATGGGAGGATCACATGTATGAAATGAAGCAACTGAGTCAACGTAAAGTCACACAGCAGGAAGCAGCAGCTTACTTTGATGCGGTGTTTAATAACACTAGCCTAAGCAATGCAGAACAAGATGAGGGCATTATTCAGTTCTACCGTAATGTGGCATCACAAGCCAACCACACAACCAAAGCTGAAAACAAGACTGAACCGAATGGCCGAGCGATGTCTAAAGTCATGACCATGTTTAACGGGCATGGTCGTGGGGCAGAACTGAGCTCAGCTAAAGACACCGCGTATGGGCTGCTATGCAGTATCACCGAATTTTCTGACCATGAACGTCGAGCTATGAGTCAGGATCACCGACTCGATTCTGCTTGGTTTGGTGCAGGAGCAGGCTTAAAGCAACGCGGACTAGAACAAGCTTTACGCATGTTGGCTTAATAGATTAATCGGACAGAAAGTATTGAGCTGAAATGTGGTGGAGAATAGAGGCTGAATGATCAGAAATAAATGTACTATTGTAATTATTTATACACTATAGTAAATTCATCAACTGGTAATTATTCATTCTAGAGGAATTCTTCACCAAAATTTTAATTTAAGAATGAGAGAAACAAAATGTTAAAGATTCGAATGTCACGTCCAGATGAGGGAGATCAAGTGGTTGCCATCTGGAGAAGTTCTGTTGATGCGACACATGATTTTCTTAGTGCAGATGATCGTAAAGAAATTGAAAAAGAAGTCGTTGGCTTTTTTTCAAAGACCCCTGTATGGGTTGCGACCAATGCTGAGGATCAAGCCCTAGGTTTTATGTTTTTACATGATGGGCATCTGGAAGCATTATTCATTGATGCTGCTGCAAGAGGTTTAGGTGTAGGGAAGGCACTACTATTGCATGCGTTAAGTTTATATCCAAATTTAACTGTTGATGTAAATGAACAAAATCAGCAAGCAGTTGGTTTTTACCAACATATGGGATTTGAGGTTTCGGGTCGTTCACCCGTTGATAGTCAAGGTCGAGCTTATCCATTGTTGCACTTAAGCATGACCCCTTCAGTTTAAGCAGTTTTACACCATTCGGTAGTAAATGTGTTTAGACCTAAGACTTCTTTTGACTAAACGCAACGACATAAACACAAGGTAACTGATGATCAGGGTTTTGTAGTTTGCAGTCGGCTGGAGCCGTCAGCGCAATACAGTCTCCCGATTCTAAATGAAATAATTGTGTGTCAATTTGAATATCAAGCTGTCCGCTTAAAAGCCATATGGTTTGACCCTTTAGATGTTCATATGCACTTGCAGGCATTAAGAGCTCACCTGATGCCGGAATCTCAATTTTAATCAACTCTGGATTTGCTCCAGCAGGAGAGATTGACCATCGTGTAATACCAAATTGGTTGTCTGTCCAATGCTGTTGCGTTTGTTTCTTAGAGAACAAGACATGGGTGTTTTGGCTTAGTTCAGCTTCAGCAAAAAGTTTAGATAGGGTAATACCGAGCGCATTTGCTAAGCGGCCAAGTATTGCAGCACTTGGACTAGAGGCACCACGTTCGACTTTACTGATCATAGCTTGGCTCACGCCTGAGTATTCTGCTAACTCAGCGACAGTCCAACCTTTGCTCTTTCTCTGCTTTAGCAATAATCGAGCAATTTCAGTATCAAGTACTTGCGTGTCAGCTTTGTCAGCCATTATACGACCCTGTGATTTCAAACCTTTGTATTATGCGATAGAAACTCAATATTGTTGTATAAAATCAGCATTGTATTTTCTATCCAATATTGTCAATTCATCTCAGTAATATTTTACATCGATATACAGCACCCTAATTAACTACATAAGCCACATCTCCGGATGTGGCTTTTTTATGCCCAAAATTTAACAATTACAGGAAAACATTATGAACTCTGCCGTAATTCATCCAAACAACGTAACACTGAATATCCACACCAATCGCCCAAAACTCTTCACCGCAAAACGCTTCGTAGAGACTAAAAATATGACTCAAGCCGAATGGCTAGAAGTACGACGCAAGGGCATTGGCAGCAGTGACTGTGCCGCAGCTTGTGGGCTCAATCCGTATATGTCGATGCTAGAACTATGGATGATCAAGACAGGTCGGATTAAACAAAACATTAAAGATGATAGCGAAGGCCATGCACCTCTGTACTGGGGCAAGCAGTTAGAACCCTTGGTCGCCGAATACTACAGCATGCATACCAACAGCAAAGTGCGTCGCGTCAATGCAGTCCTGCAACATCCTGATCCAGATAAACACTTTATGTTAGCCAACTTGGATTACTCCGTGGTGAGTAGCGATGAGGTACAAATCCTAGAATGCAAAACCGCAGGAGAGTACGGGGCTAAGCTCTGGCGAGAGGGTGTGCCGCTCTATGTCCTTTGTCAAGTACAACACCAACTGGCCGTTACAGGCAAGAAAGCCGCGCATATCTGTGTCTTAATTTGTGGACATGAAACCCGAATCTTTAAAGTCACCCGTTCAGAATCGGTGATTCAACATATTGTGAATGCAGAGCGTTACTTCTGGGAATGTGTGGAAAAGGATACCCCACCTGAAGCGGATGCCAGCGAATCAGCAGCCAAAGCATTACAACTGCTTTATCCAGAACATATCCCCCTAAGCACCACGGATCTTTCTGAAAATGAAGACGCCAATCAACAGTTTGAACAACTGATCCGAGTACGCAATCAAGTTGAAAAGCACCAAGAGCAATTTGACCTACTTAAACACCAGCTTCAAGCCAAGATGCAAGAGGCTGAACGTGCCACCTTTAAAGCGGGTTCTGTGACGTGGAAGAAGTCGAAGGACTCGATCTGTTTAGACAGTAAAGCTTTACTCAAATCACATCCTGAGTATTTAAATCAGTTTCCACAAGCCAAGCAAGGGACACGGCGTTTTCAGATTTATGCCAATGGTGGATAAGTCAAATTTTATCCACATCAACATCACGCAGAGATGCAAACAAGCAAACTCATATCTGCCCATGCCCATAGCATGGGCTTTTTTATGCTTATTCAATTTACATAAAAAGGAAATCAATATGATCAAAGGTTTAGCGATTACACCACCAATACTCGGGCGAATTAGTATCGGGAAGATGGTGGAGAAGAATGGTAAACGCATCCCTGAAAAGGATGACCAGTTTACCTTGACCTCTCAAATCCAAAACAAAGAGGGTTGGGTAAAACATCCACTCGATGAACAACTCCGTGCCAAAGCACCCAATCAAAAACTGCGAAGCATTCCAGTACGGATGATTTTCAATGATCCAGAACTCAATCTACGCGCTGACTACAGCTTATTTGATCGTCAGACAGGTAGGCCAGTATGTGTGGGTAATGGAGAAACTTGTCAGCGGTTGACTAATCAAGGAGTAGAGCAGCATCCATGTCCATCACCTGACCTTTGTCCATTGGCACAAGGTGGGTTATGTAAGCCGTATGGACGTTTGTATGTCAATTTAGATGAATCCGATGAATTGGGCAGATTCATTTTTAGAACCACAGGTTTTAACAGTATTCGAACTTTAACAGCGCGACTGAGTTATTACCATGCAGCATCAAATGGCTTGCTCTCATGTCTACCACTGCAACTCATTCTTAGAGGCAAGTCCACGACCCTAAGCTACCGTACACCTGTGTATTACGTCGATTTAACACTCAGAGATGGCATCAACCTTCAACAGGCGATGCAAATGGCAACAGATATTGATCAACAAAGTAAACAGAGCGGGTTTAATCAAACGGCATTAGATCAAATGGCACAGTATGGTTATGGCAATGCGAGGTTTGAGGTGAATTCGGAAGAGGGATTGGATTTGGTCGAGGAGTTTTATGCGGATGAGTTTGTTGAGTCTGAACAGGCACAACCTGGGCCTAAAGGTAGGGCTAAGCCTAGATTTGATCAAAAAGATGGTCTTGTGAAGGATATTCAGAAAGGCTTACAGCAGCATGTACGGGCTGTGAATTAGATGGGGGTGGACGAGATTGGACTCAGTAAAATTTTATTGGACTGCCTTATGATCTGAGCGAATACACGCTCGCATCAATGATCAGGAGTAAACATCATGAATGCGTTCACAGGTCAGACTTTTCAGATGAATCAAATTATTAGCTTGAAAGACGTGATTCGAATTACAGGTTTAAGTCGTGCAACGATTTATAACATTATGGATGAGCGTCATAAGCAATACGATCCAACATTTCCCAAACAGATGAATTTAACAGTTGGTCGTGTAGGCTGGTCTGCTTGGGAAATCAATCAATGGATTGAGTCTAAGTTGGCGAGTCGTTGATGATGGGGAGCTTCGGCTCCCTTATTTTTTGTTATATTAAAATTAGTTTTTTAAATTTTAGCTTTAAAAAATTCAGTAATAAACTTAAAAGATTGTGAGATCGAGCAATTATATTAAAAATCTATTTTCTATGGAGATTACTTTAGTTTTACTATTAGCATGCATGGCATATGACGGCTCTTTAATTTTAGATTTTTTTAGTTAGAGTGACATCCTCACCTTTCACTAAATATTTCTATTGATAAAATGAGGAGAACTACAAGTTTGTGGCCGACTACACGTGAATTCAGATGAATCGAACGTAAGAAGTGGTTGAAATTACACTTTCACGTAGTAAGGTATTATGGGAACTTAGATTTTAATTGAAATATTTTTTGTGAAAAAGGCCATGCTAAAGCATGGCCTTTTTATTCAGTTAAGATTATCCAATACAAATTGTGGTGACTTAATAAACAATTTGATTAAAGCCTGTGCCGAGCTTGAAGGATGCCGAACACCTCTTTCCCAACTTTCTAGGGTTCTTGGAGATATGCCAAGTTTAGATGCTAACTGTTGTTGAGAGATATTCATTTTTTTGCGTGCCCTAATGATTTCCTGAGCTAATGTTAAATTAACGATATATGGGAAATCATGATTAAAATTCACATGGTGCTGTTGAAGTAGATGCATAAATATCCTCTTCTTTCCAAGTACCTAATAAGCAAGTTGAAGTAAGAATCTAAAGCTCATAGCAATCACCAATAAACTTAAGAAACCTACTAGCCATAACAAGATGAACCATTGAAATTTAGATAATTTCATTAGCAATTCCTTTAATGATAACCTTCATCCCCAACACGAACTTTATCTCTAAATACCCAATATGATAGGGCGGTATAGACCAGTATGATTGGAATTAAGATTAGTGCGCCTATCAGTGCGAATAGTTGGCTATTGGCTGGTGCAGCAGCATCCCAAATGGTGATTGAGGGCGGGATAATGTAAGGAAAAATACTGATACAGAATCCTGTGTAAGCCAGAAATACGAGTCCTAAGGTATATAAAAAGGGCAGAGCTTGATTTTGCTTGATACATGAGCGCACCGCTAAAACGGTACAAACTAGAACAAGCAAAGGGACTGGGCTAAAATAAATCAATTGAGTGGGATTAAACCAGCGCTCAGCAATTTGTGGATGTGCGATTGGCGTATAGATACTGACAGCAATGAAAATAACCAATAAGCCAATCAAAAGCTTGGGCATTAATTTATACATATGCTTTTGTAGTTCGTCATCAGTCTTCATGATGAGCCAACCACATCCCAATGCTGCATAAACGACTACAACTCCCAAACCTGTAAATAATGAAAAGGGTGTTAACCAGTCAAAGCCACCACCAGCGTAGCGATTATCAACAATATCAATACCCTGAATATAAGCGCCTAAGATTACACCTTGTAAGAAACTGGCAACAATAGAGCCCCAAATAAATGCATTATCCCAAATGTACTTTGTTCGAGTAGCTTTGAAACGAAACTCAAAAGCCACGCCTCTAAAAATCAACGCTATTACCATCAAGATGATAGGTAAATATAAGGCTGACAGAACCGCTGAATAGACAATAGGGAAAGCCGCAAAAAGACCAGCACCACCTAAAACCATCCATGTCTCATTACCATCCCAAACGGGGGCAACGGTGTTCATCATGACATCACGTTCTTGCTGATTTTTAATAAAGGGGAATAAAATCCCGATACCTAAATCAAAGCCATCAAGTACAACGTAAATAAAAACACCAACTGCAATAATGACAATCCAGATTAAAGATAAATCAATCATGAAGATGCTCCTTGATCCTGATCATCAATTTTTTCATCAATGGCACTCAGAGGTCGCATTGGTGTTTTGAAATGACCAACGCCTCCAATTTCTTCTGGTGCGTTATGTAAAAACTCAGGTCCTTTATGCATGAGTTTGAGCATGTAATAAATGCCCACACCAAAGACAATGAAATACACGATCACAAAAATAATCAGAGTTAATCCAACCTGTTCCGCCGAAACAGGAGAAAGGGCATCTTTTGTCCTCATAACGCCATATATAATCCATGGCTGACGTCCTACTTCTGTGGTGAACCAACCAGCGAGTAACGCGATGAAGCCTGATGGGCCCATCAGAATTGCAAAGCGATGAAACCACTTACTCTCATAGAGGCTGCCTTTTTTTCTGAGCCATAGAGCAGTGACCGCAAGGAAGAGCATAAGCATGCCTAGCCCAACCATAATACGGAAACTCCAGAATACGATTGTTGAATTTGGACGATCTTCAGGAGCAAAGTCTTTCAATCCTTTCACCGTACCATTCATGGAATGGGTCAAAATTAGGCTTCCTAAATATGGAATTGCAATCGCATATTTCGTGCGTTCTTCTTGCATATCAGGAATACCAAATAAATATAAGGGCATACCATGATCATGGTTCGTTTCCCAATGGCCTTCCATAGCAGCAAGTTTGGCTGGTTGATGTTTTAGGGTATTTAAACCATGGGCATCACCTATAAGAACTTGGAGGGGAGCTAAAATGAGGATTAACCAAAGTGCCATAGAAAATGATGTTTTGACTAATGCATCTCTACGCCCTTTGAGTAAGTGCCAAGCGGCAGTAGCAGCAACAAGAAGAGCTGCCACTAAAAATGCTGCAAGTGCCATATGGAATAAGCGATAGATAAAGGACGGGTTAAAAACAATAGCAAACCAATCTTGAGGTACTACAATTCCATTTTCAATGGTGAAGCCTTGAGGTGTCTGCATCCAACTGTTTGAAGACAAAATCCAGAACATTGAAATACATGTACCGATGGCGACCATCAGTGTGGCAAAAAAGTGTGCTTTTTTACCGACACGTCCCCATCCAAAAAGCATAATGCCTAAAAATCCTGCTTCTAAGAAGAAAGCACTTAGAACTTCGTAGCTCAGTAATGGGCCTGTTACTCCTCCTGCAAATCGAGAAAACTCACTCCAGTTTGTACCAAATTGGTAGCTCATCACGACACCAGAAACGACACCCATGCCGAATGACAATGCAAATACTTTCACCCAGAATTTGAATAAATCATGATAAATAGAATCGTTTGTTCTAAGCCATCGCCATTCTAAAACCGCAAGAAAGCTTGCAAGCCCAATAGAAATCGCAGGGAAAATAATATGAAATGACACAGTGAATGCAAACTGAATACGTGCTAACTCAAGTGCCGTAAAACCTAAGGTCATAGCAACTCTCCACATCCGAAGCGTGCTCTAGATTGCATATGCTCTGATATGAGTGTGCCTACACAGATACGTGCATTTTTTAAAAGTAAAAACATAGCGATTAGTCTCTTCAACTAATTAAATTTCAAAACAATAAGGAATTGCCAATAAATTTAGACAGCAAAAGAGACAGGAGGTGCTCGACCTTGAGGGATCAGAAATAATTGTTTTAAAAGAAAGAAGATATGAAAGAAAGCTTCTTTAAAAGCTAATAACCGAACTTGAATTCTCACGACTACTTCTTTAACATCCATGTCCGGTAGTGGAACGACGTGTGCGTAAACTACACAGTACTGACATTGATGATTTGCATCGTGATGATGGCTAGATGAAGCTTTTTGTTTGAGATATGCATGATTAAGCTTTTCAGTATCATGATTAGCTAAATCCAACTCTTGATGAGAGTGATTATGCGTAGAATGATCTGAGCCATGTTCATGGTGAGAAGTATCTAATTGAAGTGCATGGACAATAGTTTCACAGACAGGAGAAATTTGATATTTCTCTGGAAGTAAAGGCTGTAGAAAAACAGCAATCTGTAACAAGATTGCAGAGAATGCTAGCAATCTTCCTAAAAGCATGATCACTTAGATGGTCTCAATTATCCAAGTAAGGAAAATGGATTGTAGCAGAATATATATTTATTAAAAGTACATTGTATTAAATTGAAAGACTTTGATTTTTATTTAATTTTATCTTCTTAAAATATTTGAAAAGTATATTTTTATAATTAAGTAATTGATTTTAATCTGAATTAATTCAGATTAAAATCGTGCATGATTAATTTTGCTTTTAAAAAATAATGATTAAAATTTATAAAGTAAAGTAGGTGATAGTATTTTCCCTACATTGTAGGGGTATTTATTACACATTCGATTATTATCTAAATCTTTGTGCTTTAAGATTTTCGATTTTTTAAAATTAAATTATTTCATCAGTTTTACTCATTAGATATCTTAAAGTAATAATGGTATTGTAAATTATGATTTTACAATTTATGTGTTGAATTGAGAGCTGCATTTGTCCTTGCGGTAGTTGCGATGTTGTTGCAAATAACCGTTTTTATGCAACCTTTACTACCAGAGAAATTTCAATTCTCACTGGTATGCGTAACTATTTCCGATTTAAAAGCTCAGATACAAAATCAAGAACTACAACATCAACATGTATCACACCATCACGATGTTGATACTGTTAAGTTAGAAACCGCAAAAACCGCACATCATCATCAGTTGGATCATCAATGTATGTTCTGTACTGCATATGGTCATTTGGTCGCAAATTTAGAGATTGATCTAAACCCTATTTTGGATCGTATTCAAATTCGTTTAATGTCTTTTCAGAAAGCATTTAAACATGTCTATTTTGTACTCCAGCGCCTTTTTTTAACGCCTCAGGGGCGTGCACCTCCTTTATTTGCTTAGATTCCAACCTCTTATGTAAATGGTACATTGATGAAATGTTCCAATGGAAACTTATGCTTAAAAGGAATTGAAATGCCTCAATTCAAATTGAACCCTTATTTAAAAGGGAATCATTCTATTGTTTCGCCTCAAGTAACAGGGCTTAAACACAATCAAGCCTTAATTGATTTAGTACAGCGTTCTGTTGTTGCACTATCAATTTGTGGTTTTGGTTTACAACTAAGCTATGCTCAAGATAGCTCAGCGCAATCTATGCAATTGCCTGTTTTAGTGATTGAAGCTCAAAAACAAAGTACTGCTGATCCACTCCAACTGAAACAAGTCAACTCAACGGGCAGTCGCTTAGGATTAACAGCTCAAGAAACCCCTGCAACAGTTCAAACCATCACTCAAGAAGATTTACAAGAAAAAGGCTTAAGAACGGTTAAAGAGGCATTTGGCAATGTGACAGGTGCGACTGTAGGTAATGTGCCGGGTAACCCCGCTGTGCTTACTATGCGTGGTTTTTCTGGTAATGCCAACACGGTATTGCAGGATGGCATTCGTGTGGGGGCTTCTACCTTCGTAACAAGGGATTTAGATGTTTGGAAGTATGAAAAGATTGAGGTTTTAAAAGGACCCTCATCTGTACTTTTTGGTGAAGGTGCTTTAGGCGGTGCAGTTAATTTAGTCACCCGAAAACCTAATTTAGAAAATAAAATTGTAGAAGGGCTGCTTAACTATGGCAGTTTTAATACGGTAAGAGCCGCTACAGGTGGGAATCTGCCGATAGATGATGAGTTGGCTATTCGCTCTGATGTGAGTTATCTCAAATCAGATAGTCTGTATGATATTGATGATCAAGAAACGACTAAATTCGGTGCGGCATTGAGTCTGCTGTACAAACCTAATGACGATTTATCAATGCTGTTTTCAGCAAATTTTGATCATGACAAAGAAACTTCAAGCTATAATGGCTCACCATTAGTTTCAGCTTCTACAGCCAAAAATCCTAGTCACGTCGTAGATAATCCTTATGGTCTAGTCGTGGATAAGGCAACAAGGCATAAAAATTATAATCCAGACGGTGGTGAGTTAAGTGCAGATACTACTACTCTCTCTTGGTCGACGGATTATCACCTTTCGCCATCATGGACGTTCAATAATATTGCAACGTATTACCACGCAGATCGAAAATTCTATCTATCCCCAGAACAAAATTTTGACAGTCAAACAGGACTATTCAAACGGACAGTACAGCGTTGGAGCCATGATCATGATGTATGGAGTGATCGCTTCAGTTTCGGTCATGATCAATTGATTGCAGGGAAGTATCGTAATCGACTGAGCATAGGCTCTGAATATAGCTATACCGATTTTAGTAGTCCCAGACCTAGTGGCAACCTAAGCGCTGTAGATCCATATCATCCAAATGTTGGAGAGATGCCTACCAGTGATTGGACTGAATGGACAAGTTACAATAAATTCTCAACTCAGATTAAGAATTGGTCTGTTTTTGCAGAGGATGCTTTTAATATAACGCCAGATTGGCTTGTTGTCGGTGGGGCACGCTATGAACGTCTCGATGTAGAGCGCACAATAGATAACATCCTAACCGATAGTCAGCAGCAATTTAATCCTACTTTTAACCCATTCTCTTGGCGTATAGGCAGTGTTTACAATCTAACTCCAGATACTCAGCTGTATGGTCAATATAGTACAGCGGTTACCCCCGTTTCTTCTTTACTTGTGATCTCGACAGCGAATGGAAGTTTCGATTTATCAAAAGGTAAATCGGCTGAACTTGGTTTTAAGTCGAGTGTATTAGACGGCAAGCTGGACATGATTGGTTCAGTTTACTGGATTGAATTAAATGATATTTTAACTCGTGAACCGAACAATATTAATTTAACTGTTCAGGGAGGACAGCAGGTATCTAAAGGTGCTGAATTTACAGCCTCTGCTGCGATTACACCGCAGTTAAAAGCGAACTTAGGTTTGGCTTGGGTTGATGCAGAATACAAGAAATTAATAGAAGCGGGCGGTGCGAATCGTTCAGGCAATCAGCCGATTAATGTTCCCGAAAAAGTTGCCAATGTCTCATTAAGTTACCAGCTTAGTACTTTACCAATTACGGTGAGTGGATTTGCAAAATATGCAAGTGGTTTCTACACAGATACAGCGAATACATATTTCGTAGATGGTCATACCACGTACGATGCGTCCTTAGCATATGACCTAAAAAATATGACTTTTACACTATGGGGTCGAAACCTGACCGATGAATTTTATGGTGAGTATTCAGGCTACTCCGCGAAGCAAATTTATATTGGTGCACCAAGAAGTGTTGAACTTGGCGTCACATTTAAATTTTAAGCACCAGATTTCATAACCCTATATCAGCATATACGCATACAGAGTCACTTATGTCTAAATTTTTATTTCATCCACTCACGTGGAGTATTTTACTTGTTCAACTTTCAACCCATGCTGTATCGGCCGAAAATGAATCTACTTCAAATCAAATTGTAGCTCAACTGCCGAGTATCACGATGACCGCAGAAAAGCAGGATGAAAGACATAGTTCTTCACAAGCGATTACGCAGTTCAATCATGACCTGTTAGAAGTACCTTTTACTAAATCACATGTTTCAGCACAAGACATTCAAAACCATAATGTTCAACGTATCAGTGATGCGCTGTCGTTTGTAAATGGTGTGGTTTACCAAGATAGTTATGGTGGAGGTTTTTGGGACAATTACTCATTTCGTGGATTTAGTACCGATCCAAACATGGGTACAATTTACATGCGTAATGGTTTGAGTTCTGTGAGTGGTATCCATACCGCACGAGATATGGTGAATATCCAAGCTATTGATTTCTTGAAAGGCCCAATGGCGGCGATGTATGGGCAAGGTGCAATAGGAGGGATTATGAATATCACCACTAAGCAACCTGAATGGGAGAAAAAAAGTAATTTAAGTATGAGTGGAAGTACGCTTGAAGAATATCGAGCAGCCTTAGATACCACGGGTGCGATTAATCAGGATTTGGCTTATCGCCTAGGGCTTGCCTATGAAGATAATCAAAGCTTCCGTGATCATGTTGATAATCAGCATTATTACATTGCCCCACAATTAGCATGGAAAGTTTCTGAGCAAACCCAGTTGAACTTGGATACTGAGTTTTCAGAGTCTAAAGGCGTTTTTGATCGTGGCGTACCGATGGTCAATGGGAAACTTCCAGTCAATAAGAAAACCTTTTTAGGCGAGCCAAGCGATGGTGATATTGAGATTAAAGATCAAATGTATCAACTACGTTTAAACCATGAATTTAATGATGATTGGAACAATACAACGGCAATCACTTATAGTCATGGTGAGCGTGCAGGTACATCAACCGAAATTTCGTCCATTGCATCAGATGGAAGAACGGCAAATCGCTTCCGCCGCTCCCGTCAATTTGAGACAGACACCACAAACTTTCAATCTATCTTAAGAGGTAAGTTTGATACTGGGGTAATCAGACATGAACTGGTTACAAATGTCGAAGCAGGTCATTATACGATTGATCAACTGCAACGTCGGAGTGCTGTTGGGGCTTCGAGTCAGATTGATATTTATAATCCCGTGTACGGTCAAAATATTTTGCTATTAACCCGAATCACTAAAGATACAAAAGAAATTCAAGATATGTTTGGTTTTAACATTCAAGATCAAATTTTCTTGAATGATCAATGGAATGTACTGGTAGGCGGTCGTTTTAATCGTTTAGAACAACAAATTGATGATCATCGAACTGGAAAGACATCAAAGCAAGCTTTCACACCATTTACACCACGTGCAGGGATAAATTATCAGCCCACTGAGCAGTTGTCTTTTTATAGTAACTGGGGGAAGGCATTTGAACTGAATACAGGGTTGAATAAGGACAATGAACTGTATGAACCAGAGAAAACAGAAAGCTGGGAAGTGGGTGGTAAATATAAGTTTTTACCACAAAGTTGGTTCGGTCTAACGTATTTTGATATGGAAAAACAACACCTACTCACTGAAGGCATTACTGATAGCTATGTAGATAGTGGAAGAGTAGAAAGCCGTGGTGTTGAGTTAGAACTACAACATCAATTCACGGACAAGCTACGTGTTAATGCTAACTATACTTTTACAGATGCTGAAATTGTAGAAAGTGAAGTTGAGGATAAGGGCGCAAGGCTAAAAAATATTCCAAAACATACGGCAAACTTAAGTACTGACTATCAATTTGACCTTGCAGGGCATGATGCGGGCTTGGTTGGCAACATTAATTACTACGGTAAACGCAGTGCAAATTATATTGATAACGGAACCAGTCTTCCTGATTTTACTATCGTTAATATTGGGGGCTATATACAGCTACGACCAGACCTGCGCGCGCAACTGAATATTGATAATCTTTTTGATCAAGATTACTACGTCGCAAGCTATACAAATTATTGGGTGCAGGTGGGTGAACCGCTCAAAGCAACACTCAGTCTAAATTGGAAATTCTAGTCTGTGGAGTCAGGAGGGGCGGTGGCCATAGGGCGTGAGCGCTCCTTCATAGTTGCTAAGAGATATAACTTATGAAAAATACCTTATTATGTTCTTTTGTTTTTGCTAGTTTGTGCTTCGGATGTAGTAAATCTGAACCTAACCCGAAATCGGGAGAAGCTTCGACCAAAGCTATAAAAGTAATTGATCCTGAATTACAGAAATGGGTGGGTCAATATAAAGGCATTTTACCTTGTGCGGCTTGTACTTCTTTTTGTGAAGGGTGCGAAGGTATGACTGTCGATTTGGATGTTAAGGAAAACCAGACATTTAAATTGGTTAGAACCAGTAATAGTGGACACAATAAACCTGAAATACACGAAGGAAAATTCATATTCGTTGATAACGGAAAACTTAAAATTCAGCTTGATGGTGTATCTGAGCGGAATACAGTTTTATGGCAGCAGGGCTCTGTGGAAGTTCTGGATACCAAGACTGGTCTACCTTACGAATCCTATTTAGATTTTGAATTAATGAAGAAGACTTAATGAATAGCTCCTACCTTTTATATAAAAGGTAGGAGCTTAAACGGTCAGTTAAGCTTTTTTCTCTTTAATGCTACTAATAAAGATAGCGACTAATGCTACGACTAGACTTAAACCAAATAAAGGCAGTAGTAGCCCAAGAATAATCAATATAGTTCCTAGAGTAAGTCGTTGAAGCGTTTTTGCACTTTTCCACGTACTCAAGAACAAATTTGAAAACTGTATTGTAGTCTGTTTGAGACTTGTTCTTTTGTACCAAGCTAAATATGCATAAAGAATCATTGCACATAGTGCCAATGAGTAAATGACGAGTATCAACTGGTTTATCCAACCAAATAAAATTCCAATGTGGGCATCAACACCCCAGCGTGTCAATTTAGCTATTAATGGATAGTCATCAAAATAAAGCTGATCAATTACGTTGTGATTTGAAACATCAATTGCAATGCTATCTGCTTGAGTAGGCCAACTGCGTTGAATTTCAGAAATACTCCATACTTGATCTTTTTCTAAAGGTGGTTTGATTTGTACTTGAGAAGCATCTATTCCATGCTTTCTAGCGAGATCTAAAGCTATGCCGAAATCACCAGAAGTGACTTGTACTGAAGCATGATTATGTAACATCGAATGATCTTCATGGTGCATAACCATTTTTGATGTAGGTTCGGCTTTGATAGATGTTGATAGAACAGGTGTTTGCCAACTTAGCGCGTGGCGAAATATTCGAATATTTTCACCCGCATATTCAGACCACGTTAAGCCAGTCACTGCTACAAAAAGTAGTAATGGGAAAAAGACTAAGCCAATAGTGCTGTGTTTTTGGATATATTTATTATGCTTGATTTGGGGGGGCTTGGATGTTTTTTGGCGTCTATACCATTGGTAAAAGCCAGTAAATATCAAGACAGCTAACCAACTTGCTGCGAGTTCACTATAAAATCTTCCCCAGCTTCCCAGCAATAAATCTCGATGTAAGTGATCTAGTTTAGTTCTAAACGGAAGTAAACCACTTGTGCCATATACAGCTAACTGACCTTTTACTTCAAGTGTATATGGGTCAATGAAGATGGCTTCATTTTGCAACCCTAATTCGGGATCTGAAAAAATAATCCTTGTCGTCTGATTTACTGCTGGTGATGGGCGAACTTCTGTTATTTGTGATGTAGGGGATAATATCTGTTTAGCTTTTTCAATTTGCAGGCTAAGAGGTTGTTCTTTTGAATTGCTTTGCTCGATGTATAGAACATCTTTATAAATACTTTTTTCAATTTGTGGGGTAGCAGCATAAAAAAAACCAGTTAAGGCCGCTATAAAAATAAATGGGGCAATAAAAATACCAGCATACACGTGCAATAAACGGAAGAGCGTTTGCCAGAAATTGAAGTTCAAATAACTTTCCTTAAATCTGTGATTGGGTGTTTATATGCCATTTTGAAAGGGCAATTATACTGCAATTACAAGAACCCTCAATTGCCGACTTTTTTATACATTGTTGTTTAATAGTTATGAGCATGCTTTGATGTTGATCGCTTCCTTTGCATAACTTGACTGCACGCTGTATTTAACTTAATAGAGTCAAATACAGCATATAGTAATCTATAAAGTTAAATCTGAGTTGCTTGCTTGATCAAACCTATTAATTGATTCGTCTCAGCTAAGCTGGCCTTTTTTAAAGGTTTTCTAGGATCACCGACATTGAAGCCAAGTTCATTCAAGCCTGCTTTCACTGTTTTTGGTAAACCACCTTGCACGATAAAACGCAATAAAGGGAGTTGCTTATAAAAAAGGTTTTGTGCCTGAGCTAAATCACCATCTTTTACTGCTCGGTAGAGTTGGTTCGGTAGTTTACCCAAGAGGTTTGGGACAACGGTACACCAACCACTTGCACCAGCACAAAACGCTTCAAGTGCCAAAGGATTACAGCCATTATAAAAAGGCAATTTCCCTTGTGTGAGCTCATGGAATTTATGCATACGTTGAATATCACCTGTACTGTCTTTTACCATAGAAATGTTTTCAATCTCTTCAAACATTTTGACAATTAGCTCAGGTGACATATCTAAACCACTCGTTGCAGGGTTGTTATAGACCATAATAGGGAGCTTAGTCGCTGCTGCAATTTGCTGGTAATACTCATAAACTTCCTGATCCGTCAGTTTCCAGTAGGAGACGGGAATGATCATAATTACATCTGCACCTAACTCTTCAGCCTTTTGAGCTTTTTGAATTGCCATTGAAGTCGTGAGTTCAGAAATTCCTAGAATGACAGGTACACGATGATTAACAACTTCAATACTTTTTTGAGCGACTTGTTGCCATTCTTGCCAAGATAAATAAGCACTTTCTCCAGCACTGCCAAGTGGTGCAATTGCATCACATTGATGCTCGAGTAGAGCATTTAGTGTAATCTCCAACGCATCAAAATCAACTTCCTGTGTTTCAGCTTTAAAAGGAGTAATTGGGTAAGCAATAATACCTTCTAATTTCATGATTATTCTCCTTTAATGCAATCAGAGTGATTTTTCAAAGCTTTACGAGCGTAATAAGCGAAATTGATTTTGTTGCGTTTTTCTGTAGACACCCAATCATGGGCTTCTTTGGCTAATTCGTGCGGAATCTGTTGAATTTGACCTGCTGCCATTGCCAAAAGTTGTAAGCGTGCCGCACGTTCAATCAAGATGGCGAGATTGCAAGCTTCCTCGATGGTTTTCCCTGTAACCAACTGTCCGTGATGAGATAATAAAACAGCACGATTTTCACCAAGTGCTGCAGAAATAAAGATTCCTTCTTCATTACCAACAGGAACACCAGGCCAGTCTCCTACGAAAGAGCAATCTTCATACAAAGCGCACGTATCCATATGTGAGATAACGAGTGGCACACGCAGCATAGACAATGCAGCGACATGCGTTGGGTGAGTGTGAATAATACAATTCACTTCGGGATGCTCTTTATAAATCCAAGTATGGAAACGGTTGGCTGGGTTTGCCATGCCTTCGCCATTTAAAGGTTTCAGGTCTTGATCAACTTCTAATAAGTTGGCGGCAGTGATTTCATCAAAGCCTAAACCAAAACGTTGCGTAATAAAGGTATTACCTTTCTTCGTACGGCTGGTGATTTGTCCTGCAAGCCCAGCATCATGACCATGATCAAATAAGATACGGCAAGTTAAGGCCAGTTTTTGTGGATCGGTGTAGTCTTCATCTTGAAAATGTTGTTGCATACTTTGTTGAGCGTTGTGCATCAGTTGCTGCTTATCAAGTAGTGCAGTTTCCATAAGACCTCCTATTCAGTTGATTTGTCATTTGGACATGGGCAGAATAAGAAACTTGTGGATGGCTGAAAATATCCAGTTTTTAAAACTTATATGGTCCAGATAATCATGCAACAATCGTGGGAAATGCGACTACACCTTGCTGAACGTAAAGAAAAAACCCTTTTTCTTAAACTGACAAACCAGATTATTCAGGAAATCTTGTCTGGGCGATTAAAGCAGGGCACACGTTTGCAAGGTTCGCGGACCTTAGCGGATGAGTTGGGGATTAATCGAAAAACTGTACAATCCGTCTATGAAGATTTAGAAGCTCAAGGTTGGTTAGTCTCAAAGCCAAGACAAGGAACTTTTATTTCTGAGCATTTACCCGATCTCAAACTTGAATCAACATCAGTACTAATGACATCTGATCAAGCCTCTATGGAATTATCTACACCACAGGAAGAGGCGATTAAAAATGATGGGATACCTGATACTCGGCTGATTCCATATGAGTTATTTTCGCGTGCCTATCGTCATGCCTTGATTAAGGTGACGAGGCAGCAAATTATGGGGTATGGTGACCCACAAGGGGCATTGGAATTACGTCAAGCTTTATTAAATATGTTGTCAATGGAGCGATTTATTCAAACTACCCTACAGCATATTTGTGTAGTGCGAGGAAGCCAAATGGGGATATTTCTCGCAGCTCGTGTGCTTGCCAAGCAACAAGCACAAGGTCAGGTCATTGTGGTAGAGCAGTGGTCTTATCCGCCAGCAGTGGAAACCTTCTTATCCAATCATTTTCAAATTGTGCGTGTTAGGATAGATCAACATGGTCTAGACACAGATCACTTAACAGAAATACTAAAAAATCATTCGGTTGCAGCAGTCTATACCACGCCACATCATCAATATCCAACCACTGTTTCCATGTCGATGGATCGGCGACTAAAGCTTTTGGAATTATCTAAAACTTTTGATTTTTATATTATTGAAGATGATTATGATCACGAATTTCACTATGACAGCCGCCCCATACCACCTTTAATCAGTTTACCTGCTGCTGAAAAAGTGATTCATATTGGTTCATTGTCCAAAGTATTTGCACCAAGTTTAAGGGTTGGTTATGTGGTCGCTGATTTGGAAATTATCCAAGCCATGAAACAGGATATTTTGCTCATTGATAAGCAGGGCAATGCCATTACAGAACTTGCGATTGCAGAGTTGATGCAACAAGGTGAAATCAAGCGACATACACGAAAGATGCGCAAAATTTATCAAAGCCGTCGAGATTTTGCCGTGATGACTTTTCAGCAACTTTTTCAGAATAAAGTTGAAATTACTATGCCAGCAGGAGGCATGGCATTATGGATTAAGTTTAATCTGCCATATCAAACTCACTATACAGAGGCTTTAAGTCATTTGCAGATTGATTCTGAATATTGCTTTGGTTCTCGTGTAGAAAATACCAGCTTAGAATATTTTCACATACGTTTTGGCTTTGCTGCACTGAATGAAACTGAAATAACCAAGATTATTCAAACATTACATCAAATTTTCATGACTGAATTGTAAGTTGAAAAATATAAAAGCCAAAATCTTGTGGACTTTGGCTTTGCTACATAATCTAATTATAAAGGCATACGATACTCAATAATTCCAGGTTTGTCAGCGATCCAGTTATAAAGTTTCTGAGCAGTCTGGTTTGTCTCTTGAGTATGCCAATATAAACGATCACACTTTTGAGTACGCGCTTGTTTTTGGACATATTCTATTAAACGTTTCCCGACGTGTTGTCCACGTGCTTCAGGCGATACATATAAGTCCTCTAAATAACAATAGTCTGTTTCTGCCCAAGTTGAGCGGTGAATCACATAATGGACAAAGCCTAAAACTTTGTCGCCTTCTTTGGCAACAGCACAGTACACAGGTTCAGCATCATCAAAAAAGCGTTGCCATGTGGTTTGTGTGACTTCATGAGATAAATTAACTTTATAAAATTCTTGATAGGCAAGCCAATACGGTAGCCATTGTTGGTAGTCTTGATACTGTGCTGGTGTTACTTGAATATTTTGCTTTTGCATATTGATGTTCCCATCATTTTCGGTGATTAAAAATTGATGGGTAAAGCATAATCTTGATATGGTACTGTTTTAAGATACGGTTTTTGTATTTTTTACAGTACCAGTTTAAGTTTTTTATACCAAACGCTGTGAAAAGATACTTCTAACAGAATATTGAAGATTTCTAATCATTCACCGTTTTTATAAAATTATCCGAAACAAATCGTTTAAATTTTCCATTCAAGACACAATAAGCGATTAAGCCTAAAACCAATCCCCAAAATGCTCCGCCAATCCCTAATAATGTAATATTGGCAGCACTGGCAAGAAAGGTAATTAAAGCTGCTTCACGGCTTTCACCATCACTCATAGCATTGGTAAGACTTCCTGTAATAGTACCTAACAAGGCAAGACCTGCCAGTGTACTAATAAAAGTTATTGGAAATGCTGTAAATATCGCAGCCAGTGTGACGCCAAAAACCCCAACCAAAATATAAAATATCCCCGCGGCAATTCCAGCTATCCAGCGTTTAGAAGGATCTTCATGAGATTCCTTACCTGTACAGATTGCAGCGGTAATTGCTGCAAGATTAAATGCGTGAGCGCCAAAGGGTGCCATGATGAAGGAACCTAAACCTGTGACAATAAGAATGGGTTTGGCATTGGTTATAAATCCATCATTTTTTAAGACCAGTAAACCTGGCATATATTGCCCTGTTAATGTGATTAAAAATAAAGGCACGGCAATACTTAATGTGGAATTGATGGAAAAATCAGGAGCAGTAAGAATCGGTGAGGCTAATTTCAATTCAAGTCCTGCAAAATCAATTCGAGTTTGAAAGATTAAAAAAATAAAACCAAAAACTAAAACACTGATGATGGCGTATCGTGCAGAAAAACGTTTAACAACCAGATAAATCAGAAATAATGACAGCGTCAGCAGTGGGTCGATTATGGTGTTGGTAAAGGTAGTAATACCAAATTGTAATAAAATCCCTGCCAACAAACCTGATGCAATACTTACAGGAATGAGGCGAATCAGTTTTTCAAAATAGCCAGTGACTCCTAAAATTACGAAGGCTAAGGCAGAAAGTAAATATGCGCCAATCGCTTCTGCATAGGGAATGGTTGCAAGAGCAGTAATGAGAAATGCAGCAGCAGGAGTAGACCATGCCGTAATGATGGGTTCTCGAGTGTACCAACTTAATAATATTCCAGTGATACCAACACCAATAGAAATTGACCATACCCATGAAGCTGTAAGCTCTGGGGTAAGTCCTGCCATTTGTGCTGCTTGGAAGATTAAAATGAATGTACTTCCATAATTGACAATTACCGAAATTAATCCTGCCAAAATAGGAGGGAGTAAATCCTTGGAATAACGGTGAAAAACTGTGAGTTGAACCGACATAACCCCAACCTCTGAAAACTTTAACCATGAAAGCGTTGAGTGTATTTTTAATCATGGTATTGTCATAAGATACAGTTTGGGTGTTTTTAGAAGTACCAGTTCATTATGACAACGTCATCTTCTGCTTATTTTCCACATTTAATTTTGCCTAAAGGGCAACCCATAAAAAATGGTTTATATTGTGTTTTACGAGATGCAATTTTAGACGGCCGTCTTTCTGGGGGGACAAAACTACCCTCAAGTCGCAATTTGGCAGAGATGATGTCCATTTCCCGTAATTCTGTATTGGCGGGATTAGAACGTTTGCTCGATGAAGGTTATTTAGTCACTAAACCAAGCTCAGGAACTTATGTTGCTGCTGTCATTCCAGACCAATTAATTCAAATTCAAAATGATATAACCCAGACAAAATCTCAACCTACGCAAAGCATCAACATTAATCCACATTTCACCAATTTGTTGTGTCATTGGAATAAGCAGACATTATCAAGTCAAGAGAAGAAAATATTTCATGTGGGTGTAGGCTGTGTCGATTTATTTCCCCATGAACTTTGGGGCAAATTATTAGGGCGTGCATGGCGACAATCTTATTATCAATTAGGCCAATTTCATGATCCCCGAGGCTATCTGCCGTTACGTCAGGCAATTTGTCATTATGTTAAGTCAACACGAGGATTAAACTGTCAGGAAGAGCAAATTCTGATTGTGAATGGAACACAACAGGCAATTCATTTGGCTGCGTATGCACTGTTACAGCCAAATGACCAAGTGTGTTTAGATGAGCCAGGTTATGACGCAGCCTTAAATATATTCCGTAGTTTTGGTGCTATAGTAAACCCTATTACGAGTGATGAGGAGGGGATGAGGATTGAAGAAATTATTCATGACCATGCTGAAAGCAAACTCATTTACACAGCTCCCTCACATCAATTTCCACTTGGTGATACTCTGAGCCTTGCTCGCCGATTTGCTTTATTGGACTGGGCTACCCAACATCAAAAATGGATTTTTGAAGACGATTACAATAGCGAATTTCGTTATGGAACGCACCCTATACAAGCATTACAAGGTTTAGATGAACAGCATCGCGTAATTTATGCAGGCACATTTTCTAAGATGATGTTTCCTGAATTCCGACTTGGGTTTATGGTCGTTCCTGAAGCCTTAATTGAGGTTTTTAGTCTGGCAAAATATTATACCGACACGCGTAGTTCCTATCTGGAACAAGTGGCACTGGCTGCATTTATTAAAGATGGTCATTATGCACGGCATGTGCGTAAAGTCCGTAAAGCCTGTTACGAACGTCAACAGGCTTTAATTGTAGCAATTGAAACCTATCTTTCAGATGTATTAATTGTACAGCCTACCGATTCAGGAATTCATTTGGTATGTTGGCTTAAGAACGACTGGACCGAAAAAGAATTTCTTATTAAATGTGAAAAAGTGGGCTTAGCTGTACAGCCTTTATCAAGATATTGTCAAATCGCATCCCAAAGACACGCCGTACTGTTTGGTTATGCAGCGCATACTCTTGATGAAATAAAAGAAAATATTAAAAAACTTGCGAAATCTCTGTATTAGTTTTTCAGTATTTAACCCGAATCCTACTTAAGTCGATATTTCCATACTAGGATTAGGCCGACCTCATACCCAAGTTGTCACTTAAATTTGAGTCGCTTAGGGGGGCTACTTTTAAAATCTTTGTGCAACAAAGCCCAAGATTGTCATCAAATAAGATTGATTCCTCTCAGAATGCCTTAACTTTTAAATATTTACTAAATAATTTATTTTTCTAATTTTAATTGATCGCAGTAATCAGCCCATTGCTGCATCATCATTTTTCTCTTCTCTAAATGCTTGGTACGGTTATATGCACGACCATGCATATCTCTAACCTGATGGGCAAGTTGTTGCTCAATCAGTTCTATTGGAAATTCTAAAACTTCTTCTAAAATTGTACGTGCAGAAGCACGGAAACCATGACCGCATGCTTGTTCACTGGTATAGCCTAAGCGACGTAATGCTTGATTGATGGTGTTTTCTGACATCGGCTTTAAGTTTGAAGTGGTTGCAGGAAACACATATTCACTTCTAGCTTTTGTTATTTGAGCAAGTTCAGAAAGTAAATGAATGACTTGAGTTGATAGTGGGACAATATGTTGAACGCCTGTCTTTATTTTCGTTTTTGGAGGAGTATAACTCCATAAACTTTTTTCAAGATCAATATCTTGCCATTTGGCATGTCTTAATTCGCCTGGGCGAACAAATACTAAAGGAGCAATACGTAGAGCATATCGTGTGATGACAGAACCCACATAATGATCAATATCATTTAAGAGTAAGGCAAAATCTTTAGGTTCTACCAAAGCGGCCATATGTGTCACTTTGGGAGGGGATATGGCTCCCTTTAAATCTTGAGTAACATCACGCTCACAGAGTCCAATAGAAACCGCGTAGCGCAGAACTTGACCACATTTGACTTTGACCTTTTTAGCAGTTTCTAATTTTTCTTCTTTTTCGTAAATCCGACAAACCTTAAGGATGTCCATGGCTTTAATTTTATGGACTGGGATTTTTCCAATATGTTGATTAATGACGTCTAATAAGCGTAGTTGTCCTTTAGTTGTTGATTCAGCAAAGTCTTGCTTTGTCATCCATTCATTTGCAATATTTTGGAAAGTATTACTATTCGTATTTAGTATCTCATTATCAATTCTAACTTTTTCAACATGTGGGTCGATATTTTGAGAGAGAAGGGTGCGGGCTTCATCTCTTTTGATCCGTGCTTCAGCGAGGCTAGTCGTTGGATATATACCAAAACTAATGGTATTGCGTTTTTTAGTGTATGGGCGACTATAGTCAAATTTCCAATATTTATAGCCATTTTTGTGAATGAACAAATAAAGACCTAAACCATCTGAAATTCGTTGGTGCTTGTTTGGATCAGCTTTAAGGCTTTTGATCTTACTATCTGTAAGGCTTTTGACTATTTTTGGCATTTTTACAGTACACAGTTTTGCGTATAAAAGTTTGTACTGTAATTTATACTGTAAAAAATATTAGCTCACAAGAGAGTTTGTAAGATTAATTTAGACCTTATACTTATTATTTTATTGAATTATATATATTTTAATTATTGGTTTGGCGTGCTGTAGATCAAGATAAACCATAAAATGGTGCGCTCTGCGGGACTCGAACCCACGTCGGTCGCTTAGGAGGCAACTGCTCTATCCAGTTAAGCTAAGAGCGCAAAAGTGCGGTTAATGTAGCTGATTTTACTCAAAAAAAATAGTTATTGCCGAAACAATAACTATTTAAAAATGAATATTTTATGCTTTTCTATACAGAATTTTGTATAGAACGAACATTAATGCAATCCAGATTGGAATCATGATCACAGCGCCGCTTAAACCTTGAGTCCACATGATGTAAAGCACTACAGCAATAAATGCAAGAACAAGGTAGTTACTGAAAGGCGACCAAAGTGCAGGAAATAATGGTTTTTTCGCTTCACTTTTCATGGCCTTCATAAATTGAAGATGAGTTAAGCTGATCATGGCCCAGTTCAATACTAAAGCACCAACAACGATGTAAATTAAGTTGCTGAGAGCATCTTCTGGCGCAAAATAATTCAATAGTACACAACCGAAAATCAGTAAAGCAGAGAACAAGACTGCTGGAATTGGCACACCTTGTTTATTGGTTTTACTGAATATTTTAGGTGCATTGCCTTGCTGTGCTAAACCAAACAACATGCGGCTGTTAGCATACATACCACTGTTATATACAGAAAGTGCTGCAGTCAAGATAATAAAGTTAAGCAAATGCGCAGCCCAACCAATACCTAATTGACTGAAGATCATTACAAATGGGCTCTTATCTAAGCCGCCAAGTTGCAATTCATTCCAAGGTACAAGCGATAACAAAATGGTCAATGAACCCACATAGAAAATGAGGATACGGAATACCACTTGGTTGATTGCTTTCGGAATTGATTTTTGTGGGTTATCAGCTTCTGCTGCAGCCATACCAATCAATTCAATACCGCCAAAGGCAAACATGAGGAAGGCAAGCATATAGAAGAGGCCTTCAACGCCATGCGGGAAGAAACCGCCATGTGACCAAAGGTTGCTAAATGAAGCCGTGGAATCTGCGCCTGCCGTAGCCAAAAGATAAAGACCAAATACAATCATAGCGACGACGGCCGTGACTTTGATAATAGCTAGCCAGAACTCTGATTCACCGTAAAACTTCACATTACCTAAATTGACTAAGGTAATGATCACAAAGAAGGTGAGAACCGATGCCCATGCAGGAATATGAGGCCACCAGTAGTTGATATACTTCGCAACAGCGGTCAGCTCGGTCATGGCTACTAGAACATATAGAATCCAGTAGTTCCAGCCTGCAAGAAAGCCTGCAAATTTGCCCCAGTATTTGTTTGCAAAATGACTAAAAGAACCTGCAACAGGTTCTTCAACGATCATTTCCCCGAGTTGACGCATGATTAGAAACGCAATTAAACCGCCAATTGCATAGCCCAAAATAATGGATGGGCCAGCAGATTCAATCACATGTGCGGAACCTAAAAATAAGCCAGTACCAATTGCGCCGCCCATGGCAATCAATTGAATATGACGGTTCTTTAAGCCACGCTGAAGTTGAGACGACTCTTTATTCAAGTTATTTCAGCCCGACAATGGATAAGTGTTTCCGATTGTAATAGATCGCGAAGAAATCGCATAGTAGCTCAAAATTCATGAAAAAAAGTTATTATTCATATGAAAAATAATATGTAATAAGTTGTAAATAAAAAACATACGAATCAATATATTAATTTTATTTAAATTATAAAATCGGGAATTTTATTTGGAAACCGGACGTTCACAAATGGTTTTTTTTTATACTTACTTAGACTAAAGTCCTGTACGTTACGCATGGATATTGAAAAAAGGTATGATGAACCAAAGTTAAATCAGCATGCTTGACTTAACACAATGATAAATATGAAGGATTCAATAAAAATGAGTTTTGCACCGCAAATCAAAATTCCAGCAACGTATATGCGTGGAGGGACCAGTAAGGGCGTATTCTTTAAATTAGATGATCTCCCAGAAGCCGCGCAACAGGCTGGACGCGTTCGAGATCAGTTATTGCTCCGTGTAATTGGTAGCCCAGATCCTTATGCAAAGCAGATTGATGGTATGGGTGGTGCAACATCGAGTACCAGTAAAACGGTGATTTTAGCGAAGAGCCAACAGCCTGAACATGATGTTGACTATTTATTTGGGCAAGTATCGATTGATCAGCCTTTTGTCGACTGGAGTGGAAACTGCGGAAACTTAACCGCTGCTGTCGGTTCATTTGCGATTTCAAATGGTTTGGTCGATGCTACACGAATTCCAGAAAATGGTATCTGCACAGTCCGTATTTGGCAGGTGAATATTCAAAAAACCATTATTGCACATGTACCTATTACGCACGGACAAGTTCAAGAAACAGGTGATTTTGAACTTGATGGTGTGACGTTCCCAGCTGCAGAAGTGCAAATTGAATTTTTAGATCCTGCCGATGATGGTGAAGATGGTGGTGCCATGTTCCCAACAGGGAATTTAGTTGACACTTTAGAGGTTCCAGAGATTGGCCGCTTCCAAGCAACGTTTATCAATGCAGGTATTCCGACCATTTTCTTAAATGCAGAAGACATTGGCTACACGGGGAGTGAATTACAAGACGCAATTAATGGCGATGCCAAAGCTTTAGCACGTTTTGAAACCATTCGTGCCTATGGTGCAAAACAGATGGGGCTGATTCAAGACATTTCTGAAGCTGCCAGTCGTCAACACACGCCTAAAATTGCTTTTGTTTCTAAGCCAAAACAATATGTCTCGTCGAGTGGTAAAACCATTACAGAGCAAGACACCGATTTATTGGTTCGTGCACTTTCTATGGGTAAATTACATCATGCGATGATGGGGACAGCAGCTGTTGCCATTGGTACCGCAGCAGCGATACCAGGAACCTTGGTCAATTTGGCCGCGGGTGGTGGAGCACGTGAAGCCGTTCGTTTTGGTCATCCTTCAGGGACCTTACGTGTGGGAGCGCAAGCGATACAAGAAAAGGGTCAGTGGGTAGTAAAAAAAGCTGTCATGAGCCGTAGTGCACGCGTGTTGATGGAGGGTTGGGTGCGTATTCCAGCGGAAAGCTTGGATTAACGCTATGTAAAAAGCCTCTTTCTGTAGAGGCTTTTTTATGTCAACTCTAGGTCTGTGATAAGAAGGCTAAAGATCACCAAGAGCATGAGAGGTGAATTTTAGAGCTTGATTGCTTGTGTAATGGCTGCTTGAAATAGTAGAAAAGTCATTCTTATCATCTCGTCTGCAAAAATTAATAGAATACTGCGCCTTGTTTGTACTTTCGGCATAGAGAAAGCGGGCAGAAAGCAGTATCATGCCAACAGATCACTTCAAATGATCGACTCAGTCAAACTGAGCACCAGATTAATTTATCCTATTGTTATTCGAGGCGAATGTGTCAGCACTAACCGACGTATCAGCAAATGCACTCCAACAGGCTCAACAACGTATTCACGATGATTTATTGACGGCACTTGATGCTTTTTCAATTCCGGAACCGTTACAGAGTGCCGTGCATCATGCGGTCATGTTAGGTGGCAAACGTGTGCGTCCTGCGCTGTGCTATGCCACGGCACATTTAAATCCAAACAATAATGCCGCTGCCGTGCGCCGCGCCGCTGTGGCTGTGGAGTTGATTCATTGTTATTCCTTGGCACATGATGATTTGCCATGTATGGACAATGATCTTTTACGCCGTGGTCAGCCGACCTGTCATGTGGCTTATGGTGAAGATACAGCGTTGCTTGCGGGCGATATCTTGCAGTCTATGGCGTTTGAAATTTTAGGTAGTCGACTGTTTGATGCTGGCCCAGTGGTTGATCAGGGTATTGTACTGAAGCAGATGCAAATTTTAGCGACAGCGAGCTCTAAAATGGTGTGTGGACAAGTCCTCGACCTACAAGCCGAAGGTAAACGTGTCGATCAGGCTGCACTTGAAAATATCCACCGAAATAAAACGGGTGCATTGATTTCTGCTGCGGTGATGATGGCCGCGGTGACTGTATTTGACGGTTGCGATCAAGCGATTCCAAAGTTACGCGAATATGCGCAGGCAATTGGTTTGGCTTTTCAGGTGCAAGACGATATTTTAGATATCATTTCAAATACAGATGTACTGGGTAAAACCGCAGGGAAGGATGAGCAAGTCGAAAAATCGACTTATCCAGCCTTGATGGGGCTAGGCGTTGCACAAGACTATGCCAAGACTTTGCATGATCAAGCCTTTGCTGCTTTGGCTTATTTCCCAACGGATGCGGCAGCAGAACTTAATCAGATTTCACAGTTTTTATTGGCTCGCCAAAGCTAAGTTTCAGTGTTTAGATTAAACAAGAGGACATAGCGTGTTCTCTTTTTTTAATGCTTGTTCCTTAGAGGCTTGAGTTTTTTCACAACCCCAATAAAAAAGACAGCTCGAAAGCTGTCCTCATTTAATCAAACCAAGCATCAGTTAGATGTCTTTACGTCCCATAACACCGCGGATGGTACTTAAAATATCGGCTGGTAACACCACTGTTTTAGCGTTGTTCGATTTAGACATATCTTGCATCGCTTTGACATATTGTTCACCCAACAAGTAAGCCACAGGAATTTCCTTATCGCCCACAGCAGAAGTGACCATTTCAATAGCACGCTGAGAAGACTCTGCTAAGACGACTTGCGCTTCTGCGTCACGGCGAGACGCTTCTAAACGGCCATCTGCCTCTAAAATCGCGGCTTGTTTTTCACCATCGGCTTTGGTCACGGTCGCACGACGTTGACGCTCAGCTGCCGCTTGCGCTTCCATTGCTGCTTGCATGGTTGAAGAGGGTTGAATATCCTGAATTTCAACGGTTTTTAGGGTAATCCCCCAGTCTGAAATATCATCCGAAATGGCTGCTTTAAGTTTGGCTTTAATGTGATCACGAGACGATAGCGCATCATCAAGATCCATTTCACCGACGATTGAACGCAGTGAGGTTTGCACTAGGTTTTGAATGGCCCATGTATAGTTTTCAATCCCATAGACAGCATTTACAGGCGTGGTGATGTTGATGTAAGCCACTGCATTCATAAGCAAAACGGCATTATCGCGGGTAATCACTTCTTGAGAGGGAATGTCTAATACAATGTCTTTGGTCGTCACTTTATAAGCCACTTCATCGACATAAGGAATCACAAAGTTGAGACCCGGACTCAACGTGGTATGGTATTTACCTAGACGTTGTACGATCCATTTATAACCTTGTGGAACAATACGGACACCTTTAAAAATGGTAACAGCGGCAAAAGCCAAAATTGCTAAAACGACAATAAATCCACCAGACATATGCTTAACTCACTTTTATCTATTTTCGTTGGTTGAGAGATGTGCTTTGACCATTAAATCATTGCCCAGTATTTCAACGACACGCACTCGGTCGCCGACGTGGACTTTATCTAAAGTACGACAGTTCCATTCATCTGAACCGAGTACTGGAATGGGAAAGCGAACGCGAATGTGTTCATTTTCAGGACTCGCTTGAATCACCATGCCAATTTGACCGATGGTTGCTTCGCGAGACAGTCCTGCTTTGGTTTTGTCAGTCGAAAGCGGTTTAATAAACTTAAACCAAAGTAAAGTGCATAAAATCGACAAAATAATCCACGTCACAAACTGCGTGGTAACGCCCATCATTGGGAACATCCAGTACAGAATACCGACCATAATGGCCGCAATACCGAACCACAATGCGGCAAAAGCAGGCAGAATCAGCTCTGATAACATTAACAGAACGCCCAATACAAACCAGTGCCAAGGCTCAAAAGCAAATTCCATACATCTACTCATATATTCGTTATAGGGATATAGATGCAGAAGCATCTATATCAATTTAGCAGATGAATAAGTCTTTGAATATTAAAAATCAAATTTTTTAGAATTTGGCTTTGGGTGCGGGTTTAAAGGCAGCAGGGGTCTTTTTAAAATCGACAATGGCTTTTTCGATCGATTTAATTTTGAGCTGCGCAGCTTTTTCACCTTCTAAAATAGATTGATTGCTGGCTTTTAAGTCCAAAGTACCCAAGTGTCCGACTCTGGGTTGAATCACCACAGTTGCTTGGCTCAATTCTTCATTGATGCTTTGCTGCCCCATAATATTAATGGTCTGGTCGAGCAAGCCCCACATATTGAGGGGTTTGTTGCCGACAGGACGAGCTGAAATATCAATCGCGATCACAATATCCGCGCCCATGTCTTTGGCTGTTTTGACTGGAATTGGGCTGACCAGACCGCCATCAACATACTTGGTTCCACCAATCACCGCAGGGACAAAAACGTTCGGAATACTGCATGAAGCACGTACTGCTTGGCCCGCATTGCCTTTGATAAAGTCGGCTTTACGTCCAGTGTCAAGACGGGTCGCCACCGCAGCAAAACGGATAGGGAACTGTTGAATCGGTTTGTTGCCGACATGTTTGTTGACATAGTCTTGCAGCTTTTGACCTTGAACAAACCCTTGGGAGTTGAGGGTTAAGTCTCGAATGTCCGATTCTTTTAAGGTCAAGGCAATTTGCTGAAGTTGGAAAGGCGTTTTACCACTGGCATAGATACTGCCCACAAAACTTCCCGCACTGGTTCCCGTAACAATTTTAGGTTTAATACCATGTGACTCTAAAACTTTAAGCACCCCAATGTGTGCAAAACCTTTGGCACCGCCACCGCCGAGTGCAATCGCAATCACAGGTTCACGAGCTTGAATGGGAGTAGTTGTTGGTGTTTTCTTTGATGCAAGATCACATCCTGCCATAGTCAGTGTGAGTGCACCAATCAGAGATAAACGAGCAAAATTCATGGTCAAAAATACTAAAACGCAAAACAAATAATGGTGCACATCTCAGCAGATTCGACCTTGATTTACTAGCTATTTTTTAAGCGTTTTTGTAAAGGCTTGGCCAACCATTTTGGGTTTTTCGCTGAAAATTTGCCGATATACAGATCTAAAATATGCTCTAGGTCTTGCTCAAAATGCCCTGTGGGATGAAACACGCCCAAGCAGTGGATAGTTTTTTGCGCATAGTCAAAGGAAAACATCACAATTGGAATCTGTGCACCATACGCAATGCGATAAAAGCCACTACGGATGGCTTCGGCTTGCTTACGTGTGCCTTCAGGCGCCATACCGACCCAAATTTTTTCTTTGCTGTGAATAATATCGATAATATTTTGGGTTAACCCTTGAGCATGGGTACGATTGACTGGAATGACGCCAATCCACTCAAGTAACGGTTTCAGTGGGGTATGAAACAAACTGTTCTTGCCAAAAATGGTGATTTGCAGGCCTAAGCCCAATAGAGCCGTAAAGCCATGCCATGCATCGATATTTGAGGTATGCGGTGAAATAATTGCTACCGCTTTAGGCAGGTTAGGAAATTCGCCAACAAAGCGCCAACCTTGCGCCAAATAAAGCCGCTTAAAAATAGCGCGAATGAATGCAGATGAGCTACGACTTGGAACTTGATCTGGTAGTTCTGGAAAATATTGGTTCATTGTTATTATACTCAATCGACCAAGATGTATATGATCTCATCATAAGCACTGATCGGCTTGAATTCATTGGCAAAAAAAGTGAAGGGATAGTGATCTCAGATGAACATTTTGACCAATCCATGTATATAGGAACAGCATGCTACAGACTCGCAATGTATATATTTTGCTGTTTTCATTGTATTGGGCGCAGGGCTTACCCGTCGGGTTTATGACCCATGCCTTGCCTGTAATTTTAAGAGCACAGGGTGTGTCACTGGCACAGATTGGAGGCTTCGGACTGCTGATGTTGCCGTGGTCGATCAAAGTGTTTTGGGCACCTTTACTGGATCGTTTTGGGATCACTCGTTTCGGCCACTATCGGAGTTGGATTATTCCATTACAGTTTCTTACGGTGCTGGTGCTGATCGGACTGTCTTTCCTCCCGATTGATGGATTAAATCAACCTATTTATTTATGGGCTTTCTTTGTGGGCCTCCTGAGTATGAATTTGCTCGGGGCAACACAAGATATTGCAACCGATGGGTTGGCGGTTAATATTTTAAAAGGGGAGCAACAGCACTGGGGTAATACCTTTCAGGTAATTGGATCGCGTCTGGGTTTTATTGTCGGTGGTGGTACAATCTTGTGGGCACTAGATTGGCTGAGCTGGCAGAGCACTTTTTTGATGCTGGCGGCAATGGTCTTTATAAACACGCTGCCGATTTTAATTTATCCAGAGCCAAAGCATCGAGCTGTTTCAGAAGCTCAGCCTACACCTTTCAACCTCCAACAGATCAAAAACTATTTGGCTTATTTTGTCCAGAGTCCTTTGCTTGCAGCATGGTTGGCAGTGCTGCTGAGCTTTAAAATAGCGGATGGTTTAGCAGGGCCACTTTTGAAACCTTTAATGGTCGATTTGGGGCTGAGTTTTTCTCAGATAGGACTTTATGTCACCATGCTAGGTGCATGTGCCGCCTTAATAGGTGCAGGACTTGCGGGCTATAGTTTGAAGTTGATTCGCCGTGCCACAGCTTTAGTACTGTATTCGGTGCTAAAAATATTCAGTCTGGCGGCTTATACATGGTTAGCCTTTCAATATGAAAGCCAGCACAGTATTCAGCCGTGGCTAATTTATCTGATCAATGCCTTTGAAGATATGACTTCATCGATGCTGTTGGTGGTCATGCTCACCCTAGTGATGCAGTACAGTCGTAAACATCTGGCAGGCACAGATTTTACTTTCCAAGTGGCGCTGATGGCCACTGTCAGTGGTGGTTTGTATAGTGTGAGCGGTCTACTGGGAGATTGGCTCGGCTACTTTAATTATCTGTGTATGATTGTGGTCATTGCGATGTTGAGCCTGTGGTTTATCTTCAAATGGCGTGGCATTGCGATGTATTCAGACCTTTCATAATTCATTCATAAATAAATCACAAAAAGTGCTAAATAGTGACGTAAACAATTAAAAAATATAACTAAATAATTTTTTAATTGTTCTGTCATATATGTCTGAACGGTAATATTTGTAACAAATTTACCGTAGGATATTTTGATAATGAAAACACGAATTGCAGCCGCAATCGCTTTAAGTTTAGTGGCAGGGGTAACATTCGCAGCACCTACTTTTTATGGTGAAATTGATGTCACGGCCGATTATTTACCTGAAGACAATGCCTCGCCAAATAAAGACCGCGATGTGGTCGAGCTGAATTCCAACAACTCCTTTTTGGGGTTAAAGGGCGAAGAGAAGCTGACAGATCGCTTAAATGCACTCTACCAAGTTGAATTTACCTTCTATGTGGACAATGGCGGTAGCACGGATACTTTCGTTCCGCGTAATTTACTCGTTGGCTTACAAGACCAGAAATTGGGTACATTGAAAGTCGGTAAAATTGATACCCCTGTTAAACAACTGTCTTCAGTGGTAGATACCTTTAATAACTATGTCGCCAACAAAGCCGATGTGGCGGGGATTTTCACGGGTGAAAACCGAGTCGATAACGTGCTGGTCTATGAAACACCTGCTTGGGGAGTGGGCGCAGGTAAACTGAAAGCTGCGGCACTGTTAGCAACAGGTGAAGCTGGTGGTATTGAAAAATCTAAAGGCGGGGCAAAAGTTGCAGGGCGTGGTCTGGGCGATGCTTGGTCAGCGTCAGTGGTCTATGACAGTAAAAAGTTTGTTGCAGGGGTTGGTTATGATAAGGCCATTCCGTCAACCTTTGCAGGACGTGGCACGTTGAATGCGTCAGCGCCTGAGGTGACTGGCGGAGTGGCAGGCAGTGCCTTTGCAGCAGCAGACACCTTACGCGCGATTGGTCGAGTAAATCTGAATAATGGTTTGGCATTGAAAGCGTTATATCAAACTTCTGAAGTGGCGGATGTACAAGGCAATGATGCTGCCGCGGCTGCCATAGACGATGCACAAGGCTGGTTGGTTGGGGCTGAATATAACTTACCGACTGCCAAAGCTTGGACAGTGAAAGCTCAATACAGTCAAAACTCAACCAGTTTTAAAACATCTAAAGAAGACTTTGATGCGCAGCAGTTTATTGCAGGTGCTGACTATGCCTTTACCAAGCAAGTCAAAGCTTATGGTTACGCAGGGATTTTGACGCTTGAACAAGCATCATTTGAAACCAAACAACCTGTAGTAGGCACGGGGATCGAGTACAAATTTTAATGTTTAAGTGATAGAAAAGGGCAAAGTCTATACAGATTAATGCTGATCAGTTAAGGAGTTTTATAGAAACTCCTTAACTTTTTGTCGTTCATGATGGAATCTTCGTATTTTAAAATTCAATATTTGGAGCTGGTCCGTTCTTTTGCGTAGCCAAAAGAACCAAAAACATTTGTCTTCCGCAAAACTTTTTTCTTTTCTGCATTGAAATGATCATTTTGCAAAAACATTCCTTTTAAATGGATATGCAGGTTGCGGATGACGCTTCCGCGTATCAAATAATATTGGGCGGCTCAAAAAGGGCATCTGATTGCTTAACTGATCGGTATGACTTTATATATTCGGCCACAGCGCCTTTTTTATTTAAGCGAGTTTTAAGTTTAGAAAACTACATTGGGGCATCCGCTCAGCAAGACATGATTTAAAATGTTCAATTTGCAGTCTATTTTTAAAGAAGTTTCACTTTCGCGCTTTAACGTATATTTGGCGCTGTGGTTAGCCGTGGTTTTAAACGTGATGTTCTATAAGCAAGTTCAGTTGCTTACACCGTATCATGGTTTCAAAGCTTATGCCTTTATCGGCGCTACTGTTTTGGTGGTGTTGGCTTTTTATCATTTGGTTTTTCAACTGTTACAGTGGCGACCGATGGCTAAAGGGGTGGCTGCGCTATTGATCATCATTGGTGGGATGAGTGCGTATTTTGTCAACAGTTTAGGCGTTTCGATCACACCAGATCAGATCCAAAACATGATGCAAACCGATGGAAATGAAGTGCGCGACTTGTTGTCATGGCGTCTTGTGCTGTGGATTGGGGCGATGGTGGTGCTACCTTTAGTCATCTTATTTAAGGTCAAAATCCGTCGTGATCCTTTCAAAACCGTGTTATTGCACAAGCTCTTCGGTAGTGCAGTCTCTATTTTGCTGATTGCAGGCATGTTATTTATTTTCTTTGTTGATTATGCCGCGATTTTCCGTGAGCATCGTGATCTCAAAGGGATGATTTCACCGCAAAATGCGATCAGTTCAACGCTGTCGTATTATAAAAAAAATCGACCACAGCCGCATTTACCGTTGGTGACTTATGGTGAAGATGCTCATTTGGTGAAGCAAGTCGGACAGCAAAACTTGCCGAAATTGATGGTTTTGGTGGTCGGTGAAACGGCACGTGCAGAAAGTTTTTCTTTAAATGGCTATGCGAAAAAGACCAATCCTGAGCTGGAAAAACTCAATGTCATCAACTTTAATCAAGTCAGTTCGTGCGGTACAGCCACTGCGGTTTCTGTGCCTTGTATGTTTTCAGGCATGCCACGTGAAAACTATGATGCACAGTTAGCGCACCACCGTGAAGGTTTATTAGATCTTGCACAGCGTGCTGGTTACAAAGTGACATGGATTGACAATAACTCTGGCTGTAAAGGCGTTTGTGATCGGGTTGAGCAGTATAAAATTCCAGAACCGATACAGAAAAAATGGTGTTCAGCCGATGGTGAATGTACCGATGAAATTTTGGTGGATAGCTTAAAAGCGTATATGGCTGGTATTGCGGCTGATGATAAAACGCCACGTTTAATTGTATTACACCAGATGGGCAGTCATGGACCAGCTTACTATAAGCGTTCAACGCCTAAGTTTCAGCCCTTCCAACCGATGTGCGAAACCAACGCCATTCAAGCCTGCACACCTGAACAGCTGAAAAATAGTTATGACAACTCCATTGTTTATACCGACCATGTGTTGAGTCAACTGATTGGTGTATTAAAGCAAAACTCAAACTTTGAAACAGGTTTTTGGTATTTATCTGACCATGGTGAGTCGACTGGTGAACATGGGCTGTATTTACATGGTTCACCTTATGCCATTGCACCAAGCCAACAGACCCACGTACCGATGCTGATGTGGTTTTCAGAAACATGGCAAAAGCAGAATCCGCAACAAATCGCTTGCTTAGGGCAACAAAAAAGCCAAGAATTAAGCCAAGATCATTTGTTCCCAACCTTACTGAGTTTACTTGGGGTAAAAAGTACGGTGATTGATTCAAAAAATAATATGTTAGAACACTGCACTGCGACCAAAGCGAGCGCTTAGACCATGTCAAAAATATTGATTATTGAAGATGATTTTATGATTGCTGAGTCCACACAAACGCTGCTGCGTTATCAGCAGTTTGATGTGGTATGGGTCAATAATGGTTTTGATGGTTTAAAGCAATTACAACAATATCCATTTGATGTGGTGTTGTTGGATTTGGGCCTGCCGATGATGGATGGGATGCAGGTCCTAAAAAATATTCGCTCGCTTTATCCGACTTTGCCTGTGCTGATCATTTCAGCGAGAGATCAGTTACAAAATCGAGTCGATGGTTTAAACCATGGTGCGGATGATTACTTAATTAAGCCTTATGAGTTTGATGAGTTGCTGGCACGTATTCATGCACTATTACGTCGTAGTGGCGCGTTAAAACAGCAAAAGCAAAGCCAGACTTTGAGTTATGCAGGTCTAGAGTTAGATGAAGATTTGCACTTAGCCAAGTACAAAGGGCAGACCATTGATTTGTCGAACCGAGAATGGGCTATTTTAATTCCTCTGGTCAGTCATCCCAATAAAATTTTTTCCAAAACCAATTTGGAAGAAAAGCTCTATGACCTTGATTCGGAAATTAATAGCAATACCATTGAAGTTTATATTCACCATTTGCGTGCCAAACTTGGCAAAGACTTTATCCGTACCATTCGAGGTTTAGGCTATCGTTTGGGGCAGGTTGAAGCATAACGATGGCGAAGTCGACTCCTGTTTCTTTAAAGCGTCAACTGATTACCTATACCTCTTTATTTAGTATTGTGATGGGGTGTTTGTTAGTGATTGCAGCATATCGCATTGCACTTGAAGAGACCAATGAGATCCTCGATGCACAAATGCGTAATTTGGCAGAGCGTGTTGCAGCGCATGACCCCGCTCCAATTAAAAGTGAATTTGAGGTGGACAGACACTATCACGAAGAAGATTTATTTGTAGATGTCTGGTCATATGGACTGCCTGAACAACGGCAACATGAGTTTGATTTATTAATACAACCTGTTAAAAAAGCTGGATTTTATACCCATCACACAGCACAAGGCTTATGGAATACCTATGTGCTGCCAACAGAAAAGTATCAAATTCAAGTCAGTCAGCAGCGCAGTGTAAGACAAAAGCTGGCTTTAGAGCTGGCGGCCAATATGTTGATTCCATATTTACTGTTTATGCCTTTGGCTTTATGGGGACTGAGTTGGATTATTGGGCGTAGTCTAAAGCCCTTAGATGAGTTTAAAGCGGAACTTGCACAGCGTGAACCATATGAACTGAGTGAGATTCGTCCAGACGGTTATCCACTGGAAATTCTTCCGACCATTAATGAAATGAATCGTTTATTTGAACGCATTTCGCTGTCGCAAAAAGAACAAAAGCAATTTATTGCCGACGCAGCGCATGAGCTCAGAACCCCTATTACAGCTCTGAATTTGCAAATGAAAATTTTGCTGCATGAGTTTCCAGAACACCAAGCATTAAAAAACCTAAGTTTAGGCTTAATTCGGACTCAACATTTGGTATCACAACTGCTCAATTTGGCGAAACAGGATGCTTCCTTACCAAGTTTAGAACCGACACAAAGGCTAGGGCTAAGTGATGTGGCGGTTGAATGTATGGAGCAACTGATGGAGCTGGCGCTAGCCAAAAGCATCGATTTAGGCTTGGAACAGCATGAAGAACTTTGGCTAGAAACTCAAAGTTCAGCCTTACATTCTATTGTCTATAATCTCTTGGATAATGCGATTAAATATACGCCTGAACAGGGCGTGATTAATGTCTCCATTTATCAGCAAGATCAGCAAGCCATTGTTCAAATTGAAGACAGTGGACCGGGCATTGAGCCAGAACTTTATGATCATATTTTAAAGCGTTTCTATCGCGTACATCACCATCTGGAAGTCGGCAGTGGATTGGGTTTATCCATTGTCGATAAAGCCGCAGAAAAAATTGGCGCCAAACTGCACTTTGGACAAAGTGCAGGATTGGGCGGCTTACAAGTTCAAGTGATCTTTAAGCTGTAGTTTCGGCTTGAGTTGGGCTGGACAGTGTAAACTGTTTATAACACAGCGCATATGCCAGTACATTGACCAGCCAAATCACCCATGCCGTCCATAAATTGTGACTAAGGAAATGTGCACCCCGCATCATTTGCGCCCAACCCATGACAAAGCCTAAAATCAGGGCAGCAAGCAAATAAAACCACGCGCGTTTGGGTTCATTTAGACGGTATACGAAATATCCCACAAAGAGCGCAAAACCTGTCGCGGCATGTCCTCCAGGGAAACAATGTCCTGCGCTGGCGGATAAGTCCCAAAAGAAATCATGTGTCGTGGCCAGAGTCATGTCCCATGGACAGGCATGTGCGGATTGTGATTTTAAAATCCCAATGAGGCTGGTACTGATGAGGACTAAGCCAATGAAATAGCCATTTTGCCAACGGCGGGGTTTGAACGCAGCCCATTTATACGAAGCGAGCCATTTCAGCAAATAAATTACATACACTGCGATGATGATGTCTTTAACATAACGGTGATTCAGTTCTGCTAAGGCCCAGTCGAGCTTTAGTGGAAAATGACCAGTTTGATCCATAAAGGGGTGAATCAGTTGTAAGTCGATGGTGCCCGCTACAGGGAAGAGCAGCCACAATACGGCAAAACCCAGCGTCAAAATAAAAAACTGCAGGATGAAAAAACGTTGCTGATCCAACACAAGTGAGGCCATGTTCTGAAAATAAGCACTATTCCAACAGCGTCAGCTTAAACGAGGCTTAACATAAACGCTATTTCATCGGCTTTAGCATGATCTGTGCTTTGGTTATCGTTTTATGGCGAATACAAAGTGTCGGTTCAGTGTTAAATTGCTCTCAAACACATGAGGTTTAAACATGTCGATACGTGCTGTTCTATTTGATTTGGATAATACCTTGACGCATCGTGGACGAAGTGTTGCGGCTTTTAGTCAAGATCTTGCCGATACTTATCAAAGCCAACTTAACTGCGTTGATGTGGAGCAGATTGAGTCGATTGTGAATCGGATCGACAATGGTGGTTATCCCTTAAAAGAGTATTTAACCCATCCCAGCATCGGTGCTTCAGTGGCTTATGCGTTGCTACAGGAGTTAAACTGGCAGGCGCCTCCGCATTTAGAAGCGTTAAGCAATTTCTGGTTTGCACAGTTTGGTTGCAGTGCTGTGGCGATGCCTGAGGCTGAACAAACGCTGACCCGTCTAAAGCAAGCAGGATATAAACTCGCCATTATTTCAAATGGCGGTCATGCCACACGGCTGTCTATATTAAATGGCTTGGGCTTTCAGCATTATTTTGATGTGATTAATAGCTCTGGATTGTTTGGTCAAGCCAAACCCCAAGCTGATATTTTTATAGATACCGCACAGCAATTGGCTGTTAAGGTGGAGCAGTGCTTATTTATAGGAGATCATCCTATTAATGATGTACAAGGTGCGCAGCAGGCTGGAATGCAAGCACTGTGGCTATCTGGCTTTCATGTACCCTCAGTACAGATGTCTGCACCAAGTATCACGGCATTGTCCGAGATTTTTGATTATTTAGAGCGCTAAAAGCCTCTTATAATGTTCAATACGAATAAAAAAAAAGCGGCCCATGTGAGCCGCATTAAAATGGAAATGCATTTAGAACATACTGTCATCTGAGTTGGCAGAGATTTTATGAATAGATAAATCTGCACCGCGGAATTCATCTTCTTGGCTTAAACGAATGCCCATCGTGGCTTTTAAAGCGCCATAGACCACCAATCCACCAATAACAGCAATACCAATAGCCAATAGCGTACCAATCAGCTGTGACATCATCGCAACACCGCCTAAACCACCGAGCCATTTTTGACCAAAGATCCCGACTGCAAGCCCACCAAAGGCACCACATACGCCGTGCAAAGGCCATACACCGAGTACATCATCGACTTTTAGCTTGTTTTGGGTGTAGGTGAAAAGTTTGACAAAAATCAGTCCAGCAATAGCGCCAATCACCAATGCCCCAATCGGGTGTACGACATCTGAACCTGCACAAATTGCCACAAGACCCGCTAAAGGGCCGTTGTGTAAGAAGCCCGGGTCATTTTTTCCTGCGAAGTTAGCTGCCAAAGTACCGCCAACCATGGCCATAAGTGAGTTAATCGCGACTAGTCCTGAAATTGCATCTAAACGCTGTGCACTCATCACGTTAAAGCCAAACCAACCCACGATTAAAATCCATGAACCTAAAGCCAAGAACGGAATAGACGAAGGGGGATGTGCACTGACACGACCATCTTTCTTGTAGCGACCATCACGTGCACCGAGTAAAACCACCGCAGCCAGAGCGATCCAGCCTCCCATAGCATGTACAACCACTGAACCTGCGAAGTCATGGAAATTTGCGCCGAAAGTGTCTTGTAGCCACTGCTGTAAACCAAAGTTGCCATTCCATGCGATTCCTTCAAAGAAAGGATAAACCAAAGCTACCAATAACACGGTGGCAATCGCTTGTGAGCGCATTTTGGCACGCTCGGCAATACCGCCAGAAATAATCGCTGGAATTGCGGCTGCAAAAGTGAGCAGGAAGAAACAGCGCATCAGGTTATAACCATGATCCGCCGCTAAGGTATCCCCAATATGGAAAAAATGGTGTCCATAGGAAATATAGTAACCTACAAAGAAGTAGGCGATTGCAGAAAGTGAAAAGTCCGTTAAAATTTTGCTTAAAGCATTGACTTGGTTTTTATGACGAACTGTCCCTAGTTCTAAAAAAGCAAAGCCTGCATGCATGGCAAGGACTAAAACCGCACCAAGAAGAAGAAAAAGTAAGTCAATATTTTGCATGTTTGGGTTCCATTTGAGTGCAAAATTTTGCAAAAAGAAACCCAGTATACTGATGCTTGTAATTTCGTGAAGATTTCAGCAAAAAGGAAATATTGATTAAGTTTTGCTTAAAAATAACAAGACTCGATATAAAGCAAAAGTGTGCACCATGATGGTGTTTGTGCATTGCAGTGGTGCATGGATTAAAATATAAATTAATATTAAGTTTATGAATATATTATGTTTATCTAAGTTTCTTTATTTTAAATATACAAGTGTATATTTTATCTCTTGAGTTAAACCCAAAAAGTAGCAACACAAAAAAATGATAAAAAAATTCGGTTAGCAGTTATTGTTAGCTGAGTCTCCATTGCTTTGTTCTCTTTTGGAACGCTCATGCCATGAAATGTGCGTGCTGATTGTGCATCAGTGAAAGATTTTAAACATGATTGTATTTTCTCATTCTTATTTTAATTTATCACAGATAAAACATGAATAATCACATAACTATATGTAATTAATTGTAATTATTGTCATATATGATCAGTCCTATTTGATCGTTTTACATCTACAACGAGACAAAATAGTCGGGCAATATTGGCTTTTTGCTGAAAAGTCATGATTACAGAGTTTGCACAAAAAACAAAGACAAGCAGGCAGAATTGGCATTTTAGGTTTTGCTGCTTGAGCGTGATTTCTTAGAGGATATTGGGGCGTTTTAAACTGATATTTTTTGATGGATTATGATGAAGAAAAAACTAATAGCAATATTGTTTGGTCTCCCATGTGTGATGGCTTGGGCCAGTAGTGAAGTAACTTCGGATTGGGGTTATCAAGCACAAACAGCACCGCAGTATTGGAGCCAGCTCAACACCAAATACCAAACTTGTGCGGGGCATAATCAATCGCCCATTAATCTTGAGCATGTGATTTCAGCAGACCTTGCGCCACTTGATTTTGATTATAAAACGGCTGCAACGAGTATTGTGAAGCTCCCTCATACTTTACAAGCCAATTTTCATCAAGGCAGTTATTTAAGTTTAGAGGGAGAACGATTTCAATTATTGCAAATGCATTTACATAGCCCTTCAGAAAATACGATTCACGGCAAAAGTTTTCCGATGGAATTACATTTAGTCCATGCTTCTGAAAAAGGAGAGCTGGCTGTGGTTGCGGTGATATATGAACAAGGGAAAAAGAATCAAGCACTTGATGGGCTGTGGCAGCAGTACAGGCAACCCCAGAAAGCACTCAATTTAAACGCAGATCAATTTCTGCCGACACATCGCGAGTACTACCGCTTTAATGGTTCGCTCACGACACCGCCGTGTACTGAAGGTGTACGTTGGGTGGTCTTAAAAGATATTCAGCAGGCATCAGCACAGCAAATCGCAAACTTCGCGGTACTGATGGGATATCCGAATAATCGTCCTGTTCAAGCCACCAATGCGCGCTTGGTTTTAGACTAGAGCGTGAATTAAAAAAGCAGATCACACGATCTGCTTTTTTAATGTGGGATAACACGTCTGTGCTAGTGCAAGATCTTGTCTAAGAACTGTTGAGCACGATCACCACGTTTGGTGTTAAAGAAATCATCTTTGCTACAGTCTTCGACAATTTTACCTTGATCCATAAACAACACACGGTTGGCCACTTGGCGGGCAAAGCCCATTTCATGGGTGACACACATCATGGTCATGCCTTCATGTGCTAACTCGACCATCACATCAAGAACTTCATTAATCATTTCAGGGTCAAGTGCCGATGTCGGCTCATCAAACAACATGGCAATCGGATCCATGCTTAATGCACGGGCAATTGCGACACGTTGTTGTTGTCCACCTGAAAGTTGTGCTGGAAATTTATGTGCATGTGCACTCAGCCCAACCCGTTCTAAATAGCCTAAGCCTTTCTTTTTCGCTTCAGCTTCAGAGCGTCCCAATACTTTAATTTGGGCAATGGTTAAATTTTCAGTAATGCTGAGATGTGGAAACAACTCGAAATGCTGAAACACCATGCCTACGCGGCTGCGTAATTTGGTCAAATCTGTTTTCGGGTCTTTAATCGGAATTCCATCGACTGTGATTTGACCTTGTTGGAAGGCTTCCAGTCCATTCACTGTTTTAATCAGGGTCGATTTGCCTGAGCCTGATGGACCACAGACCACCACCACTTCACCTTGGCAAATTTGTGTGGTGCAATCGGTTAAGACTTGAAAATCGCCATACCATTTACTGACATTTTGGAGGTCAATCATTACTTTTTGGTCGCTCATACGCTTAACCTCCTTTGTAATCGTTTTACTGCATATGTGGCTAGCATACTGATGGTGAAATACACTAGGCCTGCAAATAAAATATATTGCGTTAATAGAGACATCAAATCGCCCCGCACGTAGTTGGTGCGGAAAAAGTCGAGTAGGCCAATGGCGTACACCATGGTCGAGTCTTGGAACAAGATGATGGTTTGCTGTAACAGCAGCGGTGTCATTTTACGAAAGGCTTGCGGCAAAATGATTAAACGCATGGACTGACCATAGGTCATGCCTAGTGCATAAGCCGCGGCAGACTGTCCTTTAGGAATTGATTGAATCCCTGCACGTACAATTTCCGAGAAATAAGCCGCTTCAAACAGCATGAACGCCACAATACTTGAGACCAAAGCGGTATCAATGGTCAAGTAACTTCCCGTGACTGTGGTGTAGATGAACGGTACAGCAAAGTAGAACCACATCAATACCAACAGCAGTGGAATCGAGCGAAATAAATTGACATAGCCTTGGGCAATTAAATTCAGGATGCGAATTGAAGACAAACGCATCAGTGCCAACAGCGTGCCAATGAAAATACCACCAATGGTGGCAATACAGACCACTTTTAAAGTGATACTTAAACCATGCCATAGGGCAGGTGCAGATAACTGCAAATCATGGGTAAATGCGGTGAGCCATTCCATTATTTAGCTCCTGCAATTAAACCTGGGACACGCAAACGTTTTTCAAGCAGCGTCATTAAGGTAATTAAGCACACGTTGATAACGATGAAAATAATCGTGACATAGGTATAGATTTCGATGGTGTTCTGCGTATATTCGCTGATGGTTTTCATCTGCGAAATAATCTCGGAGACCCCAACTAAAGAGGCTACAGAAGTATTTTTGACGCAGTTGGTCAACTCTGAGCTCAGAGGCGGCAAAATCGTACGGAAGGACTGTGGTAAAATGACATAGCGGTATAGCTGTGCGGTACTAAAACCCATGGCATAACCTGCATTGACCTGTCCTGTAGGTAAGGCTTCAATGCCTGTACGGACTTGTTCGCAGACACGTGCTGCGGTAAACAGTCCCAGACCAATACTGGCTGAAATCAGCGCTGTTGTTCCTGCACTTAAATCGTTAATCCACCATGACTTAATCGGACCAGGTAAGAAATTCGGCACCACATAAAACCAAATAAATAATTGGATCAGTAGCGGTACATTACGAAAAATGGTGACGTAGCCAGTGCCGATAGAACGTGCGGTTTTATTGGGAAGCGTGCGCATAATGCCGAGAATACTTCCGAGCACCATTGCAATGCTCCAAGCCACAATGGCAATAACAAACAGCCAGCCTAAACCAATCAAAATCCAACTGAGATAGGTGCTATCTCCGACGCCTGTGGATTGCCAAAGGACGCCCCAGTTCCAGGTATAATTCATGACAATCCCCTAAAATAGGTCAGGCAAAGAAACTTTGCCTGAGTGAACATTAATCTTTCCCTTATCGTTTACTGATCACGGTCATGTGGGTTTGCAATTAAGGCTTTAAGTTGGTCTGACATAGCAAAGTTCAGGTTAATGTTTTTCGGTGGAATTGGTTGTTCAAACCATTTGTTGTACATCTTGTTAATTTCACCTGAGCTATAAGTGGCTTTAATTGCATCATCAACCACTTGCTTAAAGCCTGTGTCACCTTTACGCAACATACAGCCATAAACTTCTTGAATTGGTGCTGTACCGACAATGTGCCACTTGTTTGGATCTTTAGCTTTCGATTTTTCTCCAGCAAGTAAAATGTCATCCATCATAAACGCAGCAGCACGACCACTCTGGAGCATCAAAAATGATTCAGCATGGTCTTTGGCAGAAATCACTTCACCAATACCGAGTTCTTTTTCATGCTGACGGATATAGCGTTCAGAGGTTGTTCCTGCTGTCGTTACTAATTTTTTGCCTTTTAAGTCAGCAAAGTCCTTCACGCCTGAATCGGTTGCAGTAAGTAAACGTGAACCCACTTCAAAGAAGCCCACAGAAAAATCAACTTGTTGCTGGCGTTCTTTGTTGTTTGTAGTTGAACCACATTCAAGATCGACTGTGCCATTTGAAACCAATGGAATACGGTTTTGGCTGGTGACTAAGTTATAGCGAACTTTCAAATCAGGCATATTCAGCTTTTGTTTAACAGCCTCAACCACTTTGAGCTGTAAATCATGTGCATAACCGACAGGTTGATTTGGGTTGTCTGCGATATAGGAGAATGGAATAGAGGAGTCACGGTAACCTAAAACAATGGTTCCTGATTTTTTAATCTTATCTAAAGTGCCTGACTGTGAAGCATCTGCGCCAGTGCTAGCTGCATCCGTTGCAGGTGCTTTGTTGTCGCTACATGCACTGAGGCTCAGCGCAAGTGCACTTGCACAAAATAGGGCAGAAAGATTACGTTGCATGGTCATGTACAAACTCCTTTTGTTTGCAGCATCAATTGCATTGTTTTTATCAAAAACGTCAGAATTGGGTTAAAGCTTTATTCTGTGCAAAAGATGTTCTTTTTATGGTATTTTTTTACAGCTTAGTCTGCATCTTAATCGAGATTGCTTTTGCTGCTCAAGTGGGATTTTTAATATTTTGTTAATAATGCTTTAAATAAGTGCATCGCTATATTCCTCTGATATTAAAAAGAAAATTATGCATAATGCGTGCCATTTCAAGTTTTATAATTCATTTTATTAGGCTAATGTCTAATGCCACAGGGTTGGCTATGCGTTTCGTTATAGATGCATGACAGAATGGATTTTGTTCGTGTAGAACATGCTAAAACTGCAATAGCAAAGAAAAGTGCTTTATTTTAAAGATGATCCGTTTTATGACGCAGTATATAAAAGTCAGTTAGATTCGGTTTACTGTCCTACGTTTTCCGCAGAGGATTAAAAAATAAAAGCGACTGTACGTTATGAACAAATGACGGGGCACAATCGCAAGGGAAGGAGATGAGCAGGTGTGTATCAAGAAGTGCTTAGTGCACAAACATATCCATATATTCACGGATTTCAGAAATAGCCGTTTCAATATCCGTCGTCAGCCATGTTGGCTCAAACAGTCCAATATAGTGATCTAAACGGTCTTGAGGTACAACTAAACGCACAGGACATTCTTCTTCCAGTAAGCGCCAAGGAATGATGGGTGTTTCATTGTCTAAAAAGGCTTGCACATTTCGAATGTCAATAATCATGGCATTGACACATTCAGGAAAAGGCATCACAGAAAACTCTTCAGTACGACGACGGAAAAACTCTAGATCGCCCCATTTTAGAATATAACTAGGCTTAGAAAATTCAATAATACCAATAAGATGTTGGTCTCGCGTGTAGTGCAAATGACATTGGTGCGTAACATCAGTGTCTAAATCAAGCGTTACACTTTGTTGACGATATGCCATAAAGTCCAAAAACAGCTAAAACAAGGTGCATAATTATAGCGCAAATTCAGTTCAAGAGCGTTGTTCGCCAGACTCTTTTTGTCTATGCCTAGGTGAAATACTTTTTAAATTACTTTTAACACTAAATTGATAGATGAATGACTGTTTTTAAAACCTTAAAAAATAATAATTTATCTTAAGATGAATAGTTTGTTTACTATCTCACTATGCTTTGAAACACAATGCTACACAAGCAGTTGTTAGTATAAAAATTCGACAACTTGATAATAGAAAATTGAGGGGGAGCTATGACACATGATTTCAATAAACCGCCCCATGTACAAACGCCAGAGGAGCGGCAAAAGAAAAAACGCGTGCCTGTGTATATGTTGGCATTGGTCGGAATTTTCTTAATCGCATTATTACTTTATATGTTTGCAGATACTAAGCCAAATCCGACTGAGGCGCCTCCAGGTCATCCGAATCCGAGCGCAGAGCCTGCAACACCGAATAATAGCACCACTGCAACAGCAGGTGACGAAGCGGTAGCCACCGATAGCAATACGGCGACTGCAACTGACCGCTAAATGTGACTAAAGCCCTTGTATTGTACAGGGGTTTTTTCTTTAGTAGTCATCAAAAAGGTATTCCATTTCTCATTCATACCTCATGGCAGGCAATCACTTCAAAACTAAAATCTGTATTTGAGCAAAGGTCGCTGTGAGGTAGACATAACAAGAGGGAGAACAAAATGAATGATTATGTAGGGCATCAGGGTCGATTTGATGCGATGTATTATTGGGACCAGTTTCACCCGATCCTGTCCGCAATCGCCATCCTGATCATTGGTTGGATTATTGCATTATTGATTGCAGGTGCTGTGAAAAAGGTTTTAACCAAACTTGGAACCAACCAAAAACTTTCCAGTGCTACCGGCCATCGCTCAAATATTGAAAATATTATCTCTCGAGTTGTGTTTTGGCTCATCTTGATTATTGCGGTGATTGGTGCACTCAATGTCCTTAATCTCACCAGTGTAAGTGGGCCATTTAGTAATATGGTTCAACAGTTCTTGTTGTTTATTCCACAACTGTTGGCTGCTGTTGCTGTGGGTTTTATTGGTTGGATTGTGGCAAATCTGGTCAAAGTGGGTTTACAAAAAGGATTGGATCGCACTCAGTTAGATGAAAAACTCAGTCAGGATGTCGGAGTCAGTACCCTGAGTCAAAACATCAGTGAAATTGTCTATTGGCTGATTTTATTACTATTCTTACCCATTGTTTTGTCGATACTCGGTCTGACTGGGCTGCTCTTTCCCATCCAAAATATGGTCAATGAAGCCGTACTGTATCTGCCAAATATCTTTATTGCAGGTGTGATTGTTTTTGCGGGCTATATTCTAGCAAAAATTGTACGGGGTATTATTGAGGGTTTATTGAGAAGTCTAGATGTACAAAAACAGGTTGAAAAAGTAGGACTGTTTAAAAACTCAGATTTGGCCAAAGTGCTCGGATCTTTTGTTTTTGCAATCGTCATTATCACAGCGCTGATTATTGCGTTTGAAGCTTTAGGGATTGATGCAATTTCTCAACCAGCGACGGCCATGCTGTATGAAATCATGAATGCGATTCCGCACATCATTGCGGCGGCATTAATTTTAATCTTGGCCTATGTGGTATCACGTTTTGTCGCAAGTCTTGTGGTTGAAGTCTTGTCGGGAACAGGTGTAGATGACATTCCAAACAAAGTTGGCTTGCAACGTTTCTTAGGAAATACCAAAGCTTCTTGCGTCGTGGGTTATTTCATTGTGTTCTTTACCATGTTATTTGCGGTTTCTGAGGCTGCAAATCGACTCGGCTTTGAGCAGATCAGTGGTTTGATTGCGATGTTTATCCAGTTTGGTGCAAACATCCTATTGGGTGCAGTCATTCTGGGCGTGGGCTTCTGGCTGGCGAACTTGGTTGCTCAGGTGATTGAGCGTGGTGAATACAACAGCTCTCGTTGGGTGGCGAACATTGTACGTGTCTTGATCATTGGCTTAGTGTTGGCGATGGGCTTGCGTGCAATGGGTATCGCAGATTCCATTGTGAATTTGGCCTTTGGCTTAACGCTTGGGGCAGTTGCCATTGCATTTGCACTGGCTTTTGGTCTAGGTGGACGTCAACCTGCGGAACGGGTTTTGACCGATTTGTTAGATAAAGCCAAAAAAGAAGGTACGCAACCGAACCCACTTTATCAGGCCAAAGCTGAAAGCACGCAATCCGCACAAGGCAAAGAAGAGCATGCCTCACTGAAAGAGCAAATGGATACACCAACGGTTGCAGAGGAATATCAACATACAGATGATATTCCAACTACAGCAGAGGTCGATCCTGCGCATAAACCTTTAAATAAACCTTTTGGTTCAACGGGTGAAGCTGAACAAGATATTGACGTTCACCCCAAAGATCCAGACTAAATTAATCACACTAAACACCGACCGCTGATGGCGGTTGGTGTTTTTTATTGGAGTAAACTGATGTCAAAAAAAGCCCCAAATAAATATTTTGCCCCAATCATCATTGCGGGTATTACGGTTGGATTTTTTGTGAGTGCTTATAAATTTGTATTTGCAAAACCAAAGATCAATACAACAACACACGCTAATGCTGAAAGAATACCGACTGCGGCAACTGAAGGCCGTGATGCGGATGAATCTGATGAAAAATAATACAAAAGTCTATAGTGTTGAATGAACTTTAATTTGGTATGTTTAATGCATGTGGAATATGGATATTTCATAAATTAGAAATACTTACATGCCTATACTTTTGTGATAGCTGCATGGACATTTCACAATTTATTTTTATAAATTGCAGTTTAAAAAGGAAAAAACAGATGATGCAAATATTAAAAAAAACTTTGATGGCGAAACGTTCAGTGATCCAGCCGAGCCATGTCCATATTGCCATTGCGAAAATGGACTTAGCACTTGCCCGTCAGCAGAAGCAAAAGCAGTGCGTATTGCTACGCACGGACTATTTGGAATAATTTATAGCTTAAGCACATGGCTTAGACATATTCTGATGCGGCATGCGCAGATGACCATGCCCACTGGAAGTTAAAGCCGCCCAAATGTCCTGTGACATCCAGTATTTCACCGACAAAGTACAAGCCTTTTTGCTTTTTACTTTCCATCGTTTTCGAGGATACTTCAGTGGTGTCTACGCCACCTAAAGTCACCTCAGCAGTACGGTAGCCTTCGGTTCCTGATGGTTTGACTTCAAATGCATGTAAGCGCGTGGCAATGTGCTCCAGTTTTTCATCCGACAGTTGACCAATCGCTGTTTCAGCTAGTTCAGGCCAAATGAGGTTTTGCAGTTCAACCACCACACTTTTTGGAAAATGTTCACCCAGTAAAGTACGCAGCAGAGCTTTGGGCTGACTGTGCTTCTTGGCTTTTAAGTAGTCGTACAAATCCACACTTGGCAAGAAGTCAATTTTGAAGCTTTGTCCTACATCCCAATAATTCGACAGCTGTAGCGAGCTTGGCCCACTGAGCCCACGATGGGTAAATAAAAGGGCTTCGGTGAAAGCGTTTAAGTCATTAGATAAAGTCGCATCGACCGCGTTGCCACTAAGGCGGGTTGTGACTTCTTTAAAGCTGTCTGAAAAGGTAAAAGGCACCAAACCTGCGCGAGTTGGATATACATGGTGGCCAAATTGTTTGGCAATTTCATAACCAATGCCAGAACCACCTAAAGTTGGAATGGATAAACCACCTGATGCAACCACGACAGATTCAGCCTCAAAATAACCCAGTGTCGTGGCAATTTGAAAACCCTGCTCATCGAGTGCGGTGATGGCTTTTACTTCACAGTTGGTTTTAATGTCGACCAAACCTGTTTTTTCACACTCGCTCAATAGCATGGCTAAAATTTCTTTGGCACCTTTTAGGGTGAAAAGCTGACCGTGTTTACGCTCTTCATATTCAATGCCGTACTCACATACTAGGCCAATAAAGTCCCAATTGGTATAGCGAGTGAGGGCTGAAATCACAAAGTGTGGATTATGTGAAATAAAGTTGCTTGGCTCGACATAGAGGTTGGTAAAGTTACATTTACCCCCACCTGACATGAGAATTTTTTTGCCGACTTTATTGGCTTTTTCAACCACTAGCACTTTACGTCCGCGTTGAGCTGCCATATAGGCTGTCATTAAGCCAGATGCACCTGCACCTAAAACTAAGACATCATATTGATTTGAGGACATGACACACTCACGGGAGAATAAAGCAGGGCATTATAGACCATCTTTTTTGCTTTTTCAGGACTATCTAAAGCTGCGCTAAACGACCTTGTAGTCCACCTGAATGAATCACCAAAATACGATGATCTTTGGGGAATGTACCTTGTTGAATTAAATCGGTTAAGCCCAACAGCATTTTACCTGTGTAAATTTGTTCCAGTGGAATGTCATATTGCTGCTCAAAGGTACGGATAAATTGTAAGAGCTCGGGAGTAGTTTTGGCATAACCACCACAGCAATATTGATCGGTAATTTGCCAATTGCTTTTTTTGGTCAGTTGTTCGACTTCGGTGCTTAGGAAATCGCCTTTGAGTGCAGAGAAACCCAAAACTTGCTGTTGTGAAGTACTGGCTTCAATGAGACCCGCAATGGTGCCCCCTGTACCGACTGCGCAGCAAATCAGATCGAAATTTTGTCGATCCATATCAGAGAGAATTTCTGTGCAGCCTTGAATGGCAAGGGGATTGGTTCCCCCTTCAGGAATCACATAATACTCAGGGTAATCTTGTTGTAACTGTGCTAAGTAGGCTGAGCTTTGCTTTTGCCGATAGGTTTCACGCGTTACAAACTGCAACTGCATACCAAATTGTTGCGCCGTATTTAGAGTGGGGTTTAAGGGTTTGCTGGCCAGCTCTTCACCTCGAATAATGCCCAGACTCTCAAAACCAAATAACTGTGCTGCATAAGCCGTTGCGGCAATATGATTGGAATAAGCGCCACCGAAGGTCAGCAGTTTTTTATAGCCTTGTTGCTGTGCCGCTAACAGATTGTATTTGAGTTTAAAAAACTTATTGCCTGAGATTTGCGGATGGACTAGGTCTAAACGTTTGATGCTGATATTAACCCCGCCAACGTTTATGTGCTGATAGGGAATGGACTGTGCAATCTGGTTAAACATAGGACTTTTATCAATCAGGTTGAGTGCTTAGTGTAAGTGAAAAATGGCGATTTTTTCACAGGATTAATCCTTTGCTGAATGTGTATCGACCGAACTAATCACCGACATGCCGGGACGTAAATTTTCTATGCCCGTTTGATTTGGATCAATTGCAATCCGTACAGCAATACGTTGCACCACTTTGGTAAAGTTGCCCGTAGCATTATCGGCTTTAAGCACACTGAACTCTGAACCTGCCGCAGGGGAAATTTGTTCCACATGACCTGTAAATTTTTGATGATTTAAGGCATCCACCGTAAACCATGCTTTTTGCCCAATTTTCATGTTAGCAATTTGAGTTTCTTTAAAGTTCGCAGTGACCCAAGTTTGCTGCGGAATCAGATAGAGCAATTGTGTGCCTGCTGCTACATATTGTCCTACACGTGGATTGACTTCACCTAGTTGTCCATCCATCGGGGCAATAATGCTGCTGTAATTTTTGGTAGTTTGAGCTTGATCCAGTTGTGCCGCAGCATTGGTCACTTGTGCTTTGAGTCCTGTTTCAGCCACTTGTGCGGTTTTGAGCGCTTCTTTTGCCACCAATACATTGGCTTGCGCCTGTTGCAATAAGGCTAAATTATTTTGCGTGTCGGCAACTGCTTTGTCTTGTTCTGATTTAGACGTTGCACCTGTGTCGCCCAACTGTTGATAGCGCTGCTGTTGTGCTTGTGACAATTGATAGGCTGCTCGAGCTTGTTCGACTTTGGCTTCTGCCGCAACAATATCGGCTTTACGCTGAGCTATACTTTGCGTTTGATTCGATAGGTTATTTTGCGCCTGATCGACTCCAGCTTCAGCCTGCGTGACTTTTTGGTCGTAAGTGGTGGCATCAATATGCATCAATACCTGTCCTTTTTTGACATGATCAAAATCACTGACCAATACATCTTTCACGTAGCCGTTAATTTGCGAAGAAAGTACCGTAGTTTTGCCTTTGACATAGCTGTTGTCAGTGGACTCGACTGCACTGTCAAAAGGTCCAATTTTCCACGCCCATAAAATGATCCCGATACCGACGATCAGTACTAAAAACATCAAAATCAAGGTACGTTTCGCTGTTGGAATCAATTTACTCGAAGGCGGCGTAATCGGTGTCGTTGTTGCCTCAGGCTGAGAGGCATTTTCAGAAGTTGCAGTTGTTTCAGCGGGAGCTATTGGTTTTTGATCTTCAGACATAACAATTTCTCAATAAATAGGGAGCAGTGGCATTAGGCAGGACCGACTTTCGCTTGTTGTCGCAGTTGATATTGATTCCGTGCAATCAGGAATGTCCCCCACAGTAACAGCAGCATGGCAACGACGCCATTGAAACTAATCACATCGTTATAGGCACGTACTTGAGCCTCTCGAGTCACCACTTGATTGAGATTTTTTAAGGCTTGTTGTTGCTCTAACTGCTGATCGAGTGTGTAAGTATGCGAACTTTGTTGATACGCTAAAAGGCGCTGTGCAATCAATGGATTGGTTTCGGGTAGCTGTTGAATCATCTCAGCACGATAGTTTTGGGTTCGGACTTGTTGATAGGTGGAGTAAAACGATGAACCGACTAAGCCACCAAATGTTTGAGTCGCTGAAAATAAAACAATAAACGTGACAATATGGGTGGGGCCTTTTTGCATGGCGCTTAAGATACCCGTGATCAAGAGTGGACCAATAAACACACCACTGGCAAAGCCCACCAAAAACTGACTGCCGTAGAAGTTGGAAGGGCGAATATCGCTGGTAAGGTGAAAATCTAGTCCGCAAGCAATCAACACCAAAGCTTCTGCTAATAGTAAGTGCCAAATAATCCGTTCACGTGAAAAAGTGATGGCACTAAATAAGGTACCAGACACGATGCCTAAAAAGATCACCACATAGAGTGGGACAAATTGATCGGGGCCCATGCCCATAGTTTTGAGAAAACTCACGGCAGCATAACTTTGCTCCGACATTAAGAAGCGAATTGCAAAAGCACCGATGATAAAACGAAGCGTGGATGATGTCCCCAGCCAACGCGTCATAATCAATGGATTGACCCGATAATGCTCATAGACCAAGCCAATCACAATCAGGCTAAACCCTGCAATGAGCAAATAGGCCAACCACTTCACTTCAAGCCACCACAAAATAGGCCCTTGGGTCAGCACAATACACAAAAAGGCAAAACCGGGCGCAAGCAGGGCAAAGGTGAAGAAGTCTTGCTTTTCAAAAACAGCAATTCTTAGGCTGCGGGGCAACTTCAGCGACACCACCATTGCGAAACAGCACAGCGCTAAACCAATTTCAAAGGTATACAGGACATTCCAGTTATTGACGTCAATGAGATACGGGGAAATGATCCATGCCAAGGGAATTCCAAGCTGTTGAAAGCCTAAAGCCAAATAGATACTGCGACCAAAATCCTCCCGTTTAAAGGCCTGCATAATGTAATACATGCCTAAAGAGCTGAGCGGTGCTGCAACCATTCCGCTAATGAAACGCACCAGTACAGCCATTTCAAAGGTATGCACAAAGACGTGTAAAACCAAAACCACAATAAAAAGCAGTAAGCCAATTTCAGAAAATAGACGCAGACCGTATTGTTGGCGGGCTTTAAACAGAATCAGGTTCGCACTGACATTGGCCATCACATAAGCCGCAGGAATCCATGCCACCTCAGAGGGTGTTAGTCCATATTCACCCTGAATTAAGGGTAAATTTGCGGTAATAAAACCGTTACTGAGACTTGCAGATAGTGCGACAAACAAACCAATAAAAAAATATATGAAGCGCTTAGGTGTTGAGTGCGCAATCACGGCAGGAGAGCCAGGCAGGGTTGGTTTTTCTTCAGTAGTCCAGTTTGGTGCAGGTTCGAGTAAACGCGGTGGCTGTGTCATGAATGGTGACCTTTATGCCCGAATACCATTAAGTAACAACTCAATGGCGCGTTGCGCAAGTTGTTGCTGCTCTATATCGGTCAGTCCCTGAAATGAAGTCCTTAAAATAGCCGTAATCATGGTGTAATCTTGGGTGGTCAAATCGGGGCGACAAACGCCGTATCGAATGGCTTGATCAATTAAAGGTTGTAAAATCGCATCGCGGCGTGCGTAGATATCAACCATGACGGGATCATTACGCTCAATCACTCGCCAATACTCCATCAGTGCAGTTAAATACGGCAAGTTATAGACATGGTTTTCAATTAAACGAATAAAACCATCGTCATACTGAGAAAATGCTTCTGCACGAACTGCGAGACGTTCTAAAGCTTGCTCCATGAGAGCAATCACCAAGGCACGACGGTCATCAAAATTGCGATAAAACGTCGCCCGTCCGACATTGGCTGCATCAATCACCTGTTGTAAGGGGGCATTGATCCCGTGTGTACGAAAAACCTGAACTGCGGCTTCCAGCAATTCTTCACGGTTTTGTGCAGCACGCTGTTGACGACTGGTCATGGTGATTATTTCATTTAATTTGGAAGTACTATTATTTAACGGACAAAAGTGTCCGTTGTAAATATTTAATCCTGTAAGATTTTGTAAATCAGGTTGTCCTTTTCTAATTTAATCTAATTTCGATAAGAAATAGGCGACTCGAAAACGTCATCTGCAACCTGCATGATGTAAATAAGATAATGTTTTATTCGCTATATTTTAATAAATCCAAGAAATGAACAGGTTTTGCAGATGACAATGGTTTCGCCTACTTTTGTCGAAACAAAAGTAGGGCGAGCCGCAGGCTGATGAAGAAATTGAAAAAAACAAGATAAGACTCCGCCAAGATAGTTTTTTCAATACGTCGGATAAATATTTAAATCGAATTTTGGTTAATTTAAATCATTTATATTATTGTTTTATATATGAATAGTTGATATTTATTTTATAAAGAAAATTCGCAGAGAACCATCATTTAGATGGATAAGAGTTGTAACAAAGTCGATAGGATTGGAAAAATAAAAGTGCTATGCTGAAAGAACAATAATGATAAATGAGGGGATATGATGAAAACCTTATCTACCCTAGTATTGGTTTTATTGCTCACTCAACTGACCGCGTGTGATGCAAAAAAGGATTTGAATCAGCCTAGAACTGAGGCTCGTACCATGATTATTGGTGGTGTTCCTGTACATGATCGTGACTATAAACTTCCATCACAAGAAATGGCTTTTAATCAGAAAACGCCTCCACAGGCTGATGCCTACTAATAAGTAAAAATAGGGAGGCATATTGTCAGTACATGGTGGTGCAAGGTGCGATGTGCAGTATAAAAGATGCATTGTGCTACGTCAGATTTGTAAAATGTGAAGTAGACGTCTTACTTCCTGCAAACGTTTGTTGAATTAAAGCCTTACAAACGTGTAAAAGGCCTTGCACTCGCCCAATATGCCCAAACTGTTGTGGCTCAATTTGGCTAGATCAGTTCGATTTGCCAATTTGAAGCCTGAATCTCTAAGTTATTTTGCCTGAGTTGCTGGCTAATTGCATCGGCTTGTTTTTGCAAGTCTGCAACCGTAATGGTTTTAACCCAGCGAATTTCACTCGAACTATAACGACCATTTTCACGTCGTGAGCTGTCGATGGCCTGTTGAATAATACGATGCTGTTGTGTGAGTAAATCGCGTGTGTTTAAAACACTGAGCATGGATTGACCCGTGCTAGTTTTAGCTTGAGCATTGGTCGCATGAATTTTTTCAATCAGATGATGTAACTCTGTATTTACACTAAAAGCCTCACCCATCAGCGCATTCGGGTCTTCACTCAGTTCATCGCCTTCTTGGATTAGCACATTATTGTTGATACGTTGTTGTAAAGAGGCGAGTTTGGTTTGTAAGTCACTACGCAATAAAAGTGCTTCTGCTAGTTTCATAGATTTATTTTTAAAGTTTTAGGTGAGCCTTATGCTGCATCTGTGCAATCGAAGCTGCAAGTGAGTTTTGTAATTTTTATGAAATCTAAAATCATGAGAAAACGATAGAAAAGCACTTAGTCAGTTTCGGTATTTTATTTAAAACGTGGAGATGTTTTTCCTATGTTGATTAGTCAATTTATTTACTAATGAGGTATAAAGTTTTATCTAATTTTTCTTTTTATCCAATTTAAAATTAGGTGCGTACACAGCCTCAATTTTCAATAAAATATAAAAGGTGTTTGTGTAGGCAATACCCTTACTTTTGATAGGCCAAAAGTAAGCAAAAGCCTTTGTTATCCATACATAACATCCCTATTATGATGGATAACGTGTGGCATCCCTGCCACACTCGCGTATCCAAACGTTGCTTAAATTAAACTATGTAATAGTAGCGACATAAAGGTGCTTTTATCGCTATAGATTAAAAGCTTAGTGGAACACGGTTTCCAAAGCTTTTAAACCGACTTTTGGATCAAGCAGACCGTTGTAAATTTCAGGGATTTCACGTTCGACCCCAAAGAATTCATAAATGGCAAGCATCGCTCCACGAACTGAATATTCCACAGTAAAGACCACGTCATCTTCAATTTCCACAAACTGTCCAAGGAAGGCAAAGTTTTGTGAGCCTTGTGGAATTACCTGTGGACGATCCCCCGGTTTACGGCAGGCGAATAGGGCAGAGGCATATGGCATCATGGCAGTGGTTACATTGGTGGTTGCCAAAACATGATCTAAAATGTCGTCAAAACCGAGCTGTTTAATCAGTTCTGTTAGAATTTCTTGCCCTGTGGCTTCGGACATTGGTTTTTTGATGTAATCGCCTATATGGTCAATTTGGAAACCGTAGCCCCATAAGGTATATAAACCTTCAGGTAAGTCAGCAAAGTGTGGCTGTGCAGGAACCACAATGGATAAATGCCAACCTGACTCATACCAAGTCATCAGTGCGCCAGTGCCTGGTTCATTTCCCGTATAGTCAATAATACGTTTAAGCAACACGTCATCTTTCATAGTTAGCGTGAAAGACTCCCACTTATGTTCATCGACATTGCCATAAAAAGTCATTGGACGGCCAAAGTCTGGGGCTTTTTGTGCCAAAGTTTCCCAAAGTGTCCAGCCATGGTCTTCTCGATTACGAACGAGGGCAGGCACGTCATGATTACCGCCATAACGCGAATCTGCGGTAATGGAACCTAAAGTGAAAATAGCTAAATCATTGGCTTTTAGATTAATTTGCTCTGAGCCTTCAGGCAGTTGTACATATAGGCGCGAAGCATGGCGTTCTTGGGTTTCAGCATTGGTAATGAAGTCCGCATCTGTGACATAGTGACCAAAACGTACATCTACACCTTGTGCGACTAGCCAACGCTGTAAGGGCAGGATCATTGAATCATATTGGTTGTACTTGGTCCGTTTCACACCCGCTAAGGTATGAATGCGTGGCAATTCTTGAATAAAACGCAAGAAATAGCGTCTTAACTCTGCTGCACTGTGCCATTTTTGAAAAGCGAAAGTCGTGCGCCACATGCGCCAGAAATTGGTTTCAAAAAAGGCTTCATCAAAAAACTCATCAATGCGGCGGCTACCAATTTTTTCTTCTTTTGAAGCCAATAGGCGCAGCATCTGTGCACGATGTAGCGTATTCAGCCCAAGCTTTGCCGCATCCGCAATGACATGTTCGGCATCAATCAAACGTGCATTGGCATGGGTTTTCACTTGTTCATTAAACTCACGACATTCTTCACGTACCGAAACGTTTGGATCTTCTAATGATGGAATACTGGAAAATAAGTCCCATAGGCACAGATAGGTTTCATCGGTCAGCATCCGCCCACCACGTGTTACCCAAGCTTGCGCGGCATGCGGTGTATGTCCGCCATCCATCGAGCCACCTGAAATATCGAGTTCTTCTAAAATATGGATATTTTTGGCAGGGACTTTGGCATCGCGGATTGCAAATGCAGCAGCAGCCATACCTGCGATACCACCACCAATGATCCAAAGATGGGACTGTTGCGCGTCTAATGGGGTGCGCTTCTTATTTTGCATGGTTCACCTTTAATTATGATGTTAAAAATTATGAAGTTAAAAATGTGGTTTTTAGAAATAAAACCTTATAAATAGTAAGTCTTTTATATATGAAAAATGTATGAAAAGGGAAGCAATCCCCCTATTATATTTTGTAATCAAAAATAAGCATATGGTGGCTATTTTTAATACACATTTGTCTTTTTATTAAAATTTAATATGATCTAAATATCTGATTTTGAATTTTATTGTTGAGCAATTGCTCTATTATTGTTTTCACTATGCCCTATGCCAAATTTCCTTAAAATAGGCTTTTTTATTTATCATTAAAAAATATAATGGATGTACATGCTGCGGCTTGATCACGATATAAATGTGAAAAATAACTGATAAAGTGAATATCGTAAAAACTTTGTTTAGCGTAAAATCGCAGCTGATTAAATTCTCTCAATTTAGAGGTCACTCTTGGAATCATTTTGGATTTTGGGCTCGATTGCCTTTGCATTAATGTTAGGCGCAATGAGCCCTGGACCGACGTCGATTTATGTAGCAAAAAATTCGATAGCGATTTCTCGAAAGCATGGCCTATTTACCGCACTGGGGACTGGAACAGGCGCAGCTATTTTTGGTCTGTTGGCTGTACTTGGTTTACAAGCCTTTTTGTTGGCAGTGCCGTCAGCGTATTTGGCCTTAAAAATTTGTGGCGGGATCTATTTGCTTTGGCTCGCGTTTAAAATTATTAAACATGCCAAAGAGCCGATTGAGGCAGATCATTCCAGCTCAAAAGCAATGACTTTACGCCGTGCCTTTATGACTGGCTTAATTACTCAGCTCTCCAACCCTAAAATTGCGATTGTTCTAGCCAGTATTTTTACTGCACTTTTACCCAAAGAAATCCCAACTTATTACTATTATGTACTGCCCATCCTGTGTTTCTTTATTGATGCGGGTTGGTGTTCGTTGGTTGCAGTGGCATTGTCTGCTGAAAAGCCGCGTCGTGTGTATTTGAAGTTTAAAGCCGTATTTGACCGCGCAGCAGGGGCAGTGATGACGGTGTTAGGTTTGAAACTTATTTTTGGAATGAAGTGATAAGGTTGACAACAACAAAACTGGATTTTGTATAGGTAACGAAAAGCTAAATGGTTATAATCCCTTTGATTTTTTTAATGATTTTTAAATTAAAGATTTGAGGGATAAATTTTGAATAAATCTATATTTTTGGCCGTTTTGAGTGGCTTAGCATTATCTGCATGTTCAACAACAGAAACGTCAAAAACAATTCAATCACCACAAGTAACAGCGGCAGTGGCGACCGTTAAATACGCTGGCACTAAAACGCCAGTTTCTGTAGGGAAATTTGACAACCGTTCGAGCTATATGCGTGGCATTTTTTCAGACAATGTTGACCGCTTAGGTGGTCAGGCGAAAACTATTTTAGAAACGCATTTACAGCAATCGGGCTATTTCTCTGTCCTAAACCGTGACAACCTTGCTGAATTACAACAAGAAGCAGGCTTTACTAAATCCTCTCAAGCCATCAAAGGCGCACGTTATGTATTAACGGGCGACGTGTCTGAATTTGGCCGTAAAGAAGTTGGTGATCACCAGCTATTTGGCATATTGGGCCGTGGTAAAACCCAAATTGCTTATGCCAAAGTGAACTTAAATATTGTCGATGTAAAAACAGCAGAAATTGTTCACTCTGTGCAAGGCGCAGGCGAGTATGCACTCAGTGAACGTGAAATTTTAGGTTTTGGTTCTACCGCTTCTTATGATTCAACTTTAAACGGTAAAGTTCTAGATTTGGCTGTGCGTGAAGCGGTTAATAATTTGGTGTTGGATATTCAAACCAATAAGTGGTCTGCGCAGTAATTGGTTTGAATCAATGAAAAAAATCGTATTGGTTTTAGGTGCAATCTGCACCATGACTTTGGTGGGCTGTGTTTCAGCGCCAAAATCGTTATATAGCTGGGGCGAATACCCGCAGCAAACCTATTTGATGTTGAGTCTGCCAGAAAAGACTTCTCCACAAGAGCAGATTGGCAAACTTGAAAAAGATATTGAAAAAGCCAAAGCCAAAAATGCAGCAGTGCCTCCGGGCTTATATGCACATTTGGGTTTATTGAATTTAAATATCAATAATGGGCCACGTGCTGTTCAGTATTTTGAACTTGAACGTCAAACCTACCCAGAGTCGACAGTATTAATGGATCGTCTTTTGAAAAAAATGACGGCTCAGTCTGCGGCAGGAAGTGTGAAGTGAAAAATTTCAAAAAACTATGCGTACTTGGCCTTGCTGTGACACTCTTTACAGGTTGTGCTACGACACCAAAAAGTAAACGTGACTTATCTGCATATCATGCCAATATGCCAAAATCCATTTTGGTATTGCCGCCTGTGAATGAGTCACCCGATACACGGGCGACCTATGGGTATTGGTCTACCGTGACTTTACCTGTAGCAGAAGCGGGCTATTATGTGTTCCCCATTTCTGTGGTCGATACGCTATTTAAAGAAAACGGCGTAACCAATGGCTATGATGCGCAGCAAATTCCAATTCAGAAACTCAATGAAATTTTTGGAGCGGATGCCGCACTGTATGTCAAAGTTAAAGAATATGGTTCTAAGTATCAGGTGATTCAATCCGTTTCGACCGTTGCGGTAGAGGCGAAATTGGTTGATTTAAAAACCGGAGCATTATTATGGGAAGGTCAGGAAAAAATCCAACAAGCCAATAATAATAGCAACGCGGGTCTGGTCGGGATGTTGGTGGGTGCCTTGATTGACCAAATTTCTAATCATTTATCTGACAAAGCCTATGTGCTGTCTAACAGTGTGAGTACGCAGTTGTATGCTCCGCAGTTGATGCAGCAAAAAGGGTTGCTATACGGACCTCGCTCCCCGCATTTTGTACAAAACTCGATGAGTCCACAGTAGTAAAAAAAAATCCCCTCAAATGAGGGGATTTTTTATGATTTAACAAACTTATGTTTGGGGTGAGCTGACTTTTAACTCTCAGCCCAAAGAAGAGGTAATTTTCGTATAAATTAATCCTTAAAATGCACAGGAATCCATTGATAGCTTTTCCCATCTGCCGAATAGATATGTCCAATAGCAGGGAATGGCAAGTGTGGCGCTGCAATGGTTTGCCCGCCTTTTGCATATTCGGCAAATTGCTTTAAGCGTGTTTGCACTGCTTTTTTCGGGTCGATATCATAATCAATAGCGGTTTCTGGCTTGTCGAATTGCACGGTATGTGAGTGCACAATGTCACCAATAAAGACCACTGTTTCATCTTTGGTTTTTAACTCATAGCTAAAATGTCCAGGTGTATGCCCCGCGGTATTAATGACTTTAAATCCCTGAACTTGATCGCCCAATTGATACGGTTTGAAGCGTTGTTTGGCTTGATAGGGCGCAATGGCCTGTTTAATTTTTTCAACAGTTCCTAAGTAACCTGCTTGTTTTTCTTTCGGGAGCTTTTCGACCTGTTTCGGGTTTAGCCAATAGTTCGCTTCATCGCTCGAAACATAAACCGTTGCATTTGGAAAGTTTGCCACACCATTTTGGCTAATACCACACACATGATCAGGGTGTAGATGCGTGAGTAAGATAGTATCGACTTGCTCTGGTTGATAGCCAGATGCTTTTAAGTTGCTCAATACTGAACCCAAGTGTTCGCCAAAACAGCTCGCAGCGCCGCTATCCACTAAAACCAGCGAATGACCTGTATTCACGAGGAAGGCATTGACTGAGGTTTGTACGCCTTTGGCTTGGTCGGCAGCATATTTCTTTAATATTTCATGGACTTCTTTTTCTGGAATGTTTTGAAAGAGTTTAGGCGACATGAAGTTGGTGCCATCGAGCAGGGCCGTGATTTGTACATCACCTGCTTGGTATTGATAATAGCCTGAGACTTGTTTTTCTTGGGGGATGGTCGGTTCAGCAGCTTGAGTGGTGATGGCTGTTGTGCTTAGGGTTAAAGCGAGAAAAAGTGGTTTTAAAGTCTTCATAAGTTTCTTATAAGTTTTAAAGGGATAGGTTGTTTTAGCATATCTTTAAATACTAAATAAAGTATAATCTTATAAATATCAATAAGATTTTATAATGCGATGCGAGAAATCAACCAAAAATTACGGCAATATCAGAATTACTTAGAGCAATTTATAAAGGCATTAGCTCCCTATTCTGATGAAAAAATAGTAGAAGAGTTTATACAAGAGAATGAAAAGGAGAGAGTTTCTGATCCATTTCATATCGCTAGAATTATGCGAGGTAATGTTTATCAAAGTCGAAATATTGGTAATCGGATTCTTCAGGAGATAGGTACTTGGGATAGTGAAAACCAAAAATTTTTTTTGGATTCAATCGCTGCAGAATTAGATAAACTAGAGAGTGTTTTTAGGGGATATTCTATAGTAGTTCATGAAGCAAAATTACCTAGTTTCGGTGAGGGCGGTTTTTATTATTTGGTTGAGGGCTGTGAGATATTAATTACTAATTATAAGATTATTCAAGGGTATTTTTTTGCTTCTCAATCTATCTTTAATCACTTAAAAGTAAGTATTGAAAAAGATATTAATCCTATTTTTAATGTTAAAAATGATCAAGTAGATGAACTCATATCAGATTTAAACTTATATAAAGGTGAAGCCTCGTCAAGAAAAACAAAAGAAATCTATAAAAAGAAATATAAAGATTATAAGCGAATTGTTGAAGTCTATGAATTGTACCTGATGTTACTTGTATGTTTATCTGTGTCTTTTGTAATAGGGCAATTATTTGTTCATGCTTTTTTTGACTCATTAAATATTTCAAATGCTATTACCATTAAAATTACAATAGTTGCTTTGATAGTAACTTTATTTGCTTACTGTTATAAGCAAATTGGTTTCTATCGAAAAATTTCAGAGCAAGCACACCAAACATTCATGGAATTAGAAGCATTACCTGAGTATTTGGTACTCTTGCCTGAAGACAAGCAACATGAGATCAGGACTGATTTAGCAAAATGCTATTTTGGTCAAAGCCTTTTTGATTCTATTAAAGAGGACTCAGTTTTGATACAGGAACAATCTAAAGCGAATGCAGAGGTTCTAAAGTCGACAGCGGCATTATTGGAAATAATAAAAAACAAAGTTTGTCACCAAATTAATTTAGATGTAGGCGACATGGATGTCGCCGTTAGCTTGTGATACATGGACGTATTATCAAGCTAACAAAAGATTTTTGTTACTTTTGATCTTTCAAAAGTAAGGCAGTGCCTACGCAGTGAAAATTGAGTTTAGATTGTAAAGTAGGGCAGTGATTCAATAAATCCTCACCCTAACCCTCTCCTTTAAAGAAGGAGAGGGAACTAAAAACCAATAAAAAAAGCCCCTACAATGTAGAAGCTTTTTATTTAAGAATTAAACCTTAAGACACTTTATCACCCGGCTTAGCACCAGATTCAGGTGAAATCACCCAAACACCTTCGCCATTGCCCGCAGCTAAAACCATACCGTTAGAAATACCAAAACGCATTTTACGTGGTGCAAGGTTCGCCACCATCACCACCAATTTGCCTTTAAGGTCTTCTGGTTGGTAAAACTCACGAATACCACTGAATACATTGCGCGGTTCAGCTTCGCCAACATTTAAAGTCAGTTGTAGAAGTTTGTCAGAGCCTTCTACCGTTGCAGCTTCTAAAACTTCAGCGACACGTAGGTCAACTTTCATAAAGTCTTCAATACCAATTACATTGTTTTCAGAAACAGCTTCACCTACTTTAGGCTCAACTTTGGCAGGTGCAGCTTTCTTTTCCACTTTTACAGGTTCAGCTGCAGCAGCTAAAGAGTCTTTAGATGCATCGACCATTGCCGCAACTGCTTTCGGGTCTACACGTTGCATTAAAGGTTGGAACAGTGCAATTTCATGATCAACCAATGCTGTTTGAGCAGAAGCAAAGTCGAAGCGGTCTAGTTTTAAGAACTCTTGCACTTGAGCCGCTAAAGTTGGAAGTACAGGTGCAAGGTACACAGCCAATTGACGGAACAGGTTAATCCCCACCGAACATACATCATGTACTTGTTGTTCTTCGCCTTCAACTTTGGCTAAAGCCCAAGGTTTTTTCTCATCGATATATTGGTTGGCTTTATCTGCAAGCGCCATAATTTCACGAATCGCGGCAGAGAACTCACGTGCTTCATAGGCTTTAGCAATTGAGTCACCCGCATCAATAAAGCTTTGTACCAATTCAGGCTCTGCACAAGTTGCTGATAATTTATTTTCAAACTTGGTGTTGATGAATTTTGCACAACGGCTGGCAATGTTGACCACTTTACCAACTAAGTCAGAGTTTACTTTCTGAACGAAATCATCCAAGTTCAAATCAGAATCTTCAACTTTATCTGACAGTTTAGACGCGAAGTAGTAACGTAAGTATTCAGGGTTTAAGTGCTCTAAATACGTTTCAGCCTTGATGAATGTACCGCGAGACTTCGACATCTTTTGACCGTTCACCGTCAAGAAACCATTGACGAATAAACCCGATGGCGTACGGTAATTTGCACCTTCAAGCATTGCAGGCCAGAACAGCGCATGGAAGTAAACGATGTCTTTACCAATGAAGTGATAGACTTCTTTGTCAGAGTCTTTCTTCCAAAAGTCGTCAAAACTTAAATCAGGACGTTTAGCTTTGATGTAGTTTTCAAAACTCGACATATAACCAATCGGTGCATCTACCCAAACATAGAAATATTTATTCGGTGCATCTGGAATTTCAAAACCGAAATACGGCGCATCACGTGAAATATCCCAGTCTGATAAACCTGCTTCAAACCATTCATCCAGTTTGTTGGCAATTGAAACAGGTAGGCGACCTTGGTCACGCGTCCATTTTTGTAAATATTCTGAGAAATTCGGCAGTTTAAAGAAGTAGTGATCTGAAGATTTCTCTACAGGCGTTGCACCACTTAAAGTCGATTTCGGGTTTAAAAGCTCAGTCGCGTTGTATGTTGTACCGCAGACTTCACACGCATCGCCGTATTGATCTTCCGACTTACATTTCGGGCACGTGCCTTTAATGAAACGATCCGATAAGAACATGCCTTTTTCAGGGTCAAAAAGCTGGTTGACAGGACGGATGGCAATATTGCCTGCTTCGCGGTTTTTCACATAAATTTCAGAAGCACGAACACGGTTTTCATCACTATGGGTTGAATCATAATGGTCGAAATGCACGCCAAAACCGTCAAAATCACGGATGTGTTCTTTTTGCACATTGGCAATCTGATCTTCAGGTGAAATACCATTGGCTTCTGCACGTAGCATGATAGCTGTACCGTGAGCATCATCCGCACATACATAAGTCACATCGTGTCCCATTGCACGCATGGCACGAACCCAAATATCTGCTTGGATATAACCGAGTAAGTGTCCCATATGGATGGGGCCATTGGCGTATGGTAGGGCGTTAGTGACTAAAATATTACGCACGGATATGACTCTCTCATTCGTATTTTATATAAGGTCAACGATTTTACCTGATGAATGAGGTAATACAAAGCGATGCTTCCTAAAAAGTAGAATAAAAACAAGAGATGATTTAACTTCTACATGTTAGTCTAACTGCAATTTTATTTATTTAATTTAATAGCATAAGGTAAATATGAGCATATTCTTATTGGAGAATGGTCAATTAAATGCCATACAAGGAACAACGTTTATCAATGAATCTATTTTAGAGCGTTAGCATTTACAGCAAGCTTTAAAGCAGAATATTAGCGTGATTGCAGCGGATTGCTTAGTTTTAACGGAGGAATATGCAGAATGGGATGCTTCACGTAAACGTATTGATTTATTAGCAATTGATAAACAAGCAAATTTAGTGATCATAGAGTTAAAACGCACCGATACAGGTGATCATATGGAGTTACAGGCCCTTCGTTACGCTTCTATGATTTCTACCATGACTTTTGAGCATGCATTGGATGTATTGGTAGACTATAGAAACAAAAATGGAGAGGAAGGCTTTACAAGAGAAAATGCTAGAGAAACTATTGAGGATTTTATTGAATTAGATGCGATTAATGAAACAAATTTTGGTAATGATGTTCGAATCATTCTAGTTTCTGCTGAGTTTTCTAAAGAACTGACTACATCCGTAATATGGTTGAATGAGAGGGACTTGGATATTACTTGTGTTCGAATGAAACCATACAAATATCAAGATCAAATTTTGATTGATATCCAGCAAGTGTTACCTTTGCCTGAGGCAAAAGATTATCAAATACGAGCTCAAAAGAAAGCTGAAGAAAGAAGAGAAATACAGAAAAATCTAAATAGTAAGGATTATTCTAAATACTTATTTAACGGATTAGAGTTAAATAAAAGAAAACTGGTACTAGAACTAATTAAAACACATATTAAAAATAATAATATTTTATCTCTTGAAGATTTATTGTTTGATTTTCCTCAAGAATTAAGAAAGGGGAGAAAAATGTACAAGCGTTATGATGAAGTGATTCAGACAAATGATAAGAATAGATATTTTTCTGAAGTCGATGAGGTTTTAGATTTGACTGATGGAAAATTTGTTATTTCAAATCAATGGGGTGCAGGAAATATTCAGGCGATTTTAGACCGAGCTGATGAGTTGGGTTATGAGATAGAGATCGTTAGTGACAATGTTTCAGTAATTAAAGAAGTGATTTTTGGAGAGTATCAGATTCAGCAATTATCAAACTTAAGTATTAACATAAGCAAAAATCAAGTGCTGCAATCTGTTGCAAAACCTATATTAAGAGAAATTGCTATTAGAATTAATGTTGATTTAAATAACCTGAAAGGGAATGAAAAAAACACAAGATCATTAGGTTCTGACGTTATTCAGAGAATCTCTCAAATGGAAAAAGAAAGATAGAAAATTAGAAATGGTTATATATCCATTTTGCAATAACAGCGATAATACTTAGATTCAGCCCGTTTTTAAGAGTATGCCGTCCATGATCGATGATGATTTTGATTTCGACCAACCCGTGACCCGAATTCCGCAAAATCCACAAGCGACCAAACTATTGGGCAATCGTCTTTTACAACAAGCTGAACAATATCTTGCTTCAATGGGTAGTCGACCACATGCACAATTGGTCGAGTCGCTCCGTCAGCTCGAGTCTGAAGATCCGTACTTTGCAGTCATGGCCGATCAGCTTGAGTATGAAAGTGATGAACCAATGGCCAATGACGTGCTCAATCTGTTGTTTTTCTGGCAAATGGCCAATGAAAAAGAAGCGGATATGACTAAGTTTCAGTTGCCCGATTTAATTCAAACGGACTATTTCCAAACGACTTTGCTTGACGCTTACGACGCGATGGATTTGGGGGCATTCCAAGCCCAACGCCGCAGCGTGATTGAAGAAACTTTAAAACTGTATCAACAGCAGTGTTATGCAGGGTGTATTACGGTTCTTTATGGTCAAATTGAAGGAATTTTGACGGATGCGCTGATTGAACATGGGTATTTAAAGCAAAATCAAACCAAGTTTGTCGATGTCTATAAAATTGTACCGGGCTTGAAAGGTCATGAAGTCAAAAGCTTGTGGCACAAAGTCAAAATTGCCAGTGAAATCAATCCCTATTTCTTAAGTCTTGAAGCATTGAAAATGGATAGCAGTTCTAGTGTTACAGCGAGCCGTCATAATATTGTGCATGGTGCAGATGTCACTCGCTTTAACCAAGCGCGTGCTTTTATCTTGTTGGTTTGGTTATTTGCGGTCATGAGTTTTATCAGTACCTTAAAACGTTAAAGACCTTAAAATTGTTGTACAGGATCAGCAATAAATTTATGCATCCTGTACAGCTATTGTTTCCAAATGATGCAAATGAAGTCAGCAACTAAAAAAGCGTTGTATAACTCTGAGTTAAGCAAAATTTTAAATACGAAAGAGGGCTGTGACATGACGAATGACAATAAACTCGATGATTTAAAAACCAAAGCGACTGAGTTGGGTGAAGACTTGAAGTTGAAAGCTCAAGCGGCAAAACTCGAAGGCGAGAAAGTACTGGAAGATGTTAAACATCAGGCCACTGAAGCTAAGCTTGATGCTGAAAAGCAGCTGACTGACTTAAAGCAGAACGCAGCAGAAAGTAAAGCCGAAGGTGATGCAGCCTTTGAGCAAAAGTTGGAGTCTGCACAAGCCAAAGCCGAGCATGCGAAACAAGTTGCGCAGGAAAAATTGGATCATTTTAAAGTTGAAGCAGGGCATAAACTGGATGAGGCAAAACTTAAAGCCACAGAGTTAAAGCATGAGGCTGAAATTAAACTGGAAGAATTTAAGGTGCAAGCCACTGAAAAGTTTGACGAGTTGAAAAAGAAAGCCACAGAAACACTGCAAAAGTTTAAAAAAGACGACCAAGCTTAATCCGTTTGAAATGGCGAATGTCGGACTTAAATGTTCGCTAAGACTATGGCGTAGACTGTGTACTCAGTGCAGGGTCTGCGTCTAAATTAAACCACATGATGCTCTGAATTTGATTGTTCACGGTGCGAATGGTGTAACGATAGTTTGCAATTTCATATACATATACCGTCTCAAGTGGGCTATTCGGTGCACTGCTGATTGGGGTAGAGGACATAGAAATTGGCGATAAATCGATTTTTTTCTGCATGTCTTGAACTTGATCACCGATAGTCACCGTTTGACCCGCAGGGGTTTTAAATGAATTGGTTGATGTATCTGCAAAACTAAAGCTAGATATGGTGCAAGCCAAAACAACCACGGCCCAAAGTTTCATTTTTTTCTCCCCCAAATCGCGTAAAGATAGAACAACAGAATATAGATATTTTGCTATGCAATAACATCACCTTAAATGGGGAGATTGGATTGTACTTACAATTCTTTACGTTCAAATTTGATCCAATTCACCGATTTTATTTTTTCAGTTAGCTTAAGCGACTAAGCTTCGCCCTTTGATATTCAGCGTATAAAACCAACTAAAAAGCTAGGAATACTAAATTTCATGGCATAATCCATAAATACTGAACTTAACCTAAGTTCGTTTTGTGGTTAAACTATAGCATTCAGCTGAATACTCGAATTTGGAGTACATATATGTCGTGGCTTTCTTCTCTTAAATCAGTTTTTTCTCCTGCGCAGGAGGTAAAGGAAGAAGAAATCCAAACAGTACTGCAAAACTATATCTTGCCCAATTCAAACCATGCGTTAAAAGACCGCATTACTCAAGTGAATGTACAGGGCAATATTCTGCAAATTACCATCAATACTTTTCCTGCCGAAGCAGATGATTTACAACAGATTCATGATGATTTGGCGATTGCGCTTGAAGCATGTGGTATCAAAGAATTAAACATGCATGTGATTCAGCAAAAAACGAGACATAAAGAAAAATCAGGTGGTTGTGGACATCAGCATGCTGAAGGTGAAAGCTGTTCAAGCCAAGCAAAAGAATCAGCACCGAAAAGCAATTTACCCCCAGTGATTGATGCTTCAGGCTCAGCACCCCAAGCTGCTGCACAACCCGTTGAAACTGATCCAAACAATCCACCCATTCAAAAAGCAGCGCCACAACAACGTGATGTGCCGAAGCATCCGCGTATTCAAAATGTGATTTTGGTGTCCTCGGGCAAGGGGGGCGTGGGCAAATCAACCACCACGGTAAACCTTGCACTTGCTTTGCAAAAGCTCGGCTTAAAAGTTGGGGTCTTAGATGCGGACATTTATGGTCCAAGTATTCCGACCATGTTGGGTAATGCGGGCAAAACGCCGATGATTGAAGCGGAAAATTTTGTACCCTTAGATGCCTATGGTTTGGCAGTGTTATCGATTGGGCATTTAACAGGTGATCATAATACTCCTGTGGCTTGGCGTGGGCCGAAAGCGACAGGTGCGTTGATGCAACTGTTCAATCAAACCTTATGGCCTGACTTAGATGTCTTGATGATTGATATGCCACCGGGTACAGGTGATATTCAGTTGACGCTTGCGCAACGTATTCCTGTGACAGGTGCGGTGATTGTAACCACACCGCAAAACGTGGCACTTATGGATGCGACCAAAGGTATTGAGTTATTTAACCGCGTACACATTCCAGTCATGGGCGTTGTGGAAAATATGTCGACCCATATTTGCTCAAATTGTGGATTTGAAGAGCAAATTTTTGGTACGGGCGGTGGAGATCAACTGTCGAAGCAATATGCTATTCCGCTGTTGGGACGTTTGCCTTTAAATGTACAAATCCGTGAAAATGCGGATGCGGGTAAGCCTTCTGTTTTAGTGGAAGACAGTGCAGCAGACAGCTATATGCAGATTGCTGAAAAAATTGCAGCCGCACTGCCTCAGGCTGAAAAAGATCAGACTCGTATTTTCTAAATCAGCCATAAAAAAAGCCCAACCTGTTGAGTTGGGCTTTTTTTTGCTTTTTTAGGAGAGTGAATAGGACTGATTTTGTTTTTTGGCTTGCATAATATTAATGCTGATGGCGATCACCACCATCACAATCCCGATAATATCAGTCACGGTTTCAGGGATAATCATACATAAAGCACCTGCACCTAAGAAAATTCGCCAGAACCAGTTCAAACCAACTTTAAAGTAACCTTCAACTGCTGCCCCCAGTGCCAAAATCCCAACCACTGAGGTAAAGACAATACTCACAATAGTTGTCCATGCAGGAAAAGCAAACTCACGCGCATTGACTGCGACATTGGCTGTATCAATCATCAGCATGGCAGGGTTATAGACAAACAAGAACGGGACAATGAAACCTGCCAAAGAAAGTTTCAAGGCTTGGAAACCTGTGCGCATTGGGTCGCCCCCTGCGATTCCCGCACCTGCAAAGGCGGCTAAGGCGACAGGTGGCGTAATATTGGCAAACAGACCAAAGTAGAACACAAACATATGCGCCACCAGTGTGGGAATATCAAAGTTTGCCAAAGCGGGTGCAGCCATGGTCGCGGTAATGATATAGGCTGGAATCGAAGGAAGTCCCATACCTAAAATCATTGATGCAATCATGGTAAAGAACAGCGTTAGAAATAGGCTGCCTGCACCGATGCTCATAATCGAGGAGGTCATGACAGAGCCAAAGCTGGTCAGGCTCACCACACCAATAATAATCCCCACCACAGCACAGGCTGCCATGACTGAAAGGGATTGCTTTGCACCATCGGCGAGCGCTTCTAATATTTCTTTGAAACCCATACGGGTCGATTTGCGGAAACTCGCCACAATCACAGTTAAGACAATGGTGTAGACTGCGGCATAACTGACAGGGATGGATTGAAAGAGGAAAAACACCAAAGCCACGATTGGAATAAGTAAGTGCCCTCGCTCTTTTAGGACATCTTTAACCCGTGGTAAATCCGCTTTCGGGACACCTTTTAAATTGTCTTTACCAGCACGGAAATGAACTTGAGCCATCACACCTAAATAGTAGAGTAAAGCCGGAAGCGTGGCTGCAAGGGCAATGGTGCCATAACTGACACCCGTGGTTTCAGCCATAATGAAGGCACTGGCTCCCATCACAGGGGGTAAAATTTGTCCACCTACAGAAGCGCTGGCTTCAACAGCACCTGCAAAATTTTTGTGGTAGCCAATTTTTTTCATCAGGGGAATGGTAAATGAACCAGTACCTACGACATTGGCCACCGCTGTGCCATTAATGCTGCCCATAAATCCACTGGAAATGACGGCAACTTTTGCAGGGCCACCTTGTTTATGTCCCGCAAGTGCCATCGCGAGATCATTAAACAGTTTTCCCATGCCTGATTTCGCCAAAAAAGCACCAAACAAAATAAACAGGAAAATAAAAGTGACTGAAGCACCGATTGCGGAAGAATAAAGCCCTTCGGTTTTTAAATACATTTGCCCGAAAATATCACTAATACTATACGGGCGCGTCAATAAACGATCAGGGACCCAGTCATAGTGGCTAAAAAACGGGTAAGACAGAAAGACTAAACCTAAAATAGGCAGCATCCATCCCATGACCCGCCGAGCACCTTCAACCACCAGCACCACGGCTAAAATGGCAAAAACAATATCTAAGGTGTTTGGAATACCCCCACGCGTGGTCATAATGGCTTGATATTCTTTCCAAAGGTATAAAAAGGTTGCTAAAGAGGCTAGGGCAAGTAACCAATCCAACCAAGGGATGCTTTGTCGTGAACTGGACTGACGTGCAGGATAAAGTAGAAAGATCAAAACCAAACCAATAGCGACATGGGCGGAACGTTGAATCAGTTCGGGTAGTGGATTAAAGGTAATAAATAAATGAAATAAGGAATAGAAAATAGCAATCGCCGCTATGAACCATGCCACAGATTTGTTGCTTGGGGTACGAGTCACTGACTCACGATCAAATTTTTCTAAAATGGCTTGTTGTTGTTGCTCATCTAATTGTTCAGGGGCAACTTTGTCTTCATTTTGAGTCATCGGCATTCTCCGATCTGCCATGCTTTCCACAAGGGCTGTTGTTGTGCTGTAATTTGAACCAAGGTGTAATCTGGATATTGTTGAAAAATGGGCCAGACGCTCTGGTGAATGATGATACTGCCTTGCATATTCTTGGAAATGATCCAGTTGATTTGATCAATGCGCCGATTAACTTTCATTCTGACCATACCGTCTTTTTGAAAGATGATGGGGTAGTCATTCGGTGTGCCTGCACCGAAAGAAATCAGGTCGGTGTAGCGCAATATAAAGTGCTGTTGCTCCTGTTGATAGTTTTCAATCCAACGGGTTTTTTCAACTGAATGTTTCCACTGCAAACTAAATTGTGCTGTTGAAATTCGGCACTGCATTTGAGCAACAGTTACTTCGCTATAGCGAACAGGTAAGAACAACAGCCCGCATAAACCGAGTAGAAAAAGTGCAGTAATCACTGCACCTTTTTTCAGCTTCATTTTTTCGCTGCGAGTTCGTCGTAATAACGCTTAGCCCCAGGGTGTAGCGGAGCAACCACGCCTTTTTGAGCCGTTTCCAGATTAATTTCTGTCGCTGCCTGATGTGAGTTGGCCAATTGTCCTAAACTATCAAAGAAGGTTTTGGTCAGTTTATAGACATCATCTTCAGAAAGATCGGAACGTACCACTAAAGCGTTCATAATGGCCGCAGTTGGAATATCTTCTGCATTACCATAAGTGCCTTTCGGAATATTCAGAGATAGGAAATAGGTTTGGTTTTTGGCGATTTGTTTCACTTTCTCAGGATCGATCCCGACCAGTTGTAAATCGAAACCTTGTTGCAGTTCCATCAAGGATGAGTTGGGGATACCACTGGTTAAGAATGCAGCGTCAATTTTTCCACCCTTTAAAGCATCCGCGGCTTCTGCATAGCCTAGATAATCGACCTTCACGTCATTGTAAGTAATACCAAAACCATTTAAGAGGGTGCGCGCATTAACTTCAACCCCTGAGTTTTGGGCACCGACGGCAATGCGTTTACCTTTTAAGTCTTCAAGCTTTTTAATGCCTGATTTTTTTGACGCCACAATTTGCACATAGTTGGGATAAAGTGCTGCAATTTGTTGGACATTATCAATTTTCCCACTGGCAAAACTGCCTGTGCCATTCAGTGCTTCAGTTAAGCTGTCACTCATGACAAAAGCCATTTCGACTTTTTTCTGTTTGAGTAAGTTAAGATTTTCTACCGATGCGCCTGTGGTTTGGGTTTTTGAATTTACACCGTAGGTTTTATTATAAATTTCAGCCAAACTGGTGCCAATCACGTTGTATGGCCCAGATGCGCCACCTGTTGCTATGTTGACAAATTTACTTTGGAGTTTGTCGGATGCTTGTGCACTGGTTTCAGTTTGAACATCGCCTGAAGTCGTGGTTTTATTGTCACTTGAGCATGCTCCTAGACCCGCAAGTGCAATTGAAAGTAGCGTGAGTTGAGTCCATTTTTTCATATACTTTTCCTCGTTTTATTATCTTCAAAGCCATTCACTTGGCTCTTTTATCCTTGACTTTGCGCGATCAGATTGATGAATAAAAATACGCATGTTTTAAAAAGTAACTGATTAAAAATCATTTGAATAGTTTTTTTTCATTAGGCATGTCTATTTGATTTATAAAATCATTGATTTGAAAAAAGAATAAAGCATGTGGCGTCATTTTTATGAATGCTAGATTGGGTAAGGGTCTTATACGTTATTTATGTTAAGTATTGAATGAAAATTAAAAAAACTGTTATCACGGTTCACTAAATTTGATTGCTTTCAGCATGGCAAGTCATTACGCTTATAGCTATATATATGTGGGTCTGTGAATATGGTCACTTGGTTTTTTATTGGTTTAGTGATAACCATTCTTTTAACTCCAGGACCAACCAATACCTTACTTGCCTCTTCGGGCATTCAAGTCGGTATTCGTAAATCTTTGCGTCTCATTCCAGCAGAAGCTTTTGGCTATCTCATTTCAATCACGGCATGGGGCTTCCTTATTGGAAAAGTGTCCGTACACTTGCCTTTATTGCCGACTATTTTAAAACTGTTCAGTGCAAGCTATATCATTTATTTGGCCATCAAATTATGGCGTACAGCCGATGCTGAAGTGAGTTTTAATCAACCGACTATTCGGGCACGTGAACTGTTTTTGGCAACACTATTGAACCCTAAAGCATTATTGTTTGCTTCAGCCATTTTCCCAACCATTGCGTGGACAAAACTAGATTATTATCTGTCACATATGTCGCTGTTTTTGGTTTTGATCGTTCCAATTGCTTTCTTTTGGACTTTTATCGGGTCAATTTTAGCGAGCAATAAAATTCGTTGGCTTAACCAATCTAACCTGCAAAAAACAGCATCGCTGGTTTTGATGAGTTTTTCGATTCCACTGAGCTATTCTGCGATTTTAAGTTTTTAATTTAGTAATTAAAGCCAGAAATTTTGAGAACTTAAACGCGCTTATTTTCATTGAAAGCGATTTCAGTTAAAGTACAACGCAATTATTGAAATTAAGCTTTTTGGAAAGAATAAATGGCTATTAAGTCCGATCGTTGGATTCGCGAAATGAGCGAAAAACACGGCATGATCGAACCGTATGCAGAAAACCAAGTTCGTTTAGATGAAAATGGTCAAAAACTCATTTCTTATGGTGTGTCGAGCTATGGTTATGATGTTCGTTGTGCACGTGAGTTTAAAGTTTTTACCAATGTTCACTCGGCAATTGTAGATCCAAAAAACTTTGATGATAAAAGTTTTATCGACATTGAAGCTGATGTTTGTATTATTCCACCAAACTCATTTGCTTTAGCACGTACCGTTGAGTATTTCCGTATTCCGCGTAATGTGTTGACTGTGTGTTTGGGTAAATCGACCTATGCACGTTGCGGTATTATCGTAAACGTCACACCACTTGAGCCTGAGTGGGAAGGTCATGTTACTTTAGAGTTCTCGAACACAACCAATCTACCTGCACGTATTTATGCAGGTGAGGGTGTTGCGCAAATGTTGTTCTTCGAATCTGACGAAGTGTGTGAAACATCGTATAAAGACCGTGGTGGTAAGTACCAAGGTCAAACAGGTGTAACTTTACCGAAGACCTAAGTTTTTGATATTTAAGAAAGCGGATCATTGATCCGCTTTTTTTTATGTCAATTCATTCATCGGAAAATAAATATTATCGGACAGTTGGTTTTGCATTTGTGCTGAGTTTCAGCATAATCAATTATGAAATAGAGTGCTTTGGTTGACGCAAATAAAAATTATAGTGCGCAGAGTAGAATGCCAAGCAAAGGATGCAGTACATAAAGATGCGGAGCATCGAATAATAAGGATGGTCGAGATGACGAATCGTATATATCCCGCAGGATTGAAAAAATCTTGTTTAGCTAGTCTTGTCGGACTCATGCTTGCACAGTCTGCATTTGCGCTCGAGTCACTTTCCGATGAATATCTAGCAGATACTACGGGTGAAGGCATTGCTTTACTTCCTGAAAACTTCAAGATGGTGTTTCAAGGGGCCAATGATCTCTCCACGGCGTCTAGCTACAACCGTGGCGTGGCCAATCCACAACAATACGACACGGGCTTTATTCGTATTATTCCTGTGGGTGAGAACTATTCCAAGTATACCGACGCAGATGATCTGAGCACGAAACGAACCAAAGCAGACATCTTTATTTATGGTTTAGCGCTTTCGCGGTCTGATAATAATGCCAATAGTCGTTTCAGCAATCAGGGCTTTACATGGGGAAGCGATGTTAATCCTTGGTTATTTCGCGCTGGTACAGCCACGGGGATTAAACAGTTTCACCAGTCAAATGCAAGTTCAGATGTAAGTTTTCTGGGGCTGGAAGCGCCTTTAGCAACGGTTGTAGCGAGTGACACAGATAATAATATTAAATTAGGTCTATGGTGGGATGCTTTTTCGCGTAGCTGGAATTCCCAAAATAAAGTGGACCCTATCACTGGTGCACCCACAACAACCAACGCGGCAGCAGATCCTGATTTAAGTTTAAATCAAAGAATACGTTTACAGGCGGTTGCAAATGGATTGAGTTTAAATGGCTCACAGGTTCGTATGTTTCAAACTCAAGCATCTACCTTAGACCAGCAAAATAAAACCTTTGGGATGGCAGCCTTACTTCGGATCAATACTAATGATGATCCATCTACATTAATCTATGAAAATACAGATGCAAATAAAGCGCAGTTGAATGGCAAAGTCCTTCGACTGAGCACAGCCGCGACCAACGATGGTATGGCAGTCACACCCGCATTAGATCGTTCATTGGCTCCAATCTTTGATGCCAGTGAAGGACTTTATTTATACAGCCCAAATATTAATTTGGTCTTGGGTAATATGTATCAGCCTTTTGTTGTAGGTTCGGAAGGACGCAATATTATTCTTGAAGTCACGCGTATTCCGAACGTGCCTGAAATTTATAAGCAGATTTATACCTACTACCCAGATGTACAAGGTGGAAACAATGCAGATTATAAAGGATCAACCTGTAATGTGGCCTATTGTGGTTCGAATTTTGTTCAAACTGGGGCAGGGAGTACTGCGATTCAATACCAAGGAAATAACGCAACACATAGCAGTATTTCGATTGGTAGCGTGACACGAGATCCGACCACCAATACGCTCAAAGCCAATACGGCGACACAGTCTACTGGTGTGGTATTCCGTGGGACTGGAACAGCAGTTCCTGTGAATTTGGGTTCAGTTGCTATCGATGGTGTATTGATCCAACACTTAAAAATTAAGACCACAGGGCTATAGGATACCGACATGATGAAAAAATTATGTGTAACCATGTTGATGTCTGTATCCATGTTATCTCAAGCGGGTTTGGTAGATTTGGATAATACGGAGCTGGTCGGTGTGACTGGGCAGGGCGGCGCGGATTTGAGCTTAACCCTATCGATCAACCACCAATATGCCAATGATATGAGTTTAAATACGATCTCTAGGACCAATGGTGTAGATGCAAATGGGCGAGCTATTGTCACTGAAGCGTATTATCAAATGCGCGCAAATCAAGATTGCGCTTTATTAGAATTGTGTCGTATCGCCATTTCTCCAAATAATCATAAGGAAAATGGGCAACGAAAATGGCTGGTGTTTAAGCAGTTCCAAGGCACCATGCAAATTGATAAATTTTCGCTGGAAGGTACCACAATTCTGAATAAAGAAGGTAAGCCACAAACTGCGATGCTGTTAAAATTTTTCGATGATAAACCCCTTAAAATTCGTAACTTGGGTTTTGCCAGCCTTTCAGTAGAAAGTGGTGAAAATGGATATTTTAATACCTCAACATATAACAGTTATGGTACGAGTAAAACTGTCCCCACTTTTGATAAAGGTCAGGAACAAGGTTTTATGGGCTTAAATGTTCACGGAAACTTACATCTGGATGGAAATCTAAAAATCTTTAGCTATAACTGCTCGGGCACTGCGGGTAGCCGCTGTTAGACACATAGTTTCAAAAGGATATTGAGATGCATAAAATAATAAAACTAAACCTTCTGACACTGTGTATCTGTGCAGCGAATCAAAGTTATGCATTACAAGCTTTGAATGATCAGATTTTAAGTGATGTAACGGGTCAAGATGGTATTTCAATTACCCATGAAGCTTCAAAAGTTGACATTAAACAATTGAATTGGGTGGATCCTGCGGAAGTCGGTAAAACACCGATTAAACTGGGCTTACATAATATTGAAGTGAAAACGGCGACAGGTTATAACAATATTAAAACCAAACTCGATTTTGATGTGGGCACAACACAATTAGCCAATGGTACGCAAGGGGTTGGTATTCAGCTCTCTGCAAGTGTGTCACCTTTTACCGCAACGGCTGCCCAAATTATGCTGATGTGTTCGCCGAATTGTGCAACAGGTGAAACAGACCAAAATTTAGGAAGTTTTAAGCTTTCGACTATTTCACCTTTTGAAGTGTACTTGGCAACGACGAATGGTTTGTTTAACCGCGACTCAAAGGTGCATTTAGATTTTAAATTGCAGAATGCCAGTATTAGTTATGGACAGAATAATCAAGATTTAACCTTAAAGGATTTCAACTTCAATTTATCTGCTGATGGATATCTTTATATCGATGAAACGGAAGGTGTAGTTCTCACCTCAAAGGGCAGTGTTGGCGATAATATTGTTGTTTTAGGTCGAGTGGAAGATAAAACTGATGTACATGACAGCCGTGTAGGCAATGCCACAAATCCCGGGTTAAACGTCGATTTACGTTATGGCTCAGCAAACTCGACTCATCGGAACTTAATTCGAATAGGGGCATCAGGTGCTTTAACCAATGGCAAGATCGCGTTAAATGCTGACCAGACAGGTGTTGCTAAGTTTAATACGGTCAACCGTGTTAACGGTAATGTCCAAGAAAATGAGGTGGTTGCCTCTGCGGGTTATGGTTTTAAGAATGCAGGTGGCTTACATTTAAATGTGTCTGCTGACTTTACTCGTGCAGGAAATAGTTTGCTCAGCGCTGCCACACCAACAACGTTTGAATTAGGACACACTGGTACAGGCAGTTACGCCATCGAGTTTTCAAATTTATCACCGCTCAATGTTCGTTCTTCTACTGACCCTAATTCAGCAATAAACAGTCAAAATGCTTATATTGATTTTGGCCAGATTTATATCAATAACATTCGCACCAACTCAATGGGTTTTGTGGTCAATGACCAAATTAAGACGATATTGGGTGCGCAAAACTATGAACTGATTTATAACCCATCGCCAACGGGTAATGCTTCAAATATGGCTTTTATTGCTGTACGTGGGCTCGATTTTCAAGCGATTGCACGTAAAGCCCGTTTTATTTCAGATAATTCTATTGCAGTAAACAATACTAACGAAGGAACATGGGGTTTAGGTATTCCAATTTATAACCTCAATGCCAATGCAGCATTTTTTGCCAAGAAATATACCAATACCGTTGGAACAGTGAAGGATGGGTTGGGCTATGACATCGCGGTATCAACCGATGGTTATGGGGAAGATAGTCAAGGCAATCCGAAAACAACGTCTATTATCGTCATTGATGGTGCGATGAGTAAGCATGGCGAAGAAGTTAACTACTATACAGGCTTACGTAATATTGACTCATATTTTAAAGCCAATGGTGTGATTGGTTTTAATGAAAATGAAATCTATATCAAAGCCGATAGCTTATTGTTTGCCGCCAATGCGGAAATCGCAATCGGGCAGCTTCCGGGTGCACTATATAACTGTCCAGCAGGGGTAAATAGTTGTGCCAAAGAAGTTGTACCGATTAATAACTTTGCCAAAAAAGATGATGTTCTCGCATCGATTGCTTTTATGTTAGATGGTAAAGGTGAACTCTTTATTATTCCAGGACTTGAAGCTGTAGGTGGGACACCACAAAGCAACTATTTGTCATTTAAATCCAATTTTGAGTTTAATACGTTGAGTAGTACAGACCTGAGTAATGAAAGTAAAAAAGGCAGTTTTATTAGTTTAAGTAATACCGATAGTAATGGAACCACAACAAAAACCTCAAGTTTTAACTTAAACAAAATGCAAGGTCACTTAGGTTTGAATGGAAAAATTCATATGCAAAAGGACTCAGTTGTCATGGATAATCAAGTGCAATTTAACCATAAGGCATTAGCAGGTGGACAGGGAACTGCCTTTAGAACGGAAGTTGCATTGTCTCCGACGGGTACCATGCAGAAGATTGCAGATATTGCCATTACAGGTGGGGCTATGCGTAGCACATTAGGGATTACGCCGCGCTAAAAAGAATGACAAGGAATAAATAAAATGAATAAGTCTTTAATTTCAATTCTAATCACAGCGACTTTAGGTTTGAGTCAAAGTTATGCGATGACCGCTTTAAATGACGAGGAATTGGCAGAAGTCGAAGGTCAATCTTTGATGAATCTAGAGTTTCAGCAGGGGACGAATACAACCGATGCACAAGGGAAAACATATAATCAATCAAACATTGGTTTTTATAAGTTGGCTCTAAGTGCCGAATTGGAGTTGAATGCCAATATTAAAAAGCTTCAATTGGGATGTGGTGGCGACAATAATTCCATTCGAGCGAACAGTTGTGATATTGATATCGATCATATTGGTTTAAGTGGACTACCTGATGATCCAAACTATACATCAGATCAGCGTGCAGCAACTTCGGCATTAATCACAAATCCATTTATTCAGTTTGCCATTAAAAATCCGACTTCAGCCGCAACACGTGAAGTACTCGGTTTTCGTGTCAGTGCTGAAAAGATTAAAGGTTTAATGACGCTTGGTACAGAGAATACTTCGACGCCAAATGGTATTAATACCTTTAGTGGTTATATGAAAACTAAAACAGCTTCAGGTACTGCTGTAACAGAAGCTCGTACTATGACGTATGCAGATACGGGTTTACAAATTAAAGGGAAGGTTACAGGAACAATTTTATTTATTCCGACAACATTGGATTACACATCTGATAATTATAATTTAACCCTGAGTTCAACCACAGCACCTTTTACTATTAATTCGACAGTTGTGTCGGGAACTCGAATGAAAGATGTAACTTTAAAAGGAAGTGGTACTGTTGGACAAATCAATTTCTCAGGTCCCCTTACTGCAACAGTACTCGGCGGCGTGCCTCTGAATAAACAGGTAACAGGGAATATTACGGGATTAAAAACCGATATCACTGTGAATCAGAGTTTAGGTTTAATTCATGCACTGTATTTAAACAACCCTGCATCACTATCCTTGCAATCACAAGATATCTTATGGACAGGGGCTGCGGTTGGCGCGAATAAAGGCTGGTGGCTAGCGATGGAAGACGAAGTTGAACTGGGTAGCTTAAGTCCAACCACCAAAGTAGCAATTACCAATGAGGTTCTAAAACAAACCATTGCAGGGATTAATAAAGATTTAACTGAGCATCCACGGCCATGTGGAGATTTACTTTTTCAGTGTGCTTTGGGGAGTGACTTAGCAGTTGGTAATGTTCCAATGAATACGACGACTTTGGATTTTCCACTGACTAATTTAAGCTTACAAGGGCAAAACTTTCGATCGAACTGCTATGGTGGTTTAAAATTCTGCTAGATACATGATCTAATAAAAAATCCCGCGATATACGCGGGATTTTTTATTCTAAAATGAATTATTTTGCAATTTTCGCCAACAACTCGTCTTTAGAAATGTTTACAGATTCAGCATCACGACGGCCTTTATATTCAAAAGTACCTGCATCCAAGCCTTTCTCACCAATCACAATACGGTGAGGAATACCTGTAAGCTCAAGGTCTGAGAATTTCACGCCTGGACGTTCGTTACGATCATCCAGTAAAACATCATAACCTGCTGCCGTAAGTTCAGCGTACAGTGCTTCAGCTGCTTCCAAAGTGCGTGGAGACTTATGTGCATTCATCGGCACAATGGCAACTTCAAACGGTGCAATTGCCATAGGCCAAATAATGCCTTTTTCGTCAAAGTTTTGCTCAATTGCAGAGGCAACTACACGTGTTACACCAATACCGTAACAACCCATGGTTACAGTAAATGGCTTACCATCTTCACCTAAAACTTTACAGCCCAAAGCTTCTGAATACTTTTGACCCAGTTGGAAAATATGCCCAACTTCGATACCACGTTTAATTTGCAGCGTACCTTTACCGTCTGGAGACGGATCACCCTCAACCACATTACGTAAGTCATAAACTTCAGTGAACTGTGCATCACGTTCCCAGTTGAGACCAGTAACGTGTTTATCAACCTCATTTGCACCTGCAACAAAGTCAGATAGGACAGATGCAGCACGGTCGACAATGACCGTTAAGCCTTTTTCAACTAAGCCTTGTGGTCCACAGAAACCAGCGGTTAAACCCAGTGCAGCAAGTTGTTCTTCTGTTGCAAAAGTTAATGGTGATGCAATGCGCGGATGCTTCTCCGCTTTAATTTCATTTAGCTCATGATCGCCACGTAAGAACAATGCCACTACTGGTGTTGCTTGGCCTTCTTCGGTTGCAATACCTTGTACTAACAAGGCTTTGACAGAGTGTGCAGGATCAGACTGTAAGAAGTTTGATACATCTGCAATGGTTTTTTGATTTGGAGTATCGACCACTTCTAAAGCTTTGGTTGGAGCCGCACGTTCACCGACCAAAACGGCTTCAGCCATTTCAACGTTTGCCGCATAGTCAGATTCAGTCGAGAAGGCGATATCATCTTCACCACTTGATGCTAATACGTGGAATTCATGTGAGCCTGAACCACCAATTGAACCTGTATCGGCTTGTACTGGACGGAAATCTAAACCTAAACGGGTAAAGATTTTGCAGTACGCGCCATACATGATGTCATAGGTTTCTTGCAGTGATTCTTGGTTTGCGTGGAAAGAATAAGCATCTTTCATGATAAATTCACGTGAACGCATTACACCGAAACGTGGACGAATTTCATCGCGGAATTTGGTTTGTACTTGATAGAAGTTTGCAGGCAATTGTTTATAGCTTTTGAGTTCATTGCGTGCAAGATCGGTTATGACTTCTTCGTGTGTAGGACCAAGCACAAAAGGGTTGCCATGGCGGTCTTTGAAACGAAGCAATTCAGGGCCGTATTGGACATAGCGACCAGATTCTTCCCATAAAGACGCTGGCTGAGTTACGGGCATCAGGACTTCGAGCGAACCCGCATTGTTCATTTCTTCATGAACGATCGCTGCAACTTTATTTAATACGCGAACGCCCATCGGCAGCCAAGTGTATAAACCTGAAGCCAATTTACGAATCATCCCAGCACGTAGCATTAGTTGATGTGAAATCACTTCTGCGTCATTTGGGGTTTCTCTTAACGTTGCAAATAAAAAGCGACTCGCGCGCATGGAAACTGTCCTAAAATTTTAAACTTTGAAAGTCAAAGATTATACGATAAAAAATGAGGAGGCATGTCGACACCGCCTCAGAAAAATGTCGATTATTATGACATGATTTTACGTACTTGACGCAGCATAAAGTTCTTAAAGTCATCTAAATAGGTGAAGATCACAGGAACCACCACTAAGGTCAGTAGTGTCGATGTAATGACACCGCCGATCACTGCATGTGCCATCGGTGCACTTTGTTCACCTCCTTCACCTAGCCCTAAAGCCAGAGGCACCATGCCCATCACCATGGCACTTGTAGTCATCAAAATAGGGCGTAGACGTGTTTTACCCGCATCAATAATCGCTTGATAACGATCAACGCCGTGATCCATGGCTTTTTTAATGAAATCGATCAATAGAATTGCATTCTTGGTCACCAGACCCATCAACATGATAATACCGATAATAGAAAACAAGTTCATGGTGGAGTTAAATAAGAAGAGCGCTAAAAACACCCCAATCAATGATAGTGGCAGGGAAGCCATAATCGCCGCAGGGTGAATAAAACTATTAAACTGCGAACCTAGCACAATATAAATAAACACGATTGATAAGGTGATTGCGGTCATGGCATAACCTGCAGATTCAGCCATGTCTTTGTTTGAACCTTGTGTGTCAAAGCTATAACCTGCTGGAAGGTCAAAGTTGTCTTCAATTTTTTTAATATCGGCGCCAATATCGCCTGCAGGACGACCTGCGGTGTTGGCTTCGACTAAGACCTCCCGTGCTAGATCACGACGATTAATCTGCGATGCCCCCAGACTTTCTTCTAAATGCGCAACGCTAGAAAGGGGAATCAATAAAGCTTGACCATTGGCATCCGTTTTTTGCGATGTGAGGTAAAGGTTTTGTACATTACTAGGTAAGCTACGTGCAGTTTCAGTTAGGCGTAGGTTAACGTTATAAGTTTCGCCTTTGTTGTCTTGCCATGTGGTGACATCATCGCCTGCAATCAGTGGGCGAATGACATTGGCAATTTGGTTGACCGATAGTCCTAAATCGCTGGCTAAGACCCGATTAATATGCACGCCTAAAGTCGGTTTAGGGGCTTTAAGTGAGCTTTCTAAGTCGACAATGCCTTTGACTTGTGCAATTTCAGCCATAAAGCGGTCTGATATCTTCTGGAGTTCAGCTAAGTCAGGACCTTTGATGGAAATCATTACGGGCTTTTGTCCGCCCGATACCGTTTCATCTGCCGAGGCAATTGAGGTCACAGTAATGCCACCTACTTGTTGTAGGCGTTGGCGGAACTCATTGTTTAAGTCGGTTAAGCTTTTCTTACGCTCTGTGCGTGGCGTAACGGTTACGCGAATACTGACATGGTTTTTACCACGATCCGTAACGCCATTAATCACCGCATAAGTTGCTCGAACGTCAGGGTGCTGCTGAATAATTTTATCGACTTGCAGCAGTTTGGCTTGTGAATATTCCAAAGAGGCGTCGACAGGTGTTTCGAACTTAATCCGAATCTCACCTTTATCTGGAACAGGGACAAACTCTGTTCCAATTAGTTTAGATAAGCCTAATGCACCGAACAGTGAAGCCACAGCAATCATGAGGGTGATGAATCGGAAGCGCAGAGCAAGCTTGAGTAATTTCTCATAGTCATGGCTGAGATTATCTAGTTTGCCAGAAATCCAATTGAAGAAACGTTTGACTCGATTGGGTGGTTTATGTGGATTATGCTTTTCAGCCCAATGTGCAGATAGCATGGGATCTAAAGTAAAGCTGACAAACATGGAGATCAGCACAGCAGTACTGACGGTTACGCCAAACTGATAGAAAAAGCGACCGATAATACCACCCATAAATGCCACAGGTAAAAACACCGCAACAATGGTTAAGGTGGTGGCTAAAACAGCGAGTCCAATTTCTTTGGTGCCATCAAGGGCTGCTGTGACAGGGTCTTTGCCCATGTCTGCATGTCGCACAATATTTTCACGGACCACAATCGCATCATCAATCAGTAGACCAATACTGAGTGATAGTGCCAGTAAGGTCATCATGTTGATGCTAAAGCCGAAGATCCAAATAAACGTCAGAGTGCCAAGAAGAGCAATCGGCAACGTCATGCCTGTAATGGCGGTGGAACGGAACGAGCCTAAAAACAGCAGGACAATCAAAACGGCAAGAGCTGCACCCTCAATAATGGTACGTGCAACATCGGTGATGCTATTACGAATGCCTTTGGATGAATCTACCACGACTTTTGCTGTGGTGCCTTCAGGTAACTGTTTTTGGATATCTGCTAAGGTCTCATAAGCACCATCGACTACATCAATCACATTTGAATCGGAACTGCGTAAAATATCAATCGCAACCGCGGTTTTACCATCTAAATAGGCACTCGACTCAAGTTCGGCTTGGCTGTCTGAAATGCTTGCAACTTGGCGCAAATAAATCGGTACACCATTTTTATTGGCAATCACTAAATCGCCGAAGGCTAAAGGATGAATCACTTTAGACTTGATTTCGACCACAAGTTCACTATTACCATGTTTCAATGTTCCACCCGGAACCTCGACATTTTCAGCTTTTAGCGTGTTGATGATCTGGTCAATACCAATCCCAAAACTTTGTAGTTTGTGGGGTTCAATCTGTATGCGAATTTGTCGCTTGGCATCACCCAATAAGTTGACTGTCCCGACACCAGAAACGGTTCTAAACTGTGGAACGATGCGCTGATCCAGATAAGAACTGAGCTCTTTCAGTGACATGTTTTGTGATTCAAATACAATTGACATCACGGCATTGGCAGAAGGGTCATAACGTTCAACAATCGGGTCTTGAATTTCGTCTCGAAACTCAGCGGTGACCGGTGCAATTTTATCGCGGACATCTTGTGCGGCTATGGCAGAAGAAACATCGAGATCAAATTCAGCAATAATGGTCGATAAGCCTTCGCTAGACTGAGAAATGACCTGTTTTAAACCTGAAATGGTATTGATTTGGTCTTCCATTTTCTTGGTAATTTCAGACTCCACCGTTTCAGGCGATGCTCCTGGATAGGTGGTATAAACCACCACGAAGGGGAAATCGACATCAGGAAACTCCTCAACTCCCATTCTTTGCCAAGAGGCTAAGCCTAAAACCATCAGACAAAACATCATCATGATGGTAAAAACAGGATATTTCACACTAATACGGGTTAACCACATAGCAACAACCTTTTCTTATTTTTATGGATTGATTGTCACCATTTGATGCAAATCTTTTTCATTAAACTTTATACGGCTGATACGGTCGCCGGCTTGTAGTCCCTGTACTACAGCGCTGTTGTTGCTATAGCGTTGTTCCAATACTTTTATGTGAACACGTTCAATTTTATTGTGGCGAATCACCCAAACATAAGGCGAATTTTGTATATTTTGAATGGTATCCAGCGGGATAATTTGCCCTGAGATGGACTGTGAACCAAGTATGTTTCCCTCTACAAAGGTCCCAATACTCAATGAATTAATACTTTCAATTGGCTGAGCAAAAAACTCAATTTGACGGCTTGCGGGGTCAGCAATCGGGGAAATACGAGTAAGCTTGGCGGTTAGTTTTTGGGGATTGCCTTGCAGCCGATATTCAATTTTTTCTCCCAAACTTAAAGCTGCTTGTCGATCACTTGGAATTTTGGCCTGTATTTCTAAATGACTCGGGTCAATGATTTCAAATAGGGTTTGTCCTGCGGATACTGTTTGTCCAGGTTCCACCTGACGTTGAGTAATAACCCCTGAAATCGGGCTTAAAATAGTGCCATCGCGATCCGCTTTTTCGGCAATATCAACATTGGCTTGTTGCGCACGTACATTTTCTAATTGAGCTTGATAGTCCACAAGGCTTTGTTCATATTCCACTTTAGAAATAAAGCCCTGATCGAGTAAACGTTTTTTTCTTTGAACCATGCTTTTTGCAAGATTGGCTTGGGCTTGAGTTGATGCAAGATTGGCTTGAGCTTGGGCAAAACGCGCAGCATTATCTTGATTGTTCAATCGAACCAGTACTTGCCCTTTTTGAACGGCTTGTCCAACTTGAGCGGAGACGGCGGTGGCTGTCGCTGTCACTTGAGCCTGAATGGAACTTTGATTGACGGCTCGAATGGTGCCAGTAAAAGCTGTACGTTGGATAGAAGGCCCTTCTTGGAACTGAACCAAGTCTTGTGCTATCAGCTCGATTTTAGCTGTAGACGAAGTAGGGGAGGTGACTTCATCTTGTTTTTGGCAGGCAGAGAGGAGTAAGCACAAACACAGCGGACTGAGTTTTAAAATAGGGAGCACTTGGCGGCTTAATTTGTTTTTTATACGTAGTGCAGCCTGCATTGAGTCAAATCCTTTGGTCTAGCGGCGAAAGTCAGCACACTGTAAATAAGACGCAGATTATTCAAGTGTTTTTAAACGAGCAATAATTCTGTCGTATTCAGCCTTGGTATTACGATAGTGACTTTGTAACGATTGTATTTGCTCTTTTTTCATCACAATATTTTTGGAATTATAATCAATCATATCTTGGAGCGGTTTCGGATTGCTTTTGCCTTTACGCATGTTCTCTTTTTCTTGGCGTAAGAATCCAATACGGTCATTCTGTAATTGTTTCAATTCATCTTGCTGGAACTTAATCTGCTTTAAGATATAGGAAAGGGCGGTATTGCGTTTCTGAGTGGCGACTTGGCTGTTGGTATAAGCGCGTTTTAATTTAAGATCTGACTCGCGTTGCTTGGCCGCAGCTGCGCGTTGTGGCGCATATTGCGCATCTTTTTCTGCGTTGTATGGACGAGCCCGTTGAATCACTTGCATGTTGCTATCAAGTGCTTCATAACCATAACGAATATGGTTGGGGGTGACACTACTACTGACGTTCGCGATGCCTTTACTGTCGTAATATCGATACCAGACCGCTTTAGGTGGATCGGCCATAATCGAGATGGTCTGCAAACTTAGCAAAGCCAGCAAAATGACTTTCGCAGTCATCCTTTTTTTCACGATCAAAGCAAGTTTGTGATTAAACTCCCTAAGCATCGATACCCCCAGTTTAAAGTTGACTAAATTACTTATTTACAAGCAATAAATAGTGCTATATTAGTCCTAAATTTAGGAATAAAAAATATAATCAGTCAAAAAAAAATCGACGGGTATAGGAAAGTGTGAAGCCGTTCTTAAAAAGAAGATGAAGTGTGGCTTTATGCGGAAACTGTTCGTTGAAAATATAAGTAAATATATGTTAAAAGTGTACGTAACTTGTAAAGCGTCTACGAATCTGTTTCTACAAACATTCTAAAAATGGGAAGGGTCATATTAAATGGACGATAAATTCCAGAATCTAAAAGTAATGGTCATTGATGATTCAAAAACCATTCGTCGTACAGCTGAAACATTATTACAACGTGAGGGTTGTGAAGTTGTGACTGCTGTCGATGGTTTTGACGCATTGTCAAAAATTGCTCAAGCAAATCCTGATATCGTATTTGTCGACATTATGATGCCGCGTCTAGATGGCTATCAAACGTGTGCATTAATCAAAAACTCACAAAATTATCAAAATATTCCTGTAGTGATGCTCTCTAGCAAAGATGGTCTATTTGACCAAGCCAAAGGGCGTGTTGTCGGTTCAGATGAATATTTAACAAAGCCGTTTAGTAAAGATGAATTATTAAATGCGATTCGTAATCATGTTTCAGCATAAATAATATAAGTGTAATTGGGGAAAATTATGGCGCGTATTTTAATTGTGGATGACTCACCTACAGAGACATTCCGCTTTAAAGAAATTTTGGGGAAACACGGTTTTGAAGTGATTGAAGCGTCGAATGGTGCCGATGGTGTAACCATGGCTCAAGCTGAACTTCCTGATCTAGTGTTGATGGATGTGGTGATGCCAGGCGTTAATGGGTTTCAAGCAACCCGTCAAATTGCGCGTGGCGCAACAACAAAACACATTCCCGTAGTGATCGTCAGTACTAAAGACCAAGCTACAGACCGTGTATGGGGTAAGCGTCAAGGTGCATGTGATTATTTAACCAAGCCTGTTGATGAAAACCAACTGATTGATGTGATTAAGCAACACCTGAACGCAGGATAAGCTCTATGGCAGCAAATGGATTTATCGAATTACTTCGACTTGCTAAACGTGGTAATAAAAACTACGTTTCAAACGAAAATGAGGTAAACCGCTGGTCGGGCATTGCTTTTGAGATGATGGGGCAATATTTCGTTGCGCCATTAGGTGAAGTTGCAGAGGTGATTTATCCTCCGAAATATACTTTAGTGCCAAATACTCAACCTTGGGTTGTGGGTTTGGCCAATATTCGAGGACGTTTACTTTCTGTTGCCGATTTAGCGCACTATGTATCAGGGCATCGTAGTGCATATTCACCGACTCAAAAAGTACTCTGTATTAGTCACAATGACCACTATGTCGGTTTAGTTGTAGATCAGGTTCTGGGGATTCAGCACTTTAATAAGAAGAGTTTCTTTTCTAAACATGAAGATTTAGATCGGAATTTAAAAGAATATTGCCAAGGGTATTTTCACCAACACAACCAACAATGGCATGTTTTCTTATTCAGTCGCTTATTAGACAATCCAAAGTATATGAACGCATCTATAAAATTTATAAATTAATATCATTGTCGCGCGCGAAATTATAACGGCGTAAATCGGGGAGAAGCTGCATGGGCTTTAAACTTAAAAAGAAAAATACGGATGGAAGCACTAACCGCTCAGGTGGAAATGCTTTAGTAGCAAAACTTCAATCACAGACGGAACAGTTTTCACGTGTATTTGGTGATAGTGAAAAGTCCAAGCCATTAATTTTGGGTGCGGCATTTTGTATCGTACTGGCAATTTTCTTACTGTTGTACCTATTCTATAGCGTACCTCGAAATAACGAATTCACCCGTAGCTTGGGTGATTTACGTCTTTTATCGCAAACGATTTCGCGTCAGGCAACTGAAGCAACAGCATCAGGTACACCTGAAGCCATTAAAAAACTGACAGAATCACAAAAGTCTTTTGCTGAAAACTTAGAAATAGTAAAAGATATTCACGCGAGTACAGATGCACTGCGTGAAGTAGATACGCAGTGGAAAAAAGTTTCTGAAAATATTGATTTAATTGCATCACAACAAAAAATCATTAACCAACTTTATGATACCAACATCGCGATTAGTGAAAGTATTCCGGGGATTCAGGCCGAATACAACTTAATGGTTGACCAAATGGCACGTCAAAATGTGCCAGCCAACCAAGTCGTAATTGCAAAAAACCAAGTATTCATCGCAGAACGTATTTTACGCTCAATTGGTTCGGTATTAACAGGTTCAGCCAACTCACGTGAATCTGCGGATGACTTTAGCTCAGATACAGAAACCTTCGCGTCATACTTAAACGCACAGTTAAATGGCAGTGCGGACTTAGGTGTAGAGCGTATTAATGACCCTGAAATGCGTGACTCTTTAACCAGTATTCAATCAGAATATGATGATGTACTGAAGTCGGCAGCAGCAACGGTGTTAAAGAACTCATCACAAATTGTTAAAGTACGCCAAGCATCATCATCGATTTTTGAACAGTCGGATGCTTTGTTAAGTAATTTGAACAAATTGTCAGGTGGTACAGGTTTAGCAATTGCAATTCCTGCCTTAGGTTTAATTCTAGCCCTGATTGCTTTCTTATTCTGTGTATTTAAATTACTCGTACTTCGTGGCGAATCAGATAAAAAACGTGTATCTCGTCTACAAGATGAATATGACCGTAACCAAAACGCGATTTTACGTTTACTGGATGAGATTGCCGATCTTGCAGATGGTGATTTACGCTCATATGCAACGGTATCTGAGGACTTCACGGGTGCAATCGCCGACTCGATTAACTTCGCAATTGACCAATTACGTGACCTTGTATCGCGTATTACCGAAACTTCTCAAGAGGTTGCGCAATATACGGCAAGTACGCAGGGGATTACCAACCAGTTAGCCGAAGCATCTGAACACCAAGCACAAGAAATTGCGGGTGCATCTGCTGCGATTAACGAAATGGCAATGTCAATTGACCAAGTATCTTCAAACGCTGAAGAATCAGCGGTGGTAGCAGAACGTTCAGTAAAAATTGCTGCAAATGGCGCGAATGTTGTAAACCGTTCAATTGAAGGTATGGATATCATTCGTGAGCAGATTCAAGAAACCTCTAAACGTATTAAACGTTTGGGTGAATCTTCGCAAGAGATTGGTAACATCGTTGCCTTGATTAATGATATTGCCGACCAAACGAACATCTTGGCTTTAAATGCAGCGATCCAAGCATCGATGGCAGGTGAAGCAGGTCGTGGTTTTGCCGTGGTTGCGGATGAAGTACAGCGTCTAGCTGAACGTTCAGCATCAGCGACCAAACAGATTGAAACATTGGTAAAAACCATTCAGACCGATACCAACGAAGCTGTAATTTCGATGGAGCAAACCACGTCTGAGGTTGTACGCGGTGCGAACTTATCTAAGGATGCGGGTGTTGCACTGGATGAGATTCAAAACGTATCGGGTAATTTGGCGAAATTGATTGCAAACATTTCGGATGCAGCAAAGCTACAATCCGCATCTGCAGGTCATATTGCAACTACGATGAATGTCGTACAAGAAATTACCTCACAAACCACCACTGCGACTTTCGATACAGCCCGTTCAGTCTCTGAACTTGCGAACATGGCGGAAGCGTTACGTGAGTCTGTAACAGACTTTAAACTGCCTGATTAAGCGCTTGCTTTGGGGAGGTATGCTGCTCATTGTTTGAGTGGCATACCAAATCAGGATACACATCAATTCAGTTAGCTTAAGCAAAAAAGACTGGTTTGGGATTGATGGTTATAATGAAGTTTATGCACCTTTTTGGGTAGCTGACAACGCAAGAAGCCTTAGCTATGAAAGAAATATTAAAACATTTAGTTGAAACGACAACGCTTCCGGAAGATAGTTATCTAGATCAAGATGCAGAAATTCTTGAAATTTTTGTTGAAGAAATTGAAGAAATCTTCGTTGAGTTAGATCCATTATTTGAAAAGTGGTACGCTGAACCGACACATCAAGAAACTTTGTTGAGCATACGCCGTCATTTCCATACCTTAAAAGGCTCTGGTCGTATGGTGGGGGCAAAGTCAGCAGGTGAAACAGCGTGGGCAGTTGAAGACACCTTAAATCGTGTGATTTCAGGGGCTGTACCGCTTACGGCAACGGTTCAAAAATTTGCTAAAACAGTATTCAAACTGTTTCAATTTAAACTGTATCCGATATTCAAAGTGGTACAGGAGATTGATCTTGACCTTCGACCACTGGTTTTAATTGGACAACAATTACAACAAAATCAAAGTTTAGAACCTGCACTAGAAGAGTTGCTACAACTGTCTAATCATCTAAATAGTAATGATGTCGTGACGGGATTAGAGCTGAGCGATATTGAAGTGGCTGAATCTGAGCCACAAGTTGCAGACGTTTCTGAGCAGGATGATCAAGTGCATGATGTCCTTGAAGAAACTTTAGCGATCTTCATTGAAGAAGCGGAAGACCATTTAGCGACTATCGATCAGTTCTTAAATGCAGATGAAACCAAAGTACAAGATTACAATGGCTTAATCCGTGCCTTACATACATTGCGTGGTAGTTCGTCTATGGCGCAAATTGAGCATGTCTTTAATGCCAGCTCAAAAGTTGAAAATCTATTTAAAACCTTGGTACAAGAAGAAATTGTTTCTACCTCGAAGGAAATCTCTTTACTCACCCAATATGCTGAATTTGTACGTGACTATTTACACGTGCTTGGGCGTGGTACGAACGAACAGCTTGACGTGATTTACGCCACGTTCACTACGGCTTGGGATAACTATGGTTTCAGTATAGAAGACGTAGACGATGAGCTAAACCCACAAGGTATGGTCTCGAAGCTGATCGAGTTAAATATTGATCTACTGCTTGATGCTGAATTTGAGTTTGATCAGCGGGCTAAAGTTGAATATCCAGACTATATTCAGCACTTAGGTGAACAAGCAAAACAATTGCTAGAATTCACCAATAACCGTGCTGCTCAAGGAATTCATGACTTTACTTCTGAGCTATATGCGGGTTATCAAGCCTTACTGGAAAAGCCAGAATTACTCAATGTAGATTATGCATACGAGTTATTTGGTCAGGCACATCAAGAATTTATCCATTTATTTGACACTTTAGCTGCGGGTCAGCGCGTCATTCTGACTGCAGATGTACATAAAGTTCTGAATGAATTAATGGCCTTCGTACAGCAAGATGTTGAATCGACTTCGACGACGGTAATTGAACCGGTTGCTGAGGCTGTTATTTCTGGAAATACTTCACAACCAAGCCTTGATCTTGCGCAGATTTCGCAGCAAATTGCATCGGATCATCAGTACAAGCAATCGAATACGGCCAATACCGATTTTGATGATGATTTGCTCGATATTTTCTTGGAAGAAGCTGAGGAATTATTGATGGGGATGGATCAGGATCTTAATACTTGGTCTAAAAATGGCAATGATCCAGCAGCACTCAACAATTTAATGCGTTATTTGCACACCTTAAAAGGTGGTGCCAATATGATTTCTGCACCTTTTATTGGTTCGATTGCACACGAATTAGAGTCTATTTATGAGCGTGTGATTCGTCAGCAAATAGCTACAACGCCACAGTTGATCAGCATCATTCGCTTAGTACAGGATGACGTCGCAGACCGAATTCAGGTCATTCGTACGGAGAAGGTTGATTATCCAGCAACAGCGACGATCAATGTACTGCATAACATTCAGAGCTTGGTTGAGGGTACGACTGTTACAACTACAGCATCCGAGCCTTTAGTTAAAGCGTTTGTTGCGGCAGTTGAAGAACCTTTATCTAATATAGATAGAACGATTGAAGCTGAGGCAGCTGCGGTTGAGTCAGCAACTGCGATTGAAGAGCCGAGTATAGTTGATAACACTGACGTTACTGTCGTTGAACAGCTGGATACTCCGTCACTTGTCCAAGAAGAAGCAGTCAGCGCTGTTGAAGAAGCAGCTAGTCTTTTATCAATTGTTGAAGAAACCTTCTTGGAAGAAGCTGAAGAAATTTTAGCGACTACGGATGGCTTACTGAAACAGTGGACTGAACAACGTAGTGACCGTAGTGTGTTACTACAATTGCAACGTGCTGCGCACAGCTTAAAAGGCGGCGCGCGTATGGCGGAGAATGAACCCGTTGGTGCGATTGCTTATGAACTAGAAACTACATTTGAGCAATTTGCTGTACATAATTTCAGTTCAAACGTGTATGACCCATTATTGCAAACTGCATTTGAATGGTTAAAACAAGCCATCTTCAAACGTGATTTTAGTAATTATGATGGTTTGAAAAATAGCTTAGCATCTATTGATTATGTGGATGTGATTGCGCAATTACCGACGCGTGTAACTCAAATTGATTTACTCAATGCGGTACCAAGTTTTGAGTTTGTGCAGGGTGATGGTACTGAGCCGCCAGCAATGCTGGGTGAGTGGAAAGAAACGACTCACTTGGATGGCGGTAATGAGATGATCCGTATCTCAGCTGATTTGGTTGAAAAAATGATCGACCTGTCCGGTGAAAATGCAATTAACCGTTCACGTATTGAAATGGACTTAGGTCAGCTCGGCAATACGTTGAACGAGATGGAGCTTGCAATTAAGCGTTTGGCGGATCAGTTGCGTCGAATGGAAGGTGAGCTTGAGAGTCAAATTATTGCGAAGCACGGTTCTGAAAACTCGCGCTACGCAGACTTTGACCCTTTGGAAATGGACCAATATTCATCGTTGAATCAATTGTCCAAATCCTTAGCCGAATCAGCTTCGGATTTGGTCGATTTTAAGAGCACTTTGGCTGAGAAAATTCGTGATGCGGAAGGCTTGTTATTACAACAATCCCGTATTCAAGCGGAGATTCAAGAAAGCTTAATGCGGACACGTTTGGTACCGTTTTCACGTATGTTGCCTCGTTTGCAGCGTATTGTGCGTCAGACCGCATCAACCTTAAACCGCCCAACGGAATTAGTCGTTCATAACACCGAAGGTGAGTTGGATCGTACGATTCTTGAACGTTTGGTTACGCCGTTTGAGCATATGCTACGTAACGCAATCGACCACGGTATTGAAGATGCGGAACAACGTAGCGCTGCGAAAAAATCAGCGACAGGCCAAATTGAACTAAACATTAGCCGTCAAGGTACAGACGTTATCGTCAGCTTTAAAGATGATGGTAAGGGTATTGATGAAAGCACGATTAAAGCGAAAGCGCTAAACTTAGGTTTAATTAAAGCCGATCAAGTGCTAGATAAACAGGAAATCTTACAGTTTATTTTCCATCCGGGTTTCAGTACAGCCAAAGAAGTGACGCAAATTTCTGGACGTGGTGTCGGTCTTGATGTGGTGCAAAGTGAAATTAAAGCACTGGGTGGACATGTCACGGTTGAATCGGAAGTTGGATTCGGCACGACCTTCATTATTCGCGTACCGACTACGGTAGCGGTGAGTGATGCCTTGATGGTGAAAGCAGGCGATCAACAATATGCGATTCCATTGGCGCAGATTGATCGTATTGTGCGTATTGCTCCAACAGCATTGGATCACTATTTCCACAGCAAAGATGACCAATTCAAAATTGATGGTGTGAGTTATAAACTGCGCTATTTATCTGAGTTTTTATCCAATCAGCCGATTCCGCGTTTGAGTAATATTGGACATTCATTGCCGGTGTTATTGATTAAAGGCAATAGTGGACAAACCATTGCCTTATTGGTTGATCAGCTGATTGGTTCACGTGCGCAAATTGTAGTGAAGCCCGTTGGACAACAGTTTGCCAGCATTGGTGCAATTGCGGGTGCAACGATTTTGGGTGATGGTCATGTCTGCTTGATTTTAGATGGTCAGAACATCGCACGTCAGATTTTAAGTACCAAGCGTGTAACGCATGCAGCCGATCACCGTGACTTTGGTCGTCATCAGGATATGCGTCGTTTAGTGATGATTGTGGATGACTCGGTCACGGTTCGTAAGGTCACATCGCGCTTATTAGAGCGCCAAGGCTTTGATATTGTGACTGCTAAAGACGGTGTCGATGCGATGGAGCAGTTGGAGAGCGTTAAACCAGACTTGATGTTGCTGGATATTGAAATGCCACGTATGGATGGTTTCGAAGTAACGAACTTGGTTCGTCACCATGAAATTCACCAGAACTTGCCGATTATTATGATTACATCGCGTACGGGTGAAAAACACCGTGAACGTGCTTTCAGCTTGGGCGTGACACACTACATGGGCAAACCATTCCAAGAGGCAGAATTACTTGCCAACATTCAGCAGTTATTGGCTGAAAAGCAGGGGTAAATAAATGAATGCAAATGTTTCAAAGAGCATGAATGAGCAAATCAGTCAGCAAGAATTGCAATATCTGATTACAGTATCAACAGGTTTTATTGATGCTTATATTATTGAGTGTCATAGTAAAAACCCCATGCTCTTGCCGCAAAATATTGTTTTATCTGCACTCGATAGTGATACGCAAGTGAAAACGGTGGAATGGCATGATCTACATTTGCCTGTTTATGCCATCAACCGTCCCGACCAAACGGAAGGCGTGGCGCTGGTGATTGAAGGGGATGATGCTTCTCAGCGCTTTGCTTTGATGTGTAATGAAATGCCGAAGTCAATTCGTTTGCGTATTTCTGAAATTGTTGATGATGAAAGCCCTGTGAATGATCCCACCATTTTCCAGTTAGTGCGTATGGGGGATGAGACTTACCACGTACCGAATTTAAATAAAATTCAGGCGAGTTTAGGGCTTTAAGCTTAAGTTTGAATGTAATAAAAAAGGAACTCAACTGAGTTCCTTTTTAATGCGGGGTTGAATGCTTATGCCAAAAGGCCTTCTAAAATTTGTTCGTAAATCTCAGCAAGCGGTTCCAGATCAGCGACATTCACATGCTCATCAATTTGATGGATGCTGGCATTGAGAACGCCAAGTTCAAGTACTTGAGCACCTGTAGGAGCAATAAAGCGACCATCAGATGTTCCGCCTGAAGTTGAAAGCTCAGTTTCTACACCAGTTACATTACGAATGGCATTTTTAGCTGCATTCACCAACTCACCCACTGGCGTCAGGAAAGGTAAACCTGAGTGTGTCCATTTAATGTCGTAGACTAAACCATGATGATCCAAAATTTCTAAAACACGTGTTTTTAATTCCTCAGCGGTCAATTCAGTTGAATAACGGAAATTGAAAGTCACGGTCATGGTACCTGGGACGACATTGGTTGCCCCTGTACCAGCTTGAATATTGGACACTTGGAACGACGTCGCAGGGAAGTATTCGTTGCCCTGATCCCAAACCGTATCACAAAGTTCAGCAACGGCTTTAGACGCCATGTGAATCGGGTTAATAGCCAAATGTGGATAAGCCACGTGACCTTGTTTTCCTTTGACAGTCAGTACTGCATTGAGTGAACCACGACGACCATTTTTAACAATATCACCCAATTGATGGGTACTTGAAGGTTCACCCACCAAACACCACTTCATTTTTTCATTACGGGCTTCGAGTGTTTCGATCACTTTGACCGTGCCATTGATCGATGGGCCTTCTTCATCTGATGTGATGAGGAACGCGATTGAGCCTTTATGATTTGGGTGTTTTGCAACAAAGCGCTCAGAAGCAACCACCATTGCAGCCAAGGCAGTTTTCATGTCTGCACTGCCACGGCCATAAAGCTTGCCATCACGAATTTCAGGGGCAAATGGGTCTGAGTTCCAAGCATCTAAATTACCTGTAGGAACGACATCGGTGTGACCCGCAAAGCAGAATACAGGTGCTTCAGTGCCTTTTCGTGCCCATAGGTTATCAACATCATCAAAGCGCATAGACTCAATGTTGAAACCAATTTTTTTTAAGCGTTCAGCCATAATATTTTGACAGTTGTGGTCCACAGGTGTAACCGATGGCTGACGTAAAAGTTGGAGGCTTAAATCGAGAGTAGCAGAAGAGGTCATGCGCATTTCAAAGTCAATAAAACAGTCGGCACTATAATAGGCGATTAATCTCTGGAATGCGAAACTTAGCAATAAAAAAACCTTATCGTTTAGATAAGGTCTATGGGGCTTACAAGCAGATTATAATTTATCAGCAGTTTTATCAGCAGAGTTGGTCACGACATCACCTACTTTGGAGACATCTTTACCTACACCAGCCACGGTATTACAGCCTGTTAAAACAAAAAGCATCACCAGTGAACCTAAAACAATTTTTTTCATCGCTGTCTCCAAAATTTTTAGTGTATTCATCAAATGATTTTGTTCTGATGTAATTAGAGATTAAAAAATAAACACTTTAAAAAATAGCATGGTTTTGCAGGAGATAAGTAACTGTATGTTGCGTTATGTATTTTTGTATAAAGGAACTTCTGCAAAATCAAGTTAAAATCAAATTAGGATTTCTATACATATAAAACTGATTGTTTTTATTTTGTAAGTACAGTCCATTGGTCCACCAATGTGCATTTTGGCTGCTGACTTCCGCATTTGGGCAAATCCACTCTTGACGTTGTAGGCGATAGTAATTCATGTCGGCCTTTGGAATGATGTTACCCCAAGTACCTAGTCGACGGTCAGGATTGAGCCAATTGGGGAGGGAGTATTGGTTTAACGTTTCGACTGCCGTGAAACCATTTGTTAGTGGGAGAAAGAGTTGCCCCTTTAAAACGGCAAAGCGCGTCTGAATGTCTGTGTCTAAAGCTTGCTGGAATTGAAACTGTTTATGGGTAAAGTGTTTTAATTTTCGATTTAAAGTATCGGTACGATTCAAACCATACCATGTGGTTAAGCTTAGATCTGTTTCACCTAAATAATATTTCAACGCGACTTCCCAATGTTCGATTTGATTGGTTTCGGTATTTTTAATTAAAAAGTCCAGCTCACCCGTAGTCCGAGCACCATCAATGATTTGAATACTATGCCCCAATAACTCGTATGCATGATAGCGATGATCCAATAACCAAAACCACATGAACATTTCAAAGCGCAGACCCAGACGGGTACTTTTCAGTTGAGCCATAAAGTCTTCAAGTTCTTTCGGGTCTTGATCGAGCTGTTTAAGGCGAGGTAAATAGGTTTGAAAGTGCTGTTGCCAGATCTGTGAGGGATGAAAATGAAAAGCATGTTGTATATCGAGTTCTAACGGCAACGCAGACAAAATGTTTGGACTTGCTACAGCAAAAGCCAACTGGCGAACCAATGGGCGTTTGAATTGGAGCCAAGGTTCGAACAACTGATGTTGTGAAATAAGGTGCATGCGAGTGCCTTAAAAAAGAAGCTAAATATGCAGAAGGACAACGGATAAACTTAAAAAACACTTTATACTACCGCAATTCGGTGTTCAGGAAAGTGGTATGAAAACGTTGTTTTGGCGTTGTTTAGTGGTGATCTTTGTCATCCTAGGCTTTATCGGTGCACTGTTGCCGGGTATGCCAACCACTGTTTTTCTGATCTTGGCCGCTTGGGCTGCATCTAAAGGTTGGCCACAAATGGATGCTTGGTTACTTAACCATCCTAAATATGGTGCAACGTTAAGAGCATGGCGTGCCAATGGCACTGTACCACGTAAAGCGAAGTGGTTTGCCAGTATCATGATGTTGATCAGTGGACTGATCATGCTACTTACCAATGCACCATTTTTAGTGAAATTATTTACCAATACCACCATGCTGCTTGTCGCAATATGGTTATGGTTACGTCCAGAACCAAATACTGTAATAGATAAAAAACAAATAGAGGACAATTGATGTCTTATGTAATTGCTGATGCAGACGTCTTGATTGATCTGGCTGAACAGACTCTAACGCTGCCTAAAAAGAATAAATTTTATCTGATCTCGTCAGGGAAAAATGGTATTGGCGAAACTGAAAATAGTGGTAAAACGCCGCGAGGTTGGCATCTGGTTGCTGAGAAGCATGGTGCTGAGCAACCGCAAAATGCCGTTTTTATTGCTCGAAAGCCTACAGGTGAAGTATACGACACCGATTTAGCCAAGCAGTTTCCTGAACGTGACTGGATTTTGTCTCGGATTTTATGGCTGAGTGGTTTAGAAGAGGGCTTCAATCGCGGGGAAGGCTGCGATACCTATCAACGTTATATCTATATTCATGGAACACCAGATAGTGAACTAATGGGGATGCCGATGTCGCATGGCTGTATTCGTATGCGTAATACGGATGTCATAGAGTTATTTGAACTAATTGATTGCAATGCGCTGGTTTATATTTCCGAACATAAACTTGAACTCTAAAAATAGATGTTAAAAAATGTGCAAGCCTATTTTATTGAGTATTCAACGCTGTAATTTAAAATATGAATATTTAGTAGAAGAAGGGGATTAATCATAGAAAATGTGTATTTTTGGGAAAAGAAATTTAGCGAATAATCATTTTAATTTTCGCAAATATGTTAAATAACATACAGAAAATACTTGTTTTTATACCATTTGACCTATTTTTTAATCACTCGATTGCAAAAAAGCGAAAACAAGCCGAAAAGCGTTTGACAGCCTGTAAAGATTCTCTATAATGCACCTCACAAACGATAAAGACGTTAAGGGCGCTTAGCTCAGTTGGTAGAGCGTCTGCCTTACAAGCAGAATGTCGGCGGTTCGATCCCGTCAGCGCCCACCAAGCCTTTACGTTAAAGATCTTACGTGCAGCGGTAGTTCAGTTGGTTAGAATACCGGCCTGTCACGCCGGGGGTCGCGGGTTCGAGCCCCGTCCGCTGCGCCACTTAAGATTTTTAATATTGTTTGTACCACATTAGTGACTTTGTGTAAGTGCAGCGGTAGTTCAGTTGGTTAGAATACCGGCCTGTCACGCCGGGGGTCGCGGGTTCGAGCCCCGTCCGCTGCGCCATTTATACAGAATCCTTAATGAGGGCGCTTAGCTCAGTTGGTAGAGCGTCTGCCTTACAAGCAGAATGTCGGCGGTTCGATCCCGTCAGCGCCCACCAGATTTTTTGCGATGCAGCGGTAGTTCAGTTGGTTAGAATACCGGCCTGTCACGCCGGGGGTCGCGGGTTCGAGCCCCGTCCGCTGCGCCATTCAAAGAATCGATTAAATTTAAGTTCCTGAGCTTAAGTTTAAAAACTAAGACTGACAATCTTAATCAGGGCGCTTAGCTCAGTTGGTAGAGCGTCTGCCTTACAAGCAGAATGTCGGCGGTTCGATCCCGTCAGCGCCCACCATATTTTACGACGCAGCGGTAGTTCAGTTGGTTAGAATACCGGCCTGTCACGCCGGGGGTCGCGGGTTCGAGCCCCGTCCGCTGCGCCATATAAAATATAAATTTAAGTCCCTGAGCTTAAATTTGAAAACTAAGACTGACAATCTTAAATCAGGGCGCTTAGCTCAGTTGGTAGAGCGTCTGCCTTACAAGCAGAATGTCGGCGGTTCGATCCCGTCAGCGCCCACCATATTCAAGCTGTAAAGCTTAATGACCCTAATTGCATTCGCAATTACCGTTGCAGCGGTAGTTCAGTTGGTTAGAATACCGGCCTGTCACGCCGGGGGTCGCGGGTTCGAGCCCCGTCCGCTGCGCCATTTTCTAGATCCCTTGTGCTAGTAAATGGAATCAAGCAAGATTTCTTTCTTGCATCATAAAAATAGCGACGCTATTCTTATTTCTCAAGGGCGCTTAGCTCAGTTGGTAGAGCGTCTGCCTTACAAGCAGAATGTCGGCGGTTCGATCCCGTCAGCGCCCACCATATTCCCTTATCGTAAAAACCTTGCTTATCTCAAGCTGTTTTCATACACTTCTGTGCAATAATAATTTTAAAATATGACAGATTTATGAGAAACCCATATCAACGCAAAGCTGCGTCTAAAAATCAAAATATTGCTTACGATCCTCTTGAAATTTATCGTCTTTTTATCGAAACTATCGTGCATCAAGGCCATGTTATTGCCTTATACCAAGATGGCTGGGCTTTATGTGCTACGCCAACCGGTCAACGTTCATTTGCGATGTGGCAGAGTAAAGGTTTAGCACAGCTTTTAGTGAAAGATAATTGGGCAGGCTACGAAATCCAGAGTATTGGTCTTAGCGATTTAGTCGAAAAAGTGATTCCATTCTTACGTGCAGAAAAAACCACGGTCTCGATGAATTTAAGCCCAGAAGGGCAGAATGTCTTGGTTGCTCCAGAAAAATTATTATTAGATATCAAAAACTATTTATATCAATTTTCAATGCAGAAGCCTGAATTATTTAAACAATTACAATTACCATCACCACGGACAATTCGCCTCCATTAATTCAAGATGATCCCATTTTAGTATTCATTGAGTAACCAACCACTCCAATATGCAAAATACTCACGTAACCATGCATTATAGCGAGTGGCAAGAGGTGTCTGAGCGCTGATCATGATAGGCATTTGATAACCCTGACGTATGGCTATAGCACGACTACGGGGGATATGAAAATCACTGGTCACAATAGCAATCGGTTGCTGGAGAGAAATATGCTGCTTGGCTAAAATCTTTTTACTATTGATCAGATTTAACTCAGTACTGGTGCTTTGATCTTCGGTATAAATACGCTGTGCTGGGATATGGTGTACATCAATCAGATATTGTCGCATTGCTTCAGCTTCACTATTTTTTTGCTGAAAGGAGAGGCCGCCACTGACGACCATAATACTGTTGGGATGGTGTTTGGCATAGCTTGCCGCTTGATCTAAACGGCTGGCCAATGTTGGACTCGGTTTGCCATGCTTCAGACCACTCCCAAGAACTACAATAGCGGGTGCAGCGATATGAGGGGTATTTTGTTGATTTGAAAACCCTAAAAAGACGAAGAAAATGACTAAGCTAAAAACCCAAACAAAGAAAATCGCCCAAGCCCAACGCCATATTGATTGTCTGATTGTAGTGGTTTGAATATAGGCGATAAGTTTAGGATAAGCCAGTGCATAAATGATTAGACCTAGTCCAATCAATAAGGGCAAGAGGGTGCCAAAATTAAAGCGTAGTTGTAAAACAAAATACAAGCCGTCTGCGAACAGTAATGACCCGATAATAAAACTAATGACTCTTTTTGATTTTTGCATATAGGCTTGTGGGTTATCGTTTGCATGATTCTAGCAAATTTACGCATGAAAAAACCGAGCGCTGTGGCTCGGTTTTTTCATTTAGACTTAGTGTTTAGTAAACATCGCGACGATAACGACCTTCTTGACGGAGTTGATCTAATTTTTCTTCGCCTAAGATTTCAATTAGGGCAGCATCGACATCGCTCGCCATACCATTAATGCTACCGCAGACATAAATTACGGCACCATTTTCAACCCATGTTTTAAGCTCAGTGGCTTGTTCACGCAGTTTATGGTGTACATAGACTTTCTCTGCCTGATCTCGCGAGAACGCTAAATCTAAGCGTTGTAGCATGCCTGTGGTTTGCCACGCTTCAATCGTACTTTGATAGAAGAAATCATGTTCACGTTGACGCTCACCAAAGATCAACCAGTTTTGCGTATAGTCTAGGCGGGTACGTGCATGGAGTAGACTCATTAAACCAGCGATACCTGTACCGTTCCCAATACAAATGATAGGACGGTTGTCATTGATCAAATGGAATGATTCATTAGTACGAATACGTAGTGCGATAGGTTGCTGAAGCTCGGCATGTTGGGTTAACCAACCAGAACCTAAGCCCAGTTCACCTGCTGAATCTTGCTGTTGGCGCACGACTAAACGTAACACTTGTTGAGTCGGTACACTTGCAATTGAGTATTCACGTGTAGGTAAAGGGCTCAACTGTTCCAGTAAATGTTCCAAATTGGCAAAAGGCTCAATCTCTGTGTTGAGGTTTTTATCCCAAAGCGCTTGCTCAATGGAAATGGCTAAAGACTCAACGATGCTCTGTGCTGCAATGTGATGCTTTTGCATAAAGGCTTGGATACGTGCTGTGCTGTTACCTGGTTGAACTTCAGCAATATCACCCGCTTGCCATGTTGCATCGAAGTTGGTTTTGAGCTCAATATTATAAGCATGTGCTCCGACACTATTTGGATTGAGTACTTCACGTTGTGCCAAATTCCATTGATCAAAGGTTTTGTCAATGTTCATGGCTTGAAGCTCAAGTTTGGTTGCAGAGGCAAGAGCACTGTTCCAACGTTGAATATCATTGTTATCTGCGTTGTTGACTTCAATGGTTGCAAACAAAGCATGTGCGCCATTGGCTTTTAACCAACTATCAATGCGATGTCCAAAACTACAATAGGAATCAGGATATTCTTGAGAGCCTAAAGCCAAAACGGCATAGTGAAGGTGTGACAAATCCAAAGTTGTATTTAAAAATTTCTTTTCAAAACTACTGGCTAAGTCAGGTGCTTCACCCGTGCCATAAGTACTTGCAACAAAAAGCACTTGCTCAGCAGCTTTTAAGTCATCCTGTGTTAAGTGTTGCACAGCTTTAACGCTTACAGGTTGTCTTGCTTCTTGTAAGCTGGTTGCAGTACGCCAAGCAATTTGTTCAGAAACACCCGTTTGAGTTGCATAGGCAATGAGCCATGGTTTCGCATGTGGATCAACTGGAACATTCAACGCTCCACCACGGGCTTGCTGGGTGAGTTTCTTTTGCTTACGGCGTTTGAGATACAGCATCCAACCCGTTACAAAGAACAGTGGCATCATCAGTGATGCAAACATGGCAAAGAATTGATAAATTGGGCCAAAGAAGCTACCACGGTGCACAGGAAGCATACTGCTCATGATTTTTTCATTCAGCTTCTTCTGCTCATACAACTCCATTTTTTCAATTTGTGAAGTTTGATAATTGAAGACCGCTGAGTTTCTCGCCCGCTCATGCTGTGGAATTGCATCTACAAATGAAAGCTCAAGTGTACCGTCAGGCTTTTTCGGAATATTTAGGGTCAGGGTTGAATAGTCTCGACCAACTTGTGCGTTAAATCCTGTCCATGTTTGGGTTAAAGCAATTTGCACTTGTTCAGGAGATAAGCCTTTACGCTCGCCATGTTGTTCGCCTTGCCCACGTTCGCCACGTGCAGCGTGCTCACCTTGTGGCCCGCCACGACCTTGCTCACGTGATTCTCCACCACGAGCACCAGCCTGTTCGCCACGTGGGCCTTGAGCTGCACCAGTATTTGGACGGGGTCCTTCTTGCATTTGTGCTTGTGGGCGTTCAACGCCGAGGACTTTAAACATGCCATCGCGCCACCAATCATAAGACCAGTACAGTCCTGTACAGGCCAAGATCAGATAAAAGATCACCACCCAAGTACCAACAACAGCATGCAAATCCCAAATGAAGTTGCGTCCTTTCAATTTAGGTTTAATAAAAAACCATTGTTTGATGGAATGACGTTTGGGCCAACGTAAGTACAGGCCACTCAATACAAAGAAAATAAGCATGAGGGTACAAGCGCCAGTAATTTGTTTACCGACAGGACCAACAGTTAAATTACGGTGCAGCTGTTGAATAAAGTTAAAAAACTCACGGCCTTTAACTTCAGGTAAGACTGCAGCAGTATATGGGTTCACCATCATGTTATAACCACGACGTGCGCCTTCTTTCTCGATATTGACTGTACTTGAAGTGGTTGGTTCTTGAGCAATCGTAATACTATTGATTTTGATGGCAGGATTTTGTTTTTGGAAATGTAGATACAGCTCAGCAGGGGTTAATTTATTGTTTTGTGTTGCTTGAACGGTATAGCTATCTGGGTTCATCCATTTTAAGATTTGTTGTTCATAAGAATAGATGGCCCCTGTGACGCCCATAAGCGACAGGATAAGACCCGCAGTGATTCCCAAAAACCAATGCACTTGGAAAAATGTTTTTTTAAACATGGCGATACTTAATGGTGAGCGATTTGTTGTGCGCAAATTATACCTGAAGATTGAGAAGATAATATGGATTTAGAAATTAATATTTATTCTCATTATCATTTATATTCGAGGGTTTGGGATATAAAAAAACCTCCAAAAGTTGGAGGTTTTTTACAGAGGAGAAAGCAGGATTTAAAGTGGCTGCGGTTCACCAACTGTTTCTTTTAAATGTTTACGAATCGTATTAAACGAGAAGTTTTTGCTATCCATGCGTTTTGGCAGAATGTATGCACCTTCTTGGCCTTTCACTTTGAATTTAATCAACAAAAACTCAGGTGTGTTGTACCATTCGTAGATATCTTTCCAACCGATTGCACCGACACCTTCTTGCATGCCCATTTGCTGGCGCATAATCAGACCGTGAGGTTGTACACCTAAACGAATGCCTTTAATTTCCTGAACTGGAAACTCATTCATTTTTCGCTTCACATACCATTCTAAACCGAATTTACGGACTAAAAGGTAAACCACGACGCAGGCGATTGCGACCCAACAAAAGATGGTTGAATAATTCTTGAGTAAAATTAGGCCAAGAATCGAAAGGGCTGTAACGATAGCCATGATGATCCAAGCTTTCATGCTAATTTTGTTTGTGCTACGCCAAATTTTTAATTGAGCATCGCGTTGTTCAGCTTCAGTGATTTCATAGGTCACAGGCTGTAAAGTATAAGCGTATAAATTTTTCGCGGTCATAGTGAAAGTAACAGATTTAAAACTGCAAAAAGTTTAGCATCATTTAGAGCATTTCAGTGAGTATATTGTTCCAAAATCACCCAAATTATAATGAAGCCAGTTCTGTGGCCTCATGATCCCGTTCGTGGCTTAAACTTTGCTTCAAACGACTGAACTGATTCAAGATGCTAAACATCAAGGAAAGCTGTTGTAAAATAATCAATGCCTTCTGATCTTCCTCATTATTTTGGCTTAAACGCTGACGAATGGTCTGTAGCATATTCTGGGCAGTTAAATCAGGCATTTCATCCCGCAGGAGTGCACCTTGGATATTGTCAAAAGCACGATCCATCAATTCTAAAATTTGTGGGTCTTCAATTTTTTCACGATGTGCACCCAGCGCCGCAATATAACTAATAAAGGTATGATTGAGACACAAGAACTCAAACGCCAAGCTCTTTTGCGTTGGGTCAAAGTCGGGCTCGGTGGCTAAAGTTGAAATGAGTGAAGCAACTTCGGCATCAGTATTGTGTGCCGCACGACGGACTACACGATAATTCAGGCCATTGTTGCGTCCAGACTTATACTGTTCAATCACCTCTGCCAAATAATCACATTGAGCGGAAAGCGAACGATAAATTGTGCGGGGTAGGCGACGGAACTTCCAGTCAGGGAAAATAAAACTTACGCCTAACCATGCCAGTCCACAGCCAATTAAGGTATCCATCATGCGCGGAAGGGCAGCTTCGTATCCCATACCATCTAAGTTGAAATTAATCAGCGCCAAAATAGTGATGAAAGCGGTGGCTTGAGCGTATTGTTTACTGCGAAGCTCAAAGAAAAGTACCCCGCTGATGACCAAAACGAGAAGTTGTCCTTCAATCGAAGGTACAAAGTACAATACGGCATACCCTAAAATGATTCCGACCAACGTCCCTACGATACGTAAACGTAAACGACGTTTGGTTGCGTTGAAATTGGGCTGACTGACAAATAGCGCTGTCAGTAGAATCCAGTACCCATATTCAATGTTAGTAACTTGAACAAAGATATATCCAACTAATAGCACGATAGACAGACGAATCGCGTGTCGAAATAACACCGACTCTGGGGTGAGATGTTGTTTAATCCGAACCTTAATGTCATCCCAGCCTTTCAGGTCATCATCTTTGAGCTGGCTTTCGATATGTTTTGTTTTCTCGAGTTTAATATTGCGTTCAGTTTCTAAGTTACGTAGCTGTGCATCAATCGATTTTAAGTTTTGATACAGTGAAAACAGAGCATTGACCCAAATTTGGTCGTATTGTTGTTCATCTCTGAGCTTTTCTAATGATAAACGGAGATTTTCAAAAGCATGTTTAAAGCGTTTATTATGGGTATAGGTTTGACGGTTTAAAATGCTGCTGCTTAAGTCCTTACAGGCTTTGGCTTGAATAGATAAAATTCGTTGAAAGCGGAATAAGATATCGCTGTGTTGAAAAATTTTCGCCAGTTTTTGATAGTCAATATGTGCTGAATCTGCACGTTCATGAATATCTTGCGCCACAAAATAATATTGCAGACTGCGACGTGTATCTCGTTGTCCACGGTCACCTTTTAAACGAGTGAGTAGGGCGGTTTTCATGTCGTTGAAAATTGCAATTAATTTACCATTTTCCAACGACAGTTCAATCATGCTCTGTTGATAGCTGTTAGCTGTCATATCAACATCAAACAGGTTGGATTTGGCAAACAGAAAATCGGCGAGTGAGGAATAACACTTCGATAGATTGTCTTGTACTTGACGAACGGGAAAGAGCAGAAAACTGATGGTTGAAATAACGCTATACCAAATTGCCCCAATCACCAGCAGAGACGGTTGTGTATACCAGTTGTCAAAAAGTCCGACACCGAGCATGGAGTAAACGGAAACCACTAAGCAACCATAGGAAATCGTGGCATAACGACGTCCCAGTGAGCCCAGTAAAATCAGACCAATACACGAAACGATTAGACCCAGTGCGAATAAAATTGGATGCGGAAATAAAAAGTAAATCGACGTTGCAGTAATGAAAAAGCCAATATAGGTAAAAATTAAATTCATGATTCGCACGGAAAAGCGGTCATCAATATCACTTAAACCCGCAGCAACTGCGCCGAGTGTCAGCGGAATAGTTGCCAGTTGAAAACCCATGAGATATGGAACAAAAGCAGTCCCTGCAAAAGTAATGACCATGCGGAGGTTATACATGAAGGTTGTATTATAAGTAGCCTGTTTTAGACTGGTCAGCCATGCTTTCAAAGGGCACCTTTGTTTGTCGCTTAGGGTTGGACAATTTTCAAATATGAGAATATGTGAAATTTCACCTGCTCTGCTATAAATCATACTATGGAGCGTGTAAACTTGTCTGCAAACTCTCCTTCCAAAACATAAATTAATCCTATGTCGACTACACAGGAAAAAGCGGTCTATTCCAACGCTTGGATTCTCTTACTTGCTTCACTGACTGCACTCGGTCCACTGTCTATTGATATGTATTTGCCCGCTTTGCCACAAATGGCGAATGACTTTGGGGTAAGCACACAAATGGTGGCCAACAGCTTACCTGCGTACTTCTTAGGCTTGGCTATTGGACAACTGATTTATGGGCCGGTAAGTGACCGTATTGGGCGCAAAAAACCGCTGTATTTTGGCCTAAGTCTCTACATTATTGCCAGTTTACTGTGTGTGTTTGCAAACAGTGAGTGGAGTCTCATTGCCGCTCGGGTTTTACAAGCCTTAGGCGGTTGTGTGGGCGTGGTGATTGCCCGTGCTGCGATTCGTGACCGTTTAGATATGCAAGCCTCAGCCCAAGCATTTGCCAGTATGATGATCGTGACCACCATCGCGCCGATTATTGCACCGAGTTTAGGTGCGTTGGTGCTGAGTTTCAGCAGTTGGCATAGTATTTTTGCCTTTTTGATGGTCGTTGGTTTGGGAAGCCTGTGCTGCGTACACTTCTTCTTTGAAGAAACTTTAGACCCGAACCGTCGTTTAAAGTTGAACTTTAATCAAGTTTTAAACCTCTACGGGGCGATTCTGCAAGATTCGAGCTTTAGACGTCCGATGTTTGTTGGATGCTTTGCTGGGGCTGTACTCTTTTGCTATATCAGTGCTTCTGCTGCCATTCTGATGGATGGTTACGGCTTAAGTCAGCAAGTTTTTGCCTATGCCTTTGGTGCCAATGCAGTTGGGATTATGCTGTTCTCGACTTTAAATAAACGTCTGGCACAAAAGTTAAGTGTTTTTCAGCGCTTAAAATTAGGCAGTTTTTTGCAGTTAGCTGGTGTGGGGCTGCTGTTGGTAGCGGGTAGCATGACGCATGCGCCCTTATATATCGTATGTGCAGGGATGTTTCTCGCTGTCGCAGCAATTGGTTTTACAGGGCCAAATGCCATGGCGATTGCAATGTCTGAGCAGGGTGCACGGGCAGGAACGGCCAGTGCGATTATGGGCAGTATGCAATTTGGTTGTGGTCTACTTTGTGGTGTGATTATTAATTTTCTACTCTGGTCGGCACTTTTGAATATGGCCATTGTCATGGCTATTTTTGTGGCTTTGGCTTTGTATTATGTGTTTAAGCTTGAGCACGAACAAGCCTAAAAATTGAAGTTGTGACTATATAAAAAAAGAGACTTATTTTAGTCTCTTTTGTTATTTAAATGAATGCTTTAAATCTCACTCATTGTTTAAGAATACTGCAAAATCTTCAACTGGTACGCCAGATGTTATAAAGCGATTGACGATCTGCTCAGGATCCGCATAACCCAGTGCCATGCCGCAGACCAATTCTTCAAATTGTGCAGCATCGAGTATATTCAGCACGAGAGCATGAAGATGATTCCATGCGGCTTGTGGGCAAGTGTCTAAGCCTTGTACTTTGACTGAAGTCATGACATTTCTCATCATGGCAATATCCATTTTCGCGCCGATGCCTAAGGCTTGATTGACTGCGAAGAATAGTCCGACAGGTGCATCAAAAAATTGGTCATTACGTGGTTGCTGCTGTGCGATTTTCGCTTTTCACCTTTTTGAATATTAAGCAAGCCATATAAGCCCCAACCATTTTCACGGTGGCGCTCAATAAAAGGCGAAATTCATTTTTCTGGATAATATGCAAAAGCTTCTTGGTATAGTGCGGATTTTTTTGGATGTTGAAATCATTCAAATTGAACATAACAGACCTACTCAAGCATTTCGTCACGCTTTTTTCCTATGAGCACATCTTTTTGCCCTAACCGTGTATTCATGCTTGCGGATATTTTATTCATCATGCTCAATAATAGTCTGAATAGTTAGGGTTTTTTGGTGCAAAGGTGTGATTTTGACCCATCATTGGGCATAGATGGCTATCTATTAGACTAAGACTTTAGTTATAAGAAAAAAATATAGATCTCAAATAAAACTCAGTCTATATTTAAGAAAATATGAAGAATTGTTACTTAATTATTGCAAAAGTCTGTCTAAATTGTAATTTGATGCTTCAAAGCCAATCGCGAATAACATCAATTATCGTTCAAAATTGCTGGCATTAGACTTTAGTGGCAAGAGTAATAAAAGGTCATATCTTAAAACATCGAAATGTGCGATTTTTCATCTTTATAAGATTACTTTGCATATGAAAAGACCAAAACGGAGTGGTCTTTTGTGCAAAAAATTTTACTGAAATGGAATTTTTGATTCACAATTAACAATGTAATAAAGGAAGTTTGTGTATGCGTTTAGCCCTCAATAAAAAGCCATTTATCGCTCAAAGCCTAGCACTTAGTGTGGCTGCTCTGATGATGACAACAACTCATGCTGCAACCAAAGAACAACAAGAACTCGCTCAGTTGCGTGCCGAAGTTGCAGAGCTAAAAGCATTAATGCAACAACAGCAACAAGTTCAACAACAACAAGCAGTTCAGATTCAACAAGTGAAAGCACAGCCAGCTCCTGTAAAAGCTGAATCTTCACTATCTTCGTTCAAATCTAAGTCTGGCGCAGACATTAACCTATATGGTTTTGTTCGTGGCGATGCAAACTACATTATTGAAGGTGCGGATGACGACTTCAACAAAGTTTCAAGCTCAAATGGCCAAACTAAAGACAAACTTCGTGCAACAGCGAAAACCACACGCTTAGGTTTAGATTTCAATACCAATGTGGCTGGCGACAACAAACTTGGCGGTAAAGTAGAAGTAGACTTTGCTGGAACGAATGAAGCACTGCGTATTCGTCATGCATATTTGACTTATAACAATTGGTTGTTTGGTCAAACCACTTCTAACTTCCTGTCAAACCACGCACCAGAAATGATTGACTTCGGCACTAACGTGGGTGGCGGTACAACTCGTATTCCACAAGTGCGTTATGGCTTTAATTTGGCACCTGCAACGAAATTATTCATTGCTGCGGAAGAAGGAAATAGTTCAGCAAACCAACTTAAAGTTACCACGACTAACGGTGTAACTACGAGTGAGACTGTTAGTTCAGATGTGAAATATAGCTTACCAGTATTAACTGCGAAATTAACGCAAGGTTTTGCAGATGGTAAAGCAAATGCATCTGTTCGTGGTTTGGTAGAACAATACAAATCTGAAACAGCTGGTGATGACAAAACTGGTTGGGGTATTGCTGCTGGTGTAAATTATCAAGTGATTGATCCGTTAAAACTCAGTGCTGATGTGTCTTATGTACAGGGTAATAGCAACTACTTATACGGAAGCAACACTGCATTTTATGTAGATAATGCGAATGGCAAGATCGAGCAAAATGAAGCATTCGGTGTACAAGTCGGTGGTACGTATAAATTCAACGAAAAATTACGTTCGACTTTAGCGTATGGCGCACTCTTTGCGGATGATGGTACTGATTACGCGCGTTTAAACACAGCTGCAAATGAAGAAGTTTACCAAGCATGGATTAACTTCATCTATTCACCAGTTAAGCCTTTGGACTTAGGTGTTGAATATATCAATGGTAAACGTGATACCTTTGCTGGGGATAGCTACAAAGACAACCGTGTTGGCTTAATGGCGAAATACAGCTTCTAATCATGTGATGAAATAGTTGCGGTTTTAAAAACAGGAGCTTTAGGCTCCTGTTTTGTTTTAGTCGACAAATTTATACAGACTAAATACATTCTGAATATAGACTTAAGTATTAGGTCAGAAAAGAATAAGTGAAATAGTTGGAAATTATTGTAAAAAAATAAAGATTATCTATAAAAAATCTGCATAATGTCGGTCTTTCGCCCATATTGTACTTTTATTGGTTGTTTTTGAGCCAATATGGGGCGGTTTTGTGATTTTTTTCAAAAAACCGTATCTGTGTCCAAACATTATTGGGCATTACGTTATTTCAGTTTACTCATCGTGTAGAACTGAACATGTTATGCATCAGATCGCTTAGTTTGTTACCAATTTACCCGTTGCCTGAATTTCCATACGCAAGACTGAGTTTGTCTCAGATTTACGAAATATCTCTTGAAGTATCAATGGATTCGGTGGCTTATTAGCCAGATAACAAAATCTAAGCATCCGCTTTATGGACAATTGTCATGGAATTTACTTTTAACGCTTTTTATACCTTGATTGCTGCTGTCATCGTTTTGTTACTTGGCCGCTTCTTGGTAAATAAAATTGGTTTCTTGAAACGCTACAACATTCCTGAGCCTGTCGCAGGTGGTTTAGTTGCAGCGATTATCTCCTTGGTTGTGCATAGTCTTTGGGGCTATAGCATCACGACCAGTAGCGAATTGCAAACAAGTTTTATGCTGATTTTCTTCGCCTCAATTGGTTTAAGTGCAAACTTTGCCAAATTGCGCGAAGGCGGAATTGGTCTGGTTATTTTCTTGATGGCTGTCGCATCATTTATTGTGGTGCAAAACTTTGTCGGCATTAGCCTTGCAACTTTATTGGGTATTGACCCACTTATTGGTTTGATTGCAGGTTCAATTACCTTAACTGGTGGTCATGGTACTGCGGGTGCTTGGGGTGAAATTTTAGAAGTTAAACATGGTATCCAAGGTGCATTAGCTTTGGGTATGGCGAGTGCGACATTTGGTTTGATTATTGGTGGTTTGATTGGTGGCCCTTTAGCGAAGTTACTCATTAACCGCTATCAATTGGCGACGCCACGTACCAATGAACAAATTGAAAAGAGTGATAACACGCCACTGACTGATATTAATTCAACAGAATATGTACCGTTTGAATATCCACATCGTGTGCGTTTAATCACTGCGGATAATGCGATTACCACATTAGGTTTGTTTGCAGGCTGTTTGGCTTTTGCTGACTTTATGACCGGCCATATGAAAGGCACAATGCTTGAGTTACCGACTTTTGTTTGGGCGCTTGCAGGTGGTGTGATTTTACGTAATGTGTTGGAAGGTATTTTCAAAGTTCAAATCTTTGACCGTGCGATTGATGTATTTGGTAATGCATCATTGTCGTTGTACCTTGCGATGGCTTTGCTTTCATTGAAATTATGGCAATTGGCTGACCTTGCTGGTCCGCTTGTGGTGATTTTAGGTGCACAAACGATTACGATGGGCTTATATGCTGCATTTGTGACATTCCGTGTGATGGGTAAAAACTACGATGCTGCGGTGTTATCTGCGGGTCACTGTGGATTTGGTATGGGTGCAACCCCGACTGCGGTTGCAAACATGCAGGCGATTACCAACATGTATGGTCCTTCGCACAAGGCATTCTTGATTGTGCCTTTATGTGGCGCATTCTTTGTAGACTTGATTAACGTGGCTGTCATTCAGTCTATTTTGCAATATTTTAACTAATTAGAAATGCAATTTGCCCTAGGAAACTAGGGCTTTTTTGCTTTCAGGTCTCTCACAATAATTAGGATATCGAGATGAATGATCAATTAAATGAAACATTACTCGGGTGGGTGAATACACTGAATGGACCTCTGTGGGACTTTTTGGTGATTTTCCTTGTTGCGGTCGGTGTGTTTTACACGCTAATTACGGGTGCAGTACAGGTTCGCTTATTTTTGCACAGCATCAAGGTCATGAAATCAAGCCGTAAGGAATGTGATGATGATCATGGCATTACACCTTTTCAGGCTTTTGTCACTGGGCTTGCAAGTCGTGTAGGGGTAGGTAATGTTGCGGGCGTTGCGATCGCAATTGCGATTGGTGGACCGGGTGCAGTATTTTGGATGTGGGTCACTGCATTTTTAGGCATGAGTTCGGCTTTTGTTGAGTCATCTCTTGCACAGTTGTTCAAGGTGCGTGACCAAGAAAATAAACAGTTCCGTGGTGGACCTGCCTACTATATTACCCAAGGCCTGAAACAAAAATGGTTGGGGGTAGTCTTTGCCGTTGCCCTCATTTCAACCTATGGTTTCGTGTTTAATGCAGTACAAGCCAATGCAATTACAGGTGCGACAGCACATGCATGGGGATGGGATAAAGCCAATTTAGCATTTGAACTCGGCGGCATTCATATTGTGGTGTCTTGGGTTGGACTAGCTTTAGTCTTGCTGACCGCGATGATTATCTTTGGCGGAATCAAACGTATTGCCAAAGTCGCAGAAAGTTTTGTGCCATTGATGGCCTTGTTGTATTTGGCTGTTGCTTTATATATCGCCGTAATCAATTACGCTATTTTACCTGATATCTTCCAACTCATTTTCTCTAAAGCTTTTGAGTTTGAAGCTGCTGCGGGCGGTTTCTTTGGTGCGATGGTTTCTATGGCAATGATGATGGGGATTAAACGTGGTTTATTCTCTAATGAAGCAGGGATGGGGTCGGCACCGAATGCGGCAGCTGCATCGGATGTAAAGCACCCTGTAAACCAAGGTTTGGTACAAATGCTCGGTGTATTTGTGGATACCTTCGTGGTGTGTTCATGTACAGCGATTATTATTTTGGCATCAGGACTTTATCATGATGCGGGCTTTGAAGGCGTAGCGCTCACCCAAATGGCTTTAGAGAGCCAAATTGGTTCTTGGGGTGATGACTTCCTTGCAACGATTTTATTCATGTTTGCCTTTTCATCAGTCATTGGTAACTATGCTTATGCTGAAGGGAATGTGCAATTTATCAATAACAATGCCAAGGTGATGTTCGTCTTCCGTATCTTTGTTTTGATTATGGTGTATCTCGGTTCAGTGATGAGTGTGCCTCTCATTTGGAACACTGCCGATTTGTTCATGGGCATTATGGCCACCATTAACTTGTTTGCTATTTTGCTGTTAACACCATTCTTATTGATGCTGTTAAAAGACTATTTGGCACAGCTGAAACAAGGTGTGAAAGAGCCAGTGTTTAAATTGGATAACCATCCTAAATTTAAAGACAAAGTGAAATCAGACATTTGGTAATCTTTTAGCACATTAAAAAAGCCTCTACATTGATAGGGGCTTTTTTATGGCTATTTAGCCGCTAAAGTAAAACAACAGCTGATACAGTGCAAAACTTAAAATCAGGCTTAGCCAAATCGGGAGTTTGGTTCGAAGTAGTAAAATAACAGCGATTACAAAAACTAAGTCAGTCCAATGCTTGAAATAACTTTGTCCCATTTGTATCACTAAACACAGCAGTAAACTGACCACTGCCGCATTGATCCCAATCACGACTTTTCGGATCGCAGCTTGCTGCATAAGCCAAGACCAATAGGGCAAGGTGGCAAATATTAAAAAGAATGAGGGCAGAAAGATTGCTAAAGTGGCTAGAACTACATTCAGCCAAACAAATGGCGTTAAAGGCAGTAAAGCACCTAAGTAACTGGCGAAACTAAATAAGGGGCCGGGCATGAGTTGAGCCAGCGCATAACCTAAGTCAAATTGTTCGGCAGATAAAATATGGTTGGCAACAAAGTCCTGATGTAAAAGTGGCAAAATAATATGTCCACCACCAAAAACTAAAGATGCGGCTTGGTAAAAACTAAACAGGCTCTGTGAGAAGAGTGAAGAAGATGAATGCCACACCATAAAAACTACAAAAGGCAAAACAAATGCAATCAGCCAAAGATAAGCCTGCTTTGCTTGGACTTTTGATTTTAAGCTGCTGTCTTGAAGCTTTGATGTCGAATCTGCTGCAAAATAAATACCGACGAGAGCAGCCACTAAGATGACGATAACTTGGCTGAATGACCATGGTACAAAGTAAAGAAACAAGGTGCTAAGTAACATCAGCATATATTGCCAAATGGTTTTGCAGAAACTTGTCAACATTTGCCAAAAGGCCCAGATCACCACAGCAAAAACGATCAACTGAATGCTATGTAGTGTCATCGCGCTGAGTTGATTGAAATACTGCTGACCCAATACCGCGAAACATGCCATGAGGAGCATAGACGGCAAAGTAAAACCGAGCCAAGCCGCGCACGCACCGCGGTAGCCTTGGAGTTGATAACCAATGGCAATACCCACTTGGCTGCTGGTTGGCCCTGGAAGTAATTGTGCGAGAGCAACCAACTGGGCGTATTCAACATCACTCAACCATCGAAGTTGCTGTACAAAATGACGGTGAAAAAACACCAAATGAGCAGCAGGCCCACCAAAAGACATGCAGCCCAATTTTAAAAAGTGCAGAAAAATTTGAGTGATATGCTGAGTGCACATGTTGAATTATGCTGACAAATTGAAACAGATTATAATGGGGGAATATGACGCTTTTACGAAAAGCAACAGTACATGGACTGCTGATTTTCATACACTATGCTGCTGGAAAACTTCGCTCTATCTCAACTTCGGTGAATCATGTTGAACATTAAACTTAGCCTTATGTCGTTTACATTGCTCGCTTTAGCAGGCTGTCAAAGCATGCCCAAAGTTGCTCAAGAAACGCCAAGTCAGGCATTTTTAGCTGAAACTGACTCAGGGGAACCCCAAGAGCGACTCAACCAGATTAACTTTAAACAGCTCAAAAAAGAACAAAACCGCCCAATCATTGCTTTGGTATTGGGGAGTGGTGGTGCACGTGGTTATGCACATATTGGCGCAATTCAAGTTTTAGAGCAGTCGGGGATTCGTCCCGACTTTATCGTGGGAACCAGTGCCGGTAGTATCGTCGGTTCACTGTATGCTAGCGGTAAAAATGCCAATCAAATTCGTGATATTGCGCTGAATATGAAAGCCAATGATGTGCGCGATATCCGTTTGGACATGAAAGGTTTCTTTGATGGTCAAAAAGTTGAAGACTATGTCAATGAGCAAGTAAGCGATGTTCCACTACAGCGCTTACCTATCCCGATGTATGTGGTGGCCACGCAGTTAAAAGAAGGTAAAAAAGTCGTCTTTAACTATGGCAATACTGGTCAAGCAGTTCGAGCATCGGTATCGATCCCGAGTATGTTTATTCCAACCAAGATTGGTGCTGATGAATATGTAGATGGTGGTTTAGTCAGCCCCGTACCTGTTGATGTGGCACGCAAGTTAGGGGCAGATATTATTATCGCGGTCGATATCTTGGCACAGCCGATGTATACCGAAACTTCAAATGTTTGGGGGCTGTTTAACCAAAATATCAATATTATGCAAAAGAACCTTGCGCAAATTGAGCTGAAAAATGCAGATATTGTGATTCAGCCAGACTTGCGTGAGAAAGTACATATTTTCGATGTCAGCGGACGTGAGTTGACCATGCAAGCTGGGGTCGATGCAACCGTTGCGCAGTTAGGACAGATTCAAAAAGTTTTTACGCAGAAAAATTATAAGCAGAAATTGAATATTCAAAGTATTCAAGCGCGAACGAATTGATCATGTGTGATTTCAAAATAAAAGCCTGAATGGACTGGACTAACATGTGTTTCTATCACTCGAAATACAGTCAATCAGGCTCAATGCCATTCATATGCTGTAAAAATATCACAGCGACAATGTTTTTGAATAAATTAAAATTTAAAGAAGGCCTATAGATTCAAAAGCTTAGTGTTCTTTATATATATTTTTTTGAATGATAGTCAAATCACTATAAATAATAATGATGTTTTTGTTACCAAATTCAGCGTTCAAAACCGATATAATAAATGTCACATATCCTATTATCTTACCAATTAGAGAACGCGATGTCCCCATTAGATCAAATTGCTGCGGCTGCGGATGACCAGTCTGAACTCACTATGTCGGTCTTAATGACACCTGATATGGCGAATTTTTCAGGAAATGTGCATGGTGGCACCATTTTGAAACTGTTAGACCAAGTGGCATATGCGTGTGCGAGTCGTTTTTCAGGAAGTTATGTGGTGACCTTATCGGTTGATAAAGTTAATTTTAAAGAGCCGATTCATGTGGGCGAGTTAGTGACTTTCTTGGCAAGCGTGAACCATGTCGGTCGTACTTCGATGGAAATTGGTATTCGTGTTGAAGCACAAAATATTCAAAAGCGTACAGTACGCCATACCAATAGTTGTTACTTTACCATGGTCGCGGTAGATGAAAATGGTAAGCCAAAACAAATTCCTGCATTGAATTTGGACAATGACTGGAAGCGTTGCCGTTTTGAAGCAGCAGAACAACGTAAGGTCGCGCGCTTACAAGAGAACCATCATCCTTCGTGCAGTATTTATAAAAAAACATCGCATAGTTAAGTTTTAAAAAAAGATCTCCTACATAGGGGATCTTTTTTTATGTCTGACGTTGATGTTTTGAATAGAAGCTCATATGGGAAAACTACGCAAATTTGGTTTTCTGCACCTGTTGATCTCGAATTTCTAAAGCCCATATGCATAAATAAAAAGAAACCAAGACAGGATATATCTTGGTTTCAAGTGACGCTAAAAAGTTGTTGCGATCCAGCAGGAGAGTAAAGCCACTGGATCTCTCAACATTTCAATTATTTAGCAGCTTTTTCTTGATTCGGTTGTTCTGCTGATGCTTCCGAAGCAGGTGCATTTGCACTTAAGTCTGTAGTTTCAGCTGTTTCTTGGGTTGATACTACAACTTTGTCTTCTTGAGCTGGCGCTTGTTGAGGTGCAGCAAAAGTTGCAAAGCTCGCAGCTGTTAAAGATGTTGCAATAATTAAGTGAGAAAGTTTCATGGTTTTGGCATCCTTATATTTTATAGATAAAAATAGTTCAGACTGATCATCACATCAATTTGAACTGAGCTTCATGCTATCGCCTGAATATCTGCGGTTCAATCGAAGCAACAATGTGAAAAGTGCACATTACCTAAAACTACAGATAATGAAAAAATAGTAAGCTTTAAGTAACAAGTAGAAGTTTTTTGTGAATAGATTGAGAGGAAATGAAGAATTAATGATCAATATGGATGTTTGAAAACTCACATAAACTGTACAAAGCATGCGAATTAAGTGCGAAACCCTAATTTCAGTACTGAGTAAAATGTAAGGAAGTTTGTCCAATAGGGGTATAAATGAATGAAATGTCAGCCAACTGAATGCTGAGTGTTCGATGCCATGGATTTGAGATGAGAAAGTTGGTGATTTAAATTAAGATAAAGGCTTATTTTATTGTGCTGTTTTTATCATATTCCATGCTAGGTATAAAATTTTGAAACTGATGTCGATGCCGCAGGCGGTTCCTACGCATATTATTTCGGGCTTTCTTGGTGCAGGTAAAACCACTTTGCTCATGCATTTGTTAGGTCAGAAACCGGAACATGAAGTTTGGGCGGTACTGATGAATGAGTTTGGGCAAATTGGCGTAGATCAACAGCTCATGCCACAAACGGAAGGCTATGCGGTGAAAGAATTACTCGGTGGTTGTTTATGTTGTAGCAGCCAACTACCGATGCAAATTGCACTGTCTCGTTTGCTTTCAGAACAAAAGCCTGATCGGCTGTTTATTGAACCCACAGGCTTGGGACATCCAGCACAGTTACTAGAGCAACTGACCGAGCCACATTGGCATTCGACCCTGCACATGCGTGCGCCGATCACAGTGCTGGATGGTTCACGTTTACATGATCATGCATGGACAGCACAAAATCTTTATCAGGATCAATTAAAAGCGGCGCAGATTGTGGTGGTTTCGCATCAAGCTCATATGCAAAAAGCAGATCAAGATGCTCTTGAAAAACTGCAAACCGAATATAAGCCTTATGCTCAGCAGTGGCTGATGGCAGAGCAGGGTAAGGTTGAGCTTGCACAAATCGATTTTGAGTACATCGGAACAAAACGATTCAAGCAGCCTTTACTGAACATTCAGCAACAGTTGAAAGCGACTCAACAAGATTTTCCCGAGATTAAACAGCTGCCGTATCACTATGTAGAAACGGCACAAGGTTATAGTGTTGCTGGTTGGAAAATGCCGAAGCGTTGGGTTTTCAACTTTTACGATTTATTAGATTTACTTTGTGAACAGCAAGATTGGCGACGGATTAAAGGAATTTTCCATACCAATCAGGGATGGAAGGCATTTAATTTCAATCCAGAACAATTTAACTATCAAGATGTCGAGGAAGGTATTGATAACCGAGTTGAATTGATTGTTCAAAATGAAAGAGATTGGATGGATTTTGAAAGCGCACTTTTTGCATGCCGCATTGAGCAATGACTTAAATTGTTTTAAGCAAAAAAAGCCGAAATCTTATATGCTAGTCGGCAAATTTGAGGATGGTATGTATGGCGCTTAAAGCTACAATTTATAAGGCAGATTTGAATATTGCCAATATGGATGTTCACCAATATGGGGACTATCAACTGACTTTGGCATTGCATCCTTCAGAAACCATTGAGCGTTTGATGGTGCGTTTGTTGGCATTTGCACGTTTTGCGGATGAAGCTTTAGAGTTTACCAAAGATTTATTTGAAACCAATGAACCTGCGCTGTGGGAAAAAGACCTCACGGGTCAGTTGGTGAAATGGATTGAAGTGGGCAGCCCAGACGAAGATAAAGTGAAAAAAGCCAGTGCACGTTGTAAGCAAGTGGCGATTGTCACTTATGGCACAGCGGTCGATGAATGGTATAAGCGCAACAGTAAGTTGAAGACATTGAACAATGTAGAAATCTGGCAGTTGTCGACTGCAAGTACTGAAGCGGTTCAAGCCCTGTGTGAGCGTACCATGCAACTTCAGTTGAATGTGATGGATGGTGAGTGGACTTTAATTGGTGACCATGCTCAAGCCATTATTGAGTGGACGCAATTGCAATAAGCATACAGTTTAACTAGATTTATTGATTGAATAGGTTGGAGCGAAAACATGAGCGCAGAATTAGAAATTATTGATTTGGTTGTCGGTGAAGGTAAAGAAGCGGTTAAAGGTGCTTTAATCACCACGCATTATACGGGCTGGTTAGAAGATGGAACGAAGTTTGACTCATCTTTAGACCGTGGAAATTACTTTGAAACCGTGATTGGGACAGGCCGTGTCATTAAAGGTTGGGACCAAGGTATTATGGGCATGAAAGTGGGTGGTAAACGTAAACTCATCGTGCCGGCACATTTGGCTTATGGTGAGCGTAAAATGGGCAATATTATTCCTGCCAATTCAAATTTGATTTTTGAAATTGAATTGTATGATGTAAAAACACGTGATTAATCAAAAATAGTGATAAATAAAAGAGTCAATTACAAGGATGTATTTGATTCATTTGTAAAAACACTTGGTTTTTAAGAAAAACATTTGTAGATTAATTATTAGGCAGAGCGTATTTAAGGGAAGAGTCGCTTTTGTATAGCTCATTGAGCAAACGGTCTTTGTTTGGGTTTGTTTTAAGCTGTTTGCTGGTTTTAAGTTTGATACCTTCGACGTGGGCACAATATGAAGCTGAGCCCACGCAGTATTATTTGCATCAAAAAAATGTCAATGACATTCAATTCACCGAACAAACCACCAGTTATTTAAAAGGTACATGGTCTTATTATGACCAAGAGCTGATTTCTCAGCCTAATCGTAAACTCCCTTCTAAAACTACCGAATTGCCAATTTCATTTCAAGAACTTACAGGCAGTAATACTGGTTATGGGACTTTTGTCGGTCATTTCAAAATTCCGGATGAATTTATTGGCCGAAGATTAGCCATTCATATCCCCAATCAAAATTGTGCTTATCGGATTTATCTCAATGGCGATTTTTTAGTTCGTTTAGGGGATGTCGCGGATAATGCGGGAGCACAGCAAACAGAAAATGCACCACGAATTGCTTATTTCGTTCCTGACGGCCCCTATTTTACTTTAAGTATACAAGCCTCAAACTTTAACAATTTACGCGGCGGCCTTGAAAGCCCCATGCATATTGGCATTGCTAAAACCATCAATCGACATTATCAGCAACTGATGATGAGTATCGCCATGATCTGTGGTGTGGTGTTTGGTGTGGGGATGTTCACCACCATGTTCTCGATGTTCCGTGGTTCAGATGAACGGAATAGTAAAAGTATTTTTGTTTTTGGTATTTTTATTTTATTTCTTGCCTTACATAATCTTTTTACCGCACCATATGCTTATACGACTTTCCTAGATATCAACTGGTTGTGGGGCATACGCTTAGAATATTTATTTATCTATTTAGCGGTCATGTTTTTTTTGAGCTATATGTATTTGCTCAATCAGCACTATTTACAGCATTGGATTTATACTGTTTCCATGTTGGTTTTGACCTTGAATATCGTCATTACCTTGTTATCCGAGCAAGTTGTTTTTGAGCAGCTGGCTTTTTATAGCGCATTCTTCAGTATTATTATTTTGCTTAATTTTGCCTATGGTTTTTACATTACTTTAAAGACCAAGCAAAAATATTCAAAACTCAATTTATACGCTGTGGTATTGCTATGTATATCGTTCATTCATGACTTTTTGTTGACGCTACATGTAATTGATTCGATTCATCTCTCTTTTATCTCTACCAGTCTGTATGCACTCTTGGTGATGTTCCAACAATCACGTAACTATGCTTATCAGACTTACCATACCGAACGTTTAAATAATAATTTAATTGAATTGAATGATTCTCTAGACCAAAAAGTGCAACAGCGCACCTCTCAATTACATGACTTAAATGAAAAACTCGAATATCAAATTCAAATTGATGCCTTAACAGGTGCTTATAATCGGCGTGCATTGAATCAAGAAATTCAGCAGCGCTTTGTAGAAACACAACAAGATAGTCATGCAACTTTGGTTTTTGCCATGATGGATGTCGATTATTTCAAAAATTATAATGATTACTATGGGCACTTAAAGGGCGACGAAGTCCTGCAAAACCTGGTCAAAGTGATTGGTGCGGTACTGCCACATAATGCTTACTTAGCACGCTATGGTGGGGAAGAGTTTGCCATTGTTTTATATAATGTCCCAATTGTGATTATTAGTCAGATTATGCAAACCGTTTTAGATGCGGTGCGTAGTGCGCGCTTTGAGCATCATAACCGCCAAGATGGCAAAGATTATGTGACTTTGAGTATGGGCGTGTCGTGGATGGATCGTGAAACGAGTTATGCCAATATTCACGACCTCATGAAAGCGGCCGATTTAAAACTTTATCAAGCCAAAGAAGCGGGCCGTGATCAGATGAAAATGCCTAATGAATCCTATGAAAATGAGTGATTTTTAGGTGAGTCATGCTTCGGTCAATCACCCTTAGCATATGAGTTTAACCATAGTCACCATTTTGGGATTTGGAATGTCTTGGACGTGGATTTGAAAGCCATGTTTTTGATAAAAAGAGCATGCCGTTTGGGTGCTTTCTAAACTAATTTGGTGAATTTTTTTACGTTTAAGATGTTCAATAACGGTTTCTAATAAGGCTTTCCCAATGCCGCGCTTTTGTTCAGCGGATGAAATATAATTGAGTAAAATACGACCTTGATCACTGACCATAATAAAACCCACTACGTGCTGATTGAGTATATAGACCCAGCTGTCGTTATAGTGCATCCACATAATCAGGTTGGATTGGGTTTTATTTTCTAGCCAAATTTGAATCGTACTTTCATGGCGATGGTGGTCTTTGATACATGATCGAATACTGTCGTGCACGACATTTAAAATTTCAGGAATGTCCTGAAGTTGGGCTGCCCGTATCATCTTTTCTTCTTGGAGCTATAGAAACAGCTATTTCATGCTAGGGACTGTATTTATTAAATTGAATTACTGTTAGTACGGATGTAACTTTGTTGTTCAATCGCACTAAGTTAATTATTTTTTATAGTGATTTTGTGAGTGAAAAATCACATATCGTGATGCCTTTCACGTTTGTGCGAATATGTGTTGAATCACTTGAATTGGTCTGAGAATCAACACCCAATTACAAGTCATCGAATTGAGCATTTGAGTTTATACGTAGTCTGCTTTAATTAATTTTGTGTTTATTTGAGCGATAATGTTGTATTTTAAAAGGGAATATTTGTTACGAGAGCAGAGCATGGTGACATTTTTAATGATGATTTGCACACTCATTGCTTTGGTTGCGACATCTATTATTGGAATCAAAATTCAAAAAAAGCACCGCTTTCTGAAGCGACAAAAAAAAGCGGTTGAATCGGAAGCAGCATCTGTGCAAATGGCAACGCATACCAATAGAGCACCTCAGGTTGAGCGTGTTATTGAAGTCGATGCTTATGAACAAGTGCTGTTCGATGACGTGGCGACTCTATTTCTAGATCAAGCGATATTGCTCACGGCTGAAGAAGATGCAACGTTAATGCAAAGCACCTTATTGGTCAAAATGCCTGCGAAAACCCAGACACAAATCCGAAAAATGGATTTAAATGAATGGTCTATTTTTTGGAATTTCTATGATCAGTCGCTTGAATACTATGTAAGTCGTTATGGCATGTTTTATACGCATATTGACCGCAGTGGACGCGAGCATAAAAAAAGCTATCGTACTCGGGATTGATCTCTTCGCTTAAGCCTCCAAAGCGTCCATCCCAGTCATGGATAACTGCTTAAGAATTCGCTCTGCAACATGAGTTAGATAGAAGTCATCCTGTTTTAAGCGTGTCATTAAAATTGCCCCCTCATAATCGGCAACACTGATTTTAGCCAGTGCCTCAGCTTGAGCAATAGGCATGACTTGCTGAAAGTAGTGCAACAACGCCAACTCCCAATCTTGGAAAATTGATTGAATTTTGAGATGAATTTGTTCGGATAAATGTGGGACTTCCAAAGACAGCATCCCGACTAAACAGCCTTGAACACCCGTACTAAAAAAGCTGACAGCTTGCTGGTGCAAGTGTTCAAAGCGAACGCAATAATCTAAGTGCGTATCACACAAAATACTGAACAGTTTATGGTTTAAGTATTGCTGGCTGACTTGCAAAATATCTAAAACCAAAGCTTCTTTATTGGGATAATAATAATAAAATGCCGCTTTACTGAGCCCACAAGACTTTGCTAGTAAATCCATACTAGTGCCTGCATAACCATGGGTTTTAAAGGTTTGCATGCAGTGCAACTGGATTTGTTCTTTACTCAGTTTTTGTGGGCGCATAGAGCTTTAACGTTCCGTAGGGGTTGGTGAGGATAAATAGCCATCGAAAGTGTTCAGCATATCGTCCCAGATGGCTTCGGCCCCCTGGCGGAAATATCCCATGTGTCCAATTTCTTTTAAGCCATAGTCATTGGCTTCAATATTGAGGTAATGCATGTTCGCATGCCGATAATGCTGCATAAATGCATGCCTTGAGTTCGGTAAAGCCCAGTCATCATCCAGTGCTGAAACAGCATAGATTGGAGTTTTGACCTGTGCATATTGTTCCAGTAAGTGTTGTTGCTCGGGATCTGCAAAAAAGTAGGTCGGATTTTTACACCATTTTCGCCACTGTGTGTAGACATCCACAGGTAAATCGGTGCCCATTTTCAGTAGGCTCCAAGGCAGATAGCCCTTTAGTGCAACCATCGGCGGGAAAATAAGATTCCACATGACATGTACTTTCATTTTCTCCCGAAACGGCATATAGCCATGCCAACCCGCACCTGTGCCGAAGCAATACATCGCAGTGACTTGGTCATGGTTGTGGGTTAAACCGAGCGCTTGGCCTCCATATGAGTGTCCAACCACAAAAAGAGGTTTGTCATCTTTGCGGATAGAGTCAATGGCAGCCGACAAGTCTAGCTGCCCCCAGTCCAAATAGGACATGCTAAAACCTTTGAGTTGCTTCGGTGCAGAGAGCCCCACACCGCGATAATCAAAAGTTAGGACTTGATAACCTAGCGCTACTGCATACTCGGCAAAGCGACGATAGAACTGCTGTGGTACACCTGTTGCACTGGCAACAATGATGTTGGCTTTGATCGGCTCAGATGAGCGATAACGTGTACCAACGAGTACATAACCATCGGTTGCTGAAAATTTTACAGTTTGTTTTTGAATTTGGGTCGAATTTAAATGGGCTGTGGCTTGCATTATCATTTCTTCTTTTTTGTTAAATCCTAAAGTGGGTTCCAGACTTTTAAGCTTTATTGCCCTTGCTTTACTGTCCCTTAAACTGAGCAGGGCGGCGTTGTAGCATCGCCATGACACCTTCTTGGACATCTTGGGTTTTGAGTAGCGGGCTGAGGTGCTCTTGTAAATGTGCAAAGGCATAGTCTGCGCCATGTTGTACTGCTTGTTGTGCAGAAGCCAGCGTGGCTTGAACGGCGAGTGGAGCAGCATGTGCAATCGATTCTGCAAGGGCCAATGCTCGCTCTAATGCAGCGTTTGGCGTGGATGCTTCTACGACCTCGGTAATTAAATTGAGATCGAAAGCTACTTGAGCATTGAAGCTGTCACCTGTGAGTAGATAGCGCATAGCCTTGTTCCAACCCGCCGCTTGTACAAAGCGAACCGTTGCACCGCCAAAGGGTAAAATGCCTCGCTGTACTTCCATTTGGGCAAATTGTGTATTGGCATCGGCAATCACCACATCGGCATTGAGCATTAATTCAATTCCCGCGGTAAAGCAAAAGCCTTGGACTGCCACAACCACGGGCTTGGTGCGAGGTCTGGAACTGGTGCCCCAAGGGTTAATTTGTGACGCGGGAAAGTCGAAAACGCCTGCAGTGAGTTTGGGTTGCAACTCAACCAAATCAAGCCCAGCAGTAAAGTGTTCTCCGTGCGCAAAAATCACGGCACAGCGCAGTGAAGGATCATCCTCATATTCGGTAAGGGCCAGTGATAAGTCATGAATCATATGGCTATCAAAAGCATTGCGCTTGGCTGCGCGATCTAAACCAATTAAAAATAACGAACCGCGAACTTCGCGACTGACACGACCTTGTTGTTCTGACATTTTGATTATTCCTGCATCGTTTTATAAGTTTTTAAACGATTGTTAGAAAACTGTCAAAACTTATGCGTATGCATTCTGTGACTCGACAGTTTGATCCGATTCCCCGAAAAAAGAGCGGCGTTCAGATTGAGCGGAATTGTCTTGCCTTTATTGAGTTTTTTTTCATAATAGCAGCACTTCTTTGAATGCCAGTTGAACCATGTCTAGCCTTGAAATATTTGCAGTCATCATTAGCTTAATTGGGGTGACGTTGACCATTAAGCGCAATATGTGGTGTTGGTGGTTTAACTTCGCTGCTTTCTTGTTATATGCCTATTTGTTTTATACCTATAAGTTATATGGCGAAACCATTTTGCAGTTTTTCTTTGTGGTGGTGAACTTTTACGGTTTTTATCACTGGCTCAAAGGCAAACAACAAGATCACGATATTCGGATTGAACCGATTACAGCTCGGCAAGTGATTTTGCAAATGCTATTTGCCGCAGCGGCTGGTGCAGTATTTGGTCTGAGCTTAAAGTATTTGACCGATGCAGCTGTACCGCTATTGGATGCGCAGCTCGCAGCGTTTAGTCTGTTGGCGACCTATTGGACCAGTCGTAAACATATTGCGACATGGGTGCTGTGGGTATTTGTCGATATTGTTTATGTCGGTATGTTTATCTATAAAGATTTGTTCCTAACTGCGGCTTTATATGCAGGCTTTGTTGGCTTGGCGGCTTTTGGCTGGTGGCAATGGACTCAGGTACGTCATAAACAACAGCTCAAAAGTGTATAGGCTGGGTAGTGTTGATTGATTTTAAACAAATACAATTGGCTCAATTTGAGTCGGTCATTGAACGGTTAAAAGGAAGTCCACAGCAATATTTGGACTTTGCTTCGGTTGCTGATTTTTATCAGGCCACTTGGCTGGGGGATTTACCCAGCAGTGCAAGTTGGGCGGTCACAGGACTGGATGATGGGGCAGAGCATTTTGATATTCGCTTGGCCTGTTTTGAGCGCGTGGTTTTTATTTATATTGCAGATGATATTGTCATACAGAAAGGCACACATTGATATCCAGATCGCGGTATAGTCGGTGTTGGAACATCGTCTATATTTGACCTTTCTACAGGATGACGAGATCCCGTTTTTCAGTCCTAATCAGGGCATGGATGTTTACAAAAACAAAAAATAAAGGATTTAATGTTATGGCACATCAGTTTGTAGTCAATGCCACCATCAACGGTGTTTCATTGGATGACTTCCGTCGACTCGCAGCCGATATTAGCTTACATGAAAATGTTTGTCGTCGTATTCCCGGTGAGAAGTTGGAAATTTTGGAGTCGAATAAAGTCGGCGATATTTATACCCTCAAGCGCGCGTATAATTTGGATGTCAATATTCCTGATATTGCGAAGAAATTTCTAAAAGATGCCTTTCGCTTACAACGTACCGACGTCAGCAATTTAGTTGTATTGAGCTCGGAAGTCCGTTTAGACCCCAACTTACCTTTAGAAGCCGTGTGCCAACGTAGTGTATCGGGTAATGATGAGCAGATTCACTTTCAACTGGAATGGACGGTAAAAGTGAAAGTGCCATTGATTGGTGGTATGTTAGAAAAACATGCTGAAGGTGAAATCCGTAAGTTTAGCCAAATCGAGCTGGATATTGTGGAAGATGAACTGCGTCAAAATCTGCATGCAGAAACTTTAAGCTAAAGGCTTTGACCTCATGTTTTCAAAGTAGCTTGCATAAAAAGAAACCCTTCGATTGAAGGGTTTTATTATTTTAGGGTTTGGCTTCAAACTGAGTTCGATAAACCAAAGCTGTGAAGAAGCAAACCAAACAGACTAGCCAAATATAATACATCGCGCCAATGTTGCTATAGAGACTGAGCCATTGAACCAAAGGCAGTGTGATGCCTCCTGCAATAGCATAGGCGACATTGTAGGAAAACGAAATGCCCGAAAAGCGGATTGGAGCAGGGAACATTTTGACCATGCTATAGGACACAAGCCCTACCGTGCCTGAAAAGAATCCCAAAAGCATATACAGTGCAAACACCGTAGTTGGACTGACCGCACCTAAACTGTGATAGAAAATGGTTGCGATAGCGGCGACACCGAGCGAGCCAAAAATCAAGACCTTGGCTGCACCAAAACGATCGGCCAATGTCCCAGCGAGTATACATCCCAACATTTGCATGATGATCGCAGCACTTTGCATTTGAAAAGCATCGCTACGTTCAAATCCAAAGGCACCCGTCAGTAAGTTTGGCATGGCTAAAATTAGGACTACCACACAAGCAGTTAAGAACCAGGTCAAGAGCATGCCAATCACCACGGCGGTTTTATGGCTGCCTAAAACTTGTTTCACCGGCATTTCTTTAGACAGCTCTTTACGTGCTTGGATGGCTTTGAATACTGGGGTTTCTTTCAAATAACTACGTAAATACAAGGCCACTAAGCCAAAAATACCGCCCACAATAAAGGGAATACGCCATGCCCAATCATGTATAGCTGCTTCACTAAACTGAAGAGAAATGAACAGTGACATTAAAGCACCGAGCAAGATGCCGAGAGACAAACCTGCTGTGAGCAAGCCATTGGCAAAACCAATTTTTTCAGATGGGACATGTTCGGAAACAAATGTCCATGCCGCTGGAATTTCTCCACCAATTGCAATGCCTTGTACCACTCGCATAAGGAGCAAAAGCAGCGGCGCAGCATACCCAATTGTTTCAAAAGTTGGCATGACCCCGATCATGAGGGTGGGTAAAGCCATGAGTAAAATAGACAAACTAAAGAGTCGCTTACGACCAATGAGGTCACCAAAGTGAGCCATGACCACCCCGCCAAGTGGACGGAAGAAGTAACCTGCGGCAAAAATACCGTAAGTATTTAGCATGGCCCAAAATGGGCTGAGCCCTGCGGGAAAGAATAGCTCAGAAATAATTTTGGCGTAAAAAACATAAATAACAAAGTCATAGAACTCAAGTGCACCACCGAGTGATGACAGCCCAAGGGTACGTTTGTCTTCTCTGGTCAAACGTGGTGTTGCATCCATGCGTATATTTCCAAAGCTGAATAAAGGTTTATATTTGATTTTAAAGAAGTCTTTTTTGAATGAATAATCAATCTTTCTTTACTGGGTTCGAACTAAAAATTATACATGAATCAACATCGTTGATTTGACGGTCAACGTAAATTTATAACGCAGGTGAGATAAAAGGCTTATGATATAAAAAGAATAAATAGGTATAAAAATTTAGGATTTGTGTATGAGTGTCATTTTACCTGTTGCACAACGTGGTGAAGATATTTTAAGACTCAAAGCTGCTCGCGTCGCAGATGCAGAATTTAATAGCGACTGGCTCATGCAGTTGGCTTCTGCCATGATTGCGACCATGTTGGAGCGGAGCGGTGTGGGCATTGCCGCACCACAAGTCTATATTTCAAAGCGGGTCATTATTGTGGCTTCACGGCCAAATTTACGCTATCCCGATGCACCAGAAATGGACGCCGTGGTGATGGTCAATCCAGAAATTTTAGAGTTTTCACAAGCAACGACCTTAGGTGAAGAAGGCTGTTTAAGTGTGCCGAATGAACGCGGACAGGTACAGCGTGCGCAAAGTATTAAGGTGCTGTATCACACTTTGAGTGGTGAGGTAATGGAAAGCACTTTTGAAGGTTTTCCTGCGCGCATTGTGCAACATGAAATCGACCATTTAAACGGTATTTTATTTGTCGATCGCCTGAGTGCGTAGGCGAGAGTGTTGTTTTATTCATCTTTATATTTAAACTGTTGCGGGGTTTGTCCCAAATGACGTTTAAACATGGTACTAAATGCACTCGGATTGCTATAACCAAGAGATCTTGCAATCTGCGCGACAGATTCACCACTGGCAATTTTACTTAAGGCATGGGCAATATGCATTTGCTGAACCCATGCCCGATAAGACAGCCCCGTTTCCTTTTGAAACATGCGCATCAAAGTTCTGGAACTGGTGCCAATTTCATCAGCCCATGTGCTTAAATCTTTTAACTGATCGGGCGTACTTAATAGTGCTTGGCAAATATTCATTAAGCGTCGATCTTGTGGCCACGGAATCTGAATTGGCAACAGATTGGCTTTATGAATTTCATCAAAAATTAAAATCTGTAAAGATCGAGACAGTTCATCAGAGCTGATCAGCTCGGAAGGTGGAATGTGTTCAATCGCATTGAGTCGGATGAGTAGTTCATGCAATAACTTGCTGACCCGAATAATAAAACAATGTTGCCCCAGCAGTGCAGCTGCATCGGCTTGAACCAATGCGGTATTGAGTTTAACTCGGCTTAATGAAATCACACTGTGCTCAACATGGGTCGGAATCCATAGCGCACACATCGGCGGCACGATCCAGACATGATTCGGGGTGAACACTTGAATCATCCCTGTCGAAGCATATAGAAACTGCGCCCGCGAATGTGTATGCGCAGGGGTAATCTCTCGATAGGTATGCTCAGAAGACAGTCCAATCACCAATTCGGACATTTCGGTTTGAATCAGAGAGTTTGGCATGTGTGGTTTAAAATTGTCAGTTATACAATGATTATTGGAAGATAGTCTTATGAATGACATTTTACAATCAATGCCTGATGAAAAATACATGGAGTTTGCGAGGTATGTCGTCTTCAATTCAAATGAAAGAGGGTATGGGCGAAGCTACGATCAATGAACAACCGCAAGGCATGATTATAAAAGTAGTGGGAGCGGTAGCGGTAGCGCATTTGCTCAATGACTTGATTCAAGCTGTTTTGCCAGCCATTTATCCGATGCTGAAAACCAATTTTTCCTTAAGCTTTGCGCAAGTCGGACTGATTTCATTGGTGTATCAAATTACGGCATCGCTACTGCAACCTTGGATTGGACTCTATACCGACAAACATCCCAAACCTTATCTGCTGCCACTCGGCATGGTGGTGACTTTTAGTGGCATTTTACTGTTGGCCTTTTCACCGAATTTTATCGTATTGCTCATGGCATCGGCATTGATTGGTGTGGGTTCCTCGACCTTTCACCCTGAAGCTTCACGTGTGGCGCGTATGGCTTCGGGTGGGCGTTTTGGTACAGCACAATCAACCTTTCAGGTTGGTGGTAATACAGGTACAGCCATTGGGCCTTTATTGGCGGCGCTGATTATTGTGCCTTTTGGACAGCACGCCGTGGCATGGTTGATTGTATTTGCCTTACTGGCGATTTGGGTGCTGTTCGGTGTCAGTCGTTGGAGCATCAGTCACAGTAAAAAACAATTGGCTGCCAAAGCGCATCAAGTGCAAAGCAAACTGCATGGGCGTCAACTCGTCATCGCGCTGTCGACCATTTGCGTGTTGATGTTTGCCAAATTTACTTACATCGCCAGCATCAGTAACTATTTCACTTTTTATTTAATGCACAAGTTTCACCTCAGTTTGCAAAGTGCGCAGTTACATCTCTTTGCCTTTTTGGCTGCGGTGGCTCTGGGTACATTTGCTGGTGGGCCAATTGGAGACCGAATTGGACGTAAAGCAGTAATTTGGGTGTCCTTTGTCGGCATGGCACCGTTTGCGTTGATGATGCCGCATGCCAATCTATTTTGGACGACCATACTTTCGATTATCACAGGTTTAGTAATGTCCTCCGCCTTTGCCGCAATGGTGGTCTATGCTCAAGAAGCCGTTCCGGGACGAGTTGGCATGATTGCAGGTTTGATGTTTGGTTTAATGTTCGGTGTAAGTGGTATCGCAGCAGCAGGCTTAGGATATTTAGCCGATGTAAAAGGTATTGAATGGGTGTTTGGCGTATGTGCGTTATTGCCTTTACTTGGTTTGGCGACCTTCTTTTTACCGAAGACTCAAGCAAACTAACTGAATACTGCTGACCTTTAGTTTTAATCGCGCTATCTTATCAAACGAAGATGGTGCGATTGCATTTTGGCCTGATGATTATTGTTATGTATAAATGCACTAGGGTTGTGTGTTTTGATTTTAGAGGATTGATGTAATGACTGATCCGAATGGTGTACTCAAATTTTCATTAGGACTAGACCAACTTTCATTTGAAATGGATGGACAGCGTATCCTGCTAGATCAAGGTTTAAGCTTTATACAGTCAAAGAGTATGCGTCATGGGTTGCTGGATGAACTTGCGATTGAGTCGATGATTTATGTGATTGAAGAGCTTTTAGAATCCGTTCAAATGAAGTATGCCCAACCTAAGACTGCTGCGACTTCAGATGCGTTATTCCAAAAGGTTTTAACATTATTTTTTCCAGATCAGCAGCAAATTGATCGTGTGCAGCTTGAAAGTGTTTTTAATACCTTTGTTGAGCGTAGGGAATACTATGTGTCGAAGGTAGCCGATAACTGTCTTTTTAGTTTGGTTTATTTTATTGTTCTGCGGGAGATGATGCATCACTGGAATGTGGTGGAGATTCAATTAAAACAGCTTGATTTTGAGTGACATTAAAAGCGTAAAAAGTAGGGAATAGCAGATAAAAGTAAGCCGATACCACCTAGTAATGCGTTACTTTCAATAAAGTAAGGGAAGATCATTAAAACGAGGCCTACAGTTAAAGGTACGGGCATTTTTTGCTTTTTGCCATAAAGGAAATAGCCTAAGCCAATTGAGCTAAAGATCACGCCGAGAAAAAGTTGGGTTGTGTTCATGGTGATAAACCTTAAGTTTCATTTACTAGAGATATAAAAGCTTGAATAGTTAGTTAGATTTAGTCTTGAATATTTTTGTATTGCCTAGCTTTAAGCTTCTAAAAAGTATGAAAAATTATTGTATGTAAAATAGACATTAATTACTATTACATGAAGGTCTATTACTTAATGATACTATAATGAAGAAGATTGGTTTTTATGCTTATTGTGCGAATCCTAGTGAAATTGGAGATTGTATAGAGTCAGCTGTTTCTATAATTAATAGAAAAAATCTTGGGATAGAAATAAAGACTTGGAAACATATGGATATCGCAGGTCATTTCATAGCTAATGAGGTTTTAAGTGGGATTGATGAAGCTGATTTTTTGATAGCAGATATAAGTGTTCTAAATCTAAATGTGACTTATGAGATTGGTTATGCAATTGGAAAAGGAAAAAGAATATTACTAACAAAGAATAATTCGTTAAGTGTAGGACAACCAAAAATACATGATGTAGGTATTTTTGATACCTTAGGTTACAAAGAATATGTTAACCAGCAACAATTAGGTGATTTCTTAAGTTCTGGGCAATTTAATGATCCTATATTTTTAGAGAAGAAATTAAATAAGCAAGCCCCTGTATATTTTGTTCTAAGTAAACATAAAACTGATTGGATTAGCCGAATTGAATCTAGAATTAAGAAATCTAGATATATATTTAGAACTTTTGATCCATCAGAACAACCACGATTATCAGCACATGAAGCAATTCATCAAGTTTCAGAATCTATGGGTGTTGTGATTCCAATATTATCAAGCCATATAGATGACTCTGTAATTCATAATATTAGAAGTGCTTTCATTGCTGGCTTGTCAAAAGGATTAGAAAAACCACATATTTTGATTCAAATGGGACATGACTCAGCCCCTTTAGATTATAGGGACTTAGTTAAGCACTGCTATAAATTAGATGACATTAATGATGTAATGGCTGATTTTGCAGGTTCTGTAGCAGCATTTTTTCAACAAGAAAATGAGCATTCAACTAATGATTATATAACAGAATTACAAAAAATTGATTTGGGTTCTACTTCTGCTGAAAATGAAATGAGAAGTTTGCAAAGATATTATTTAAAGACTGAACAATATCTTAAAGCTATCCGTGGAGAAGCTAATTTAGTAGTAGGAAGAAAAGGATCAGGTAAATCGGCAATTTTTTTACAAATTAGAGATAAAGAGCGATCCTCTAACCAGAATCTTGTTCTTGATTTAAAACCTGAAGGTTATAAATTCGTAAAATTCAAAGAGCAAATTTTAAACTTTTTACAAGAGGGTACTTTTCAGCATACTATTATGGCCTTTTGGGAATATGTATTGCTTTTAGAGTTGTGCAATAAAATTTTAAGTAGTGATAAAGAGTTACATTTACATAATGAGTCATTATATCAGCCCTATAGAGAAATTGCAGATTTATATAAAGCTGAAGGATATGATACAGAAGGTGACTTCTCAGAAAGAATGTCAACATTAATGACAAGAATATCAACTGATTATTTCGAGAAATATGGAGAAGATTCAGGAGTAAGATTATCTTCACCGCAATTGACGGAATTATTATATAAGCATGATATTAAGGCTATTACAGATCAATTGAAAAGGTATTTAAAATATAAAAGAAATGTTTGGCTTTTAATTGATAATATTGACAAAGGATGGCCAACTTCAGGGTTACAAAAAGAAGACTTATTAATTGTAAGAGCATTAATTGATTGCACGAAAAAAATTCAAAGGCAATTTTCTCATATAAATAATGAAATAAAGATTATTATCTTTTTAAGAAATGACGTCTATGAGCTTTTAGTACAACATACAGCTGATCGTGGTAAAGAAGGGAATGTTTTACTAGATTGGACAGATACAGATCTTTTAAGAGAAATGGTAAGACTAAGAATAGTAGCTAATGAAGGTTTTAACAGTGGATATACTTTTGAACAAGCATGGAAAAAGCTTTTTGTAAGCCATTTTAAAGGTGAAGAAAGTTCACAATATCTTATTGAAAGATCATTGATGAGACCACGATTTTTACTTAATCTTATTAATCAATGTAAAAGTTTTGCTGTAAATTTAAACCATCAGCTTATTACTGAAGATGATATTTCGAAAGGGATGAAAGCATATTCTACTGATTTATTAACTGATATTAGTTATGAATTAAATGATATAAATAATGAATTGCATGATATTTTGTATAGTTTTATTGGGGTTAAATCATTATTATCAGTTGGGGAGTTGAAAAATATCATAAATATGAATCAGAATGTGGTGTCTAGTAATGTCGAGGATATAGTTAATATTTTGTTGTGGTATGGATTTATTGGGGTTTGTATTGAGAATCGTGAAATAAAATTCATTTATCATTTTAATTATAATATGAAATTGATGGAAGGGTTTATTAAAACTAAAATGCAGGATATTAATTACATTATTAATCCAGCATTTTGGGATGCATTATTAATTGAAGTAGATAAAGACTTGGCAGCATAATTTACTACTTTATAAAAAATCCCCTCAATAGAGGGGATTTTTTATTCTAAATTAAGAAACCGAATCATCTAAATTAGGTGCTAACCAACGTTTTGCTACATCCAGTGACCAACCCTTACGTTTCGCATAATCCTCAAGTTGATCTTGAGAAATTTTGCCCACGTTAAAGTATTCACTTTCAGGGTGTGAATAATAGAAACCACTGACAGAAGAAGGTGGCATCATGGCAAAGTGCTCAGTCAGTTTCGTACCGATTTTTTCTTCAGAACCTAACCAGTCAAATAACACCGCTTTTTCAGAATGCTCTGGGCAAGCAGGATAACCTGGTGCAGGACGAATACCGGCATACTTCTCTTTAATCAATTCTTCATTACCTAGCTGTTCATCAGCTTTATAGCCCCAGAACTCTTTACGAATACGTTCATGCAAATGTTCTGCAAATGCTTCGGCAAAACGATCTGCGAGAGACTGAACCAAGATCGCAGAATAATCATCACCTTTGGCTTTATATTCATTGGCCAATTCCTCTGCACCAAAGATCGACACAGTGAACCCACCGAGATAGTCAGTATTGTCTTTCGAGGCGCTAATAAAGTCGGCTAAAGATAAATTCGGTTTGCCTGTGACTTTGTCAGACTGCTGACGCAAGTGTTCAAAAGTATGCGTAACCTTCTGCGCTGTTTCATCAAACACGCTGACAGTATCTGCACCTGTACGTTGTGCAGGGTATAGACCAAATACAGCACGGGCATCGAAACGGTTATTCTCGATCACATCTTTGAGCATGGCTTGTGCTTGATTATACAAATCCGTTGCAGCTTCACCGACAATCTCATCTTCTAAGATTTTCGGGAATTTACCTGCCAAGCTCCAAGAAATAAAGAATGGTGTCCAGTCAAAATATTCCACCAATGTTGCAAGTGGGTAGTTGGTGAGGACGTGTGTACCCATCGTATTTGGAATTGGTGGCACATAATTCGCAGCCACTTTAAATCCATTTTCAACCGATTCGGCATAACTGAGTTTGGCTGCTTTCGGCTGCTTATTGGCTAAGCGCTCACGAATCTTGGCATATTCAGCACGATGCTCGGCAATAAAATTACCACGCATTTCTTTTGATAGTAAGGTGGTTGCCACACCGACTGCACGCGATGCATCGGCGACATAAATCACTGCATCATTTGAATATTGCGGATCAATTTTAACCGCAGTATGTGCTTTCGATGTGGTTGCACCACCAATCAATAAAGGAATGTCAAAACCTTTACGCTGCATTTCTTTGGCAACAAAGACCATTTCATCTAAAGATGGCGTGATCAAACCTGATAAGCCGATGATGTCACATTTTTCATCAATTGCCGTTTGCAGGATTTTTTCCGCAGGTACCATGACGCCGAGGTCAACGATGTCATAACCATTACAACCCAAGACCACGCCCACGATATTTTTACCAATATCATGTACGTCACCTTTTACCGTTGCCATCAACACACGGCCTTTAGATTGTGCATTGCCTTTTTCAGCTTCGATGTACGGGTTCAGCCAAGCTACAGCTTGTTTCATCACACGCGCAGATTTGACTACTTGAGGTAGGAACATTTTGCCTGAACCGAATAGGTCACCGACCACGTTCATGCCATCCATCAAAGCACCTTCAATCACATCCAGTGGACGTTTTGCTTTGAGGCGTGCTTCTTCGGTATCTTCATCAATAAAAGTCGTAATACCTTTGACTAAGGCATATTCAAGACGTTTTTCAACCGTTTCATTGCGCCATTCAAGATTTTCAGCTTCGCGTTGTGCACCACTGTGACCACGGAATTTTTCGGCGACTTCAAGCAGTTTTTCTGTGGCGTTTTGACCAGATTCCCCTTGGTTTTGGTTCAGTACAACATCTTCAACCGCATCTTTCAGTTCTTTTGGAATATCGTCATAAATCGCCATTTGACCCGCATTGACGATACCCATAGTCATGCCTTGTTTAATGGCATGGTAAAGGAACACGGAGTGAATCGCTTCACGTACAGGTTCATTGCCACGGAATGAGAAGGATACGTTGGATACACCGCCTGAAATCATGGCATGCGGTAGGTTCTGTTTGATCCAACCTGTGGCTTCAATAAAATCGACGCCATAGTTATTATGTTCTTCAATCCCTGTTGCGACTGCAAACACGTTCGGGTCAAAAATAATATCTTCGGCAGGGAAGCCAACATCATTGACTAAAACATCATAAGAACGTTTACATATTTCACGCTTGCGTGCAGCTGTATCTGCCTGACCAGTTTCATCAAATGCCATGACAATAATCGCAGCACCATACTGGCGGCATAAACGTGCTTTTTCGACAAACTCGTCATAACCTTCTTTTAAGGAAATCGAGTTCACGACAGGCTTACCTTGTACACATTTTAAGCCTGCTTCAATAATTTCCCATTTCGATGAGTCAATCATGATGGGCACGCGTGAAATATCAGGTTCAGATGCCACGAGATTTAAGAAATGTACCATCGCATTTTGCGAATCGAGCATTCCTTCATCCATGTTAATGTCGATGATCTGTGCGCCAGCAACCACTTGTTGCTGAGCTACTTCCAACGCTTCGGCAAACTTTTCTTCACGGATTAAGCGTAAGAACTTTTTTGAACCTGTAACGTTGGTACGTTCACCGACGTTAACGAATAATGAATCATCATAAATATTAAAGGGTTCTAAACCACTGAGACGACAGGCAGGTCTGGTTTCAGGAATCTGACGTGGTTGAATGTCTTTAACAGCATTGTAAATGGCACGAATATGATCGGGTGTGGTACCACAGCAACCGCCAGTAATGTTGATCAAACCACTTTCTGCAAACTCTTTAATGAAGGCTGCGGTTTGCTCTGGGGTTTCATCATATTCACCAAAGGCATTTGGTAAACCTGCGTTTGGATGGGCAGAAACAAAGGTATCTGCAACATCCGCAATGGTTTTCACGTGTGGGCGCATTGCATCCGCACCGAGCGCACAGTTAAAACCAATCGACAGTAAATCGCCATGACGCACCGAGTTCCAGAACGCTTCTGCGGTTTGACCTGTAAGAGTACGACCTGATGCATCGGTAATGGTGCCCGAGATCATGAGTGGAAGTTCACAACCAAGTTGCTTGAACACTTCCTTGACTGCAAAGATCGCAGCTTTACAGTTCAATGTATCGAACACGGTTTCAATCAAGATGATGTCTGCACCACCTTCGATTAAGGCATGCGTTGCTTCTATATAGTTTTCTTTGAGTTCATCAAAGGTAATGTTACGGAACGCTGGGTCATTTACATTGGGTGAAATTGAACAAGTACGTGAGGTTGGGCCAAGTACGCCTGCCACAAAACGTGGTTTATCTGGGGTTGAATATTTGTCGCATGCTGCACGCGCTAAACGTGCTGCTTCACGGTTGATCTCTGGAACGAGGTCTTCCATGTGGTAGTCAGACATCGAAACACGTGTGCCGTTAAAGCTATTGGTTTCAATAATGTCTGCACCTGCATCGAGGTAAGCTTCATGAATGCCTTGGATAATTTGTGGCTGAGTTAGCACCAAAAGGTCATTGTTGCCTTTGAGGTCAGAAGCCCAATCTACAAAGCGTTCACCACGATAATCTTCTTCTTCGAGCTTGTGACGCTGAATCATGGTGCCCATCGCACCATCGATAATAAGGATGCGCTCGGCAAGAAGTGCTTTTAAGGTGGCAAGTGTAGACATTCAAAACTCACAAACAGGTTTTCAAAACGTGCAATATTTTAGCAGAAAAGCAGGTTGATTGATGCCTAATTCAAGTGGTATTGGCTATATGGCAAATAAAAAAGGCTGATTTAGCTTTAGTTTTCACGAAAGTGAAATATAGACCCGCTATGTTAATAAATCAGAATAACTAGAGATGAAAAAATATTGATTGGAGCAGATTGTTACAGACAGCACAGCCAAATGTAAGAAAATAATTCAGCGTAATCCGCACCGAAAAATTAAATTTTGAGCCAGCACAGTGCATTCAAGGCTTATAAGCGATTTAATGCTGATCTAAAATAAGCCAATTATGAAAAAATTGGCTTCATGTGACACGCATTTGTCATATAATTGTCACAATTAAATTGAACAATAGGGGATATTGATATCCTCTTTAGCCGTCTGCATGAATTCTAATATTCCTCCCGTCCAAGATCAGGTGCACGTGACACAGGTCAAGTCGACGAATGTGCACGTACCTACACCGAAATTTTTTATGCCGGTGTTTTTAACGGTCATTATTTCAACGCTAATTTATATTGGCTTTCAGCTTTCTGCTGACTTATCGCATGTTCCTGCACTGAATCTTTACTCTTTAATCCTTTTAGCGACGGCGTTGTTCATTGCTTTGGGTTTTGAGTTTGTTAATGGCTTCCACGACACTGCCAATGCGGTTGCAACGGTCATTTATACCAATGCACTGTCTGCGCCTGTTGCGGTGATGTGGGCTGGTTTCTGTAACTTCCTTGGGGTTATGGTCGCAAGTGGTGCAGTGGCTTACGGTATTATTGCGCTGCTGCCCGTTGAGTTGATTATGAATGTCAGCTCAGGTGCAGGTTTTGCCATGGTATTTGCCATGTTGATTGCTGCGATTTTGTGGAACTTGGGCACATGGTTCTTGGGTATTCCAGCATCAAGTTCGCACACTTTGATTGGTTCGATCTTGGGTGTGGGCATCATGAACTACCTGATGCATTCAGGCAGTGGTGCTTCGGGCGTCGATATGGATCAGGTGATTAAAGTCGGTAAAGCTTTACTGTTTTCACCTATGATCGGTTTTGCTTTTGCAGCAGTGTTGTTCTTATTGGTGAAAAAAATCTTTAAGAAACAACTGGAACTGTTTCAACCACCTGAAGGCAACAAACCACCGCCGCCTTTGATTCGTGCCATTTTGATTTTTACCTGTACAGGTGTGAGTTTTGCGCACGGTTCAAATGACGGTCAAAAAGGTATGGGGCTAATCATGCTGATTTTGATTGGTATTGTGCCTTTGGCTTATTCTTTAAATAAGAATTTAGATTCACAGCATATTCAGTCATTTGCTCAACTTTCAGATCAAACTGCGGCTGTGATTTATCCGAATCATAACGATATTGCAGATGAAAAAGCCCGTACGGTGATCACGCAATATATTCAAACCAAAGAAATGACCCCAGAAGTCGTACCTGCTTTAGCCAGTTTGACAGATCATTTGGGTGAGCGTGTTGGTCATTATGGAGATCTTAAAGATATTCCGGAAGCTGAAGTTTCTGCACTACGTAATGACATGTACTTAAGCACGACAGCGTTCAAACGTTTGGATAAAGAGAATCAATTGCCAGCGATGTCGGAAGCGGGCAAAAAGACAGTAAAAGAATATCGTAGTAACTTAGATTCATTCTTACAGTACATCCCAACGTGGGTGAAAGTGGCTGTGGCATTGGCTTTAGGTCTAGGTACGATGGTCGGTTGGAAGCGTATTGTCGTGACTGTAGGTGAGCGTATTGGTAAAAACCATATGACTTATGGTCAAGGCATGTCAGCAGAATTGGTGGCGATGACCACGATTGCAGCCGCGGATGGCTTTGGTATGCCCGTATCGACCACACACGTATTGAACTCTGCGGTAGCAGGGACCATGGTGGCGAATAAGTCAGGTCTAAACTTTGCAACAGTGAGAACCATTCTTTCGGCTTGGATCTTTACCTTGCCAGCGACGATCTGTTTATCAGGTGGTTTGTTCTGGTTGTTCCTACAGTTCGTTTAATCTGATGTGTAAAAACCAATAATAAAAAACGCTACCGAAGGTAGCGCTTTTTTTGCTCTGTATTTTTGAAGCGGGTTTTCAAGGTCTACTTTTTCAGTAAAGCAAATACTTTGTTGAGTGGTAGCTTGTCTGCGGCAAAACCATAAAGCGCAGCAAAGGGTAGTGCGGTACGTGCTAAATAAGCGACACGCCATAAGCCACCGTGATTGGCACCATGCATCATCAGCTCTAGAGGATGTTCAAGTTTGTTCTCTGGATTGGCTACAGACTCAGGATTGCGCAGATCATGGATCCATAAAGCCGCCATGATGGCATTGGTGGTTGCTGGCTTAAAGGCTTCAACATCAAACAAGCTCGCCCCATTAAATGCGGCTTTGAGCAGTGGATTTTTGGTGACAGAATGCGTGGTGGTTGATGGCGCAATATTGATGCTGACGCGTTGACCTTCCGAGCGAGCAAGCGTTGCACGCCACTGCTGAATACGTTTAGCCAATGCATAGTTTGGCCCTTGCTCAATCACTAAACAGTCGGTGATGCCGTAAGACTTGTCATTATCTGATTCGACGAGGTCATGTAGGTTTTTCTTAAAGAAAAGTTGCCCGCTGAGGGTTGAAATACTCTTGCTGATCACTTGCTGTGTTTTAGAGCGTCCACTGAACTTTTGCTCAGATGCGGTAATGACTTCTTCTGGAACTGCATAGACATCGGTAGGTGTACACATATACATCAAACTGGTATCTGCTTTTTGTGCACTGACATATTGCATGATCGCATCCATTGCAACGGAAACGCGGACATGTTTTTCACCATCCAAATAAGCAATCGCAGCCAAATCTAACTGATGTGGGTTTTGTACCAACCATTGTGCAATTTCAGGTACTTGTGTCAGTAGGTTTGCGCCTAGTTTTTCTTTTAAAACAGCGACAGGTGTTTCTGCACTCAGCGCTTCAACCGATGGGGCATATAGCGTGGCATTGCCGTGTTGGATAGTGTCTAAAATTTTGCCCCATACACGACTATTGGGTAAATCAACCGCCACAATATTGGCTTTCCATTGGGCTAACCATGTGAGTGGACCTGCTTCAGAGGCCGCACCGAACAAAACCATCGTGCGATCTGATAAATCAAACCATTCAGGATGTTCTACACAAGCAATCAGTGCTTCAGCATGGCTTGGTTCAATCACACCTGCATCTAACCATGTTTGGATTTGTGCAAGTAAAGTACCCCCTTTGAGTTGTTGGCCTTTATAAGGCACTGACCATTCAGGCGTCGCATGACTTTCGCCTTTGAGTTTAATAGTATGCAGTGGTGCGCTTTCAAGTGACATTACATCTTTGAGGAGATGCTTTTGCCCATCTCGATAAAACTCAAACACATTATGTGCTTTGTTGAGCCCATCTTGTGCCATTTGAATCGGTGCAATTTGATTACGAATCCCAAATTCAACTAAGGATTTAAAATAGCGTGGATATTGTTTACGCCAGTTCTTTTCTGTAAGTGCAGTAACAGAGGTTTGGTGATCAACATTGGCTAAGGCCTCTGCAATAATCTCTTTCCCTGTACGTGAGGTACTAACTTTTTGTGTTTTCGAGTAAATTGGAAATTGAAGACCATCTAAGGGATTGGACATGCAAGAAATCTCACTGGCATTTGCTATTTATATACAGTTGTAAACATTATCTATGCCAAATCAAATTCCTGCTTGGCATTTCATGCCAAATTTATGTAAAAATATATGTAATAAAAAAGCCTTCTGAACAGAAGGCTTTTGAGTTTAGCAGCGACCTTTTTTGGCCTGTCCGGGTGGACAGAAATCGCCTTGGCCATGAGGATAATAAGAACGATCAGGATCGACGATGATACTCCCTTCAGGGGTGTGTACCGCACAGGCTGTAAAACTGAGGCTGATCATCAAGGCTGCAAATATAGACATTATTTTCATCGCAATTTCCTTGGTTTATAGTTGTCCTGATGTTTATTGTAAAAATCAGGACCACCCGTTGCTGTGAAAAAATGTTACTAAGCCTATATGCGTATGGATGCAATCCATTTGCAATCTAGGGGTTCGGCTTTAAATAGGTAACTGGGTTAATTTGTTCAGAAAGTGTGGGATAAGACGCGGCTCTAAAATTAAGGTCATGATGACCCCATAAGCAGCTCCCCAAAGATGGGCGCTATGATTGATGTTGGAGTTGCCTTTTTTACCTGACCAGATGCTATATGCCACGTACAACACTGCAAAAATAATCGCAGGTACGGGAATAAAAAATACAAAAATCAGCTTCCAAGGTTCAAACAACACATAAGCGAACAATACCGCAGAGACCGCACCAGAAGCACCAAGGCTTGCCCAGCGCACATCATTTTTATGTTTTAAATAACTTGGTAAAATGGCAAAAATTAAACCACCCAGATAAAACAAAATAAAGCCTAACTCATAGAAGTATTGACGGTAAAAACTTTCAATAATGCTACCAAAGAAAAACAAGGTGAACATATTGAACAGGAGATGCATACCATCGGCATGAATAAAGCCATGTGTAATAAAACGATCGTATTGTCCACGTTGCATCGCAGGAGGCCAGAAAATCAGACGGTTCATCACGTTCTGATTTGAAAATGCCACCATAGAAATAATGACAGTAATAATAATGATCGTAACTGTATGATTAAAAGGTAAATCCAACATTTCTGAGATGTTCTACATATAACTATCTTGTGGTCATAATGCCATTAAATTGAGCGAAAAGATGAACTTTCACAATAAATCCGACAATTTTGGTTGATTTTTTTTAATTACCCCGCATCTTCAGTTAAAATAGCAACTTCAGCTTGAGGAAATGATTGTTATGTCGACTGAGAACAGCAGCACTGCAGTTGCAGAGGAAATTCCAAACTTATTGATTACTCCGACTGCACAAGAGTATTTACGTGATTTATTAGAAAAACAAAATACACCGGGCATTGCTGTACGTGTATTTGTTGAAAATCCGGGTACACCACGTGCTGAATGTTGTATGGCATATAGCGCGCCTGAAGAAGTGATCCCAACCGATTACCGTCAAGATTATCCAGACTTTCCTGCGTATATCGATACACCGTCTATTCCATATCTATTAGATGCAGTGATTGATTACAACAAAGACCGTTTTGGTGGGCAGTTAACTTTCCGTGCACCAAACTCGAAAGTACCACGCGTTGGTCCTGATGCATCGATTGAAGAGCGTATTACATATATTCTTCAGTCTGAAATTAACCCAGGTCTAGCAGGGCATGGTGGTAACTGTGCATTGGTTGAAGTTGTTGAAGATGAAGAACATGGTTTAACGGCTGTACTGAAATTCGGTGGTGGTTGCCAAGGTTGTTCAGCAATTGACGTCACCTTGAAACAGGGTGTTGAAACGACCCTGCAACAACACATTCCTGAGTTACGTCGTGTGATTGACCAGACGGATCATACGCAGGCTGAAGGCGCGTACTTCAAATAAATTTGAATCCACTTTACCAAATAACCTCCTTAAATTAGGGGGTTATATTTTATCTAAAGCTAAAATGTAATTGAGAATAATTATCAATATTTATTGCAATATGTTTATCGTTTGTTAAAATGCCCTACGAAATTTACACAATCTCTCCTTTTTTTGTATTTGGGTGTATGCGTTATGGGTAAAAATCTGACGAGATCAACTTTAGCTTTGGCTGTTGTAGGGGCAATGAGTTCATTTGCGATGGCAAATGACGTTGTGGAAACCACAAAAGAGAAAGAAGCAACACAATTACAGACGATTGTTGTATCGGCAACGGGTTATGAGCAGGATGTTTCAAAAGCACCAGCATCAATTACTGTGATTAGCCGTGAAGAATTAGATAAGCGTGAATATAACGATATTACAGATGTTTTGAGAAGTGTTCCGGGTGTTGTCATTACGGGTGAAAATGCAAGTCAAACAGTTAGTATTCGAGGAATGTCTTCGAATTACACCTTGTTCTTAGTCGATGGAAAGCGTCAATATTCTAAAGATGTTAATCCAAATGGCGATGACTATGGTATGGAGAAAAACATTCTTCCTCCAGTTGCATCTATCGAACGCATTGAAATTATCCGTGGTCCAGCATCTACATTGTATGGTTCTGATGCAATGGGTGGTGTAATTAATATTATTACTAAAAAGGTGACGGATGTTTGGACTGGGAATGTTGAGTTAGGCACAACTATTCAGGATAAAAATAATTCTGGAGACATCCGTAATGGTTCTGTTTATTTAGCAGGGCCGATTATTCAAGATAAAGTTGGCTTGCAGTTAGGTCTAAATCGTTTAGAGAGAAAAGAAGACTCTTATTTAGGTGGTTTTACAGGCCATACAACGGAAAGTTTAAATTCACGTTTAACTTATGTGCTTAATGATCAACACGACTTAGCTGTAGAGGCAAATTTCTTCACGCAAGAGTCTGAGGCTACGGCAGGTAAAACGGTTGCGGTAACAGGTACTGACTCTGCAAGTCGAAATATACGTAGTGTTTATGCCTTAACGCATAATGGGCGATATACCGATAATTTGGATAGTAAATCTTATATTCAATATGAAAATTCTAAAAACCCAGATCGTGAAAATACAGTCGTGGGAACGAAGGGAATTGATTTAGAAACATGGACTGCAAATACACAGTGGAATTGGTTGTTAGGTAATCATACACTGGCTTTTGGTGGGTATTATAAAGATGAAAGTTTGTTAGATCGAGCAACAAACCGAAATCCGTTGGTTCCAGAGTTTGATGAATTGACACGTTGGTCAGCTGCTGCATTCTTAGAAGACACATGGAGTTTAACCGATCGCTTTAATTTAACGCTTGGGGCCCGTTATGACCATGATGAACTATATCAAGGTAATATTTCTCCGAGAGTTTATGGTGTTTATAACTTTACTGACCAATTTACCGTGAAGGGTGGGGTTTCTACAGGTTATAAACAACCAGATATTCGTTCTGTGACTGACGGCTTCTATAGTGTGACAGGAGGAAGTGGTTCTCCAACAACAACGGGTCGAGGAATTATTAAAGCAAATCCAGACCTAGAACCAGAATCAACTGTTACTTCAGAGTTAGGTTTTTACTGGAACAATGATCACGTTAATACCTCTATTACAGGTTATGTAACTCAGTTTAAAGATCGAATTGAAGAAATTCGTGAATGTGATTCAACGGGTAATGCTGACTACAACCGTAATGATGTTTCAACGTGGAAATGTTCTGAAAACGGTATTCCATTTGCATTTATCAGCACACGTGAAAACATTGGTAAAGCTGAGTTACGTGGTGTAGAGGTGACATTTGATGCCAAATTAGCTGAATATACAACCTTAACTGCAAATTATACGTTTACAGATACAGAAATTAAATCAGGTCAATTTAAAGGGCAGCCTTTAAATGGCATGCCTGAACATGTATTTAATGTAACAGTAGATCATGACTTAACCGATGCTTTGAATATTTGGAGCCGATTACATGTGCGCGGAGAAACTACACCGTATTTAGGTCGCTCAAGTATGTCTGACCCAATTCCTGGATATAACTTCCTCGATGTTGGTTTCAACTATAAATTTGCACCAAACTTGAAAGGTAAATTTGGTGTTTATAATGTGTTAGATGAAACTGCACAGAATGCTGATGGCGAGCAAACTTTAGATGGTCGTCGCTATGGTGTAAGTTTTGTTGCTAATTTCTAATACATAGAAATAAGAATTAAAGACCCGTTTCTTCAACGGGTCTTTTTATTTAGGGGATTAAAATACTCTGTGCTTGGTCAGAATAATAAAACTGTTCTAAATAATAGCGTGCTCGATCACGTAAGTAATCAGAACGAATGAGCTCTTGAATAATAGGGTTCAACAAATCTTGAAGTTGATTTTGGACTAAGGCTTCGTCGATATTTAAGTCACGTAGGAGTAAATCAAAAGGCCGTTCTTGGTTACGAATATACCAAGCGTAAACACCATCATGCACCTGTTGCTGGAGATAGTCGGTTTGACGCATATGCTCCCAAATTTCGTGACCCATAGCGACGGTTTGAGGCAAGTCCTGTACTTCAATATAATTTTTCAAAACTGATAAAGGCATATCTTTGATTTTGTGCCAGAGGTTGGCTTGAAAGTGATATAGCTTTTCATCATTAAAGTTTTGATTTAACACTTGTTCGCTCATTTGACTGAGTTTTAAGATGTTCTTTTGCAAATAATGCCCAATAGTGTCATTTAGGTTTGAGTCTGTGACGGTTTCCAGTACGGACTTGCCCATTTTCATAAAACTAGAAACACCCGGCACACGTTTAGTCATCACAGAGTTGTTCAAATAGTCTTGAATCGAGTGTTGAATCAGCTGGGTAATCATGGCTGAAAAAGCTGGGTTATTTACCACAGTTTTAATTAGACGCTGACGATGCCCACTTTTACTCGCGACATACTGCGCAATTTTATCGATGGTGAGTACAGGAATCACATCGGCAATTTTTGTTGTTTCATTGATGGGGTGAATCAAAGCAAACTTGATATGCTCAGCAATTTGTGAAATCAGATGATCGGTTGCAGGTGTGGCTAAGATTTGTTTTTGCAACAGCGCATTGATGTCTTCAAAGCTCCACAGTTGCTGCAAAGTTTGTTTTCTAAACCAGTGATAAAAGAGGGTGGATTCATTTTGTACGGTACTTGCTTGCGAAAACTCATGATCTAAAAAATTAAGATGAGCTTCAATGAGCTGCTCAATCATCGGGTGTTTCTGCATACGTACTCAACAAAATTAATTTAGTGGAATCAGTTTATCAGCCAATGGATTTTTTAACTTTTGTGTTTTTGCAAGAAAAGGCAGGTAGTGCTGTGCAACAGCTTGTTCTGCCTCCAAAAGTGGCATATGACCAACATTGTTAAGGATGACAGGAGCTTCAGCACGTTTCAATAAAGATTTGAGCTCATTCGCCACTTCGACATTGATAATTTTGTCCTGCTTACCCCATAAAATGAGGGTGGGTGCTTCAATGTTACGGGTCACTCGGGCAAAGGAGTCTGTGGTATAAATTCGGTTCAAGGTCACCAATTGATCAATCACTTTACTGTTTTTTTCAGCTTGAGTAATTAACTGTTTTTCTTGGGCGCGTTTTAAATAATAGGGCATTTTGATTGGGGTTTGCATGACACGTTGCATTACATCATCTAAATCGCCCGGCTTGCTCACAATCAAGTGCTTTAAATATTGCGGGTCTTTGGCATAGTTGGTGTTGGCGTTTTTATAAATGCCTGCACTGTTTAATAGAAACAAACTTTGCGTGTCAAAAGGATATTGCGCGGCATATAGGGTTGCAATAGAACCACCGATAGAATGTCCTGCAACATTCAGCTTATCTTGTATATGAATGGCTTCAACAAAACGTCGGAGTCGCTCTGTGACATTTGGCATAGAGAGATCAAAATCATCAGGGACTTTGGTGTCGCCATTGGTCGGAAGGTCAGGGATGACCACGTGGTAATACGGCGTTAGAAACTGTGCCACACGGTTCCAATTGTCCCGATTTCCAGCAAAACCATGAATCAACAAAATAGTCGGTTTATCAACTGCACCACCTTCGTTATAGCTCCAAACGATATCATCCACTTTAAGTGTTTTAGTTTTTAAGCCGGCGGTGACGCGTTCTTGTAGAAGGTAGCTTTGTAAACTGAGTTTGTCTTTGATGATGGTATTTTCGACCGCATGGCTGGCGAAAGAAAATGACAAAGCTAAGGCGAATAGACCGGCCTTTAGACTTTGTTTCAAGACGGATTTTGAGCGCATCATCATGGTTCATCCTTAAACGGAGATGAATGAAAAAACTGACCGAATAAGATAAAAATGCTCTGATTTTGAATAGTTTTTATGTTTATTTACAGGTCTGTTTGATTCTAATAGCTTTCATGCAAATGTCATTAATTATTTATTTGAAAGGATATACTGCATTTGGATAAAGTGTGAACTGTGTAATGGTTTTATTGATATAAAATGCAAATTTAAAATTAAGCAAAAAAAGAAGCCGCTATGTTTTTTGCAAGTGACAATCAATTTCGCTGGGATTAAACTAGTCCAACTTAATAACAACCGAGTGGGAAAGGGAATGCTAACAGCTCAAGAAGCTTTAAGCCGTCTAAAACAAGGTAACCAACGTTTTGTAGCGGGTGAGACAACCCACCATAAGCAATTGTCTCACCAAGCACGAGCAGAGATGGCGGAAGACCAAAATCCATTTGCCATTGTACTGGGATGTTCTGATTCTCGTGTGCCTGCAGAAATGGTATTTGACCAAGGTTTGGGTGATCTGTTTGTTATTCGTGTTGCAGGAAATGTAGTTGCACCTTCACAGGTTGGCAGTGTTGAGTTTGCTGCTGAGCGTTATGATTGTGCGGTAGTTGTGGTACTTGGTCATAGCCACTGTGGCGCGATTCAAGCCACCATTGACACTCTGATGAACCCAGATAGCCCACCTTCTGCAAACTTGATGTCGATTGTAAACCGTGTACGTCCTTCGGTTGAAACCTTGATGCAAACTGAACTGAAACATGACTTATGCAAACTGTCTAAACACGCGGTGCGTTCAAATGTATTTGCCTCTGTAAATCAGTTACGTCATGGCTCAGCTGTGCTTGAAAGCTTGATTGCTAAAGGCAAGTTACAAGTGGTTGGCGCTGAGTACTCACTTGAAAGTGGTGAAGTGGTTTTTTTTGACTTCTGATCAGCGGATATGATCAGAATAAAAGGCGCTTTATAAAGCGCCTTTTATATAGGGATAAGCTAAATTTAATAAAATAGGCTGTGCCTTGCTATTTGGATGGACCAAATCTTTTTGCATCAAGCTTTTATTTCCCGCTACACCTTCCAAAAAGAAGGGCAGCAATTTAACTTTGTATTGTTGACTGACCACTTTGTAATTATTTTCAAATGCCTTGCTATAGGCTGTGCCATAGTTTGGTGGCATTTTCATCCCCAAGACAACCACAGTGGCATTGGCTTTTTGACTCTGTTGAATCAATTGCGCTAAATTTTTTTGAATCATCTGAGGTGGCTGGCCCCGCAGTCCATCATTCCCGCCAAGCTCAATCACCACCACATTTGGCTTATGCGTTTGTAACAGTTTGGGTAAACGAGCCAAAGCGCCACTGGTGGTTTCACCACTCACACTGGCATTGACCACTTTGTGTTGTTTCGGATACTGTTGGTCTAACCGTTTTTGCAGTAAATTTACCCATGCTTGCTGTGGTTCTATGCCATAACCTGCACTAATGCTATCTCCTAAAACCATCACGGTTTTTGCAAAAACCCAAGTGGGGCTTAGGCACAGTGCAAGCAAAACCAAGTATGAACTGATACGTTTTTTAAATTTGCGATTTTGCACGAATATTTGCATATAGGGATGTTATGACCCAAGTTCATAGTGATGTAAGCATCATGCCACAAGTGATTATTTCTGCCCAGCAACTGACACAAAAGATTAAACTTCCGCAAAAAGAACTGACCATTTTCTCAGATTTGAGTCTGAGCATATTAGCAGGTGAACAAGTCGCAATTACAGGACGTTCAGGTTCAGGAAAATCTACCTTACTGGGTATTTTGGCGACTTTAGATCAGGCTAGCGGTGGTGAGTTAATCGTTTGTGGTGAAAGTATTTCCAAGCTCAATGAAGAACAGCGTGCACAGGTGCGTTTAAAGCATATTGGCTTTGTGTTTCAGTCCTTTCAACTGCTACCACACCTGACTGCTGTTGAAAATGTGATGCTGCCGTTACGGCTTCATGCATCATTTAACTTCGCTGAAGCGGAGCAACGCGCTTTGAGTTTGTTGCAAAAAGTTGGATTGGAGCGACAGGCCACCCAAACACCGAAGGTACTTTCGGGTGGGGAGCAGCAGCGCGTCGCAATTGCCCGTGCGCTGATTGCTGAGCCAAAAATTATCTTTGCCGATGAACCAACAGGAAACTTAGACAGTCAAACTGCGCGAGAAATTGAGCAACTATTGTTTCAATTGAACCGTGAGTTGGGTACGACCCTGATTTTAGTAACCCACGATCATACGCTTGCGGAGCAGTGCCAACGACATTTTGAATTACTCGATGGGCAGTTGATCGAACATCCTCGAACGGGAGGATAAAATGAATTCTTTATTTCAACCCTTACTGAAGCAAAGTTTTAAAAGTAGTGGTGTGTATTTATTGATTATTGCGTTGATTCTCGCGATCAGTGCAACGACTGCGCTGAAGTTTAGTAATGAGCAAATTCAAAATGCCGTAGCGCTGCAAGCCGCCGAGATGCTAGCAGGGGATTTGGTTTTAACGGACAGTCAAAAGCTCGATCCGAAATGGAAAGCGCAAGCGAAAGCTCTTAATTTAAAACAATCCGAAGTCACTGTCTTTAGTTCGATGGCATATACCAATGATCAGTTTGTTATGGTCAATGTGAAAGCCATCGATCAAGCTTTTCCTCTGCGCGGAGAGTTACGCATTCAGCCTGCGGCGAAGCATATTGCTTCGGATGAAGTGTGGTTGAGTCAGCGTGCTAAGGATTTGCTACAGGTTAAACTGGGCGATCAGCTGAATATTGCAGATGGTACTTTCAAGGTGACAGGTTTGATTGAGCATGATTCCAATCAAGAGTTGGGCTTTTCAGGTTTCTCGCCAACGGTGATTATTTCTGAAGCAGATATTGCCAAGACCAATGCCATACAAGTCGGTAGTCGGATTGACTATCGTTTACTGATGGCAGGTACAGCACAAAATACTCAGCAGTTTGAAGCAAATTTTAAGAAGCAAAATGCAGCACCTATGGACGTAGATGCGGCAGCTCAAAGTCCTAATGCGGAAGAACCACAAAACAGCTTACGCTTACGCAATGCCAGTGAGGGTAATACCCGCTTAATGAAACCAATTGCAAATTTGGACACTTTTTTGCAGTTGGCGAATATTTTAACAATTTTGCTGTGTGGAATTGCGATTGCTCTGACCAGTCAGCGCTTTGTACAACAAAACCAAGACCACATTGCGCTATTGCGTTGTATGGGGGCGGCGAAGTCACAAATTCTCTGGGCTTATCTCAGCTTGTTGGGTGTGGTGTTCTTACTTGCCATGCTGGTCGGGAGTGTCGTGGGTGTCGGGCTGGGTTATGGCTTGTTACAGTTGATGTTACAACTGATTCCACACTTAAGTATTGCGTTTTCAGCGTGGGATATGCTGCTCGGGCCGATTCCGATTGCCATGTTGACCAGTGCCGTAGTGCTTCTGGGTTTTGTCTTACCGAGTTTTTGGGAGCTTTTGAATACTCCACCGATACGTGTTATTCGCAGTCAAGAAAAATCGGTTTCGTCTATGTTTTGGATGCTGCTCGCAGGAACGGCAAGTCTGGTGCTGTTTAGTATCGTTCTGACTGAAAACATGGTACTGACAGCCATGGTGATTGGTGCAATTATCATTCTATGTGCAGTGTTATACAGTGTGGTCTGGCTGAGTTTGAAGTTTATCCGTGGCTTAAAAAATGCGATTTCTGCTTATGTCCGTACGCCTTATCAGACTGCATTTCAGATTACCGCTTTGGCTTTGGGGCTCAGTTTAATTACGGTCTTAGCTGTGCTACGAACCGATTTGTTAGAACGTTGGCAGCAACAAATTCCTGCGGGAACGCCCAATCAGTTTCTATATGGTTTACCGCCTTTTGACATGCCTGAGTTAAAAGCACAAATTGAGCAGAACCACTGGAACAGTACGCCGCTCTATCCGAATATTCGAGGTAGACTGATTGCCAAAAATGGACAGCCTTTTGCTGCGGATTTGGTGAAGCAAAATAATTCCTTGCGCCGCGAATTAAATTTGACTCAAGCAGACAGTTATCCTAAAGACAATATGATTGTCTCTGGCGCATCAAAACTCACAGCAAAAGGACAAGTTTCGGTAGAAGCCAATACCGCAACAGAGCTTGGGATAAAAGTGGGGGATCAACTGACCTTTAGCTTACCAGAGGGTGTCATTCACGCCAAAGTGGCAAACTTAAGAACTGTAGAATGGGAAAGTTTTAGTCCAAACTTCTTCTTTATTTTTGCGCCCCAAACTATGGATGAAAATGCGGGCAGTTATTTGGGTAGTTTTTATGTACCCGAGTCTGACAAAGCGAAATTGGTCAGTATCATTCAACAATTTTCCAACACCGTCTTTATTGATGTCAGTTTAATTTTAGATGAAATTAAGCGCATCGTGACGGTGCTGGTGCAGATTGTCACGATCCTTGCAGTTTTAGTGAGTATTTCAGGTATTCTGGTTTTAATTGCGTGCCTGAACTTACTCATGGATGAGCGCAAACGTGAGGTGGCGCTATTACGTTCATTTGGTGGTTCCAAGCAAAAACTCAGAAGCATGCTCAGTCTAGAAATTGGCTTTATTGGTTTTATGGCAGGTGTGGTTTCTTGTTTATTTGCTGAAGCAATAAGTGCGGTCGCATGTTATCGCATGGGATTAGCCATTCAGCCACACTGGGAAATCTGGCTCATTTTACCACTGTTCATGACCTTACTCTGCGCGCTGATTGGGCGTTATCGATTAAGTTATCTCAGTGATATTCCACCTTTACAAAGTTTGAGAGAGATCAATCAATCGTGATTGATCTCTTAATACGTTAAGTGTTGAATCTTAGAAATTGAGCTGTTGACGCATCATCATTAACACTTCTGACCATAAGGGTTGAATATAGACCACAAGGTTTTGGCAGTGTAAGTAAACCCAATACGAACCGCAGGCTGCCAAAACAAGGCTCAGCGGCATAATCCAACGCTGCTGCGTTTTTTGGGAGAGATACCAAAGTGCCGCCAAAACAGCACCCATCAACATGCCGCCAATATGTGCGGCATTATTAATACCTGAAATCATAAAGCCCATGGCTAAGTTGATTCCCATCACGATGAGCAGGGTCTTTTTATCTAAAATAAAACGTTGCTGTGGGAGCATCGGCAGAAGGGATAGAACCGTCAGTGCTGCCCCCAGTCCCATGACCGCACCTGAAGCCCCTGCACCGACACGCGGCAAGAGTTCAGGGTTTGCTAAACCCTCACGAATTAGTTCATAACTGTCTTGAATGGCAATATAACCACTGAGCAAGCTACCCATGAGACCAGCAAGAACATATAGCGCAAGAAAATAGACACGTCCAAACATTTGCTCCAACACACTGCCAAAAATATACAACGCCCACATGTTCAACATGAGGTGAACCAAGCCAAAATGAAAGAACATACTGCTCAATAAACGCATCGGTTCAGCCAAGAAGGTAAGTGGTGCATAGTCTGCTCCCCAGCGTATGGCATCGGCTGTACTTGGATTGCTGACATCCATGCCATGCAGGACTTGCCAAAAAAACAGCCCAACATTCACGGCAATAATGACGGCGGTAATCCACCATAAATGTACGTCAAATTTTGTTTTGATTTGCGGAGGTGTAAGCTCGGTCATGCTATTCTTGCTAAAATTTTGCTATATTTGCCCAAGCTTAGCATGAATAAAAATGATTTTTGGAGTAAGCCACTGGCATGAAAGCTTTTATTGTTCGTAGTTTGTTAGTCGTTGTCAGCTTCGTGCTTTTGGTACAGTTGTGGATTTTTGCAAGTCTAGCGTGGTGGCGTTACAAGCCAGTGGAAACCACCATGTTTATGCGGATTGATTATTGGTCTGAGCCATCTAAACCCATTCAACATGAATGGCGTGATTATGATGAGATCAGTGAGTACATGAAAAAAGCCATTGTTGCGGCTGAAGATGGCAAATTTATGCAACATCATGGTTTTGACTGGGATGGGATTCAAGCGGCGCTTGAACGTAATAATGACACGGGCAAAGTGGTTGCGGGCGGTTCGACGATTTCTCAGCAATTGGCCAAAAACTTATTTTTATATAACAAGCGTTCATTCATTCGTAAAGGTCAGGAAGCTGTTGCAACTTGGATGATGGAACGGATGTGGAGCAAAGAACGCATCTTAGAGGTATATCTGAACTCGGTGGAGTTTGGCGATAATATCTATGGCGTCGAAGCTGCAACCCAACACTACTTTGGTAAAAGTTCACGTAGCTTAAGCCGAGAGCAGGCGGTCTTTTTAGCGGCCATTTTACCCAATCCGAAATACTACCAAGACCATCAAAATGACCGTAAGTTGCAAAACCGCGAGCGCATGATTCGAAAGTATATGCGCTATAGCGATATCCCTTAATTTGATTGATCTGAAAAAGCCCAAATTTATGGGCTTTTTTTTATGAAATTGTCACAAAATTGAAGCATACTTATCATGATAAAACGCATTCAAATAATCAAAGGTTAGCTATGAATACGGCAGCAAGCACATCTCCGATACTACAACCTGAATACGCGTATAACGATCGCTATATTAACCGTGAGTTATCGATATTAGATTTCCATTTACGTGTATTGGAACAAGCCGTAGATCCTTTACATCCGCTGTTAGAACGGATGAATTTCTTACTGATTTTTTCACGTAACTTAGATGAGTTCTTTGAAATTCGTGTTGCAGGCGTCATGGAACAGTTAGATCTGGGCAATGAAAGTCGTAGCCCCGATGGCTTAACCCCACGCCAAGTTCTCGACCAAATTTCACAAACTGCACATGCTGCAATTGAACGTCAGTATCGTATTCTCAATGATGAAATTTTGCCAAAACTGCGTGAGGAAGACATTTGCTTCTTACGCCGTGGGGAACTGACGCCTGCACAGTCTTCATGGGTGAAGAAATATTTCCAAGAACAGGTCGCACCTGTCTTAACACCGATTAGCCTTGACCCTGCGCATCCATTTCCGCGTTTAGTGAATAAAAGTCTCAACTTTATTGTGACTTTGGAAGGGAAAGACGCATTTGGTCGTCAGATTGATTTGGCCGTTGTGCCTGCACCACGTTCATTGCCACGTGTGGTTCGTCTACCGGATGAACTCACAGGTGGAAAAGAGCATCATGTGATGCTTTCAGCCATTATCCATGAGCATGTTTCTGACTTGTTCCCAGGGATGACAGCAACTGGCTGTTATCAGTTCCGTGTCACACGGAATGCCGATTTGGCGCTCAATGAAGATGTGGAAGACTTAGCCAAAGCGCTGAAAGGTGAGTTGAGTTCGCGTCGTTTCGGACGTGCAGTACGTTTAGAAGTTACACAAAACTGTCCAGAACATATCTATAACTACTTGCTAGATGAATTTGATCTGCATCAGGAGCAGTTGTATAAAGTCGAAGGACCTGTGAACTTGGCGCGTTTATTGTCCAATTTTAAACGTCCACATCTACGTTATGACGCACATATTCCTGTTATTCCTAAAGTGTTGAAAAAGTCGGAAAGCATGTTCTCTGCAATGCAGAAGCAGGATATTTTACTACATCATCCGTTTGAATCTTTCGCACCTGTGATTAACTTGTTGCGTGAAGCAGCACGTGACCCACAAGTGTTGGCGATTAAACAAACCCTCTACCGCAGTGGTGCAGACTCTGAAATTGTACAAGTCCTAGCAGAAGCAGCACGTAATGGGAAAGAAGTTACCGCGGTGATTGAGCTGCGTGCGCGTTTTGATGAAGAGTCAAATATCGAAGTAGCAAATGTGCTACAAGAAGCGGGCGCAGTGGTTGTTTACGGCATTGTGGGCTATAAAACTCATGCCAAAATGATTCTTGTGGTACGCCGTGAAAATAATAAACTCGTTCGTTATGTGCACTTGGGAACGGGTAACTACCATGCGGGTAATGCACGAATTTATACCGACTATGGCTTGCTCACGACCGATAAAGAGCTATGTGAAGATGTACACCGTATTTTCCAAGAACTGACGGGTATGGGGAAAATGGCGAAGCTGAAAAAGCTACTTCATGCGCCGTTTACGCTCCATGCACAACTGATCAATTTTATTGATGATGAAATTGCCAATGCGAAAGCGGGTAAGAAAGCGCAGATTATTGTGAAAGTGAATGCACTAACTGAAGTGCAACTGATCAACAAGCTGTATGAGGCATCGCAGGCGGGTGTACAAATTGATCTCATTATTCGTTCAATTTGTTGTCTACGCCCAGGCTTGCCAGGGCTTTCGGAAAACATTCGTGTACGTTCGATCGTGGGGCGTTTCTTAGAACATACGCGTGTTTTCTATTTTAGTAATAATGGCGATGCGCGTATTTATGGTTCGAGTGCCGATTGGATGGATCGGAATCTATTTAATCGTGTTGAGGCCTGTTTCCCAATTGAAGATCCAGCTTTGAAAAAACGTATTTATCAGCAAGGGTTGTTGACCTATTTGCAGGATAATCAACAAGCTTGGTTACTACAGGGTGATGGAACTTGGCTTCGTGCGACGCCAGCTGAAGGCGAAACCGAGCATAATGCACAGCGTTATTTGCTAGATGTGATTAAATAACTTTAGAGGGGTGCTTTGGTCTAAAAAAGATTCAGGCACAAAAAAAAAGGAGTCATGTTTGACTCCTTTTTTATGCACTAAAATAAGCTTAGTGCAGATCTTGAGTAATTTTTTGCAGGATTTGTAATAGAACATCAAATTCGCTTTGTAGCGGGGTGCTTTTACGTGTCACCAAAGCCAAGATACGGCTTGGAGCAGCTTCAATTTGTTTGACCATCAAATCTGGATTCGCTTTAATCATATTGGTATGAATTGCGATTTCAGGTAATAAGGTAAAACCAAGATCAGCCGATACCATTTCTACAAGGGTCGGTAAAGAACTCGCTTTTAAACGATGGTCGTTTTTACGCTCACCAATTGGGCAGGCACTTAAAGTGTGGTCACGTAAGCAGTGGCCTTCTTCAAGCAACATTAAACGTGAAAGGTCTAAGTCGTCCAGCGATTTGGCTTGGCTTGCAATATCTGATTTATTGCAGACCAAAAACAAACTTTCTTTTGCGACTTCAGCAACTTTTAAGCCACGTGTATCAAAAGGTAGAGCCAAAACGACCATGTCTAAATTGCCATGTTCGAGTTTTTCTACAATTTTCTCACTTTGCGCTTCGTGTAAATGTAGTTGAATTTTAGGGAGTTGCTTATGCACTTCATCTAACAATTGCGCCAGAATAAATGGCGCAATGGTTGGAATAACACCTAGATGTAAATCACCAGTTAAAGGCTCGCTCATTTCTCGGCTTAAACGCATCAGGTCTTGAGCATCTGCCAGTAGAACACGAGCACGAGCAACGACTTGCTCGCCTAGAGGAGTTAAGCGCACATTTTGGCGATCACGCTCTACAAGTACGCCACCGAGTAGGCGTTCAAGCTCCATAATCCCGCCCGACAAAGTCGATTGGGTTACAAATGAACGGCGTGCAGCTTCAGTGAAATGCAGCGTTTCTGACAGTGTAACGAGATATGACAGCTGTCTTAAGGATGGTAATGCAGCCATAGTGTCCTAATGATTATGATTTAAAGTGTTGTGCAAATAATTCGCTAAGATTTGGAATGAAGTGCGGTGGGATATCATGCCCCATTCCATCAATTAATTCAAATTTAGCACCCATAATTGCCTTCGCAACGGCCTTTCCGTGACTAGGCGGGAGTAAACGGTCTCGCGAACCGTGCACCACAAGGGTCGGTTGTTGAATCTGTTTGTCCAGTTGCAATAAAGAACCTGTACATAATATTGCTAAAAACTGTTGAAGTACACCCGCAGGGTAATAACTTCGGCGATATAATTTGCGAGAAGTCTGAATTGACTCGATTGGATTGTGATAATCAGGTGAGCCAATAAGCTTAAACACTTTCAAAGAATGGCTTACAATTCCTTCTTCATCGGTCGATTCAGGTCGACCAATTAGACTAAAGAGTTGCTTTGGAAAAGGGGGAGGTAGTAAAGGTTGGTTGTTACTGGTGAACATTAAGCCGAGCTTTTTGACTTTTTGTGGATGACGCGCTGCTAGAATTTGCCCAATCATACCGCCCATGGATGCGCCAATCACATAGCTTTCATCTAAACCTAAACGGTCTAAGAGTAGTGCCACATCGTCAGCCATGTCGTATAAGTCATAAGGTGCACCACGGTTATCTAAACCTAAAGCAAAACGCCCCATTAGTTTGAGGGTGTTTAAGCGTGGACCTTGATGTTTAATTTTTGAAGATAAGCCAATATCACGGTTATCAAAGCGAATGATACGAAAACCTTGATCAATCAGAGATTTACAGAAGAAATCAGGCCAAAATAAGAGCTGTGCTCCTAAGCCCATGATCAAAACAATGGTCGGATGATGGTCTTCTCCACCGATTTCGACATGGAGTTCAATACCATTGCCTAAGTCGACTTTGGTTTCGCGCATGAAAGAGGTATAGGGTGAAAGATTATATTGGAGTGCGCTATTCATTATTGTAATCCTCACATAAAGGACATCTATTGTTATAAATGTCCTTTTATTTAAACTCTAAACCTGTGCTGGAATCAAGTCTGGAACCAGTTTTGTTAATGCTAAACGTTGTTTCGCTGCGGTTGCTCCAAGCAGTACGAAGCCGCGAAGTGTACCTTGACTGTCTAGGGCTTTGGCAATCATGCCATCGTCTAATTCCTCAGTTTCCCAGTTCACCTCTGCATCAATTGGTGCAGGTAAAACAGTGAGCGGTGCAGCGGGTGTTTTAACTGCTACAGGCATAGCAGGGTAATGCACCGCAGTGGTCTCGCCATTTAAGGTTTTCGCTAAAGCGCGTGCTTGCTGCATAATTGGCATGACATAAGGTAGCAAGAGTCCATTGACTTCAGCACAATCTCCGACCGCGTAGATATGCGGCTGATTGGTCTCAAGTTGTGTATTGGTCAAAATGCCACGACTGGTTTGAATATCTGCCTCTTTTGCAAGGGAAATGCTTGGTTGTAAGCCAATTGCAGATAAAACAACATCGGCAACTAAAGACTGACCGTTGGCCAAGGTCACAACATAGTCACCATTTTCAATTTTAGACACTTTTTCAACTGTGGTGCCAAGGACAAAATGAATACCCGTTGCCTCAAGGTTTTCTTTAAAGGCAGTTGAAACATGCGCTGGCAATAAACGGCCCAAAGGCTGGTTTGCCAAGTCGATAACGGTGGCTTGATGGCCTGTATGTTGTAAATCATTGGCAAATTCACAGCCGATGAGACCAGCACCTAAAATGACTACGCGTTTGTCTGCACGCTTATCAAGTTCTGCACGGAAGGTTTTATAGTCGTCTAGATTGTTTACAACTTGAATGTTATTGCTTCCATCGCCCGCAATGGCTAAGCGAATTGGGTTTGCACCTACCGCTAAAACCAATTGAGAGTAGGGCTGTGTAGATTCAGCGCCATCTTTAATAACGGTTAACTGCTGCTGTTCAGCATGAATCTCTTTCACCCAAGTATGCGTGGCAATTTGCATTTTCAGTTGTGTTGCCATTTTCTCTGCATCACCCAAAGCAATCTGTTCAGGCGCTTTGTTGGCAACAAAGGCATTGGACAATGTTGGTTTGGCATAATTAGTCGCATCATCTGCACATAGCATAAGCAGCTCTTGTTCAGGGTTCAGCTTGCGAAATTCACGTGCTACAGCATAGCCTGCCATACCTGAGCCAATGATGACGATGGGATGCATAAGGTTCTCCAGAGATTATTTTAAAGACGTAAAAAAAGACCATGCTGCATGGTCTTTAACACTATGAATTAGATTTCAACCATTTCAAAATCGATTTTTGACACGCCACAATCTGGGCAAGTCCAATCGTCAGGGATATCGTCCCATTTTGTTCCCGCTACGATGCCATCTTGTGGCCAACCTTCTGCTTCGTCATAAATCCATCCACAAACGATGCATTGATACTTCTTCATTTGACTCTCCAAAACGCTGAACAAGAAAGGGTTCAGCAAAATAATCCATTACGCAAGCTGCTACTCATCTGAGTGGTTAGCATACTTCGCTAATCTAAATTTTTACGCAGTTCTAATACGAATGTAAAGTAAATATCGGAGTTTAATGATTGAATCTATCTGCTAAAAGCGATGATCAGGACAAAACGTATCATTTAAAACCAGATCGCGTTTTGCGAATGTGTGAAGGTTATAGATAATTACATCTAAAAAAGATGCGTTTTTTCAGTCAGCTAGCCTTATAAAATTATTGATGTATAGACTAAGGTCGTGCTGTAAACTCAAAGTTAAATTGCTATTTTAATATTGAGTACATCTATACCTAATATTTATTAAATAAATGATTTAATTGAAAACAATAACTTACATAAAAATTTGGATTGTTCAGTCGGCTGCATAGCCAGTGCTTGACTGTTTTTTTAACAGATAAAGCTGTAAAATTCATCTATTCCTTTTCAAATTTTATTGATCTCCTATGAACAACTTGTCTACAACGTTGTGGTCGCACATTCGTACGGTCCAAGATTTTCCAAAACCTGGGATTTGCTTCTTCGATTTAACACCATTGTTTATGAGCAATATTGAGCCTTTAACCGATGCGTTAATTGCAAGTATTCCTGCTGAACAGTTGGCGGAAGTAGACAGTTTTGTTGCTGTAGAAGCGCGTGGCTTTGTACTTGCGAGCTTATTGGCACAGCGTTTAGGTAAAGGTTTATTGTTGGTGCGTAAAGCGGGCAAGCTGCCACCACCAGTGGTGGGCGTGGGTTATAGTTTGGAATATGGTTTAGACCGCTTAGAAATGGCAGCCAATACCCCATCGCAAAAAGTGATTATTGTAGATGACGTTTTAGCGACAGGTGGGACATTAAAAGCCGTTAATCAGCTGGTGGCAAAATGTAATCATGAAGTGCTCGGTGCTAGTATTTTTCTTGATTTGCCTGATTTTCATGCTGACTTAGGTTTAAAGATTTGGTCAGTATTAGATGACAAATCGAAACCAGAATCTGTTGCTGCATAAGCACATTAAAAAGCCTTGGGACATCCAAGGCTTTTTTTATTTATATAAATATTGTTGTTCTAGATGTTCAATCAGTTGATTAATATTTTCAGGTTTAAGTAGTCGGTGATGTCCACCTTCAACCGCTTGAATCAACATATAATTTTCTAAAATTTCCTGTGCTGCATACATATCAATTAATTCATCTCCCAGCTCCAAGTAGGCCACTTGCGGTACATTGTGGTCTAAGTCAGTATCATTAATGCTTGGGTAATCATCGCGAAAGTCAGGGGCTAAGCGTGGGTTGGCAATCACACATGGAATTTGATGTAGCAGTGACATTTTCAATGCCCAATACGCACCAATACAATGTCCAACAATAATTTCAGGTTTTATTTTTTCAATAATATCGTCGTAGAAACTGGCTACGGTAGAAAAATTGAGATAGCGATAATCGATATCGATACAAAATTTCTGCTTTGCATCAATGGCATGGAATTTAGTGGACTCTCGCGAGGAGTCTAATCCATGCAAAAACAAAATTTTAGATTCGCATCTGCTCATGATTTATCATTCAATTAAAAAACTAAATTATTTTATGAGTGGAGAAAAGTTTACTTTTCCACGATTTATAACATCCATTGTAGAGGGATTAACCGTGAAATGAAGTTAGCTTTTGGTCTAAGAAATAGACAAACCTTTTATACTGTGGGTGTCTTAGCTCTGAAATAAACAGGATGTATACTTTTTTATATACCGTGCGGTTTTTGATGATGCTCATTCGTTTGGAATTCTGCTATGCTATGCAACTTCCGTTTTTTAATACATATACGAGGCAGAGATGACGCAACAAAACGCTCAATCGACTTCTGAACAAGCCATTTCCGAAAACGATTTAATTGCACAGCGTCATGCCAAGTTAAAGCAGATTGAAGATCAAGCCAAACAAGCGGGCACTAGCCCATGGCCAAACACCTTTAAACGTGAACATTATGCGCAAGACTTACAAGATCAATTTGCAGACAAAAGCAAAGAAGAAATTGAAGCAGCAGAGCATGTTTATGTGTCTGTAGCGGGTCGTGTGATGTTGAACCGTGGTTCATTCATCGTGATCCAAGATATGACGGGTCGTATCCAATTATATGTAGCGCGTAAAGAGTTAGCACCAGAAACCTTAGAAACTATTAAGAGCTTAGATCTTGGCGATATTATCGCGGTGAAAGGTTATATTGGTCGTTCAGGTAAGGGTGACCTTTATGTACATATTGAACACTTTGAGCTTTTAACCAAGTCGCTTCGTCCACTTCCAGATAAATTTCATGGTCTAAACGATACTGAAGTTAAATATCGTAAGCGTTATCTTGACCTGATTGTGAACGAAGAAACACGTAAGACTTTTGAAATCCGTGCCAAAGTGGTGTCAGGCATTCGTGCATTCTTAACTGAACAGCGCTTCATGGAAGTAGAAACACCGATGATGCATGTGATTCCGGGTGGTGCATCAGCGCGTCCATTTGAAACGCATCATAATGCTTTGGATATGCCACTTTTCTTACGTATCGCGCCTGAGCTTTACTTAAAGCGTTTGGTTGTTGGTGGTTTTGAGCGTGTGTTTGAAATTAACCGTAACTTCCGTAACGAAGGTGTTTCGACGCGTCACAATCCAGAATTCACTATGATTGAATTCTATCAAGCTTATGCAGACTATAAAGACTTGATGGAACTTACCGAAAATATGCTTGAACGCTTAGCGCTGGACATCTTGGGTTCAACCGATGTGCCTTATGGTGAAGAAGTTTATAGCTTCAAAGGTCCATTCAAGAAAATTTCAATGTTTGATGCCATTCTTGCACATAACCCGCAGTTCACGCCTGAAAATGTCAATGACCGTGAATTCTTGGCTAAATTTGTGCAAGAAGAGCTGAAAGAACAGGTAAAACCAGGTTTTGGTCTGGGCAAACTTCAAACCATCGTATTTGAAGAAACTGTTGAAACTCAGCTACGTCAACCGACTTTCATTACAGAATATCCAGCTGAAACATCGCCATTGGCACGTCGTAATGATCATAACCCACACATTACTGACCGTTTTGAGTTCTTTATTGGTGGTCGCGAGCTTGCGAATGGTTTCTCAGAGTTGAATGACCCGATTGACCAAGCTGAACGTTTCCAAGCTCAGGTTTCAGAAAAAGACGCAGGTGATGACGAAGCAATGCACTACGATGCAGACTTTGTTGAAGCACTTGAGTATGGTTTACCGCCGACAGCGGGTGAGGGTATCGGTATTGACCGTTTAGTTATGTTATTCGCTAATGCAGCAAGTATTCGTGATGTGATTCTGTTCCCACACATGCGTCATAAAAACTAAGTTTGATCTGAACATAAAAAGCCCGCATTCATTGCGGGTTTTTTTTGATATTTACAACATTACTAAATAGAAAAGCTTGTAAAAAAGAGATAAAAAAAATAAGGTAACACTAAGCTTTAAGTCCTGAGAATAAAACGGAATGTTTCTAAAAAAAACACTTGCAATCGCTGTGCTAATGGGTGCAACAACGAGTATCTTTGCTCAAGGTCTCGTTTTAAATGATCAAAATTTAAGAACAGATCTAAACTGGTTAAATCAGCAGGGTGTGATTCAAATTAGCACATCTACATGGCCAATGAGCGGTGATGAAATTCAAAGAGTATTGTCTCAGGCTAAAGTTGCGACTCCTGCTCAGCAAAAAGTTATTGAGTCAGTGCGAGCTCATCTCGATCGTGAGAACGCGATGTTTAAAGCACGTTTATTTGCTGAGAGTGATCAAAAACAAATTCCGCAAGCTTTTGGTGATCAAGAAAAGGCACAGTACCAAGCAGGTTTGGAATTTAATGCCGGTGGTGAAAATTGGGATGTTCGCCTTAGAGTGAATGGAGAAAAAGACCCACAAATTGATAATGGCCATGATGTGAATGTTGAAGGATCTTACATAGCTGGAAAATTGTGGAATCAATGGTTGATTGCTGGTCAGATACCAACATATTGGGGGCCAGGTCATGATGGGAGTCTTTTACGAGGTGATGCGAGCCGCCCAGTCTATGGCTTTACCGCTCAGCGTGCAGATCAATCAGCTTTTGAAACAAAATGGTTGTCATGGATTGGTCCGTGGCAATATCAAGCATTTGCAGGTCAATTAGATGACTATTCTGCTGTACCTGATGCTAAATTAGTGGGTCTACGTCTTACGGCACAACCTTTACCTTATTTAGAATTAGGCGCTTCACGTGCTTTTCAGTGGGGGGGCGAGGGACGACCAGAAAGTTTTAGCTCATTCTGGGATGCTATGATTGGAAACAAGGATAACGGTGGTACAGGAGAACCTGATCCGTCTAATCAGGTTGCAGGATTTGATGCTCGATTAAATTTTCAGCAGTTGTTGAGAGTGCCTATAAGTCTGTATGGACAATATGTAGGTGAAGATGAGGCTGGTGGTTTACCTTCTAAAAAAATGTATCTTGCTGGTGTGGACTATTCGTCATCTTTTAAAAATATGCCATATCAACTTTATACAGAATGGGCTGATACTCGAACCAATCGTGAAGCACAAGGTATTTCATATAACCATACTATATATAAAGATGGATATTACCAACATGGTTTCCCATTAGGCCATGCCATGGGTGGAGATGGTGAAATGGTATCTTTGGGTGGTGATATTCGATTCGATGCAATGAACCGTCTAAATGGTCGATTATTATTTGCAAAGGTTAATCAATCTGGTCGTATTACCAATGCCGCCTTTCCTGAAACAGATGATATTAAAGCTATCGATTTAACTTGGTCACATTACTTAAGACCATTTGTACCAATCAAAATTAATGGTTGGTTCAGTGATTCTGATTTACATGGTAATGATGCTGGTGCATCGATTGGTATAGAAATACCTTTGGATAAACGCGTTTTTCATTATTAATATTTGAGAGTAATAGAACCCGCATTCATTGCGGGTTTTTTATGGTTCGTGCAATTAGCTGAACTTTCTTTACTATCATGTTGATATATAAAATCAACAAGCTGTTCTGCATTGAGTGTTATTTTTAGTCTTCTAGGTTGCGGGTTTGGTGAGTCACATACATAGAACCTCAATGAAACCGACTTTAGGTATTTGTAAATGTATTGCCAAGCAGAAATATAGATAAAGAATCGAAGCGTGGAAGGCTGAATACTTTGAATGAAGTTGATGTAATATTTGAGTGTATTTAGGGATTTATGATCATTGAATAAAACTTATAGATCTTATCAATTTTGTTTTATATGAGGTTTTTGCATATAAATATAATAAAACAAGCAATAGTGTGTATAACTAAATCTTTATAATGAATATATATTTTTACATGTGTAATAAGTACACGATTTTTGTGAGTTGGTGCTGTCAATGTCATTAAATGAGGAAAGACTTACTCATCTTAAACAGCTTGAAGCTGAGAGTATTCATATTATTCGCGAAGTAGCTGCTGAGTTTGAAAACCCAGTAATGCTTTATTCTATTGGTAAGGATTCAGCCGTCATGCTGCATCTGGCGCTAAAAGCGTTCTATCCTGCCAAGCTTCCATTTCCGCTTCTACATGTAGATACGGGCTGGAAATTTAAAGACATGATTGCTTTCCGCGACAACATGGCAAAAACCCATGGCTTTGATTTGATCGTACATCAAAACAAAGAAGGGAAAAATGCGGGCATTAACCCATTTGATCATGGTAGCTCAAAATATACCGACATCATGAAAACTCAAGGCTTAAAACAAGCACTTGATAAATACGGTTTTGATGCGGCATTTGGTGGTGCACGTCGTGATGAAGAAAAATCACGTGCGAAAGAACGTGTCTATTCATTCCGTGACTCGAAACACCGTTGGGACCCAAAAAACCAACGTCCTGAACTTTGGAATCTTTACAACGGTAAAGTGAACAAAGGTGAAAGTATTCGTGTGTTCCCACTATCAAACTGGACTGAGCTTGATATTTGGCAATATATCTACTTGGAAAGCATTCCATTGGTTCCACTTTACTTAGCTGCAGAACGTCCTGTGGTTGAGCGTAGTGGCACCCTGATTATGGTTGATGATGAACGTATGCCTTTAAAAGAAGGCGAAGTTCCACAAATGAAATCGGTACGCTTCCGTACACTTGGTTGTTACCCACTTACGGGTGCAGTAGAGTCAACGGCAAATACCTTACCTGAAATTATCCAAGAAATGTTGCTTGCAACCAGCTCTGAACGTCAAGGTCGTATGATTGACCATGATGAAGCGGGCTCGATGGAGAAGAAAAAGCAAGAAGGTTATTTCTAAAATCTCCCCCTAACCCCTCTTTAGTAAAGAGGGGAGAACTCCCGAAAAAATGGAGGAAAGTCCTCCTTTATCAAAGGAGGATTTAGGTAGATTTGAAGATTAAAAACCGATTTCTAAAGAATATGTGGAGTTTTGAGCAATGTCTCATCAATCAGAACTGATTAGCCAAGATATCTTGGGCTATCTAAAACAACATGAAAATAAAGACTTATTGCGTTTTCTGACTTGCGGGAACGTCGATGATGGTAAGTCAACTTTAATTGGTCGTTTGCTTTACGATTCAAAATTGATTTATGAAGATCAATTGCAAGCGGTGACTCGTGACTCTAAAAAAGTCGGTACGACAGGCGATGCACCTGACTTAGCACTCCTTGTCGATGGTCTACAAGCTGAACGTGAGCAGGGTATTACCATTGATGTGGCTTATCGTTATTTTTCAACTGAGAAACGTAAGTTCATCATCGCTGACACACCGGGACATGAGCAATACACGCGTAACATGGCCACTGGTGCGTCGACTTGTGACCTTGCGATTATCTTGATTGATGCGCGTTATGGTGTACAAACTCAGACACGTCGTCATACTTATATTGCAAGCTTACTGGGCATTAAGAACATTATTGTTGCAATTAACAAAATGGACTTGGTTGAATTTTCTGAAGCGCGCTTCAATGAAATTCAGACGGAGTATGCAGGTTTTGTGGCGCAATTGGGTGACCGTAAGCCAAACAACATTATCTTTACGCCTATTTCAGCATTGAATGGTGATAACGTTGTCAATAAATCACCAAATACGCCATGGTATACAGGTGAAACGTTGATGGGTACGCTTGAGTCTGTGGAAATTAACCGCAGTTCAGTGACCAACGATTTCCGTTTCCCTGTGCAATATGTGAACCGTCCAAACCTCGACTTCCGTGGTTTCTGCGGTACGGTTGCGCTAGGTGATGTATCGGTAGGTGACAAAATCGTGGCTTTACCATCAGGTAAGTCGTCGACGGTTAAAGAAATCGTTACTTATGATGGGAACTTAGAGCGTGCCGTTGCAGGTCAAGCCGTAACGTTGACGCTGAATGACGAAATTGATATTTCGCGTGGTAACGTACTTGTGCGTGCGGATCAAGCTGCGCCAGAAATTTCACGTTCGGTCAATGCCACGGTGGTTTGGATGGCAGATCAACCGCTGGTGATTGGTAAGTTGTATAACTTAAAAGTGGGCACGCAAACTGTTCCTGCAAAAGTGACTGCAATTAACTACCGTACCAATGTGAATACATTGGAAAAAGTACAAGTCGATAGTCTTGAGCTGAACGCGATTGCTAATGTCACGGTTGAGTTTGATGCGCCTGTGGTATTTGATCGCTACCAAGACAGTCGTTATACAGGTTCGTTTATCTTCATCGACCGTTTAAACAACGTGACGATTGGTGCGGGTATGGTGGAAGAGTCTGTGGAATGGTCTGCGCATAGCAACCCTGTCACAGCGGAAGACCGTGCTGCACGTTTAGGTCAAAAACCTGCTGCGGTAACTGTATCTGTGAAAGCCCTAGAAAATACACAAGTACTTGAAAACTTGTTAATTCAACAAGGTGTGGTTGCAATTGCGAAAGCAGGTCTAACTGCTGATCAGGTTGCACTACTACGTGAAACAGGTGTGGTTGTGGTGACTGACCTTGTCGATGGTACAGATGTCGCATTCACTCAAGATGCGGTTGAAGAGCTAGCTGATAAAATTGTTGAATTGGTTCGTCTGTAACTGATTGAGCGAATTTGAAAAGGAACCCACCGTAAGGTGGGTTTTTTATTTCTATTTTAGATGGATAAATATTATTCAAATAAATAATGTGATATTTCAATAAAAATTCAGTGCTATAGAATGCCTCTTTTGTAGAGGGGTATTATGAAAAAAATATTATTATTTATTGGTTTAACTTTAACTTTTGCTGCTGATGCTAAACAGGCCACGCAAAGTGATGAAGCGATTAAGCAAAAAATTATTCAACAATCGATACAAGCGTATTCGGGAAATTGTCCTTGTCCTTACAATACTGCAAGAAATGGAAGTCGGTGTGGTAAACGTAGTGCTTACAATCGAGTCGGTGGCGCTGCGCCACTGTGTTATCCAGAAGACGTGAGTGATCGTATGGTCAAAGAATTTAAAGGGCGAGCGTAATTTAAGTTCGATTTACAAGGCTTGGAAAATGAAAGAAAACCTGCGGAGATACAGGTTTTCTATTTTGGTGAGGGATTAGACAAGCTTCAATTATTGAGATTGTTAATCGATTGGTTTTATTAGGAAGTCTCATTATCTTTGTTTAAGCGCTTTTTCAGTTTATTCACATAGCGTTTAAATGGCCAAGTAAACTGCTTCACAAAACTGTTTGGAATTTTATAACCCACTGTGCCATATACACTGGCCAAATGATTGGGCATATAAATGGATTTAAACATCACATCATAAAGGGGGATAAAGGCAGCATAGTTTTTATCAATCGCAGGCTGTTCAGAAGAATGATGCCAGTGGTGAAACTCAGGTGTTGCGATCAGCCAGCGCAGATAGGGAAAGCGGAAACGCACGTTGGAGTGAATAAAAATGGCATGGAAAGAAATAAAGACCAAATAAGCAAAGACTGCAGACGTATGAAAACCTAACAAGAAAATTGGCAAGGTTGCAATAAAACGGGTCATTAACACTTCAACGATGTGTAAGCGTGAAGAGGCTAGCCAGTCCATTTGTTCCGTTGAATGGTGAATAGCATGAAAGCGCCATAAAAAGTTCACTTCATGCATCGCACGGTGTAACCAATAGGTGGTGAAGTCCACCACAATCAATAACTCAATAAACTGCAACCAAATTGGCTGCGCCTGCACATATGGCACAATCGGGTTATTGGGAATATGCGTGATCCAATACTGAATAGGCATGACCGTTAAAAATGAAAAAAGCTGAATGCCAATATGGCTAAACATGAAATATTTCATATCTGTGACCCAGCCGACGCGCAGAATTTTCTGTTCAGTGTTCTTTGCAAAGAATCCTTCAAGTGGTATGAAAACCAAAGCAAGGATGATTAAGGTAATAACGAAATAATCAAAACCTGCATAAAAGGGTAGAGCAGGCAATGTCGGTGCTTTGATCAGCCCACAGCCTAAAATAGCCGCTAAAATGGTGATACACAAACCATAAAAACCATATTTATTCTGTTTAATGATCGCACTATAAGTACCAAAACCAGCACTAACGACAATACCAAACAGTAAGGTATAGTAGAAAACATCATAGTGTTTGCTATATAGCGGGCGTAGCTCTGGTGTGGTGAGCACAGTGGGAAATAAAAAACATAAAGCAGCAAAAATACCCAAAAAGCCTAAGGAAACAGAAAGAAATGCACTGATCTTGCCTTGCCCAGCATTGAGTTGTAGGTTTTCAAATTTTTTTCTAAGTTGATCTGTCATTTTAATTTAATTCTGAATTTTAGGAGTTTTGTCAGAGTTTGCTTGAGGGTGTGAGCATGCAAACAGAGGTTAAATTTTAGCGATATTACAACTGTTCAGCAATCTTATCTAAAAAGATCCAGTAATCCTTCACGTTTACCTATTTGATTATAAATTCTGATGTTCTATTTCAGAATTTAAGGTTGCAATCATTAAAAAATTGTTTAAGATATATCTTAATGATTTAAAGTTGTATCTTAGATATGTCTAGAACACAAAAAGTTGAATCCTTTACTCATTTGGAAATAGCGCCAGTGTTACGTAAACAGCGCCTATTTGAAGCGGGTCAGATGAAACTTCTAGCCTTACATCTCATTTCATTCGCGCCTAAATATGGCTATGACCTTATTAAAGAAGTGGGTGAAATTGTGGGTGGGGGCTATTGCCCAAGTGCAGGAACGATCTATCCAACCTTGAATTATTTGGAGGAGCAACTGTTTGTTCAGGTCGCGTTAGATGGTGCTGAACGCAAGCAATACCGTATAACGGCCTTGGGTTTGAAGCATCTTGAGGTTGAAAAAGCGATCGTAGAAAAGATCTTATCTCGTTTTGATACGCGTAAAAAAATTCAAAATAATGAACAATATCTTGACATTAAACGTGCGATGGAAAACCTCAAAGCTTCCTTAAAGCTCAAGATCCAATATAGTGCGCTGAGCGCTGAACAAATTCGTGTTATTGCAGAACAAATTGATCAAGCAGCGGTGAATATTGCACGTCTCTAGGAAAACAGAATGAAACAACATGCTTATGAAGTCACACTTAAACACATTGCAGATGCTCAAGGCAACCCGTCGACCTATACCGATATTTTGAGTTTTAACAGCTATAACCACGACGATATTTTTAACGTGTTACAGGTGATTCAAAACAGTCAAATGCTGGATGATGAAGCAGCGAAATCATTTGCTGTTGGTTTAAAGCTCTTTAGTGAGGTGATGCTAGAGCATAAAAACCTTCCGCTCTTTAAAGATTTTATGCCACATTTTGGGCAGTTTATGAAAGCTTTAAAACAAACCGTTAAAACGTAAAACCAAAGCTAACTTTTATTTACTCAGGTCGATTATGTTCAACACGCTCCCAAAAATTCATATCAAACACTTAAATTGGTTAATGCCTTTATTACTTTCAGGTCTGATGAGCGGATCTATTTCTGGTTTTAACTTACTGTTAAATAAAGGCCTAGTGCATAATTTCTTCCACCTTTGGCTCAAAAGCTGGAGCTTATCTTGGTTGATTGCATTTCCGCTGATTATGGTGTTTTTGCCTTTGGTTCGTAAATTTCTAATGCAGTTTGTGTCTTTGCCTGATCAGCCACGCAACTAAATACCTGTGCTTTTCATCTGGTCCGAATCGTTCTAAGTAATGTTTGAGAGGGATGTCGAGTGCAGTTGCATTGATGTCGCAGTTTACTTTTTTTATCAATGATCAGTGCTATCACGCAGCAAAATAGTCTTCAGACTATACATAAGTACGGTGTTCTTCATTTCAATTTATTTCTATGATCAAATAGGTCTATGAAACTTGAAAAATATCGCAAGAGTTAGGAATAAATCATGTCACAAACAACGATGCAACAGGTCATTATTACAGAGCCGGGTGGTGTGGATAAGCTGGCATATGAAACAGTGACTATCCCTGAAGCAAAAGCAGACGAGGTCTTGGTTAAGGTTCATGCGTTTGGTATTAACCGTCCAGATATTTTACAGCGTCAGGGTTTATATCCAATGCCGCCTGGGGTAACGCAAGTGCCAGGACTTGAGGTTGCAGGTGAGGTCGTTGCAATTGGAGCTGAAGTTACACAGTTTAAATTGGGTGATAAAGTTTGTGGTTTGACCAATGGTGGTGGTTATGCCGAGTATTGTGTAGTTCCACAAAGTCAAACTTTACATATTCCAGAAAATGTAAGTTTTGTGGAAGCGGCGGCTATTCCTGAAACTTTTTTCACGGTCTGGGCGAATGTGTTCCAAATGGGTAAAGCTAAAGCAGGGGAAGTGGTGTTAGTACATGGTGGAACCAGTGGTATTGGCACCACGGCACTCATGTTATGTAAAGCATTGGGCATTAAAACCTTTGCAACCGTTGGTAGCGATGAAAAAGTACAAGCCATTGCAAATTTGACAGATGCCATCAATTATAAAACCCAAGACTTTGAACACCTGATCAATGAGAAAACGGATAATGCGGGTGTTGATGTTATTTTAGATATGGTGGGTGCACCGTATTTAGAAAAAAATTTGAACTTGCTCCGCCGCGATGGACGTTTGGTTTATATTGCCTTTTTAGGGGGTGCAAAAGCCAAAGAGGTTAAGTTGGGGCAAATTATGATGAAGCGCTTAACCATTACAGGCTCGACCATGCGTGCACGAAATACCGCTGAGAAAGCGGAGATTGCACAAGGTTTACAAGATCATGTAGCACCGCTATGGGCCAAAGGTGAGTGCTTGCCAATGATTTATCAAACTTTTGAGTTCGATCAGATTCAAGCAGCACATGCGTGCATGGATACGGGTGAGCACGTGGGTAAAGTTGTGGTAAAAATTCTGTAATATTTCTATAGTATAAAAAGTAGAGCTGACCTAGTGTCAGCTTTTTTTTGCCTAAAATTTTGCCAAAAAATAAAAATAATGTACTGAAAATAGAAAATAATTTAACAAAGATTAAAAAATGATAACTGTTCGACACAACCTGTCAAAACTGTGGTGTAAATTTTCAACTAAATTTAAACCTGACAAATTTACGTGGTTTTAAATGAAAAATAAAACAGAAAAGAGGGTTGTCATGAAAATTTTATCGACATCATATACACATGCACATGGTTTCCGTGCGCTCAAGCGCTTGCATAAGGCGGTTATCTATAATAGTGTTTTACCTGATGAGTTACACAAGTTGTATAAAGCCTTAATTCATTTTGAGCGCTATATAGAGCGATTAGCGCATCAGCAAACCGCTGTAAAGAAGAAGAAATCTAACAAACATTGATCACTTTTGTTGATAAAAACATGACATAGCTTGAAAGCTAATCGTTTGTCTTTTACTTAATATTATTCAGTGACTTATATTGAATATAATGCTTAGGCATTTAACTATAAATAAAGACACAACATTGATTGTGCAGCGAGGGCAATATGAAGCGTAAAGCTTCAACACATGAACGCCTTGCGGAGCGTTTAGCAAATATTTTGACTAAATTAAATACTGGATATCAATTAGGGGTTGCAGAACTAGCACATGAATTTCAGGTGAGTACGCGAACGATAGAGCGAGATTTTGATCGTCTCAATACGTATTTGCCTTTACTTCAAGATGAATATACCAAGAAGTACTTCTTAGATCCGGTTTATCTTGGACGCTTTAAGCTACAAGACATTCAAAACTTTGCGCAGCTTTCTGGGATCAGTGAGCTCTATCCATCTCTAGATATGTCTTTTCTACGTGGTCTGCTTGATGAGCGTGCGAATCAAGTGTTCTCTGCCAAAGGTTATTATTATGAAAATGCACAGCAATTTGCTGAACATTTTCAGGTTTTTGCGGGCGCGATTCATAAGCGTCAAAAAATCAGTTTTATTTATAATGATCGTTTGCGCCATGTTGACCCGTATCGTTTAATTCATCATCAGGGAAGTTGGTATTTGGCTGCAGCTGTAGCTGATGAATTACGTGCTTATCGTTTAAGTAAAATAGATCAAGTGGTTGTACATGAGTCGGAGCTTTTCGAGCACCATTTAGAAGTTTTGACCCAATTAGAGCTTAGTGAGGGGATTTGGTTTGCAAAGCATAAGCAAACGGTGAAAATATCGGTTCGACCTGAAGTTGCTTTATATTTTAAGCAACGTCTATTATTGCCAGAGCAACAAATCGTACTAGAAGATGCATCGGGTGGTTTATTAATTGATTGTCAAATTTGCCATGAAATGCAACTTTTACCTTTGGTACGTTATTGGATTCCATACATTAAAATTATTGAGCCAGCTCATTTTCAAGAAAAATTAGAACAAGATCTGCAACATTACTTATTACCACCCTTATCGTAATAAACGAATGAGATATTATTTTTAAGAGAGTCAATGTGCTCTCTTTTTTGTGCATTGCATTATGCTTTTTCTGTAGGCATAAAAAAACCAGCTTAACGCTGGGTTCTTTAAATGCACCATACTTAGAAGTATAAGAATGGTGCCCGAGGCCAGACTCGAACTGGCACGCTTTGTGGGCGGGGGATTTTAAATCCCCTGTGTCTACCGATTTCACCACTCGGGCTTTAACAAGATGGAGGCGGAGGTCGGAATCGAACCGGCGTCCACGGAGTTGCAGTCCGCTGCATGACCACTCTGCCACCCCGCCGCGTCTTGTTGATGCGTATATTAGCAAGCTCTGAAAAAAAAACAATAGTGCTTTCATTCGTATGCGCATAAAAACAGCATATAGCGAAAAATATTTAAAATTATCATGTATTATGTGCAAAATTGATTCATATCAACACTTGGAGATGTGCCGTGGCATTAGTTTTAGATGGTCGTGCATTGGCAAAACAAATTGAAGCTGACTTGTTAACTCGCGTTGAAGCGCTCAAAGCAAAATCAGGTCGTACCCCAATTCTTGCGACTATTTTGGTGGGTGACGATGGTGCATCTGCAACTTATGTACGTATGAAAGGAAATGCCTGCCGTCGTGTTGGTATGGACTCACTTAAAGTTGAACTGCCAAAAGAGACCACCACTGAACAATTGTTGGCAGAAATTGAAAAACTGAATGCAAATCCTGATGTTCACGGTATTTTGCTTCAACATCCAGTGCCTGAACAAATTGATGAGCGTGCATGTTTTGATGCAATTTCTCTTGCAAAAGATGTGGATGGCGTAACGTGTCTTGGTTTTGGTCGTATGGCCATGGGAGAAGCAGCATATGGCTCTGCGACGCCTGCCGGCATTATGACTATTTTGCAAGAAAACAATATTGAAATTGCTGGAAAGCATGCCGTTGTTGTAGGTCGTTCTGCAATTTTAGGTAAGCCAATGGCTGCGATGTTACTTCAAGCCAATGCAACCGTAACGATCTGTCACTCACGTACTCAAAACTTAGCTGACTTTGTAAAGCAAGCCGATATTATCGTGGGTGCGGTTGGTAAGGCAGAATTGATTCAAAAAGATTGGATCAAACAAGGTGCAGTGGTTGTTGATGCTGGTTTCCATCCACGTGATGGTGGTGGTGTAGGCGACATTCAATTGGTCGGTATTGAAGAAGTGGCTTCTGCGTACACACCTGTTCCAGGTGGTGTTGGCCCAATGACGATTACGACACTAATTCGTCAAACAGTTGAAGCGGCTGAGAAAGCTTTAGGTTAATTTTTATAAGACTCTAAAATCAGTTTTATGATGGTTTGGGAGTCGTGACATCGTCATTTGCTGTTGTTCGAGGCCGGACTAAATTTGATAAAAATGTTTCTGCGAAGCAGTAAATAAATGATGATTTCAGTCGAGTTCAGCAAATGGCAATGGTTTTGCCTACTTTTGTCGAAACAAAAGTAGGTCGAACCGAAGGTTATGCATATCATGCGTCTTAATGTGTAAGACTCCGTTGTGCGTTTATTAAAAAATTCTACAAATATAAAATGTCCATGAGCTGTACTTTCCAATTCCCCAAAGCCCCAGATCATTTACTTCAAGCCTTGCATGAAGTGATTCCACAGTGTGAATTGCTTGCGCAACAGCTTCCTGAAACATCTATTTCGCTGTGGCTCATTCCTCCCGTATTTCCAACCGATAAACTGGATGATGAAATCATTCGTCGCATTTGGAATGAAACGCCATATTGGATCTTTTGTTGGGCTTCAGGCCTAGCCATGGCACAGTGGTTACTGGCAGAACCTCATCATGTCAGAGATAAGGTGGTATTGGATTTTGGTGCAGGTTCAGGTGTGGTGGCGATTGCAGCCAAAATGGCGGGTGCAAAACGTGTGATTTGTTGTGATATTGATGCCGTTAGTTTAGATGCTTGCCGTGCCAATGCGGAACTCAATAACGTAGAGCTAGAGTATTTGGATGACTTGTATCAATCTGAACAGGTCGATGTTCTATTGGCTGCCGATGTTTTATATGACCAATGTAATCGATTCTTTTTAGATGAATTTTTAAAGTTTGCACCTGAGGTTTGGGTGGCAGATAGTCGTGTTAAAAATTTTAGTCACCCGCAGTACATAAAGCTTGATGAGCGTAGTGCCACAACTTGGCCAGATCTAGATGAGTCACCAGAGTTTCGTAATGTGAGTTTTTATCGAACTTTAGAGACTCAAAAAGGGCACTAAGCCCTTTTTTATGTATATTAAGCGCTGTTAAGAACAAGTATAGCGTACTACATGGAGTGTGCTTGGGCGTGCTTCAAGTGACTCACGTGTTGCAAAGTTTTCACCTTGATGTAGGTCAGGTGTATTGCTTAAACCAAAAGTGGCACGAGTTTGACCAATTTGGCGTCCATATTCGGGAACATCTGCTGCAGTATTAGGAATTTCATTAATGCTTAAAATCGCCAATTTATAATTCTTTTGTGAACCTAAAACTTTTTGGCAAGCACGTTGTAATTTATTTTCATCGAGTTGCTGATTTTTACGAGCAGCAAGCGTATAAGCAAGGGTAGCACTCGACGCTGATTGATGTTCAATTTGATAGCCAACATTGCCATTGTACTGGCGAGGTGTGCTTTGACATGCAGATACTGCTAAAACGATACAGCTTAAGCCTAAAAGTTTATACGTATTTTTCATATAAAAAGTTCCTAACATTATTCTTGTTCTTAGTATGCCATACACAGGTGTAATTCACGATATTTCAATCGATCAAGTTTCGGCAAAAAAATTGATCAAACATAAAAAATGCCTTCATTCGAGAAGGCATTTTTTATGTTTAGCTTATTAACTTACACAGTCAATTTAAGCATCAATGATCGGTAATCATGCTGTGCTTTTTGGTGTCTTTCATAAAGATGTAAGTCAGTAGAGATAAGCCAATCATGAAGGTGATGTAGTAAAAGAAGTAGTTTTCATGTCCTGCATTTTTAAAGCTCAACGCCACAAGCTCTGCTGTGCCACCAAAGATGGTATTAGCAATCGCATAAGGTAGGGCAACCCCTAATGCACGAATATGCGCTGGGAAGAGCTCTGCTTTAACTACTGCATTAATCGCAGTATAACCTGTCACAATCACCATACCACTCATACATAACATAAATGCGGTTGTTGGGCTGCTGGTTGAACCTAGACCATTGAAAATTGGAATTGTGAACAGTACGCCCAATACACCAAAAGTGATCATAATTGGTTTACGACCAATTTTATCAGACAGGGCGCCCACCACAGGTTGTAATAGCATGAAGACAAAGATTGCTGCTGTGGTGATCTCTGTTGCTGTGGTTTTCTCAAAACCTGAGGTGTTAACCAAGTATTTTTGTAAATACGTGGTAAAGGTGTTGAATGCCAGTGTTCCACCCGCTGTCAGCATAATCACAGTGAATGCTTGCTTTGGATATTTGGTAAATAAAGCAAGTGCGCTAGATTTAGGGCCACCATTTTTAGCCTGTTCTTGTGCATCTTTTGAAGATTGGGTTTCAACCAAACCACGACGAATCCAGAACACCACAATGGCAAGTACAGCACCAATGAAGAAGGGAATACGCCAGCCCCATTCAGATAACTGTGCTTCGCTCATGGTGCGTTGTAAAATGATCAACACACACAGCGCCAAGAGCTGACCTGAAATGAGAGTCACATACTGAAAACTAGAGAAGAAACCACGATGGTTTTTACCAGCCATTTCCGTTAAATAGGTTGCGCTTGAACCGTACTCTCCACCAACACTTAAACCTTGTAATAAACGGGCAAAGAGTAATAAGGCAGGTGCGAGCATACCCACACTGGCATAGGTAGGTGCACAGGCAATAATCAAAGATCCCACACACATTAAAGATACAGACAGGGTAAGACCTGATTTACGTCCTTTACGGTCTGCATAAATGCCCATGATCCACGCGCCAATAGGACGCATCAGGAAGCCCAGTGCAAAGACAGCAGCAGCTTGTAAAAGTTTTACCGTGTCATCCCCTTCAGGGAAAAACTGTGGCGCGAAATATAAGGTAAATGCGGCATAGACATACCAGTCATACCATTCAACTAAGTTGCCAGCTGAACCACCGAGAATCGATTTTAAGCGGGTCTTTTTATCGATGCTTACTGGAGCAGCTTGGGGAGATAGATCAGTCACAAAAATTTCCCAAGGAGAAGTTCGGAAAATACATCTTTTAACTTTTTAAGTAGAAAAAGTTAAAACAATATATTTTAAGATTAAACAAAAAATTCAGTTTCGTTATACGCCCCTTATCCTTGGACTTCATTCGACTTTAGTCTAAAAGTTGGTATGATTTATATGCTGTTAAGTTTTTCTAATGAATATCTTTATTTTAATGGGAAATTATCATTTTACTTATCTAAAACAAACTCTTGTGATTTTTTAATATGTGAATAGTCAATTAAAATACAAGGGGTTATAGTGCTTTTTTATTTTATGGTGAATGTTGATTTTTAGAAAAGAAAGTGTTTTTTAGCTTGGAAATTAGTCGATTTTTCACTGAATAGTAAAAATTAAAAATTAAATTGTAAAAATAGATGCGGTTATTAATTTATTTAGAATAACGAATTTTCTCTGATTTGACTGGCTTTGGAATATGACAAGGTTGGATTTTGATGTTAAGTTTAGCGTGAAGAACAAAAATAACACAATAACTCAACGAGAGAGGTGGATATGCAAGACACAGATGCCATTTATGATATTGCCGTTGTGGGCGCGGGCATCAATGGGGTGGGCATTGCAAATGACGCTGTAGGGCGCGGTTTAAGTGTTTTCGTCTGCGAAAAAGATGACTTAGCTAGTCATACGTCTTCAGCCAGTAGCAAGCTCATTCATGGTGGATTGCGTTATCTCGAACAAAAAGAATTTCGTTTGGTGCGTGAAGCGCTATTAGAGCGTGAAGTACTGTTAAAAAAAGCCCCACATTTGATCCATCCTATGCGTTTTATTATGCCGCATTTACCTTATTTGCGTCCTGCGTGGTTGATTCGTTCAGGCTTGTTTATCTATGACTATTTGGCAAAACGAGAAACATTAGAGGGCTCGGAGCTTGTTCATTTTAATGTCGATAGCCCGTTAAAAGACACCATTAAGCGTGGTTTTGAATATTCGGACTGTACTGTGGATGATGCTCGTTTGGTGGTAGTCAATGCAATTCAAGCACATGAGCTGGGAGCCCAAATTCGGACACAAACACGATGTGTTTCTGCGGTTCAGCAGGAGGGTGTGTGGTGTCTAACCTTAGAGCATCAAAAACAACATTACCAAATTAAAGCTCGAACTTTGGTTAATGCAACGGGTGCATGGGTCACGGATTTTATTCAACAGCAACTGTCCAAAACCCCAAAGGCAGGCATTCGATTGGTTCAGGGCAGTCATATTATTGTGAAGCGTTTATACCCGGAACCGCATGCGTTTATTCTACAAAATGATGATCAACGCATTGTGTTTGTAATTCCTTATTTAGATGAATACAGCCTGATTGGTACCACGGACGTAGAGTTTGAAGGTGATGCAAATTATGTCCACATTACCGAGCAGGAAAAGGCTTATTTGATTGATGTGATTAATGACCATTTCAAGCTTCAATTACAGCCAGAAGATGTAATCTCAAGCTTTGCAGGCGTAAGGGCTTTGTATGATGATGCAAGTACACAAGCCTCTAAAGTGACACGTGATTATGTACTGGCGATGTCTAAACCTGTTGTGGATGAAGCACCATTGTTATCTGTTTATGGTGGAAAGTTAACGACTTATCGCAAGTTGGCGGAAGCGGCTTTGCTACAGCTGAAACGATATTTTCCACACATGAAAGCGGAATGGACGGCTGAGGCAAAACTCCCAGGTGCAGAAGGTTTTAGTTCAGTCGAGGTTTTATGTGCAGAGTTGATGCATGAAATCAAAGGGCTAGAGTCTCAAACAGCGCATCGTTGGGCAAACAGTTATGGTAGTCGAGTGTGGCATATGCTCGGTGAAATCAAAGATATACAAACTTTAGGGCAGTCTTTTGGCCATGGTTTGTATCAGCAAGAAGTGGATTATGTAGTGAAACGTGAGTGGGCCATCAGCAGTGAAGATATTTTAAAACGCCGGACTAAGCTGTATTTAAAATTTGATGCACTAGAAACCCAAGCTTTAGGCCTCTACTTGCAGGATTTACACCTGCGTCGTCTGCAAGAGGATGCTGCATAGTATTGATTGTGTCAGGTTACATTTGATTCCGTTCTATTAAAAAAGCCGCTATTGCGGCTTTTTTAGATTTAAACTTTGATACCGCCGAGCTGTTTACAGTCTACAGGTGTCTTCCATTTTACAGCCGTTCCCCAAACGACTGGACGGACAATACGCCAAAGCGTTGGCTGGCATTGTAGTCAATGACGACGTAACACCGACTTGATTGTGCACGTTCAGCAATACGCGGATAGAGTTCAACCACGCTGCCATAAGTGCCCTTGGCGACTTTGCTGAGCTTTTGATTTCAAAATTGAGTTGAATCGGAGGGGTCTTTGATCGAGTAAACATGAAGTGCTGGCTAAGTTGTTGCTACTTATTTTAGTCGCGATTGGTTGGATAAATTTTGTTGAGTTATAAAGTTTTAAAAGTATAAATAGATTAAAAAAAAGACCGCTTACGCGGTCTTTTTTTTGCTTAATTTAAAGATTAAGCAGATTGCTTAACAGCATCTAAAAGTTCGTTTTGACGAGCTTTAAGTGCAGCTGGTAGGCGTTCACCAAGTTTGTCGAATAGTTCAGTGTGGCTTTCAAGCTCTTTGATCCATTGATCTTTGTCTTGAGAAGTCACAAGGTCAAACTGGGCTTTAGTGAAGTCAGAACCTGTCCAGTTCAACTGTTCATACGTTGGAACTAAACCAATTGGTGTTTCAACTGCATCAGCACGGCCTTCACAACGGTCAATGATCCACTCAAGAACACGCATGTTTTGACCGAAACCAGGCCATACGAAGTTGCCTTCAGCATCACGACGGAACCAGTTCACGTTGTAGATGCCCGGAAGTTTGTTGCCCGCAGCTTTAGCTTTTGCTGCTACCTCTTCACCAAGCTCTAACCAGTGAGAGAAGTAATCCGCCATGTTGTAACCCGCAAATGGAAGCATTGCGAATGGGTCACGACGAACAATACCTTGTTGACCAACAGCAGCAGCAGTTGTTTCAGAGCCCATAGTTGCAGCTTTGTAAACACCATCTACCCAGTCAAATGCTTCTGAAATTAGAGGCACTGTGTCCGCACGGCGACCACCAAAGATAAACGCTGAGATTGGAACACCCGCTGGATTTTCCCAGTCAGCATCAATAGAAGGACATTGACCCGCTGAAACAGTAAAGCGTGCATTTGGATGAGCTGCTTTTTCTGCGCCAGTGTGGGGTTGACCTTTCCAGTTGGTCAGGTTAGCAGGTGCTTCTTTAGAAAGACCTTCCCACCATACTTCACCATTGTCAGTTACAGCAACGTTGGTATAAATCACGTCTTTGTGAAGTGTAGCCATACAGTTCGGGTTGGTCTTGGTATTTGTACCAGGCGCTACACCGAAGAAGCCTGCTTCTGGGTTGATTGCGTATAAGCGACCGTCTTCACCTGGTTTGATCCAAGCAATATCGTCACCTACAGTTTCAATTTTCCAACCTTCGTAGCCTGCTGGTGGAATCAACATCGCGAAGTTTGTTTTACCACAAGCAGAAGGGAATGCCGCTGCGATGTAGTGTTTTTCGCCTTGAGGGTTAGTTACACCTAGGATCAGCATGTGTTCTGCTAACCAGCCTTGTTGACGACCCATAGACGATGCAATACGTAAAGCTAAGCATTTTTTACCTAACAATGCGTTACCGCCGTAACCAGAACCGTAAGACCAGATTTCACGTGTTTCTGGGTAATGCACGATGTATTTTTCAGGGTTGCAAGGCCATGCAACATCTTTTTCGCCATCAGCAAGCGGCGCACCAACAGTATGTACGCAAGGAATAAATTCACCGTCTGTACCAAGAACGTCATAAACAGCTTTACCCATGCGAGCCATTTTAGACATGCTAACTGCTACATATGGAGAGTCAGTTAATTCGATACCAATATGCGCAATATGAGAACCTAATGGGCCCATAGAGAACGGTACTACATATAAAGTACGACCTGCCATTGAACCGTCAAACAAACCATTTAGGCGAGCACGCATTTCAGCAGGCTCTTCCCAGTTGTTTGTTGCGCCTGCATCTTCTTGTTTTTCAGAGCAGATGTAAGTACGACCTTCAACACGAGCAACGTCAGAAGGATCAGAATTAGCAAGATAAGAACCAGGATGCGTTTCTTGGTTAAGCGCTTGCATTGTGCCGTTAGCGATCATCAAGTTGATATAACGTTGATATTCTTCTTCGCTGCCGTCACACCATTCAATTTTCGCTGGTTTTGTTAATTTTGCAATTTCTTCCACCCACGCAATAAGCTTAGGGTGACGAACGAATTCTGGTGCGTTCACTTGGGTCATGGTGAGGCCTATCTCAAATATGTACACGTTTGTACAAAGTACAATCTCAGCAATAAAATTTACTGCTGAGATGAAAAGATGAAAAAAAAGTGGCTGTATTAAAGCATAATTTGATAAAAAAAATAAGACCAAAGGCGTATCTAAATTATGAACAGTTCGATGGAGTTTCTTTATTTTAATTATTAAAAAACAATAGTTTGGTTGGATTTCTTGCTTTTATTTTGTGTATTTATTATATTTATGAGGATTATTCATTTAAGATATTAGTATTAAAATCATATGCTTGCATTTATTTTGTGATTGAGATTTATTATTGATTAAATAAATGGTAGTCATTTGAATTTTACATAACAAAACTGTTAAGTGTTGAATATTTGGACAAAAATAGAGCAATTACTTCAAATTTAGGTGCAAAATGTCAGAACAACTCAAACCTTTATCACTTATTTATAATAAAAAATCAGGTTTTCATGCTGCAAATAAAGATGAAGTGTATGAACAGTTGGTAGCAGATTTGAGTACTGCGGGTTTTGAAATACAGTCATTTGAGTTAAGTGAGTGCATGAACTTTGATCAGATGATGCAAGATATTTTACTACGTCATCGTCAAGCGGAGAATGTAGGGGTCGTGGTTGCTGCAGGTGGTGATGGAACTTTAAATGCAGTTGCATCTAAATTGATGGGAACGGATATTCCTATGGGGATCTTGCCTCTAGGTACATTTAACTATGTTGCACGAGTGTTGAATATTCCGCTGGATTTATTAGACGCGGCCAAAGCCATTGGTGAAGGGCAGCCACGTTCTGTACATGTGGCACAGCTCAATCAACATATCTATCTGAACAATGCCAGTTTAGGGCTGTATCCTTTATTTATTCAAAAAAGAGAACAGTTTAATAAGCATTTTGGGCGCTTTCCATTGCATGCGTATACCTCAGCATTGGATGTTCTCATCCGCGACCGTAAAGAGTTAAAACTTGAAGTAGAAGTCGATGGACAACGCTATCCAGTGAAAACGCCATTGATTTTCTTTGGCAATAACCAACTTCAACTGGCTGAAATGAAACTACGTATTGCCGAGGCGGCGGAAGCAGGCAAAGTGGCTGGCGTGGTAGTAGCAAAAAGTGATAAGCGGACTTTGTTCAAGACCTTATGGCAGCTGATTAAAGGCAATTTGGATCAGGCTTCCGATGTCTATAGCTTTGCAGCAGATGAAGTGATTGTTCATTCAAAGCGCAATAAGCTCACGGTTGCGGTAGATGGAGAAATTGTCACGATGACACCACCGCTGAAAATTACAGTACGTAAGCATGCGCTGAATGTCATGGTTCCCGCATGATTTTACATTTGTCGGATTTACATTTTGGAACCGAACGCGAAGTCTGTTTGCAGGCCATTCGTCAGTTATGTGAGGAACATCCTTTTGAAGCCGTAGTGGTCAGTGGGGACTTGACCCAACGTGCGCGGTTTATTCAGTTTTATGCTTGTCGGCAGTTTTTAGACAGTTTGAAGCTGCCGTATTTGGTGGTGCCAGGGAATCATGATATTCCGCTGTACCATGTGTGGAATCGTTTTTTTAGCCCCTTTGCACGTTATCAACTGTTTTTTGGGGGGATGGAAAACACGTTGGAAACTGAACACTTTTATGTCATTGGGGTGAATAGTATTCGTCGGCGCTACCATACACGAGGGCATATTTCACTGAGCCAAATTCAAGAGATTGACCTGAAATTACAGCAAGCACCAGCGCACAAAATTAAACTGATCGCCGCGCATCAGCCTTTTTATACTCCGCCAGACCATAGTCATGGTGTGAAAGACTGCCCAATGCTTGGTCGTATTGCGTTGGAGCAATGGAGCCAACATGGTTTAAATGGACTGTTACATGGGCATTTACACCACGCTGCCGTTTATGATTTAAATCAGATTTATCAACTTGGGGTATCGCATCCGGTGCTGGATATTCATGCAGGAACGGCAACGTCTTACCGTTTACATGCGGGCCTGCCCAATAGCTTGAATATTATTTTGCCGAATGCTGATGTACAACATTTGAGCTTTAACGCTGCAACCAATCGCTTCGAGTTGATGCAGCAAAATACCTCAGATTGAATCGAGTGTCTAAACTTTGATGAGGTTTGCTTAAAAAGAGCGCAAAAATATAAAAATATTTTGTGTTTGCCCTTGAAGCGTTTTATTCCATCCCCACAAAAGTGTCATATCAAAATTTTGTTGATGACCTAGGAATAAGAAGTCATCTTCACATCGTAAACAACGGCATTTTGAAAATGTCTATGGAGCAAGAAATGAGCAAAATTCGTCCTTTACATGACAACGTTGTGATTCGCCGCGTAGAAAAGGAAACTAAAACAGCAGGTGGTTTAATTTTGAGTACTTCTGCTGCTGAACAGCCAGCTCAAGGTGAAATTATTGCAGTAGGTAATGGCAAAATTACAGACAATGGCGTTCGTGCTTTAGACGTAAAAGTGGGCGACAATGTACTGTTTGGTGCATATGCAGGCACTAAAGTTAAAGTTGAAGGCGAAGAACTTCTTGTGATGAAAGAGTCTGATATTTTAGCAGTTCTTGAAGGTTAATTTAGAACGCTCATTTGCTGTTTAAGCAATACAATTGATTAAAATTTAAGAATATTTGGAGTTTAGCATGTCAGCTAAAGACGTAAAATTCGGTGATTCAGCTCGCTCAAAAATGATTGCAGGCGTAAACGTACTTGCAGATGCTGTAAAAGTAACTTTAGGCCCTAAAGGTCGTAACGTTGTGATCGACCGTTCTTTCGGTGCTCCGCACATCACAAAAGATGGTGTAACTGTTGCGAAAGAAATTTCTCTAAAAGACAAATTTGAGAACATGGGCGCTCAATTGGTTCGTGAAGTATCTTCTAAAACTAATGACATCGCTGGTGACGGTACAACAACAGCGACTGTACTTGCTCAAGCAATTTTAAATGAAGGCATCAAGTCTGTAACTGCGGGCATGAACCCAATGGACTTGAAACGTGGTATTGACCTTGCTGTTAAAGCATTGGTTGCTGAAATCAAAGCAACTGCTAAACCGGCATCAGATACTAAAGCGATTGAACAAGTGGGTTCAATCTCTGCAAACTCTGACGAAACTGTAGGTAAACTCATTGCACAAGCAATGGAACGCGTAGGTAAAGAAGGCGTGATTACCGTTGAAGAAGGTTCAGGCTTTGAAGATGCTTTGGACGTTGTTGAAGGTATGCAGTTTGACCGTGGTTATATCAGCCCGTATTTTGCAAACAAACAAGATACATTAACGGCTGAACTTGAAAATCCGTTTATCTTGCTTGTTGACAAAAAAATCAGCAACATCCGTGAATTGATCACTGTTTTAGAAGCTGTTGCTAAAACTGGCAAACCACTTCTTATCATTGCTGAAGATGTTGAAGGTGAAGCGTTAGCGACACTTGTTGTGAACAACATGCGCGGCATTATTAAAGTATGTGCGGTTAAAGCGCCAGGTTTTGGTGACCGTCGTAAAGCAATGCTTCAAGATATCGCAATCTTGACGGGCGCGACTGTGATTTCTGAAGAAGTCGGCATGACTTTAGAGCAAGCTTCTCTTCAAGACTTAGGTACTGCGCACAAAATTACTGTATCTAAAGAAAACACGGTGATTGTTGACGGTGCTGGTGATGCAGCTCAAATTGCTGAACGTGTGACTCAAATCCGCGCGCAAATTGAAGAATCATCTTCAGAATACGACAAAGAAAAACTTCAAGAACGTGTTGCTAAACTGGCAGGCGGTGTAGCTGTAATTAAAATTGGTGCAGCGACTGAAGTTGAAATGAAAGAGAAGAAAGACCGTGTAGACGATGCGCTTCATGCAACACGTGCTGCGGTTGAAGAAGGTGTGGTTGCTGGTGGTGGTGTTGCACTGGTACGTGCTGCAGCTGCACTTGACGGCGTAAACGGTGCGAATGACGATCAAAACGTAGGTATCAACATTTTACGTCGTGCAATTGAAGCACCACTTCGTCAAATCGTTGCGAATGCGGGTGATGAACCTTCAGTTGTGATTAACGCTGTGAAAAATGGCGAAGGTAACTTTGGTTATAACGCTGCAACTTCTGAGTATGGCGATATGCTAGAAATGGGTATCCTTGACCCAGCGAAAGTAACGCGTTCTGCACTTGAGCATGCTGCATCTGTAGCTGGTTTAATGTTGACAACTGAATGTATGATTACTGACATTCCAGAAGACAAGCCTGCAATGCCTGATATGGGCGGCATGGGTGGTATGGGCGGAATGATGTAATCTGCACCATATTATTTTAGATGTAAAAAGGCCGCTTAAATGCGGCCTTTTTATTATTTGTAAATGTTGGATTGATTTGATGCATAATGCTTAAAGTGGTTTAGTTAGGCTGTTTAATTAAAGTAATTGATTTTTTAGCTATTTTAGTCTGAATAGACTTTGTTGCACAAATCTATTCTTAAGGGCTTCTTCATCAATATAATTTCTAAATGAAGAAGGCTGCACCTAAAATTTATCGCACAACTAATTGGCCCTTGTATAACCGAGCACTAATAAATAGAGGAAACATCTTCATTTGGTTTGGCCCAACGACTCAATGGTATGCTCAACCACAAGGCAAGCAGGGTCGAAATCAAACTTATGCCGATGCCGAGATTCAGTGCTGTTTAATAATCAAATCGCTATTTCTACTCTCTTTACGCATAGTCACAGGATTTGTTCAGAGCCTCATTAAACTTAGTGGATTAGATTGGACAGCACCAGATTATTCCAAGCTGTGTAGAAGACAGAAGCATATTGATATTGCAATTCGCTATCAAAAAAGTAGTAATGGACTTCACTTGCCCGTGGACTCTACTGGCTTAAAGTTTTTAGGTGAAGGTGAATGGAAAAGGAAGAAACATCAGCCTGAATATCGTCGCCAATGGCGTAAGCTTCACATTGTTATAGATGCTGGAACGCTGCAAATACTTGCAGTTCAGCTCACAACGAACAATATCAGTGATTCCAGGTACTCGGTGATTTACTTGGTTAAATACCACTTGATGAGCGAATAGATTCTGTCTATACCGATGGAGCCTATGACACTAAATGCTGCAGACGAGTGATCTCAGATCGTCAAGCACATGCAGTGATTCTGCCAAGAAAAAATGCAAAACCATGGAAAGACAAAAAATTAGAATCTTTAGAAAGAAATGAATTATTGAAAATAGTTAAACGCCTAGGAAAACTGATTTGGAAAAATGGTCAGGCTATCATCGTCGTAGTTTGGTCGAAACCAAGATGCATTGCATCAAATTACTAGGCGATAAACTCAGTGCTAGGAACCTTCAAAGCTAGGTCAACGAGGTACATGCCCGTATAGCCATTTTAAGACCGATCTCATACCCAAGTTGTCACTTAAATTTGAGTTGCTTAGGGGTATTTTTTTAAATCTTTGTGCAACAAAATCCTTTTTCAGCAAAAATTCCAGACGACGATAGGTCTGTATTCGCAAGTATAGGAAAAGGCATTTTTTCAAATACACACTAAAGAATAATAAGTTTTAGAACATGATCTGAATCCGAAGAATGCTTTAATAAAAAGAGAGCATAAAAATGCAATTACCATTCTTTTGAGTGGTTTTTCTATTTTCAAAGTTTGATAACGTGCTCTACCAAGCGATGCAACTATGTGAGATGGGTCAGTATTTTTCAGTATGCCAAAATTGGAATTGGCTGTTGATTTTTACTCTTACACAGTAGCTTTGCTGATGAAAATTAAGCTTAGGGACAAGAAGAGAATGAATTATAAAACATTGGAATTATCAAAATATCCGCAAGGTCATCTTATAGCAGCCTTCCTGTTGCATGTGTAGCGGCAACAGTCACTTGGGTTAATCCATTCAAAATACCAAAGGCTTGGGTCTTTAGCAGACTACATGCAGTGAATGGAATGAAACTCGCTAATATCTTTTCACAGAATGACTTGTGCACATGGTTTTGTACAGTTGCGAATTAGTGCCTGAACGCTGAAAAAATGAGGACTCTAAAAAATGCGAATGATACCTATACAAGCTGAATCGCCGCCTTTAAAAAGCCTGCAAGTGCAGGGACAAACATATCGCTATCACGTGATGGTCAAGCCCTCTGGCGCACAGTGTAACTTGGACTGTAGTTATTGCTTCTATTTGCATAAGCAAGATATGTTGCATCAACCGAAAACTCCGCGCATGACGGAGTCAATGCTAGAGCTTCATATTAAGCAATATATTGAAGCACAAACTGGGGATGAAATTGTCTTTAGTTGGCAGGGCGGTGAGCCGACCTTGATGGGGTTGGATTTTTTCAAACGCGTGACGGCACTACAACATAAATATAAGAAACCCAATCAACGCATTGAAAATGACTTACAAACCAACGGTATTTTACTCGATGAACACTGGTGTGCCTTTTTAAAAAAGCATGATTATCTTGTTGGCTTATCCATTGATGGTCCAGCCGATTTGCACGACATCCATCGTTATAACAAAGGTGGTAAACCTACCCATGCCAAAGTGATGCATGCTGCGCAACTACTGCATCAATACCAAATACGCTTTAACGCATTATGTGTGGTCAATCGCGATAACAGCAAACGACCGCTCGATGTGTACCGCTTCCTGCGTGATCAGGTTAAACCTTACATGATTCAGTTTATTCCAGGCATGGAAAGTGCGCAGTTCCAACAAACAGCGCCAGGACACTGGAATCCAGCCGATTTACCGAAACTAGGCAGTACAGCAGCACAACCCGGAACTACTGATTCCGTAGTAACCGACTGGTCGATTGCAGCGGATGATTGGGGGAGCTTCTTATCTACTGTATGGAAGGAGTGGTTTGCTCAAGACTTTGGACAAGTGTTTATCGATCAATTTGAGAATGTGATTTCGATGATGTTTGGATATGGCGCACAAAAATGTGTATCTGGCCAGATTTGCGGGAAGTCACTCGCAGTGGAGCACAATGGTGATTTATTTTCCTGTGATCACTTTGTCTATCCAGAATATAAGCTCGGCAATATTCATGACATTCATCAAGGGGATTTAGTTTTTTCAGAACGACAGAAAAAATTCGCCTACGCCAAATCCAGCACTCTCCCCGAATATTGCAAGCAATGTCCTTATCTTCAATTGTGTTGGGGAGATTGTCCGAAAGATCGCTTTTTAAAGACGCCAGATGGAGAGGTGGGCTTGCATTATCTTTGCTCAGGGTTAAAGAAATTTTTTCATACCGCAACTTCATCCAAGCATGAAATCGCGAGACGTTTACAACCACATTAAAAGAATTGTTGTAATGCCGGGCAGGATTGACCCGCAAATAATGAATAATCAAACAGTTGCTTAAATGTGGCTGTTTGCAGATAGGTTTTAAGTTTCAATAATCTGTTAAGGAAAACACATGCGTAAAAAAACTATTTCACGTTCTATCGCGTTGGCTGCTGGAGCGTTACTATCAACGGCTGTTATGGCAAAGCCTCCAAATATCTTGGTGATTATGTCTGATGATGTTGGGTGGGAAAACGTGAGTGCTTACAGTCATGGCACGATGGGCTATAACACCCCAAATATTGATCGAATTGCCAAAGAAGGCATTATGTTTACCGATCATTATGCACAGCCAAGTTCAACTGCAGGCCGTGCAGCCTTTATTACAGGACAATATCCAATTCGTTCAGGTCTCACCACGGTAGGGCGTCCTGGTTCACCTTTAGGTATTCAAGCTGCAACACCAACGCTTGCTGAGGTTCTTAAGCCTTTAGGTTATATGAATGGTCAGTTTGGTAAAAACCACTTGGGTGACCGTAACGAACATTTACCGACAGTGCATGGCTTTGATGAGTTCTACGGTAATTTATATCACCTCAATACTGAAGATACTTTTGAACAAGTAGATTATCCAAAAGACCCTGAATTCCGTAAAAAATTTGGTACACGTGGTGTTCTGCATTGTTATGCAACAAGCACAGAGGATGAAACCACAGATCCACGGTTTGGGAAAATGGGTAAGCAAAAATGTGAAGATACTGGGGCACTTTCCAGTAAGCGAATGGAAACGGTGGATGATGAGTTCATCGCAGCCAGTACTGACTTTATGAAGCGCAGTAAAAATGCCGATAAACCATTTTTCGTGTGGTTAAATCCAAGCCGTATGCACATGTATACACGCTTACGAGAGTCGCATCGTTATCTAGCAGCTAAGGCAACTTCAGAAGAAGATATGTATGGTAGCGGCATGATTGAACATGACATGCAAGTAGGTAAGCTATTAGATGATATGAAAAAGATGGGTGTATTAGATAACACCATCATTATTTATACTTCTGATAATGGGCCTGAGCACAGTGCCAAAAATCATGGTGGAACCACGCCGTTCCGTGGTGAGAAAATGACCACCTATGAGGGTGGTGTTCGTGTGCCAACAATGATCCGTTGGCCGGGGCATATACCTGCTGGGCAAGTGAAAACTGGTATTCAAGCCAATATGGATCTTTTCACTACTTTGGCGACCATTGCGGGTGATCCAAATGTTGTAGAGGAAATGAAAAATGACCGTAAACAATATATTGATGGGATTAATAACCTAGATTACTGGACTGGAAAATCAGCAGAAAGTAAGCGTAATAATTTCCTGTATTACCATGAGTCAACACTACGTGCCGTTCGAATGAACCAATGGAAGTTGCATTTTGAAACCAGCGAAAACTATTATGACACTTATAAAAAGTTAAAATTTCCTATCATTTTTAACCTTCGTCAAGATCCGTTTGAATCGTTTGATAGCACAACAGATCGCTCTGACATTATGCAAAAGAAACTCTGGTTGGGTGAGCCTTTAGAGGCACTACTGGCAGAACATATTAAGTCATTGATGGACTATCCACCGGTGCAAAAAGCCACAACGCTTGATTTTAGTAAATTGATTGAAAACTTACAGTCGAAAAAGCAGTAAATGGTGTTTAAAAGTAGCCGAGGAAATTCGGCTACTTTTTTGATGTTTGGGTAATTCATACACTGACACACAAATACGTAATTTAAATCATGCTTGATGTTAGGTGTACTCTCATTCTAAGGATTTGGTGAGTTTAAAGTTGAACTCGGGTTGATCTAGCACTTGACCTTTATCGCCACGCATTTCCATAAATTGCGCACCAATATAATAAATACGGCTATCACCTGATGAGTCGAGCTGTATCAGTTGATCAGAGCCATTCAAAAATTGAAATGAACCTTTCACTTCATTGACATAATTATTATTCGATTTGCCTAAAAATTTTTGTTTCAGCACAAAATGATGATCTAAGGTCAGTTCAAGTTCAGTGTCGATCCCAGAACAATCGTGACAGGGCAAAACCCCTTGATATGTGCCTACCCAATCTAAGGCATTTGCTGTGTCTGGTGTATCCATCACGGTTGCGCTAGCACTGTCGTCCAGAGATGCGGTGACATTGTGATCTGGTGGAGGATTGTTTTCATTTGGCTTTGAGCATGCAGTTAACATGGTGAAAGATAGGCATAGTGCTAAAACAGTCTTTTGCATATACAGCACCCGATATTATTCAGTGTTTAGTTCTACCTTACAGGAGTGCTGGAAATGAATCTGTGAAGATCTGTGAGTGCCTCTGTATCGTCAATAAAGAATACTATTCACGTATTTTTGCCTTTAATCTCAAAGACCCTGTTTTTTCTTGAAATATTTGGAATTAAATAAAATATACGTTTATAGATTAATTGTTGTTTTATTGAGCGTCTCGCCGTGTATTTGATCAGCAGCATTGCTAGAATCGGCGCGGATTTTCACTAATGTGGTATTTTTTTGTGTTCGAAAAGCTTGCAGAACAAAGTTTGGCCTTAATGGGGTGGCAGATTGATAATCATTGGGATTTGAATATCGATCAATGTGTAATGATTGCAGCGCCACATACCAGCAACTGGGATGCGTTGTACGCCCGTTTGGCATTAAAAGCCTTAGGTGTGCATGTCCGTATCACTATTAAAGACAGCTATATGAAACTACCATTTGGGCCATTTGTTCGTGCAATGGGTGGGATAGGTATTGACCGTCGTCCAAAGCATGAAGGTGAACCACGTCCAAGTATGGTGCAACTCATGAGTGATCTTTTTAAAGAACACCCTAAGTTGGTCATGTTGGTCACCCCTGAAGGGACACGTGCCAAGCAGGAACAATGGAAAACAGGTTTTTACCATGTTGCAGTTAGTGCAGGTGTTCCAATTGCGTTGGCCTATATGGACTATGCGAAGAAAAAAACTGGAGTGGGTAAAATTATTTATCCTACTGGTGACTATGAAAAAGATATGGCTGAAATTATGGCATTTTATGCGCAAATTTCTGCTAAATTTCCTCAAGATTTCAGTGTCGATACTCGCTATCACAACGACTCAACTGTGTCTTAACTTCAAATTTAAGTCATATGGAATTAAAAAAGATAGCTTTCGAGCTGTCTTTTTTATTGCTAACTGTATTCAAGGGTTTTGCTGGGGATTGGGTAAAACCCCACCTAGTGACTGGCATGCGGCCGTATAACTTTGTAGCTGTGTTTCAATCACTTCGGGCAGGGGAAGGTCAAAAATTTGATCACCGTGTTGATAGCTTTCTACATAGGATTGGGCTTTTTGTTTGCTGCTGGCCAGCACTTGTTCATGATAACTGGTCATGCTGCTGTGGTCTGCCTGATCGCGCTCTATATTTTGACAGTCAAAAGATTGGAGAAGTTTTTCGGCTTGTTTTATTTCTTTGGATGAGCTTATGGAGCAAGCACTGATAAAGCAAATACTCAGTAGTGCAAGAGGCAGTTTCATATATGGTGAGCGGTGGGTTTAAAGGTGCGCTTATTGTATAAAGATTTGTGAAGTTGGAGAAAGCCCAGTAGAGCTAAGTTGTTTAAAGATGAGCCTATTTTGACACAAAATACACAATTGCTGACCCAAGCCATTGCAAAGTTCAGAGTCAGGTTCTATAGCACTACAGAAAGCGGTAGCTGATACATAGAAAACAACCTGAGCTAAACAATAAACCCAGTACAGTATGTTTGAACTGCCGCTCGGAAATTTTATAAAACAACTGCGCGCCGAGCATGGCCGGTAGACTCACACTCAAAAGTAAGATGCCCATATAGGGCAAGTGTTGCAAGTTTAAATTTCCGCGGAGCAGATAGGTGAGTAGGGTGAATAGCTGAATGGCGAAATTAAAATGCCTCAAAATTGAGCGCTGTTGCTCTTTAGGAAGGTTTTTTAACATGACCCAAGCTGAAGGCAGTGAGCCACAAAAGCCTCCCAACCCGCCCAATACACCCCCAAGAAAACCAATACTACTATCGGCGTATTTTCCAGAGTTTTGAATGAAGTGAATCTGGGGATTAAATAGCATCAATGGACACCAAAGAATCAAAAAAATTCCTAGAACCAGTTTAAAGGTCTGTGCTTGAATGATGTCTAGCAGATAGGTTCCCAATGGAACGCCAATCAGACCTGCAAGGATATAAGGTGCAACGAGATTTTTATCAAGTTGAAAGGCTGATTCTGACTTTAAGGAAATCAGGTGACTCCAGACTGAGGCGAACACCACCAAGGGCGCTGCGAGCTGAGGTGTCAAGATCCAGACCCAAAATGACATGGCGATTAAGGCAAATGCAAAGCCCGTGAGCCCCTGTACAAAACCCGCCACCATTGCACCTAAGATAAAGATCAACCAAGTCATATGCGATATATTTAAAATTTTAGCGAGTGTACGGTTTTTTGATCGGTCTACATAGTTTTAGACATGAAAAATGACTGAAACCTTAGCTTGATTTTGAATATGTATATTTATCTTCATACATAGCATAGTTCAGAACCACACTAATATGTGCTAAGGCAGCCTGATAAAGTCAATCAAAAGGGCGTAAAGTCTTAATTATGGACAAACCGCCACTTTCTTTTGATATAAGCCCGCGCGAACAGTCCCAGCTTTAGTGTTCTTGATTTGCACCCACGACGTTGGAAGTTTTAATAGATTCAAATCCCGATCGGCTTCTACATAAATATAGCCATTATTTTGAATTATCGGATCCGCCAAGAGAGCTAATTGTTCCCATAGCTCTAGGCTATACGGCGGGTCTAAAAAGACCAAATCAAATTGCTCTTTTAAGGTGGGTAATGTTTGCTGTGCAGTCGCTACTTTTAACTGGGCACGAGACTTAGTTACTTTAAGGAGTTCCAAGTTTTGTGTTAAAAACTGTGCTTGACTGCGGTCAGGTTCAATCATCAATACTTTTGATGCACCACGTGATAAGGCTTCAAATGCCAATGCACCTGAACCTGCACAAATATCCAAAACATTGGTATTTTGTACATCCCACATGAGCCAATTAAACAAAGTCTCACGTACGCGATCAGGCGTAGGGCGTAAACCTTCAATATTGGCAAAAGGCAGTTGACGACGTTTCCAGTCCCCTCCAATGATGCGGAGTTGGTTTTTCATAATTAGTCTGACTCCACAGGTGCAGAAGGTGGTGTAGCTGAACGGCTTGTATTTGCCGTTGTTGAAGCGGGTGCTGTATTGGAAGTACTGGTTGGCGTAGCTGCACTTGTCCCAGTTGTGGTCGCTGGTGGAGTGCTACCACTTGGTAATTCACCCGGTTTAATCCCCGCCGTCATCAAGCCGCCACTAATTTGATGGTTTTGTGGACGAATTGGGTTTTTATGACGTGTGAGCAGCCAGTAGTCTAAGATCGGACGAGCCAGCTGTGCCGCAGAACCACCATGACGACCATTTTCCCACACTACTGCAATCGCAATTTCAGGGTTTTCCGCAGGTGCAAAGCCTACGAATAAACCGTGATCTAACTGACGTTCAGTCAATAGGGCTTCATTATAGCGTTTACCTTGAGCAATACTTTTGACCTGTGCAGTACCGGTTTTACCTGCAATTTTATACATTGGCGTGCGAATGCCACGTCCAGTCCCTGTTTCAATGACATCGACCATGGCATCACGCATTTGTATCCAGTCTTGATCGGTGCCATTGAACTGGATTCTGCCATCAGGTGCATTTAAGTCTTTATGTGGTTTTGCGCCTTTACTGGTTTGTAAAACATGCGGAATCACATGTGAACCATGGTTGGCGGTAATGGCTGTTGCCATGGCCAATTGCAGCGGTGTTGCTGTAAAAGCACCTTGTCCAATACTTACTGAAATGGTTTCCCCTTTGAGCCACTTGGCATCTCGGGTACGCATTTTCCATTCGGGGTTTGGGTAAAGGCCTGTACTTTCACTTGGTAAATCCACACCAGTTTTTTCACCAAAGCCAAACTGGTGCATCCATGTGTTCATTTTTTCAATGCCCATACGGAACGACAGAATGTAGAAGAAGGTATCGCAAGAGACCACTTGCGATTTATGCAAGTTGACTACGCCGTGTCCTGACTTTTTCCAGTCGCGGAATTTATGCGAATCGCCCGGAAGTGTGAAATAGCCATGATCGGAAATGGCCGTGCCCCAATCAATTAAGCCATAATGAATACCACCTAAACCAAACATCGGTTTAATGGTCGAGCCAGGTGGATAAGCGCCTTGCACAGCACGATTATATAGCGGTTGATCGAGGTTATCACGTAAACCACTATAGTCGGTATGACTAATGCCTGTGACAAACAGGTTAGGGTTAAAACTTGGACTTGAGACCAAGGCCAGGATTTCACCTGTACGTGGATCCATCGCCACGATTGCACCACGACGACCTGCAAGCTGCTCTGAGGCAACCGTCTGCAAACCATAATCGAGTGAAAGATATAAGTCATTACCACGAACGGGTTCTTTGCGGCCTAAATGGCGCAGCACGTTACCATGTGCATCGGCTTCGACAGACTCATTTCCTGGTACACCATGTAACAAATCTTCATAGGACTTTTCTACCCCAATTTTACCAATCAGGTTAGTGCCCGCATACAAATCTTTATTGATGCTTTTTAATTCTTTATCGTTAATTCGACCCACATAACCAATCACATGGGCAAACAGCTCACCATGTGGATAGTAGCGCGTCATCTGAGTTTCGATATTAACCCCAGGGAATTGATATTTAACTTCGCTAAAGCGAGCAATATCGTTTTCATTGAGATTAAGTTTAATGGAAACGCGTTCAGTTTTACGTGAGGCTTTAATACGACTGTTAAAGCGCTCAATATCATCAGTGGTGAGTTCTAAGATTGGCGTTAAACGTTCAATCGTAGCATCAATATCCGTCACATCGGCTCGACTCATCGTCGCGGTAAAGACAGGATAGTTGTCTGCCAACAGCACACCATTGCGGTCATAAATATAACCACGTGCAGGGGCTAAAGGTTGTAGACGGATACGGTTTTGATCGGATGCAGTTGAAAACTCGTCAAATTGAACCAGCTGCAAATAGGCATAGCGAGTGACTAAAATCAGCAAGAAGAAAACCACAATACCCATGGAGATAAAGGTACGATTTCGAAAAATGCGCTTTTCTTGTTGGACATTTTTTAAAGGAAAGTGCTGTTTCATACCAAATCGACTTAAACACATGGATAAAGAGGAAAATACCTGCGCGCTATTCTAACGCATGTCACACTGTTTTGATATTTGTTATCGCTGCTTCTGCTTTTCATTTTTGCCTAAATTTTGACTTTATAGACATCAAAAATATAAATTGCTGTATATAAGTGTTTTATAAATTCTGCTACAGTCAAAATCCTGTAAAAAGGGACCAATTACTAAAATAACATTACGGATAATGGTGACAATAATGACAAGAATTTATCCAGTGTTGGCACTTGTTGCCTGTGCAAACGTAGCCTACGCTCAAGATAATTCCTTTTTGCCAGATGCAAAAATTCCTGCTGGCAGTGCTCAAACGTGGAATGTAGGGGTTGGTGTAACGCAGAAATTACTGCACACCAATCTAGAATGGGTGAATCCTTATGGCATTGCATATGCAAAAGCTGGGGTATTTATCAATGATGATTACCCTGTAGGTGGTCAGCTGGGTTTTAGATTTCCAGTTCATTTTACTGGTAAAGATAAAAATGGCTATTATCTCGGTGTTTACGCAGGGCATATTGACAGCAAGAAAGTAGATGGCGAGTACGAATCTCGCCTTGGTGGTGGTGTAGATCTTGCTTATGTGTTACTGAGTCCTGAACGAATCAGCACTTTCAGTGTAGGGATTGGTGCAGGGGAAAAACTCGAAGCCAAATCGGGCTATGTGGTTGCAGAAACTGAACCGAGACTACAATTTTCCTATACTCTAAGTTTCGGTTTATAGACACAATATCTTTTTTAAAACGCTATATAATTCAGTTAATAAAATTAAATATGGAAGTTATGCATGCTTGAGTACGTCAATCAGTTGTGGCAAACCTTTTTGAATCGACCCGATTTTTGGGCTGTACTCAGCATTATTCCTGTGACTGCTTTTGTGACTTGGGCGCACGTTTGGATGGCCCTGAAAATGGTCTTTTACCCGATTACATTTTGGGGCTTTCATATTGGACCTTTGCCTGTGGGTTGGCAGGGCATTGTGCCTAGAAAAGCGGGACGTATTTCAGGCATCATCACGGATAATACCTTATCTAAGCTTGGTTCTTTGCGTGAATTTTTAGATGCCATGGATCCTGAGGATATGGCACGGATCATTGGTGAGCAAGTTGGTTTTGAACTTGAGCACCTGATTGATGAAGTCATGATTGACCGTAATGCCGTACTTTGGGAAAACTTACCTTATTCGATTAAGCGTCGAATTTATGCGCAGGCACACAAACAGCTTCCGGCTGTGCTCAGAGAATTAGTGACCGAACTGACCATGAACGTCGAGTCACTTGTAGATATGCGCGATATGGTGGTCAGCCAAATGGAAGGTGACCGCAGACTAATGGTGCGTATGTTCTTGAAAGTGGGTCAGAAAGAAATCAACTTTATTTGGCATATTAGTGCACTCATCGGGATGTTCTTTGGTATCTTCCAAATGATTGTTTGGTTTGTGGTGCCATGGCATTGGACGGTCCCATTTTGGGCGGCAGTATGGGGCTTCTTAACCAACTGGATTGCGATTTGGATGGTGTTTAATCCAATTGAGCCACACTATGTTCGATACTTGCAACTGACTGAATTAACAAAAGATCGTAAGTTTCCATGGATTAAACCTGTGATTCCGCGCATTGGGACTTATAATGTACAAGGCGCTTTCATGAAGCGCCAAGAAGAAGTGTCTGATGTGTTTGCAAGTGTAGTCACAGAAGACCTGATTACGTTAAAATCTATCATGACTGAAATGATGTATGGCAATAAAAAAGACAAGACCCGTCGTATTGTCAAGCGTCATATTAATGAAATCATGGAAACACCATTAGTGAGAACATCTTTGCAGCTGTCTTTGGGGCCACGTGAATACGCAAAACTCAAGACGGACTTGATTGATCGTTCAATTGAAATTACGATGGTGCCTGTATGCGACCCAGCGTTCAATGCGAGCCGTGCACAGAAAATCTATCAAATGTTTAGAGACCGTATTCGGGAGCTAACGCCGAAAGAATTTCAAAACTTATTACGTCCTGCATTTCAGGAAGACGAATGGATTTTGATTTTATTGGGTGGGGTAACTGGCTTCATTGCGGGTACCATACATTTGTTTGTAGCTTTCTTATAATTAGATGCTAAAAATATGTCGAATTTTTCGACATGTACAAAGTGTCAAATACATTGTTTAAATGAGGATGTTTTTTTATGCGCATTATCTTACTCGGACCACCTGGAGCAGGTAAAGGTACACAAGCTCAGTTGATCTGTAAGCGCTACAATGTCCCACAAATTTCAACCGGTGATATGCTCCGTGCTGCAATTCGTGAAGGAACTGAACTCGGTCTACAAGCTAAAAGCGTGATGGACAATGGTGGTCTTGTATCTGATGAACTGATCATTGGTTTAGTGAAAGAACGTATTGCGCAACCTGACTGTGTAAATGGCTGTATCTTTGATGGTTTCCCACGTACCATTCCTCAAGCAGAAGCGCTTGAAAATGAAGGCATCAACATTGATCACGTGATTGAAATTGATGTTCCTGACGAAGAAATCGTACAACGTCTTTCTGGTCGCCGTCAGCACCCTGCATCAGGCCGTGTTTATCACATCGTTTACAACCCACCTAAAGTGGAAGGTAAGGACGATGAAACTGGTGAAGAACTGGTACAACGTCCAGATGACCAAGAAGCAACGATTCGTAAGCGTTTAGGTTCATACCACACTGAAACTGAACAGTTGGTTGGTTTCTACCAAGGTCGCGCAGCGTCTGGTGAAAATGCACCAACCTACGACAAGCTGAATGGCTTACGTCCAATTGACGAAGTACAAGCAGATTTGTTCGCGATTCTTGATCAAGACAAATAATTGCATGTTTTAAACATGGCAATGTTTTGACATTGAAAGAGCTCTAAGTCATATTAGGGCTCTTTTTCTTGATCCTGTTAAAATGGAGTCGCGTGTGGCACAATTTGGAATCATTGTTTTAATTATTGTTGCTGCGGTGGTATTAGTAGGTTTGTTTTACATTAGCGTGAAAATGCTACGCGATGTCAGTAAACAAGAAAAAATGTCGAAGAAGCAACCAGAACGTCAGTTACATCCGAAGTTGCAGCAAGACTTAAAAGATAAATCAAATCAACAATAAAAAAACTGAACTTTAATGTTCAGCTTCTATCGTCGTTGTGGCAATACGTGCTGCACCAAATTCAAAACGATCTGGCCAGTTACACACATCTGAAACGATGCATTCATGACATTTCGGTTTGCGTGCGATACAGCAGTATCGACCATGTAAAATGAGCCAATGATGTGAGTCGACAATAAATTCTTTCGGAATGACTTTTACCAAACGGTGTTCGACTTCAAGCACATTTTTGCCGACCGCTAATCCCGTACGATTGCCTAAACGAAAAATATGCGTATCGACCGCCATGGTCGGTTGTCCAAAAGCAGTATTTAACACCACATTGGCTGTTTTTCTTCCTACACCGGGCAAGGCTTCTAAATCGGCACGGTTGTTTGGCACGATGCTGTTATGTTTTTCAATCAGCATCTTACAGGCTTTAATGACATTTTCGGCCTTCGCATTATATAAACCTATGGTTTTAATGTAGGTTTTTAAACCATCGACCCCTAAGGCATAAATCGTTTCAGGTGTATTGGCAACAGGAAAGAGTTTATCGGTGGCTTTGTTGACACTCACATCTGTCGCCTGAGCAGACAAGGTCACAGCCACCAACAGCTCAAAAGGACTCGAATAATTCAATTCAGTTTTGGGGTTTGGACGTTGTGCACGTAAACGTTCAAAAAAGATTTGGATTTGCTTTTTGGTCATGTTTTTTACAGGTTTTCCGCTTGTCGTTAGCATGTTTTAAACTCCCTGTAACTGATGAAGCTGTTGGGTTAAGTCATCTAACAACAGACGTTTTTTCGCATCTTCACGAACACTAAGCTGCTTTTCTAATTTTTTAATTTGTACGCGTAATTTCGCCAGCTCAATGGTGGATTTTGCATCGAGCTTTGCTGCCATTTCTGGTTCTTTTTCAATGATCTGAATATCAGGTACAGCATCGTTCTGTGCTGAAAACTGGGCAAATAAAGCCGTATCAATTTCCGCGCGAACCACTGGGCCTTTACGGTGTAGGCGCTGTTTTTCTTCACGTTGAATATGTGCGTAATAGCGTTGTCTTAAATCATCTTGCTCAGCTTTGCGCAAGATTTCCGTTGGTATGCCGTCTACATCTGGAATAAGGTCAATACAGTCAACAGGACAAGGCGGGATACACAGTTCACAGCCTGTACACAGGTCAGTCAAAATACTGTGCATGAGTTTACCTGAGCCAATAATGGCATCTACAGGACAGGCACTAATACATTTGGTACAACCAATGCATTCATCTTCACGAATGATTGCTTTCATTCTCTGTGGGCGGCCATCGGCTTGAATAGGCCAAATACTTTCTTCTGCAATTAATGCTGGCCTGTTTAGCAACTGAGCCAATGCATCGGCTACAGGCTGCCCGCCGGGTACACATTTATTGGCTGCTTCACCTTCGCTGATGGCTTGGGCATAAGGCAGACATCCATCACGATGTCCGCAGAGTCCACATTGGGTTTGGGGAAGGAGGGCATCGATATTTTGGATCAGGGAAATGTGCGAATTCATGCGTAAACCAATCCTGCAACTGAATTTGCAGAGATATTAGGAGAAATGGGTAGATCACTGAATTTTACCATGTTTTTTTTGAATAATCCTGTGTTCTAAAATGGTTCATTAACTGCATCATTTTTGAGCAAAAAATGATTTTAAACCTGTGTTTTCATTGGTGTTTTTTTATAACCAGTTTTGAGGTATGTTTATATAAATAATTGTTATATAAATGATAAATATGTTTTTTTATAGAAATGTGTTGTGAATTGTTGGTAAAAGATATTTAATTGTTTGCGCCAAAATTTAACATTGTTTATAAAATTTGACCAATTTTGATCCATTTTCTGCTGAGGATTAAGCGTTGAAATATAACAGCCTTAATGAGTTTTTAGATTACGTGAAAACACGTGATGAACATCAACCCGAATTTCTACAAGCGGTAGAGGAAGTCATGACCAGCCTTTGGCCGTTCATTGAAAAAAATCCTCGTTATGCAGACCACGGTTTGCTGGAGCGTTTGGTTGAGCCAGAGCGTGCGATTCAATTCCGCGTTTCATGGGTGGATGATCAAGGTCAAACGCATGTAAATCGTGCTTTCCGTGTTCAATACAACTCGGCGATTGGTCCATTTAAAGGCGGTATGCGTTTTCACCCATCGGTAAATCTCTCGATCCTAAAATTTTTAGGCTTTGAGCAAACCTTTAAAAATGCGTTAACGACACTACCAATGGGTGGTGGTAAAGGCGGTTCAGACTTCGATCCTAAGGGGAAGTCTGAAGGCGAAATTATGCGTTTCTGCCAAGCGCTAATGATTGAGCTATACCGTCACCTAGGTTCAAATACGGATATCCCTGCGGGTGATATTGGTGTGGGTGGCCGTGAAGTGGGCTATATGGCTGGCATGATGAAGAAGCTGAGCAATGACACTTCATCTGTGTTTACGGGTAAAGGTTTAACCTTTGGTGGTTCTTTGGCGCGTCCTGAAGCAACGGGCTACGGCACAGTGTATTTTGCTGAAGAAATGCTGAAAACCCGTGGCGACTGCTTCCAAGGCAAAACAGTCACGATTTCTGGTTCTGGTAACGTAGCACAATACGCTGCTGAAAAAGCAATGTACCTAGGTGCAAAAGTCGTTTCATTGTCTGACTCTGCGGGTACGGTATATGTGAAAGCAGGGTTTACCGATGCTTTACTTGCTGAAGTGATGGAACTGAAAAATGTGAAGCGCGGTCGTATTTCTGAGTTTGCGTCTAAGCATGGCTTTGAATACTTAGAAGGGCAGCGTCCATGGTCTATTCCATGTGATATCGCATTGCCATGTGCAACTCAAAATGAGTTAGATCAGGCGGATGCTGAAGTACTCCTTGCAAATGGAGTGATTTGTGTCGCTGAAGGGGCAAACATGCCTTCTACCTTAGATGCAGTCGAAAAATTCGTTGAAGCGAAAATTTTATACGCACCAGGTAAAGCATCGAACGCGGGTGGTGTTGCGACCTCTGGCCTAGAAATGTCACAAAATGCTTTGCGTTTGGGTTGGACTTTTGAAGAAGTCGATGAGCGCTTACATGCGATCATGAAAGAAATTCACCGTAACTGTGTGAAATACGGTACACAAGCAGATGGTACTGTGAACTATGTAAATGGTGCCAACATTGCAGGCTTTGTAAAAGTTGCAGATGCAATGCTTGCTCAAGGCGTATTCTAAGTCTACATCCACTTAGAAAAATCCCTATAAAAAACCGAGGCGATAGCCTCGGTTTTTTTACAGGTCATTGAACGATTACAATGAACCTTTGACCGCTTCACGTTCAATAATCATGTCTTGAACATAAGCATATTTTGATTGGTCAGCCGCAGGGTTGGCAATTTCAAAACGTTTAACACGCACGATTTGACGCTCTTTAGGGTTATGAGTGAAGCCATCGATATGGTTATAGAATAACGTCCAGTCTTTATCGACCTGTGTTTTTACGCCATTTTCAGCATATTTAATTTCACGAACTTGTAGGCATTCCATACGGGCAACACCTGCAGAACATGTTTTTGTTTCTGGTGAAATTTCTAAGAAAACAGTTTCACCTTGGCTTTGATATTTCGATTCAGCAGTTTGCTTACCTGTGAATACAATTTTTTCACCCTTTGCCGATACCACGGTCAGTGTTGGTGCATCAGGATCATTTAGGTTTAAAACAAACGGTGCTTTACGGTTGTCAAATAAATCTGCTGCAACACCTTCTTGAGCCATGGCTTTTGGTTCACATGCCATTTGAGTCGCCATCAGGTTACCCGTCACAATTTGATTATTTTCAACTTTCCAACTGGTACCCATACCGTTACAACTGGTTGCAATGCCTAAGCGACCTGCTTTTTTGTCAAAGTTTAAAACCAATGGTTTAGGCGCATCTGCGGTGTTCGCACTCCAATGGTAGTTTGCGAGTGTTTGATCTGCATTTTGTTGTTGTAGTACAGACACAGCCAAATCTCCTACTTTTTGAATATCAGATGATTGGCAAGCAGCCAGTGCGAGTGGGAAAAGGGCAATCGCTAAATATTTTAATTTCATGGGTTACAAGTTCTTGATTTAAAATAACAAGATACATGATATCCGATGTTCTTTTTAAAAGAATGGATACATTCGGTTCTTTTGGGTTTCAAAATGTATCCATAAATATTTTTTTGTTAATATATAAGTAAAATTTATAAATTAATCAAAACGGTAAATGTCCATGCCCAGTGCACCCATGGTAAAACTACTATGCACAATATTGAAACGATGACCTGTACCCATCGCAAAGAATATTGGGGCAAAGTGTTCCAACGTTGGGTGGTTACGACGGACAAAAGGAATCGATTCCCAGTCTAAAATAGCGTCAAAGTCCTGATGGCTAAGTTTCGCGACCACATGATTACGAAACGTCGACGCCCACTCAGGTACCGCTTGTGACTGACCATGCCAAGATAACTCGGCTAAGTTATGGGTAATACTCCCTGAGCCAATGAGCAAGACCTGCTGCTCGCGTAGTGGCGCAAGGGTTTGTCCAATTTTATAAATCTCCTCTGCCGACAGATTCATCGGGAGTGAAATTTCCACCACAGGGATGTCTGCATCTGGATACATATGCAGTAAAGGCATCCAAACGCCATGATCACGCGGACGAGTACTGTTTGCATGAGCTGAAAAATCTGCTTCTGCTAATAAATGTAGAATTTCTTCAGCTAGAACAGGTTGACCGGGTGCTGGGTAGCGAATGTCATAAAGCTCAGCAGGAAAGCCTCGAAAGTCATGCCATGTCTCAGGGCGGACTCCAGTACTTACTTCAAGTGAGTTACTTTCCCAGTGTGCGGACATAATCACAATTGCTTGTGGTGTCGGTAAGTTTAGACCCAAACGATGTAACGCTGGCCCAACTTGCTCTGGATTCAACGCAAGCATGGGTGAGCCATGAGAAATGAATAAGCCGGGTAGCGTTTGTAAGTTCATTGTGAAAGCCTAATAAGGGAAGATGAAAAGAATTTTGTCAGATTCTTATCATCTGTGTAATGGGGGAAATATCAACGTATTGTTCCAAAAATGGAACATTGCTTGAGCTTAACCTGCACGATGATAAGGGTGATTATGGTTAATACTCATCGCACGATAAAGCTGTTCAATCAGCATCACGCGAACCATCGGGTGAGGTAAGGTCAGTTTGGATAAAGACCAATGCCAAGCAGCTGCTTTACGTACTGCTTCAGAGTGACCGTCAGGCCCACCAATTGCCAGTACAATATCATTGCCCTCAAGCATCCATCCTTTCATGGTTTCTGCCAGTTTTTCGGTGCTAAACTCACGACCACCGACTTCTAAAGCAATCAGCACTTCGTTGCCTTTCATTGCATTTAAAATGCTCTCACCTTCAATTTGACGGTATTTTAAAATATCTGCTTCTGAATCATTTTTACCGCGCTTTGCCATTGGCAGTTCAATAATCTGCGTTTGCACAAAGGGTTGAATACGCTTGAAATAATCTTCAAAACCAGTCAGTACCCATGCAGGCATTTTTTGACCAATGGTCAGAATACGGATTTTCATAATGGGGCATGTATAAGGAGACGATTCATTATAACGGTGAAAGCAATGCTTTGCAGTGAGACGAAACAAAATGCAATTGAATTCACTGAACTAATGTTGCTTAATTCAACAGATGAAAGGAATAAGAAATACTTGGAATAATAACAATGTGGCTCAAAACTTTACAAAAACAGGCTTTTTTGTTGATTGTTGTACTGGGTACTTTCACAGGGCAGGTATTTGCAAGCAACGCCAAAATGGCTGATGAACAAAATCTACAAGTTTATTTGGAGCAAGTGATTGGTCAGGGCAAAGCACGGAACTATAAAAACCTTGATGAACTGAACCGTGTCTCTGCATGGATCAAAGAACAAATGCGCTTATTGGGCGTTCCATGTCACTATCAAAATTTTACTGCCAATCAGCAAATCTACCGAAATGTAGTGTGTAGTTTAAACGTCGGACGGACAGAGCGCGTGATTGTTGGGGCACATTATGACGTCTTTGGCGATCAAGATGGTGCAGATGACAATGCCTCTGGTGTTGCAGGCGTTATTGAAACGGCGCGTATTTTGGCAGAGCAGAAGTCTAAACTGCCTAACAATGTGGACTTTGTGTTCTATAGTTTAGAAGAACCACCGTTTTCTAAAACTGAACAAATGGGAAGTTATGTGCATGCGAAATCGGTTCAGGCACAAAAAGATAAGATTAAAGGTGTGTATATTTTAGAAATGATCGGGTTCTTTAGCGAACAACCCATCCAAAGCTATCCTGTGGGCTTAAAGTGGATTTATCCAAGCCATGGTAATTTTATTGCGACAGTGAGTAATGTCAGTTCACGTGATTTAGGCGCAGGCTATTGTGCAGCGATGCAGCAACTTGATCAGTTAGAATGTCAGCGTTTGGTTGCTCCGAGCTTTGCCAATGCTTTTGATTTTTCAGATCATTTGAATTATTGGGAGTTTGATATTCCCGCAGTGATGATTACCGATACCGCATTTTATCGAAATGGTCACTACCATACCAAAGCAGACCGCTTAGCAACGTTGAATTTGACCAAAATGGCGAATGTGATCGATGGGTTGGTACAGCATTTATTGAAACCTTAATGTATTTTGAGCCATAAAAAACGCAGTTCCCAAGTAGCGAGAACTGCGATAAAAGGTCATCCGTCTGGAGAATCAGATGACCATGCAATTTCAAATCATCAATAAAAAGAAACATACAGCGCGTATCTGTTCTTATTATTTATATCGGGCTTTTTATCGATTTTTCAAGTCTGATTGATGATAGAGGAAAAGGTTTAATACAAAAAATCAAACAACCTAAGTGAAAATTTGGGGCTTCATCCGTTTCACGTCATGGAATGTAGGCCAATCATATTTCCTTCGCTATCAAAGGCCAACACAATAAAACCATATTCACCAATAGCCGTTTTTGCTTCATGAATTTTCCCACCAGACTCAACAAGTCGGTTCGCTTCATTCGCACAATCGTCACATGAAAAATAGATTAAGGTACTGTTTCCTCCTGCTGATAAGCCTGGCATTTTCACCAGTGCACCTGAAGCGCCATAGGCTTGCATGTCTGAGGGGAAAGCCCACATTTGCAGTGAATTATCATCCGCTGGTGGGGTTAATTCAGTTAATTGAATATTAAAAACAGATTCATAAAATTGTTTGGCACGAGATAAGTCATCCACATAAATTTCAAACCAGCCAATCGGGTTTTTCATTTTAGTTGTCCTACATCTATCCCTTGATCAAATTATTGTAGGAAATAAAAGCATAAAGATGTGTGGTGTTATCTACAGTAAATTGTAATAAAAAGAGAGCCGAAGCTCTCTCTTTTTACGATGCGGAATTAGTGGCGTGCAGCTTTTTTGCCTTCATCGACCGCTTTCACAATTGGTGCTTTGACCAAAGGCTCAGGCATAGATGTCAACGCCAGTGGTAAAATCTCATCAATCGACTTCACCGCTTTAATCTCTAAACCTTCTTTAACATTGTCAGGGATTTCAGATAAATCACGGACGTTGTCTTGAGGAATGAAGACCAGCTTAATTCCACCACGGTGTGCAGCCAGTAGTTTCTCTTTCAAGCCACCAATGCGCATTGCACGACCACCAAGACTGGTTTCACCTGTCATGGCAATATCTGGGCGAATTGGGATACCTGTGAAAGCAGAAACCAATGCAGTTGTTAACGCTAAACCTGCAGATGGACCATCTTTCGGTGTTGCACCTTCTGGTAAGTGGACGTGAACATCGGTTTCTTCAAAACGTGTCGACTCGATACCCAATTCATCTGCACGGGTACGCACGACAGTCATAGCAGCGGTAATCGATTCTTTCATTACATCACCGAGTGAACCCGTGGTAATGAATTTACCTTTACCTTTGACCGCAGCAACTTCAATGGTCAACAACTCACCACCGACTGAAGTCCACGCTAAACCGTTAACACGACCGACTTGAGCTTCATCTTCCGCCATACCAAAGTCAAATTTATGTGGACCTAAGTAGTCTGGAAGGTTAGCCGAAGTCACGTCGACTTGTAGGTTTTTTGCCTTCTTGCTGACCGCTTCTTTTACAACTTTACGGGCAATTTTAGAGACTTCACGCTCTAAGCTACGCACACCGGCTTCACGTGTATAACGTTGTACGATGTCACGAATCGCTTCTTCATGCACAGTCAATTCTTTCGCACGTAGACCATTATTTTTCATGGCTTTCGGAACAAGGTAACGCTCAGCAATATTGACTTTTTCATCTTCGGTATAACCCGGTAGACGAATCACTTCCATACGATCCAGCAATGCTTCTGGAATATTCATGCTGTTCGCAGTACAGATGAACATCACTTCAGACAAGTCCAGATCAAGATCTAAATAGTGATCGTTAAACTTGCTGTTCTGTGATGGATCGAGTACTTCAAGCAATGCAGAAGCAGGGTCGCCGCGGTAGTCTTGTGCCATCTTGTCGATTTCGTCGAGCAAGAACAAAGGGTTCTTCACACCAACTTTCGTTAACGACTGCACAATTTTACCCGGCATCGCACCGATATAGGTACGACGGTGACCACGGATTTCCGCTTCGTCACGTACGCCACCGAGTGCCATACGTACAAACTCACGACCTGTTGCTTTGGCAACCGATTCACCTAGTGAAGTTTTACCTACACCTGGAGGGCCAACCAAACAAAGGATGGGGCCTTTGAGTTTTTTCACGCGAGATTGAACTGCGAGATATTCCACGATACGATCTTTCACGTCATCTAAGCCGTAATGATCGGTATCCAAAATTTCTTGCGCTTTGCTTAAGTTAATGCTGACTTTGCTGGCTTTATTCCAAGGCGTGTCTAATATAGCCTCGATATAATTGCGCACCACAGCCGCCTCACTAGACGCAGGTTGCATTGCTTTGAGTTTACGGAATTCGCTTTCCGCTTTTTTACGCACATGTTCAGGCAAATCAGCTTCGGCAAGACGTTTTTCAATTTCAGCCACGTCATCTTCCGCGCCGCCATTCATGTCAGAAAGCTCACGCTGAATGACCTTCATCTTTTCATTGAGGAAGTATTCGCGTTGATTTTTCTCCATTTGACGCTTCACTGAGTCATGTAAAGTTTGCTCAATCTGCTGTTCTTCAGATTGCTGCAATAAATACGTCATCAGTTCTTGTAGATGGGCTTCAAACTCATCGTGTTCGAGGAATTTTTGCTTTACATCAATATTCAGTGGAACACGGGTCGCTACGAAGAATAACAATTGCAGTAAATCGTCAATCTTGTTCGCAGCAGCAATCAGTTCACGTGCATTGCGCAGCTTTGCTTCAGCATATTGAGCAAACAGGGCACGTAATTCTTGGACACGTGTTTCTTGCGTGGTTTCGTCAATGTGGACTGACATTGGGCTAAGCGCATGTTCTGCGGTTAGATAATCATTTTCATCAATGATTTTTTCTAGCTTTGAACGATGCAAGCCTTCAATTAATACTTTTATACAGTTTTCATCATTTTCATGATTCACAACTTGCACAATCTTCGCGACAGTACCGTATTGATATAAGTTGTCGTGATCAATTTCTTCTGAAAGAGAATCTTTTTGAGCAACTACAAATACTAGATTGTCACTGTTACGAGCCACATCAACTGCATTGATCGATTTTTCACGACCTACAAATAGCGCAATTTGCATGTGTGGATACACCACCACATCACGTAACGCTAAAAGTGGTAATACACTTGGAACCTGAGGCTCTAAGGTTTCTTGATTCATAATAATTTCAGACATGGGCACTCCTAATGAGTGACAACGGTGTTGCCATGTTTTTTATAGTGATGGGTATTTTAAAAAATACAAGGGCAGGTCAAAATAAATTGTATAAAAAATGACTAAACATGTGATTTTTAAGTATTCTCAACAGTCAAAAATGTCAATTTTAGCGCTTGAAGCGTAAATGGTGTTGAGGGGTCAGCAGACCATCTAAAGGCTGATCCCATGTTTCTCGAATCAAGCGCTGTGGTAATAACTGGAAGTGATGCGCTAAACCAAGACGAAATGGACGGTGATAGGGTGCAGAAGCCAAGGTTTTGTCGTAAAAACCTCCGCCCATGCCAATGCGTGTGCCATAAGGATCACACGCCAATAAGGGCATGAGTAGCAGATCTAAATGTGAAACGTGCTGTCCACGTGTTGCCATAGGCTCTTGCATACCGAGCGGATGATGAGAAAAACGCTTATTTTGAAATTGATGACGTGAAACTTTGACCCACACCAAGCGTTGATTCATATTGCAAATCATCGGTAAATACACTTGTTTTTTTTGATGAAAACAATATTCAATGATTTTACGGGTCTGAATTTCCCCAAAAGCATGTAGGTAGATCCCGACACGGGTGGCATGTTTGAATTCAGGCACACGTCTTAGGCGCTGTAAAATTTGCAATTCGGACTGCTGCTGTTGATAGGCGGAAACTTGTCTGCGTTGTTTGCGAAGCTGTTTTCTGAGTTGGGCAAGTTCAATCGACATGGTGAACGCAGTCCTGAGAATCGAAAAGGTGTGTGTGAAAATGATCGTCAAATTTCAAAGATGGTATCTGTTTATGGTGCAATCGTTGAACCTTTTTTCAGTTCTTGCAAAATTGGGCAGCAACTGTCGGTAGTGGTTTTACATTCATCCACCCAGCTTGAAAGGCGTTGTTTCAAAGCATTCAGCTCTTGAATCCGTTGATCAATTTTTTCCAGTCGTTGCTGAATCACATCACGGACTTTTTCGCGATCATCCAGTTGCAAATGCAATAGATCTTGAATTTCACTAAGCTGCAAGCCCGCATCTTTGCCTTTTTGTATAAAGCTCAACGTTTCAATGTCTTGCTGACTATAGTAGCGATAGTTTTGTGTGGTTTCAGGAATACGCATCAGACCAATCCGTTGATAATAACGAATCGTTTCCACATTCACCTGACAGTGTTTTGCCAGCTTGCCGATAGTGAGCATAAAATAATCTCCAAAAGGCTTGACTCAGTACCTAGGTACAGACTTTATGCTAACACAATCAAAAAATAAAAGGTAAGTCAGAATGAGTGAGCAACACAAAACGTCTTGCTGTGCTAAACAGAAATTAGCACCGATGGTGGTGAATATCGATCCTGTCTGTGGGATGACGGTGGCAGAGGACTCTCCTCATGTGTATGAGCATCAATCAGTTCGTTATTTGTTTTGTTGCTCAGGCTGTTTAAAGAAATTTTCGGCCAATCCAGAGGCTTACTTAACATCAGAAAGAGCGCCCAGTGTTTGTTGTAGTCAATCCAAAACAGATATAAGCGATGCTTCATCTCAGGGGAAAGAGGAAAGTGCTGTAGTTACTTCCAAAGGTTGTGGTTGCGGATCAAAACCTGTGTCAGATGCAGAGAAGACCACATTTATTGACCCTGTGTGTGGTATGACCGTAACAGATTTAACTAAACCGCATACCGAGTGGCAGGGACAGGACTACTATTTTTGTAGTGAAAAATGTTTGCAAAAGTTTATTGCAACCCCAGAGGCTTATGTAAAGGCTGAAGATGCAGTATCGGTGTCTACTTCTACTGCGGGCTGTTGTGGTTCAACTCCGAAAGAGGCAGAGAAAAAAGCATCCTGTTGTGAGCCTAAGCCTCAAACAGAACCAGACACCAAAGCCAGTTGCTGTGTACCCAAGCCGAAAGTAGAAGCTGCAAAAAGTAGCTGCTGTGGTGGAGGAAAACATGAACATCATGCTCCATCTGGATCAGCTGAGTTTATTGACCCAGTTTGTGGCATGTCGGTTGACCCAAATACAGAGTTAAAAACGGATTATCAGCAACAGATTTATTATTTCTGTAATCCTTCCTGCTTAGATAAGTTTAAAGGGGATCCTGAGTTTTATCTGATTCCGCCCAATCAGCGTCCTGTGCCTGAAGGGGCTGCGGATATGGACTATACCTGTCCGATGGACCCTGAAATTGTACAAAAAGGGCCGGGGACGTGTCCGATTTGTGGTATGGCACTCGAGCCGATGCAACCGACTTTAGATGATGCACCGAACCCTGAGTTGGTCGATTTTAGCCATCGCTTTTGGATGACCTTACCACTGACGTTGATCGTGTTTGTACTGGCAATGGGTTCACATATTCACAGTTTCATTTCACCGCATATTCAGCCGTGGATTGAGCTAGTGCTGGCGACCCCAGTGGTGCTGTGGGCAGGTAAACCCTTTATTGAACGTTGCTGGACTTCGTATAAAACCCGTAACTTAAATATGTGGAGCTTGATTGGTGTTGGAGTGTTAGCCGCCTATATCTATAGTGTGGTGGCAACGATTTTTCCAAGTGTGATTCCAATGGAAGCCAAAACTGGGCACGGCGTTGCAGTGTACTTTGAAGCCGCGTGTATGATCGTATCTTTAAGTTTGCTTGGTCAAATCATGGAGCTGAAAGCACGTGCCAAGACAGCAGACTCACTCAAAGCCTTACTCAAACTGCAAGCCAACACAGCCAAGTTGGTTCAAAATGATCAAGTGGTTGAAGTTGATATTGGTATGGTCAAACAAGGCGATATTTTACAAATTTCCTCGGGTGAGCAGATTCCACTGGATGGTGTGGTGGTTGAAGGCAAAACCTATGTCGATGAAGCCATGATGACCGGTGAACCTGTGCCTGTGAAAAAGCAAGTGCATGACACGGTGATCGGCGGGACGGTCAATCAACAAGGCAGTATTCGTATTCAAACCACGGCGGTTGGGGCAAATACCACTTTGGCGAAAATGATTCAGACGGTGGCAGAAGCACAGCGTTCTAAAGCACCGTTACAACGTTTGGCAGATGTGTTTGCCAAGTATTTTGTGATTGTGGTGTTACTGATTAGTGTATTGACCTTTGCCACTTGGATGGTGTTCGGTGGTGCACAATTTGACTTGGCACTGATGTGTGCGGTGGCGGTCCTGATTATTGCCTGCCCATGTGCGCTGGGTTTGGCAACACCAATGTCTGTGATGGCAACCACAGGTCGTGCGGCACAAAAAGGGGTACTGTTTAAGGATGCAGAGGCGATTGAAGCTTTAAGTAAAGTGAATACGCTGATTGTCGATAAAACAGGGACTCTGACGGAAGGTAAACCAAGCCTTAAAGAAATTCAGTTGCTCAGCCCAAATGTGAACCAAGCGCAAGCGGAACAGTGGATTGCTTCGATTGAGCAATATTCAAGTCATCCGATTGCACAGACTTTGACTCAGTTGGTGCCTGCACAGCAATTGCTTAAAGTGGCAGACTTTGAGGACGTGACGGGTTTTGGCGTAAAAGGGCAGATTGGCGAGCAAACTCTCTATATTGGTAGCCAAAAGCTGCTTGAGCAACTCGGCATCACTTTAGATGATACTTTGCAAAGTCAGTTGAACCAGCAGCGTGCGACAGGCAATGTGATCAGTTTCTTAAGTAATAGCCAAGAAGTACTGGCTTATATTGCTATTCACGATGCGATTAAGGCCAATGCGCAGCAAGTCATTCAGCAGTTGATTGATGATGGCATTGAAGTGGTGATGGCCACAGGTGACCATGAACAAAATGCCCAGTTGGTGGCTAAGGAATTGGGTATTCAACAGGTCTATGGCAACTGTACGCCAACTGAAAAACTGGACATCGTGAAGAAATATCAGGCTCAAGGTAAAATTGTGGCGATGGCAGGAGATGGCATTAACGATGCACCAGCCTTAGCTCAAGCCAATGTCGGAATTGCCATGGGGAACGGAACCGATATTGCTAAACAAACCGCACAAGTGACTTTGGTTAAAGGTGATATTCGTGGTGCAGCTGATGCGCTACATATGGCGAAACTGGGTGTGCGGAATATGAAACAAAACCTTGCTTTTTCCTTTGTGTATAACGGTTTAGGTGTTCCTGTCGCAGCAGGAATTTTCTATCCATTAACAGGGTTATTACTCACCCCAATGTTCGCTGCGGTGGCGATGTCACTCAGCTCACTGTCCGTGGTTTTAAACGCTTTACGTCTACAAAAGAGTAAATAAGCGCTTTTAGATTTTTACGGTCTCTTTTTAAGTTGAGTTTTAAAAAAAGCATCTTTTCAACAAAGGTGCTTTTTTTATGATGATTCGTACTGGAATGAAGCGCAGCGCGAATAAATATTGCTTTTTACAAGCGTCTTTTTTGATTCAACTTGATTTAAAGAGCATTGATCGGGTTAGACCGAGTAAGGTTGTAAAAGACGCAAAATAGATGTATTTGGGCAAGGCATAGCGCTTGAATGATCATCATCCCGTGAGTCATTTTGACATTATATAAAACAGGAACTTAAAAAATAGTGGCAACTGCCGTACTATAAGCGGGATGGAGTAAAGGCAGGGTTCAGGGTGAATTTAAAAAATCTAGAAGCATTTTATTGGGTTGTGACTTTAAATAGTTTCAATAAGGCTGCCACAAAATTACAAACGACTCAGCCTGCCGTATCACAAAAAATCACCTCTCTTGAAAATGATTTAGGTTTTAAAGTTCTCGATCGCAGCTTTCGACAGCTTAAACCCACCCATAAAGGCATGACACTGTTTAAATATGCTGAAAAGTTTATGCGTTTAGAAACTGATTTGGTGGCTGAGCTGACTGAAAACCAGCATCTAACAGGAACAATTCGTTTAGGTGTTTCCGAGACCATCGTTTATACGTGGTTGGTTGAATATATCGAAAAAGTACAAAAAGAGTTTCCTAAAGTTTCTGTGGAAATTGTGGTGGATTTAACCCCAAATTTGCAAGAAGGTGTACGTACCGGGGATTTGGACATGGCTTTTTTGCTGGGGCCGACTTTGGCTTTCGAGTGTGTAGAGCAGGCGCTGTGTGACTTTGAACTGAGCTTCTTGGCAGCTCCATCTTTTAAAGGTGGTGTGGGTCAAATGTCGTTTAAGGCATTGATGTCTCACACCATTTTAACCTATCCGAAAATTACCTATCCCTATAAAGAGCTCAAGGCCAAAATGAAAGAGCAGGCACTAGACGAGCCGCTTTCAATTACCAGTTATTCGCTTGCGACCTTATTGCGTCTTGCGGAGCAAGGTTTGGGGATCGCCGTTGTGCCGACCTTAACGGCCTTAAAGGAAATTACCGATGGTCGCTTGGAAATTTTAAATACCCCGATCCAACTCAAAACCTTTCATTTCACCTCGATTTATATGCAAGGAAATGATGCAGCCTTGAAAGAGAAATTAACCGATGTCGCAGTCACTGTTTCTGAAAGCGCAATGAAAAGATTGCTTGAGAAAATTAAAAAATAATTGAGGCGTATGTAGCTTTTTGACAAGCGTTGTTTTTTTATCTCAAAACGTAATTTGTTTGAAAAACTATAAAAGCAGCTTATCGTGCGTGATAAGTAAAATTTATCATTAGACTTTTAATAAATAAAAAATAATAAAATACAGTTATTTAGTTTTAATAATGGATGTAAAAAGTCGTATTGTTCATCGCGCTTGCCTATGTTCTTATTTCAAATAGAAGATTTGATCCACCATGGCTTTGGTTGGGTAACAGGGAATCTTTGTCAGTTAAAGGGATTTAAGAACAGAATTTGCAAACAAAATGATGTTCTTGGTTCAACTTGAAAATAGCGTTATTAAGCTCAAATGGACGAGGAACGCATTAAATATGTCTTTATTAAAATCTTCTTTTTTATCAGATCGCCAATGGGCCATTGTTGCTTCAATCTTCATGATGGCAACCTCCGCCATGGGACCTGGTTTTCTAACTCAAACCGCGGTCTTTACTGTGAAATTGGGTGCGGCGTTTGGCTTTGCCATTCTCATATCTATTTTGATTGATTATGTGGTTCAACAAAACATTTGGCGTGTCGTAACACTGACGCAAATGCGTGCCTCGGATATTGCCAATAAAGCTTTGCCGGGCAGTGGTTACTTACTGGCTTTTCTGGTCATTTTGGGTGGCTTCTTCTTCAGTATTGGTAATATTGCAGGCGCGGCTTTAGGTCTCAATGCATTATTTGGTTTGGACACTAAATGGGGCGGCATTTTAAGTGGTGCTTTAGCCATTTTAATTTTTGCTTCAAGAAAAGCCACGCTGGCGATGGATAAAAGCATGATCGTTTTGGGGTTGCTCAAAATCATCTTGATTATCATTGTTGCTGTCATTGTGATGCCACCTGTGGGCCAAGCAGTTCATCAAACGTTTGCACCCGACCAGATTGATTTTGCCATCATCACCACAATTGTTGGTGGAACGGTCGGCGGCTATATCTGCTATGCAGGCGCCCATCGTTTACTGGATAAAGGTGCGGTTGGCCCTGAAAATATTGATGAAGTCGCAAGAGCTGCAACCAAAGGTATTGTGGTTGTAGGCATCATGCGTTATGTGCTGTTTTTAGCTTTCTTGGGTGTAGTGGTGAGTGGTGCAAGTATTGATTTAGCCAGCCATGATGCCAATCCAGCAGCGCAAGCTTTTCAATATGCCGCAGGGACTTTCGGTTATAAATTATTTGGTCTGATTTTCTGGGCAGCAGGGATCAGTAGTACCATTGGCGCTGCTTATACTTCGGTTTCATTCTTTACTGCATTTAAGAAAAACCTCAGTCCAAAACAAACCAACTACACCACCATTACATTTATCTCTTTAGCTTTATTGCTGTATGTCGTACTGGGCGCAACTCCTGCTGGATTATTGATCTTCGTTGGTGGTTTTAATGGTTTGGTATTGCCAATCGGTTTAACGATTTTTGTTTATGTAGCTGCTTGCCGTAAAGATATGATGGGGAATTATAACTATCCAAAATGGTTACTTATTTTGGGTGTACTCACATGTATGTTGACATGGTGGATGGGCTATATGTCCTTTACCACAGTCTTTAATTATTTAACCAAACTTTAAGCCAGACGACGGTGAAGTGATAAAGGAATTAAGCCATGTTTGTAGATTTAAATAGTGACTTAGGTGAAAGTTTTGGTTCGTGGAAAATGGGCAATGATGACCAAATTCTACCTGTTGTAACCAGTGCCAACATTGCATGTGGTTTTCATGCAGGAGATCCGCTGGGGATTTTAAAGACACTGCGTAAAGCTGTTGAATTAAACGTCGCGATTGGCGCGCATGTATCTTATCCAGACCTCGTTGGTTTTGGTCGCCGCAATATGGATGTGTCACGTGATGAGCTGATTGCCGATGTGCTGTATCAAATTTCTGCACTAGATGGTTTAGCCAAAGTGGCTGGTTCTCACGTGCAATATGTGAAACCACATGGTGCACTGTATAACACCATTGCACATGATCACGCTCAGGCCGCTGCGGTGATTGATGCCATTAAAATGTATAACCCAGAACTGGTTTTGGTGGCACTGGCAGGTTCCAACTTGGTTGATCAAGCACGTGCAGCAGGCTTAAAGGTTGTATCTGAGGCTTTTGCAGACCGTGCTTATAACAGTGATGGTTCATTGGTTTCACGACGTTTGGACGGGGCTGTTTTACATGACTCAGCCTTTGTGGCACGCCGTGTGGTGTCTATGTTGAAAAATGGCGGCGTTGAGTCGATTGATGGTGTATTTACCCCTATTCAAGCGGACACGATTTGCTTACATGGTGACACTGCGGGTGCTTTAGAGATGTCGGCTGCGATTAAAGCTGAACTGTTAAATCATCATATTGAAATTCGTCCCTTTGTCTTAAAGCATGAGGAACTACGCAATGTATAAGGATATCCGAGTCGATTCAGCGCAGCTTGAAGCCGCTTTAGCCGCACGTTTAAAAATCCGTGCAGGCTTTGACAAACCAACGGCGGGTATGGCTGCGGGCATGACGCAGGTCAATATGATTTCGGTGCCTAAAGATTGGGCTTATGATTTTCTACTGTATGCACATCGCAATCCGCAAAGCTGTCCTGTTTTAGACGTGTTAGAAGAAGGTGTTTATGCTACAAGACTGGCAGAAAACTCAGATATACGCACCGACTTTCCACGTTATCGCATCTGGAAAGAGGGTGAAATGGTCGATGAAGTCACGGATGCGAGTGACATTTATCATGCGCATCCTGACTTGGTAACGTTTCTAATTGGCTGTAGTTTTTCTTTTGAAACTGCATTGCAAGAAGCCGGTATTGAAGTTCGTCATATCCATGATCAGACCAATGTACCGATGTATTTGAGTAATATTCAGTGTCAGCCTGCGGGGCGTATTTCGGGCAACATGGTGGTTTCTATGCGTCCAATTCCATCCCATCAAATCGCGGATGCCGTCAAAATTACAGCACGGATGCCAAGTGTGCATGGTGCGCCTGTACATATTGGACATCCTGAAAGTTTAGGCATTCGTGATGTGAATCAGCCAGACTTTGGTGATGCTTCACGTATTGAGGCTGGGGAAATTCCTGTGTTTTGGGCTTGTGGTGTAACCCCACAAGCGGCGGTGATGAACTCAAAAATTCCTTTTGCCATTAGCCATGCACCCGGTCATATGTTCATTACCGACATTCCTGATCGTGCATGGATAGGTTAAGCGGGACGAAAGAACAATTAAAAAGGATAGGCACATGCGTTTTTTATCGGTAAACGCGGATTGTTTTCTCATAGAGCTTGCCAGCCTAGAGGAAACATTGGCGTTGTACAATAAATTGCACACGATGCAATTGAATGGAATTAAAGACTTAGTCCCTGCTGCAAAAACAATTTTAGTGTTTTTTAATGAAATCGAAACCACCTTTAAAACACTGGTTGCTTCGATTCAGACTATAAAAATTGGTTCAGGCGTTGAGCGTAATGTCCAAGAGCTGATTATTCCTATCTGCTATACGGGCGAAGATCTTGCTCAGGTTGCAGAGTTACAAGGGCTTTCAATTGCTGATGTGATTTTGAAGCATCGTCAAAGTGTTTGGAATGTGGCTTTTATCGGTTTTGCACCGGGCTTTGCTTATATGAGCAGTCCCGATCGACCTTTTACAGATATTCCGCGTTTAGCTGTGCCACGTAAAAAAATACCGTCGGGTTCTTTGGGACTGGCAGGACAATATTCAGGGATTTACCCGAAAGACAGTCCGGGGGGCTGGCAGTTGATCGGTACGACTGCTAAAAAAATGTGGGATCTAGAGCGTAAAAATCCAGCGCTACTTTTACCAGGGATGACAGTACATTTTGAAGACGTTACACATCAACCGACCACGGTTAGCGTAGCACAGCAAGTCACTGGTACAGTTGAACCTAAACAATCCATGCCTTTGTTTACGGTAACAGCACCGAGTTTACAGATGCTGATCCAAGATGAAGGGCGTTTTAACCAGACCAAGATTGGGGTTGGTGTTGCAGGGGCGATGGATGTATCGGCGATGCACAGTGCAAATCGAATTGTCGGTAACCCAACTCCGACGCCTGTGATTGAAATTTTAAATGGTGGTTTGAAAGCCAAAATGCATCAGTCCGCAGTCATTGCGGTTACGGGAGCAATTTCAAACATCCACGTGAAATTTAGTGATGGCCAAAAGGCTGACTTTGAGAGTTATCAAGCGATTGCCCTTGATGAAGGTGATGAATTTCAGATTCAAGCACCGACGGCAGGGCTAAGAAATTATCTGGCGATTCGTGGTGGTATCGACGTACAGCCTGTGCTGAATAGCGCCTCATTTGATAGTTTGGCTGTATTAGGACCAGAACCTCTAAAAATGGGGGATACGGTTAATCAAGGACAGGTTGAAGTTTCAAATATCAGTAATACCGAAATTGCGAAGTTACACTTGCCCAAAGTCGGCGATGTGGTTGAGCTCGACATTGTAATGGGACCGCGAACGGATTGGTTCGAAGTAGAGAGCATTGAGCGCTTATGTCAGCAAGCTTGGCTTGTGACCAATGAAAGTAATCGGGTTGGACTGAGGCTTTCAGGTGAGCAGCCGTTGCAGCGCAAAATTACTCATGAGTTGGAAAGTGAAGGCACTTGTATTGGTGCCTTACAGATTCCACCGAGTGGTCAGCCTGTACTGTTTATGAATGACCATCCTTTAACTGGTGGCTACCCCGTCATTGCAGCTGTGGCAAAGCACCATTGGGATTTGGTGGCACAGATTCCAGCAGGATGCCAAATCAAATTTAAAAAAATGACCGAATTTACAGATTTTGAGAATGAATGATGACTACTGAAAAATTATTAATTGCAAACCGTGGTGAAATTGCTGTTCGTATTATTCATGCTTGCCGCGATATGGGTATTAGCTCAGTTGCGTTATATGCCGATGACGATATGAACAGTATGCATGTCGAACTGGCGGATGAAGCATGGGGTTTGGCTGGTGCAACGGCACGTGAAACTTATTTGAATATTCCAGCCATTCTTGAGGTTGCTAAAAAATCCAAGGCGACCATGGTGCATCCAGGTTATGGTTTTTTATCTGAACGTGCAGAATTTGCTCAGGCCGTAATTGATGCAGGCTTAAAGTGGGTCGGGCCGCCACCGAATGCTATTGAAAAGTTGGGTGATAAAATTGAAGCACGTAAGATAGCGGCTTCAGTGGGTGCACCTTTAGTTCAAGGCACACAAGACCCCTTAAATAATGCTGATGAAGCTTTCGAATTTGCAAAGCAGTTTGGTTTACCTATTGCGATTAAGGCCGCTTTTGGCGGTGGTGGTCGCGGTTTAAAAGTTGTTTGGAAACTGGAAGATGTAAAAGAGCTGTATGATTCGGCTGTACGTGAAGCACAAGCCGCTTTTGGCCGCGGTGAGTGTTTTGTTGAGCAATACTTAGATCAGCCTCGCCATGTCGAAGCGCAAGTGATTGCCGATCAACATGGCAATGTAGTGGTTTTAGGTACACGTGATTGTTCGCTACAGCGTCGTAATCAGAAGTTGGTTGAAGAAGCCCCAGCGCCTTTTATCAGCGATGCAATTTATGAAGAAATTTTAACTTCAGCCAAAAATATCTGTCAGGCAGCCAACTATGTCGGTGCGGGTACCGTTGAATATTTGCTAAGCCGTGATGGAAAGCTTTCATTTTTAGAAGTAAATGCCCGCTTGCAGGTGGAACATCCTGTCACGGAAGAAACGGCCAAAGTCGATTTGGTGGTTGAGCAAATTCGCGTGGCTCAAGGCCATGAACTTTCAATCAAAGAAACCCCGAAAGCGCAGGGGCATGCCATTGAGTTTCGTATCAATGCTGAAGACCCTGCTCGTGGCTTTATTCCTGCATTTGGTGTATTGAGTTTATTTGAAGCACCATTTGGCCAGGGCGTACGCGTAGACACAGGTGTTCGTACTGGTTCTTTGGTGTCGAGTCATTTTGATTCGCTTATGGCAAAACTGATTATCACAGGCCCAACCCGTGAAATTGCGATCGCTCGCGCTAAACGTGCGCTGAAGCAATTTAAAATTGAAGGTGTTGCTTCGGTTTTAGACTTTCATCGTGCTGTATTAAATGAAGCTGATTTTACCGACACATTTAATGTCCATACTCGTTGGATTGAAAATGATTTTAAACAGGACTTAAAGCCAACGAAACGCAGTATTCCGAATCATCAACAGCCGATGTTACTCAGTTATATTGAAATTGATGGGAAATTACATCGTTTAGGCTTACCTGCGGGTATGTTTGCACAAAACCCTACAATGACGTCTCAAGACCAACCAGCTACAGAAACAGCAGTGAGTGCTGAACACTTACTCGCTCCAATCAATGGCGTAATTAGCGCTTGGAAGGTAGAAAACGGGGAGCAGGTCGCAGAGGGGCAAGTGGTGGCGATTATGGAAGCCATGAAAATGGAAGTCCCTGTACTTGCGCATCAAAGCGGAGTGATTCAATTGACGGTTCAGCAAGGGGAGACCTGTCACGCAGAGCATATTATTGGATCGATTTGCTAAAAAATTTAATCATGTGAATGAACCTGATGCAGCATTCAGCTAAGTCGGGTTTTTCATTTGGAAATGCTTAAAAGTTGAGGGCTAGTTAGCTTTGTCTTATGGACAAATGAAGTAGAAAAATGGTTCGATAAAGATTGAATAGTCCAATAAAACGTTATTTAACGAGATAGAGATATTCAATAATCATTTTGTTCTGTAGCTCGGAGACAAGATGAAAACGATAAACTTGAAAAATAAAAATTAAAGAATATTAGCGATGTATGTAATTATTATTTTTAACTAAATAAAGTACTCCGAAGATGCCGCTGCATGTGTCGTTACCCTGAACCCGATGAGTTCTGAGGGAAATATTGTTTTTGGCTATCTGAGACAATATTAAATAAAGTTTAAATATATGGAAAAGTAAAATAAATATTTGTATTTAAAAAATAAAATACTAAATCCTATGAAACAATACGACATTGTTCAGAAGTATAAATAATTTGCCTACCATATGCCTACTTCTTCATTTTTGCCTACTTTTTAACGTTTTCAGCCTACCATTTGCCTACTAAATTTATTTATAAAATTTAATAAAAAAGGTGCATTAAACTGTTTTTTGAGATGTAGAGTTTACTGGTTTCTGATTCATTTAAGCAAAAGCATCTGCTTTCTTATAAATCGTTTTCGATATTTGAAATTGAAGAAAGTAAATCAGGGTAGTTACTTCAATATTAGAAATTACTAATCAAAACAGCTGAATAGTTTTTTCTTTAAATAATTTAAAGTTATTTGATAAAAAACAATTGACTGGAAAGTAGACAAGAATTATTTTGATAACAATTCTTATTACTGTTTGCGAATTATGAAAAAGCCCCCTTCAATATCTATGTCTAAAAAACTTTTCCCAATATTGGCAACAACAGGGGTAATTTTCATTTCTAATTCGAGTTTTGCAGAGAACTCAGAAAAGGTTTCTCCATCAGAAAATACTGTACAACAGTTAGAAACAATAACATTCACTGCCTCACGTGCTGATGAAGTCCAAGAAAAATCAAAACAAGTGACAAAGTTAGATGAAAAACAAATTGAGCTTTTAAAAAATGGTTCTTCAGGGAATATTGCAACTGTTTTAGCAAAAGCTGTGCCTGGCTTATCTGATTCAAGTCGTACAATTACAGATTATGGGCAAACATTACGCGGACGAAATGCACTTATCTTAGTTGATGGTGTTCCGATGAATTTAACGCGTGATACTTCTAGAGGTCTTTCTTCTATTGATCAGGAAAGTATTCAAAATATTGAAGTTATTCGAGGAAGCAACGCCATTTACGGTAGTGGTGCAGCAGGCGGGATTATATCTATAACAACTAAAGCTGCTGGTGGAGAACCTACAGCTAAAACTGTTATTGGCTTACAAAGCCCTTTAACTAATTTCCGTACAGATGCATTAAGTGGGGATATTCACCAATATTTTACGGGAAGCTTGGATAATTTGGACTATGCATTGGACTTTGGCTATCAACGTATTGGTAGTCCATATGATGCCAGTGGTGATAGAGTTGCTCCAGAACCCAGTCAAGGTGATCTTTATGATGCTGATGCCTATAGCATAGGGGGTAAAATTGGCTATCATATTGATGACAATCAATACCTACAGCTCGCGGCGAATTACTATAATGCAGAACAAGATTCTGATTATGCAGCTGATACGAGCACAAAAAAATATCCTCTTGGTAGTGTACCTGCTCAAGCAATTAAAGGTTTAAAATTAAAAGATCAAAATAAAAATGAAAATCAAATCTATAATTTGACCTATATCAATAAAGATCTATTAGGAAATAAAGTTGATGCACAACTTTACTATCGAGACTTCTTTACTCGCTTCTCACCATTTGATGCTCGCGGTAATGCCAATCGTGGAAAACAAGTAGATCAAATTTACCAAGAAAATAATGTCTTAGGTAGTCGCTTAACAGTCTCGACTCCACTTGAATTCTTGGGTGATACAACTGTAGTTTGGGGCGGTGACTTTAGTCGTGAAAAGAGCGAGATGCCCTTGGATATTTTTGATCCTCAAATTTATGATCAGTCTGGTGGTCTCGAATTTGTTAAAATTGGGAATCTTATTTATTTGCCTGAGCTCACAACTCAAAGTCTTGGCGGATTTGTTCAATTTAAGCATCAATTTAATGACCAATGGGCTGCTGAGATTGGAACTCGTTATGAAGATAGTTACGCTGAAATCGATAGTTTCATCCCATTATCTCAGTTAGGTAAACCAAACCCTTATACAGTCCAAGGGGGTAAAGTTAAAGCTGATGCATGGTTATATAATGCAAATCTTACTTTCTCTCCAACTGATCAACATTCGATATACGGCTCTTTTAATCAAGGCTTTCAACTTCCTGATGTTGGTTTAGTTATACGTAATGCTGGAGTCGGTTTTAACCTTGCTTCATCATTTTTAGAACCTGTAAAAGTTGATAATTATGAGCTTGGTTGGAAGGGTGATTTTAAAAATATCTCATCTAGTTTTGCCGTATTCCATTCAACCTCTGACCTTGGAGGTGTCCAATCTTTTAACAATGGATTGGTTCTTGCTAGAACAAAAGAGAAAGTTTCTGGTGTTGAAGCAACTATTGACTACATTGATGATGTTAATGTTTGGGGGACTGGGGGGAGTGTAACGTGGATGAAAGGTCGTGAAACTCCACAAAACACGAATAAAGAACAAGATATGACGGGCTTCAGAATCCCACCATTAAAATTGACTGGTTACATCTCTTATAGTCCAACTGATACTTGGACGAATAGACTACAGGCAACTTACTTTGGTGCGAAGGACTACAGGTTGAATGGCGTAAACGGTTTTGGTCGTTATGATGTGAAATCTTATACAACGGCCGACTTAATCAGTAGTTTTGCGCTTAACAAAAAAGATACTGTAACTATTGGTTTAGAAAATATGTTTAATCGAAAATATTACCCACTTTATAGCCAATTGCTAAGATCTGGTGACAACACAAGTCACTTAGTAGCGAATGGAGCAACGTTAAAAGTTTCTTATAGTCATAAGTGGTAGTACCTATCTTTATTTGTGGTTAAAAAAACATGGGCCATTAAAAGAATGGCCCATGTTTTAACGTATAGCATCCGTTAGCTTTTAAGGCCCTCTACAGAGGACTTTTTTACTTTATAGCTATTTACGGATTTGCTTTTGGCAATGCAGAAATTAATTTAGACTCATAATCATCAAGCACCCCATCAATGTTTTCCACCCATTTCGTACCATTGGCAATTTGAGCTGATTTTGTCACCTTGCTATAAATGTGGAGAGGGGCTGTATTCAAGTCTTTCGCATTCACGACATTTGTATCTATTTCTGAGTGAATTTTGATTGACGCAAATCCAGGCTGGAACCATGACCAAAATTTATTAATTTTAATGGTGAGGATTAGATCTGCATTTGCTCGATTGGGTTCATTGTCTGCAATGACTTCATAACCTGATTGTTTAAGTGCATGAGCTGTACGTTTTTGTAATAACTCAGACACGGTCTCTTTTTCTAAAAGAATATCGCCTAACGCTTTTCCGTAGCCATTTCTTTTACGCGCAACAGCTTTTGCCTTTTCTTCAGTAGTTGCTTTGGCTAAACCATCCTTTAAAGACGGAATATCAGGTGTGGTGGGTTTGTCTTGGAATGTTCTATTATCTTCGACCAGCGCGATAATTGCTTTCTTAGAACTCGGCACTTCTTGAGAGGATGCTGAAGTATTAGGCGCAGGAACTTGAATCAATCCGCGTGATGTAGCACAGCCTGAAAGAGTGGTTATCAAGAGCCCCATAGCAAGTAACATGGAAGAGCGTTTCATTTAAGATCCCCGAGATTGGTGGTTATTGTAAAAAAGTGCATAAAGTTAATAAGATACGTTATAAAAAAGCTTAACTATTTCATTTTTAGCAGTAATTCAAAAGATTGGTTTGTAGAAGGCTGGGGGATTTTGATTGAATTTTACCAAAAAGTAAATAATAACCATTGTCAAATGAGAATAAAGACGTTGGATTGCGTTACAAATTTGATGGTTAATATTGATAATTGTAAAAAATGAAAAAGCGTTTCGAAAGTGAGTAAATTTATATTGATGCTTAAATGTCATCGGATTTAAATATCCGAAGTGTATGGTTCAGCCATCTTTAGATGGGTTGATGCAATGCTCGGTTCTCTTGAAAAATTCCAATTAAAAACAATCAGTGTGGCATATATAAGTTTGAGTGCTTTATTTCTCTCCGCTTGTCAAAGTAGTGATTTAATGCAAGCTCAACCAACTCATGCAGTACAACTACTCAAACAACAAAAAGTCCAACAACCGAAACGTGTAGTGTTTTTCTTGGGGGATGGTATGGGCATCACCACACTTACTGCTTCTCGCATTTATGCTGTTGGTGAAGATGGCCAGTTAGCAATTGATCGGTTACCTGAGTCCGCTTTTGTTCGTACCTTTTCTGAGGATGCACAAGTCACGGACAGCGCACCTTCGATGGGCGCGTACATGACGGGTGTAAAGATGAAAAACGAGGTGATCTCGATGCAGACAGGGACAATTGCAGTTGAACCTGATTCAGTAGGGAATAACCAGTGCACGACTAACCCACAAAACAAAAATAAGCAAAACACACAGACTTTACTCGAATTAGCCAAAGCAAAGGGTTGGGGGACTGGGGTTGTGACCACGACGCGGATCACGCATGCCACACCAGCATCGACTTATGCGCATATTTGCCACCGTGATGCTGAAAATGACATTGCATCACAGCTGGTGCCGAGTTCAAAAGGGGATGCTTATCAAAGATATAACCTCAAACTCAAAGATGGGGTCGATGTGGTTTTAGGTGGGGGGAAGCGTCAATTTTTGCCTAAAGATGCAGGTGGAGAACGTACTGATGGGCGCAATCTAATTACCGAGATGCAAAAGGCAGGCTACCGCGTGGTTTTTGATGAAAACCAACTCTCCCAAGTGCAGCTGGTGAAAAATGAAAAATTATTGGGTTTATTTAATCACAGCCATTTAAATTATGACTTAGATCGCACCAAGAAAAACTTGGCAGAGCCGAGTCTCAAGCAAATGACGCTGTCTGCTTTAGACATTCTGACGCAGAATAAAAAAGGCTTTTTCCTGATGGTGGAGGGTGGGCGTATAGATCATGCACTACATGACACCAATGCTAAACGTGCTTTACAAGACACGATAGCTTTAAATGATGCTTTAGAAGCAACTATTCAAAAACTTAAACAAAGTGATCCTGAACTTAAAAATACACTGATTGTAATCACGGCCGACCATGATCACACCTTGGTTTTAAATGGTTATGCCAAGCGCACAGGAAAATATATCGAAGGTAAGGAAACCAGTGTCCTCGGTCTGGTGAAAAACTATGACCAAGCGGGCTTTGCTCAAGATATTCATGGTCAACCTTATCCGATTATCGGTTTTGGTACTGGCAAAAAACGCCCTACTCAAAACCGTATGGATGACTTGGTACTGAACTTAAAAGACAGTGATGTCTGTCATCCAGTACAAGGGCCAAAGGCACCACAAGGCGAAAAATATAGCTTCACTTATCCTTTGGCTGAAACGGGTTGGTGTACAGGCACTGCTGCGGATGATTTCCAACAAGAAGCTGTGATTCAAACGGGCTATAAAGATAAAGAAACGCATGGCGGTGCAGATGTGTTTTTAGGTGCAATTGGTCAGGGAGCCGATCAGTTCTCAGGTAGCCTTGAAAATATTGAGGTCAATCACCTCATTCGTAAGATCACAGGCTTATAGCAGAGGGATATCACATGAAACATACTTTAAAAACCATCCCATACATGATGCTTCTGCTTACAGCGTCGATTTCTTCAAGTGCTTTGTATGCTGCTGACACCACACTTACACCGACGAAAAGCGTTATATTCTTTTTAGGCGATGGCATGGGACCAACCACAGTGACGGCAAGTCGTATTTATGCTGTGGGGGAAAATGGCAAACTGGCCATGGACAGAATGAAGTACGCAGCACGAATTAAAACCTATTCTGAGGATGGTCAAACCACAGATAGCGCTCCTTCTATGGGCGCCTATATGACTGGGCAGAAAAATAAAAATGAAGTGATTGCGATGACAACAGGAACGGTTGCAGTCGAACCTGAAGAGGGAAAATTGCCGAATGGCAAAAGCTTAGCAAAAGCCATCAACCGATGTCCAGAACAGGGCAGTAGTATGGTCGCAGGGATGCCTGCGTTAAGTATTTTAGAACTGGCAAAAAAGCAGGGAAAAGCGGTTGGCGTAGTGACGACGACTGAACTCACCCATGCCACACCTGCGGCAACCTATGCACATATTTGTCATCGTGATGCGCAATACGATATTGCGCTTCAAGCTGTTCCAAAAGGTAAAGCTTATAATCCAAACTTATTGGATGGCATTAATGTCCTTATGGGAGGCGGCTTAAATCACTGGACGCCTTATGATGCAGTCTCTAACCCCAAAGGGCGCTTGGATGGCCGTGATTTATTGGCAGAGTTTAAACAGCAGGGTTATCAAACCGTTTTAAGCCAAAGTGATTTGGCACAGACGGTCAATACTCGGAAAATTTTCGGCGTATTCTCCACACAGTCGCATTTAAATTTTGATTTGGATCGACTCAAGAAGAATATAAAGACTGAACCGAGTCTGGCGGTGATGACCAGTAAAGCGATTGATGCACTGCAAGCACAGAGTCATGGACAAGGCTATTTCTTGATGGTTGAGGGTGGGCGTATTGACCATGCGCTACATGCCAATAATGCCAAACGGGCATTGCAGGAAACCAAGGCATTTAATGATGCAATTCAAACTGCACTGGATAAAGTGGATTTGAACAATACCTTGATAGTAGTGACGGCAGACCATGACCATGTGATGACCTTTAATGGTTATGCCGCACGAACGGGCCAAACGACGGAAACTAATCCAGGTATTTTGGGACTGAGCTATGATTATAATATTGCAAAAGAGCAAAATGCTTACAGCAAAGTGCTGGCTGATGGCCAAGTACATAATCCATACCGCGATATAAATGGGGCAACAGGAACGACGCTCGTTTTTGGAAATGGTACGGGCAAGCGTTTAGATATACGTGACAGTATTAGCAACGAGCAAGCCTTTGCTGACGACTATAAGCAAGAAGTCGGGGTACAACTGGCGAAAAGCGAAACGCATGGCGGCGGAGATGTAATGCTGTTTGCTGAAGGAAAGAATTCAAATCTCTTCAAAGGCACACAAGAAAATACATGGGTGTTTGAGCAATTGAAAAAGGCGTTTGGATTCTAATGGATACAATATTAATACGGCCGTTCAAATTCAAAATGAAGCTCTTAGTATTGTCTTTCAGTCTGCTCAGTCCATGGGTATGGTCGGCCGATGAATATCGTATTGATTATCAGATTGAACGGTTGGATGCCAATGGGGTCACGACCATTCAAAAATACAGTGAGAAAATAATTCGAGATGCGCAAAATATTTGGATTGAACGTTTAAACACTCAAACTCATGCCGACAAAGCCCATACACATAGCAACACTCAAGTGTCTGCCAAAACAGACGCCCATGAGCATGCAAGTTTTGACCATGCAATTCAGTGGATGCAGCGTAAAGATGTAGTCGGGCAAGTAAATGTAGCGAGTCCTTTTCAGCGTTTTTATATTTTGCCAGATGAAAAAATGCGGGTGCAATTGCAGGATGTTGATCAAGAAATGCTAGGTCTGAAAAACTGTTGGCGCTGTGAATATAGTTTGATTCATCCTGACATTTTAAAGCAAGCACAATTGATTCAACATGATCCGAAGCTAGTGCATTATCAAATACGCAGTGCTGGGCAAACGTTGAATATTATATGGAATGAACAGGATCAACTGGTTCAAAAATATGAATTGCTCAAACCAACTTCGGGCTACGCCAAAACCTTTACCGTGCGCAAAATTGGCCAACATGTTGCTACACCTTGGACGCAAACAGAAAAATACAGCGAACGTGACTATGCGGACTTTAGTGATTAGTCGATGAGTTTTTGACTTTTAATTCCGACGTTACAACAGGAATATCCGTGATTTTTTGGGGAAATAGGTGGTTAGGACTGTGCCGCTTGTACTGTTAAACCACTCCAACGTTTAAATGCACGTCGAAAATTAGTGGCATCGTTAATTTGTAAATACTGAGAAATCTGTTCAGTTTTAAAACCATGCACACGATATAAAATGATGGCGGTATGCAAACGACTTTGATCGAGTTGCGCCTGAAAATGGGTCTGATGCTTTTTCAGTTTACGTTTTAAGGTGGCAGAACTCATTTGAAAATAATCAGCAGTTTGTTCAAGTTGAATATTATTTTGAATATTCTGCATGAAGTATTGATGCAAACTGAGCAAAAAACTCTGTTGAATATTTTGAGCTGTCATTTCTTTCAGCGCATGTTGATAACTGATTGCAGCTAAGGTCGAAGAGGCATTGGGAAGTTTTTCATGGACCAAGTCACGAGGCAGGCTCATCATGTTGATCGGGCGATTAAATTCTAAAGCACTGCCTAAATGTGTCCAATATTGTTCAATATAATCCGGTTCAGAAAAATTAAATTCGAATTTCCACGCTAACTTGGTTTGATACAGTTGACGGCTAAATGCTTGTATTGCGCTCATTGCGCTTTCGATTACAAAGCGATTTTCAAGCTTGTTTTCATCTAACCAATAAATATGAATATGGCTTTGACTATACATGAGTCGAGGGCATAACCACGGTGAAACAGATGCGGAAAATGTTAAATAACGGCTAAGCGCCTCATCGAAGGTCGATGCATACAGCATGGATTTAATGGCGTCATTAAAGGGGGTGGTTAGGCTGCGTTGACCGAATAAAAAACTGATGTCCTGATTGCGAAAACACTGCTCAGCATTTGTTAAAACCTGTTGTAACTGTTGCTGGCTAATTAGCTTTTGCCCTGAAAAGATATCTTCCAAGAAAATACCGCTACCACTGAGTAGGACGTGATGATCGACCTCATGGCTGACTGCTAAATCAATTAAAATAGACAATTGATGATGCGCAGGAATGTAGCTGTAGTCGCATTCAAAGCTCATACCGTGACTCGCTTTGGTGAGTAGTATTGCTTCACTTGGAGCAATTGCTGATTTAAGGCACTCAAAAGTTGCTGAGCAGTTTGGTATTGCCCGACAGTGCAGCAGGTCGTGAGTGCTTTTAAAGGAATGTGCACGGACAGATCACGTTGATAATAAGCACTGACCATAAGCATGCGCTCAAGTTGAGCTGCCATTTTTTCAGCCTGTTGTAGCTTCGTCTTTGGTAACAGCATAATAAAACGATCTCCTGCGAAGCGGCAGAGCAGGTCTTGTGGTCGTAAGTTTAAGCTAATCAATTGTGAAACATGCTGTAAAATAGATGTGCCTTCATCAAAACCATGTGTTTGATTAATCTGATTAAAATTATGCATATCTAGCAGTATGACGGACATGTCGCTGGGTTCATGCAAGTTTTGCTCGATTGCGGCTTTGAGCTGTGTTTTAAAATAATGAGCATCGGCCAAAGGGGTGAGTGCATCGAATAAACGGTGATCCCGATAAATACGTTCTCGTTTTTGCATGTGTTTAGAAATCGCCAGTTCTTCTTGATGCCAAAAATAAATCCCGATGGTAAATAGGCACAGTCCAATTGGAAAAGGAATGGACTCAAGCCAGGCATCCCACATGATTTCTTTAGGCAGGCGAATAAACTCATCTAAGCTGTCCATCCACATGTGGAAAAAAATAAAACACAGTCCATAAAAGATATAGTTGGTTACACGGCCCAAAGGACGGCTTTTAATAATAAAGAAAATCCAAATACCAATAAAAACAGTTGCGCCGCCTTCACCTAAAATATCGACCCAGTTCCATTCAGCAAACGACTTCCTCTGCCCAAGTAGGATAAATAACCAAAGAGATAAGCTACAGGCAGTCGCTACACATAATAAAGGCCAGCGGTAGTAAGCAAAGTATTTAGGCATAGCATTTTTTGAAATGATTTATTTTCACCCAAGCTAAACAGATTTAGATGACAGTTTGATGGCAAAGGCTAGAGTCAAAATAGATCAGTGTATTTTTGATTTTTGAGAATTAAAATGCTGAAAAACCCTATCTTTGAGGTGAATATGCATCATTCTGTATGCTCAGTATTTTCTCTATACAGATCAAATTAGCTCACTTTTTGCTGAAAATGGCCAAAAACAAATAAAAAGGGCAGGCAGAAAAAGAGACTGTCACATCATGTTCACATTCAATTTCTATTGTGCGTTCAAACCATGCCACTTTGGCTTGAGGGGAAGAACATAATGCAAAATAATCAGAGCCGTTTCATGAAACATAAGCGTGCGGGTTTTCAGCTCAGCACACTGGTCCTGTCAATGCTGAGCATGACGCATCTACATGCCGAAGATAACACGGTGGAATATGTACAGGTCATTGGCCAAGCTGCAAGTATGGATAAAGCACTCAAAGAACAAAAGCGTGCCGACCAAATCAGCAGTGTGGTACATGCCGATGGCATCGGACAATTACCCGATGACAATGCCGCAGAAGCTTTGCAACGGATACCGGGTGTATCTACAGAGCGTGACCAAGGCGAAGGACGTTTTGTTTCGGTTCGTGGTTTAGGTGCTGACTTAAATGCAGTGACCATCAATGGTACTTTGGTTCCCGCGCCTGAAAGCGATCGCCGTGGCGTGGCATTGGATGTCTTACCATCAGAGCTAGTGCAGTCTTTGGCTGTGGTGAAAACGCTGACACCTGATATGGATGCCAACTCATTAGGTGGTACGGTGCAAGTCGAAAGTTTATCGGCCTTTGACCATGACGGTTTGTTTTATACGGGAACGGTTGAAGGTGGTTATGATGAAAAACGGGAAAAATATAGCCCTAAAGCATCGGGTGCCATCAGTAACCGTTTCAGTGTTGGTGAGGGGCAAGACAACTTTGGGGTGGCACTGGCACTGAGTTATCAAAACCGAAAATTTGGCTCGGACAATGTTGAAACGGGTGGGGCTTGGGATGGTGACGCACTTGAAGAAACCGCAATGCGCCAATATGACATCGAGCGTGAGCGTATTGGTGCGGGACTGAATTTTGATTACCGCCCCAATGACACAGGCGAATACTATTTAAGAACTTTATATAGTCGCTTTAAAGACACTGAATCACGTCAGGAAGTGGCGGCGGAATTTGCCGATCCACAACTTGCAGGCCAGCGTGGTGATGCCGAAGTCACTCGTTCACTAAAGAGCCGTGAAGAAACACAAGAAATACAGTCTTTTGTCCTCGGTGGTAAGCAAGGTTTTGGCACGTGGACAGTGGAAGGTCAGCTCGGTTATAGCGAAGCATCAGAGGAAAACCCAGGGGGTATTTCGGGGGCAAAATACCAAGGTGATTTTAGTAACGTTGGATTTAATAGTACTCAAAAACCTGTAATTACGGCAGACCAAGATTTCTATGATGCGGCCAACTATGAGTTAGATTCGGTTTCTTGGGAAAAATCTAAAACCACCGATAAAGAATACAACGGTAAATTAGACTTTTTGAAAGACTATATGCTGGGGAATTATGCTGCTGCATTGAAGTTCGGCGGAAAAATCAGTCAACGTGAAAAAACCAACAATACCGATGAATGGAAATATGAAGATCTCAGTACGTCAAGTTCAGATTTCAATTCAAACAGCCATTATGAATTGGGACAGTTTGGTCCAACCATTAATGAAAACGCTATTAAAGATAAAATCAGTGGATTAAATCCAAATGATTATGTGGTTGCTGACGGTTCAATCATTAATGATTTTAAGTCGAATGAAGACATACAAGCGGTTTATGTCATGAATACGATAGATATTGATCAACTGCGTGTGATTGCAGGATTACGTTATGAAAATACCAACTTTGAAGCACGTGGTTTTGAGTTCAATGATGATGTGATTACTGCGACCAAATATGAAAATGACTATGATCATTGGTTGCCGAGTTTACATTTGCGTTATCAATTGGCTGATAACGCATACCTCCGTGCCGCTTGGACCAATAGTGTGGTACGTCCAAACTTTGCGCAAAGTGCACCAGGTGTTTATATCGATGGTGATGAAGCTGAGTTTGGTAACTCAATGTTAAAGCCTTTAGAGTCTTCTAACTTTGACTTAGGCGTAGAAAAGTATTTTGGCAAAGCCAGTATGGTGGGCTTCTACGCATTTTATAAAAATATCGATAACTTTATTTATAACACCAATATTGCAGGAACAGGGCAATGGGCTGACTTTGATGAAGCTATTACCTATAAAAATGGTAATGAAGCAAAACTGTACGGGATGGAGTTTGCCTACTCACAAAAGTTTGACCATCTAGGAGCACCTTGGAATGGTTTCTTGCTGGGCTTTAATACGACCTTTAGTAAGTCAGAAGCAGATATTGATTCGATGAAAGATGGCGAACTTATGAGCCGTCGTATTCATTTACCAAACCAGTCGGATGTGGTCGGTAATGCCATGATTGGTTGGGAAAATGAGCGCTTTGGTGTACGACTTTCAGCAAATTATAAATCGAGTTATCTGTATGAACTTGGTGACATTGATACACCTGAAAAAGACATTTATACCGATGACCAAATCTTCCTTGATTTTAGTAGTCATGTGAACTTATCTAAAAACTTACAGCTGAAGTTTGATGTACAAAACATCACCGATGAAACTTATTACAACTATGCAGGTTCTAAGGCTTATAACGCGCAATATGAAGAATATGGCCCAGCTTACAAACTGGCACTGACCTATACCCATTTTTAAGTCGAATTAAATTTAGTACTCAGGTTTGCTCAACAGAAGCAGACCTGAGGTTCCTTGCCTAATTTTGAGTGTCTCTATGAAATTTTCATCTTTTAAATTGTCTGCTTTAAGCAGTTGCTTGCTGTTATTGAGCGCATGCAGTCAGCACAGTGTGCCCCAAGCTACGCAAAGTAGCCAATCGTTAAGTCCAGTTGAAATGCCAATAGATCAGCCCATGGCAGCGAAGTTGCAACTACGTGAAGTTGACATGAATGGGGCGAAAACTGAGGATGTACAATGGTTAAGATTGAGTGCATGGCCTGAAGTCGCAGCACTGTTGAGCAGTAAAAATAAAGGGCTACAAATTTTAGATGATCAACAAAATGTACTACATCAAATTCAAGGTCAGTTTGGGCGTTTTGATTATCGGATTGGTTCGGAGCGTTTATTGGTTGCTGCGTCGAATTTGCAACAACAGCAAATTCAACTGATGAGCATGAACTTAAAAAATAAAGCATGGGACAAACCTAGTTTTATTCCAAAGCGTTCATTTAAGTCTGAAGATGTTTGCCTATATACCGATGCTCAAGGGCTGAGTTTTGCTTTTTTAGTAGGTGAAGAGGGGCTTGGTGAACAATGGTTGGTGGCTCAGCATGAGAAGGCTTTGGTTCAACCACAGTTGGTACGCCGTCTCAGTTTTCCACCTGCTAGTAGTGTATGCAAAGTGAATGATAGCACCGCAGAGCTGTTTATTAATGAAGAGAATGTTGGGGTTTGGGCATATCCAGCTCATTCTGAAGCAGACATGGTGCGTCAGGCGGTGGATCTTGTGCAACCCTTTGGTTCGATGCAAGGTTCACCCTCTGCAATTGCGATTGTAGATGATCATGTCGCTATACTCGATGCAGAAAAACCTTTGCTTTATCTTTATCAAAAGCAAGATAAGCAATGGAAAGCACAGCCGCCTTTACAACTAGACACGGTGAAAGAAGCAGAGACTCTGAGTGTTCAAGGTAATTTAACCGATAAATCCTTGCTGATTTTAGATGATAAAACCGTGAAAGTGACAGATGTGGAATGGGAAACGCAGACTCTGACCAAAGCTCAAAATATCATCACTATTCCAGCAGAAGTGCAGACGGATGGTGTGTCAAGTACAGGTGACGCGGCTGATGATCCTGCGATTTGGCATAACGCTGCACAGCCGAGTCAATCCCGCATTTTAGCGACAGATAAACAAGGTGGCTTACAGGTTAACGACTTACAGGGCAAAACCGTGCAGTACTTGTCAGTAGGGCGATTGAATAATGTCGATGTACGCCACGGTTTTAAATGGGGCAATCAGACAGTCGACTTGGCTGTGGCATCGAACCGAGATCATAACAGCCTGCATCTCTTTGCGATTCAACCCAAAACGGGCAAGGTTTCTGTGCTTGGCGAGTTAGCAACCACATTAGATGATATCTATGGTATTTGCATGTACCGCGATGCTCAAGGGGAAATCTATGCCATTCCTAACGATAAAAACGGGACTTTTGTTCAATACCATATTACGGCTGCACAGCAAAAATTACGGGCTGAAGAAGTACAACGTTTTTCAGTTCAAACCCAACCTGAAGGCTGTGTCGTAGACGACGCCACAGGACGTATTTTCTTGGGAGAAGAAGATGTCGCGGTGTGGGTAAAAGATCTCAACCCAAAAACTCAGCTCCCTATGCAGCAGGTGATTGGCGTAGGAGAGGTGATGCATGATGACATTGAGGGGATGGGACTTTATCACGGCAAAAAGCAAAGTTATTTGGTGGTTTCAAGCCAAGGCAATGACAGCTTTGTGGTGCTTGATGCCGCTGAACCTTACACGGTTCGTGGCGCATTTCGTATCGGCATCAATACCGACAAAGGCATTGACGCTGTGTCTGAAACAGATGGACTAGATGTGAGTTCCCTAAATTTTGGTGGCAAATGGAAGCAAGGCATGTTGGTGGTGCAAGACGGACGTAAGCGTATGCCTGAAACCAATCAGAACTTTAAATATGTGCCGTGGGAAAAAATCGCCCAAGCCCTGCATTTGGACTAAATAGCGCTTTAGTACATAGGCTGGGACAAAGAGTCACAGCCTATTTTAAAAATATATATGTACTGCACCATGCAGTAAAAAAATTGGAGTGCGTTATGCAAGCAACGATGGATCAAATGTCAGTTTGGATATTGATTAGCCATGCCAGTGTGTTGGTAAAAGTAGTGATGTTGATTTTGGTTTTATCCTCAGTCGTCAGTTGGTATTTAATCGTGCGTCACGGCATGTTACTTCGTGGACAAGAGCAGCTTTGGAACCGCTTTTTAAAGAATTTTAGACAGCAAAAAGATCTCAATCTTTTACAGCAAGACTACCAACAGCCTGAACAACAAAAAGGCGTTGTCAGCATTTTTCAACATGGGGTGGATGAATACCATCAATTGATCAAAGATGAGCAACTCACCACAAGTGATGTGATTGATGGGGTAGAACGTCGTTTACTCAGCAGCATCAGTGAAGAAGAAGAAAAACTTCAACAAAATCTGACCTTTCTCGCAACAGTCGGTTCAGTCAGTCCTTATATAGGCTTATTTGGAACGGTCTGGGGCATTATGAATGCGTTTATTGGACTGTCTGCCGTTGAACAGGCAACCCTCAATACAGTTGCGCCTGGGATTGCAGAAGCGCTGATTGCAACAGCCATTGGTTTATTTGCCGCTATTCCTGCGGTCGTGGCGTATAACCGCTTTTCGGCACGCGCTGACAAGCTTTCCAGTCGTTATTACGGTTTTGCCAATGAGTTGCAAACGCGTATTTATCGTTTGTTAGGGCACACTGAGCGTACTTCGCGTTAAGGAGCAAGAACCATGATTAAGCGTCCTCAAAAATTAAAACCCAATGCTGAAATGAATGTGGTTCCTTATATTGATGTCATGTTGGTGTTGTTGGTAATTTTTATGGTGACTGCACCAATGTTGACGCAAGGCATTCAAATTGATTTGCCTAAAGTGGATGCCAATGTCATGCCCGCGTCACAACAGCAGCGTATTGTAACCTTATCTATTCAAACCAATGGCCAGTATTACTGGAATATTGGATCAGAAGTGAATACCGAAAAAGTTACGGATCAGGCCATTGATTTAGCCACTATGCAACAAAAGCTCGTTCCGATTATTCAAAAAGATAAAAGCCTACAGTTTTATGTACGTGCCGATCAGGATGCTGATTATCAACTGGTTGCACAGGCCATAGCATCCTTGCAAAAAAGTGGGGTAACGAACTTGGGGCTAGTGACAGAGGAACCACAATCATGATGGCAACCGTTTCCAAAATTAGGTTTCGTGATCAAGGCCTAGCACTTTCGGTCACGGCTGGATTGCATATTGCGCTAATTGCATGGTTATGTACGGTTGAGATGCATGAAACATTGGCGGAACCCAAGCCGAAAACCATTCAATTACAATTTGTGCAAATACCCCCTCTAGCCAAACAACAACCTGAACCTAAAAAGCCCGAACCGATCGTCGAAGAAAAACCGTTACATGAACCTGTCAAAAAACAGCTTGAGAAACCTACTGAAGTCCAACCGAAAACCACCAAGAAGTTTGTAGAGTCACAGAGCAACAAAATTGTACCTACAGTGACTAAACCGACACAGCAAGTCGTGACGGAAAAGAAAATGGAAGCTGCGGAATCTCAGAAAACAGTAGATACGCAGTCTAAAGCGGATATACCAACTCAGACGAAGACACAGAAATCAGTAGAACCTAAAGCACAAACTCATCCTGAATCATTTGATGTTAAAAATTATCAACCTGTTACAAAAATAGCACCAGCTTACCCTGAACAAGCTTTGGATCGTAAGTTGGAGGGGGATTGTACGGTGGTGTATAGCGTGAACGAAAAAGGACGGGTAGAAAATCCTAAAGCACAAGGTGACTGCCATCCGATGTTTGTACGACCTTCGATTCAGGCTGCACTCACATTTAAATATCAGCCTCGTCTGGTCGATGGCAAACCGACCAGCGTGTCAAATGTTAAAAATACTTTCCAATATCGTATCTCAGGTTAAACCGAATATTTTGGGACTTATATTTTTGTGAGAAATATGCCCATATATTAGTTTTTAGTCAACTACTGGTTTTAAATTATTGCTGAACTGCATAATCTTGATTTAGACGAACAGTATCATTTTTTACAGGTAGTTTGATTGATACCTCTATATTAGGAGCCATTATCCACAGGCAGTATTTTCTCGAAATAGCCGATGATAATTACTGGATACGAGTATTATTTAGTTAAGTTTGCCAATTATTCTTGTAGTTCTTTTCAATGGTGTAGGAGGGGTTTAAGGAGCCTTGGATATAATTTCACAGCAAGGACTTTTGGTAAGTAATTGGCTTCGGCATTTAGTTTATCAAAGTTATATTTTAGAAAATAAAGTGATCCTTGCTGAAATCAAACCTAATCAGTGCATAATTTATTTTCAGCATTCCAAAAACATGCATTGAAAATGCCTCAATTTATTTTAATATTTAATGAAAAGGCGGATTAAACCGCCACTTGTGATGTGGAGTGAATGCGCTGTGACCTGATATAGGCAAGCACATCTGATTTCTTATAAATAATTTTTCGGTAGTGGATCTTAGAAAAGGCAATACCACCACCTTCGCATCGCTTTTTTTGTAACCAGGACATTGATACATCTAATACAAGAGCAATAGTTTCTGGTGAAAATGATGCGTTCTCATCAGCTAAATTAAATTTATCAATTTCAGCTTGAATTTCAGCACTAGTTTTTCGATTTAGTAAGGTTGTAACATTCATCAAAAATCTCCTTTGAATTTAATTTGTGAGTGACTACTATTTCAGTTTTTTGTGGTTAAGAAGTTTTACTAAAATGAAAAAAGCTTGATATATGATTCCATGCCTTGCTTATTAAGCAATAATTAAATGTATCAAATAATTTAAAAAAAAGATGAGAAAAGTTTAAAAAAACAAAAAAAAAGGTTTATTTTTTAATTTATTATATCAGTAAAATAATCTTAAGTTTATTTAGGTTGGATTTTGTGAAATATGTATTTTAATTTTGTAAAGTGATTTTTAAAAAAATTTTATTATGAAGTAAGAGAATTTAAAATTTTAGAAACGCACACTGCTAAGCCGACATTAATAAGGTCGGCTATTAACGCATGCTGCTTTTTCTTTTAGTTTTTTGATTGTTTATTCATCATAAATTTTGAACGGATTATTTAAGTTGAGTAAAATTGCATTCTTTTTATTGCTAAGATCTCTACCAATGTCAGAGATATTAAACTCATTTATATCGATGTCAGAGAATGGTTCTTTTTTAAAGTAGTCTTGCATTAGATGAATCTTCATGATCTCAAATAATATCTCAAGTGGATCATCATCAATATTATTTAATTTAAGTAGCGATAGTAGTGTCCCACCAATGAAAAATTTTTGATGATTCTCTCTATTTCTCTTTTTAATATTCTGTTGCTTTTCTAAAGCATCATCAGTATCTAGTATGTTTTGATGAATTTTTACTTTTATATTATCTGGTAATTTTGACATATAATTGTCTAACATTTTCTCAGCTAAAAAATAATGTTCAAGCACTGGTGGAACAACTTCTCCGAAATAACTATAATTTAAAATATCCCGTTCTATTTTGGTGATCGAGTTTGGATCTTTTTTAAATATAAAAAGGAGTTCATTATCATACCTCTTTCTTCTTTTTGTATATAGATATGTTTTTCTGATTAATTACTTTTCTTTATCACTAAATTCTCCTATTTTTTTCTGTTCGATTAATTGAATGACATCATAATGTGAGCTTTCGAAAGCGGGATTATTCATTGCAAAATATTCTATTGCATAGATGTGATCTTGTGTTGTTAAAGCTGTACGACTCATCTTGATATTTTCTCACTAAAAAAATAAAAAATGTATATCACATGTCAATTTTAAAACTTGAGAAAAGTTTAAATATTCAAAAAAAAGTTCTGCTTTTTTTTCTGCTCTCTGTGAGTCACTTTTAGTTTGCTGTTAGTTTTGGCTGTTAGTGATGAGCGATAAAAATCTTTTTTTTGCGAATGCAAAAAAAAGATTTTTATCTCGTCTCCGTGTTCATTTAGATTCGCTTTCAGCGAATCTAAATGAACACTACTTCTCGTCCTGCGGAGCACTTTTAGTTTTATAAGTGATTGTATTTAAATGATATTACTTTTTAGGTGTTCGAAAATGCATTTGATCTGGCTAAAAATAGAACAAACGTCTGTTACACGTTAAAAACTGGGGCTGTTACATGTTTTTTTGCTTGAATTTTGTTCGGTGTTACACGTTAAAATTTCAGCTGTTACACGTTAAAACGGGGGGTGTTACACGTTAAAAGTGCGTACATTTATGATGCTGATATATTTTCTATAAAAAAATCGCATTATTTTTCATTTTCTGCATCAAACGAATAAAATTTTTGAATAATTTTATATGATCCATTTTCTTTATTTGGACTTGGATTTGTATATGTATTATTTTGATTTACGTCATAATGTGAAAAAGCTAAAAACTCAGCATAAAAATTTGCGTAGAAACAAATTCAGGCATTCTTCAGAACTCGGTTATCACTATATTACTCGAACATTACATTTCTCAACGCATAAGCAAGATGTTGAAGAACTTGAATATACAGCATCAGCCAATATGCCAACATGGACAGCTGATAGCCCCGAAGTATTTTGGAATGCAGCGGATCAATATGAAAGTATTAATGGGCGAACATCCACACATATTACCGTGGCCTTGCCGAAAGAACTCAATTATATGCAGCGGATAGATTTATCAAATCAACTTATATATGAATTCTGCGGTCAATATCAGATGCCCTACAGCTTTGCCATCCACAATCATGTTTCATCACTCGATGGACGTTATGAACAACCACACCTACATTTATTATATTCAGAGCGAAGTATTTATGATGGCATTGAACGTACACCAGAACTGTTTTTTCAGAGGAACTGTCCAAAAAATCCGGAGCGAGGCGGTGCCAAGAAACTAACCGCAGATGTACTTGGGCTCGGTCGTCATCAAATTAATCATTATCGAAAAATCACAGAAAATGTCATAAATAAATATTTAGAAAAATATGCACCGGTTAAAGAAGTGGAGATTTATGGAGTTAAGTTCCAAGTTGAAAATAAGGTCTCATGTTTATCGAATAAGGATTATAATAAAAAATATGGGACCAATTTAAAAGATGTTCCGCAAATACCTCGACACTATCTTCATAGTGAAGATCATGAGATTCAAGAAAAACTCAACATATTTAGACAAACAGTTAAAGAGATTCGAGAAGCGAATTTATATGAATTGTATCAAGCCGAGTATCAGCTTGAATTGTCCAGAAAAAAACAATATCAATATGAAAATATTGATATTGCTCAGAAGCCTAAATCTAATGATTTTGACTTCTAATTTATTTTGATTCTCAGTGTAAGGGTAGTTTCTAATAAGCAAGTTCAATCTGGATAAGATGAACTTGCTCACTTGATTAAATAGCTGTCGATTTGCAATTGCTCAAGTGCATACCACTTGTAGCGATCTTGGCCTGAAAAATGCTGTTTGATATAGGCAATATGCCGAATCACGTGTTTCTGCTGTTTGAGTAAATGCTGAATACGCTGATCTGCATAATGAATATCAACGCGCTGCTGCAACAGTGCTTGATAAAAATGACGATAATCCAGCGGCATATTTTTCAAAACTTCATGTGGTGCAATTGGAGAGAGTGGTTGGCTCAATCCTTGTACTGTTGTGTTTTCAGACATGACAATCTTTTGCTGTAGGGAACTTTTCGCTGGTTTTAAGGATTGCGTGGGTGTATCTGTCTGAGCTTTGAGAGTGTGAAACGCGTGTTGAATCGAGTGTATAAGTGCATGTGTTTGCGTGTTTTCCGCAGGATGTACACTGCTTGCTGGTGTATCTGTTGTCCTTGCCGCTTGAGTAGACGATTGCGGTTGAGCTTGAGTTTCAGTATTCGGCTGGATCAGTTGCTTTAACTTTCGATAGTTTATTGAATAAAAATTGGTTTGGAGCCATTTATTTTTTGAGAGCCTTTTAATCACTAAAATCTCCGCTTGTTTTAATTTAGCGACGATCCGTTTGATTGTGGAGACACTATAGATCCCGAGGGTTTGTTGCCATTGCTCATAGCTATGAAACCAATACTTTTTTCCCTGATGGACTTGAGCATCACTTTTTTCTAAGCAGTAATGCAGCTTTTGTAAAAAAGTCGCGGCTGCGACGCCATACGCTTTTGCAAGCGTAGGCGAAGCAATTAAAGGGTAGTCCGAGGGAGCCAGCAGAATATGCTGATTATGCTTTGACATAACGTGCTCCCAAAAGACGCTCAGCACGTTCAATCAGGTTTTGACGTTGATGAGTACGAAATGCCCAGAGCGAAGGGGTATGATTATTTTGATTGAGTTTTGCGACTTCAGCGATTTGTTCATCATTCATCTGGCGCATGCATTGACGAATAATCTGATGCGCATGCTCAAGCTCGGTCAGCAAGGAGTCTGCAGTATCAAGTGCTTGATAAAGATGGGTTAAGCTTTGGAGCTGGGGATTTGAAATGCTTTTGCCAAGTTCAACAATCAGTTGAGAGGCTTGTTTTTTAGATGTGCAAGTGTATGCACCATGAAAAGTAGCGTTCATAGCAGTGGTCCTAGATAAGTTTTAAATACTTACCAGCATTACTTCTCACGGTAATGGTGGCAGCGAGACAGGGGTGAGAATACTGAATCTAGGATCAGCCAACCTTACGGTTGCCCTATCAAGCTGCCATAACGACTGCTAAAACAGTAGACAAAAAAATAGCCGCGAGTGCGACATTAATTTGCACCTAGATTGTATCAGGTTCTCACGCCTGAACACAGATTTTGCTGTGTCCTATAAGCTTATCTGCGTATCCCGTGAACTGTCAACGCTGTATTTGATTATTTTTACAAAACACAACATTTCATTAATTCATTGATTAAGCTTTAGTTATTGGGGAAGTCTGACGGCTGGGTCTACCTATGATGAACAGGAATGTGTTGTTTGATACAGCAGGGCTTTTTTTCAGATCCACTTAAAAAAGTGAATGTTTGGTGAAGATCTATTCAATCATTTTATTCATTTATTTTATTACAGAAGAGCAGTTCATTTTAGACCGATCCATAGCATCAAAATCAGCCCATCGATGGTTTTAATTTGAGCTTATGGGCGAAATCAACAACTTAACTGAATTTATTCAAGCCGATCATGTGAATTTTATCGTATCGCGAAATTGACTAAAGCGCTGGATAAATCTAATATGAGCTCGCTGGCCTACATTGCCAGTCGGTTTTAGCAGACCGTTGATCCAGCACAGAAAATAGCCTGTCTATTTTTTGTGGACCTTCTCGTCCCCCTTTTTTTCTATGGTAGGGCAGGAGGGGGACGTCTTTGACGTGCTGGTTCCTTGGATCCCAGTCTGCTAACCCTCTTTTGCTCTGCCACCATTATTTAGCAGTAATCGGCAGAGCTTCTTAAGATTCAAGGAGCTTCTCATGCTGTACCCATCTATTCTTTATTGTGCCTCCGCACCTGTTCAACCTTGTTGTGTCTTTCAACAGGGCATACAGCACTGATTTTAATTTTTAAGCTGTATTAAAAAAACATTTTTACACGAACAATCTCTAAGGTGGATGGCTCAATCACGCCTATAAAAAATACTTATTTTTATATCCCCTGGTGATTGTCAATAGCATTGAACATGCGGGGAACAATGATGTCTGAATTCACTCAACCAAAAATCATTCCAATCGAAAATCGCCCACCAAAATCCAAGGTCTTTGTTAAGTGCATTGTAGTGCCGATCGTCCTCTTTTTAATTATGGCTAAAGTGTTTTCCTTTGGCTGGTTTGGTTCTCTATTCTTTGGCATCTGGCTGTTGTGGTTTGTGATTGTTTATTACTTGTATACCTATGGCAGCACCTACTTTGCAGGTATGACGGAGCAACTGAGCCGCCAAGGTGAACAGTTTAATTATCACAATCGCGGGGTCTGGATTAACAGTCAGCATAAAACCATCATCCTGTTTGATGAACCCGAACAGCGTTTAGTGAAATACCCATTTGACTATATTACGTCGGTTGGCCACTTCAACTTAGTTGAAGATAAAGTGTCCTATTCAAGCACAGTCACCAGCAATCCGATGACGGGAACGCATATCCACCATCACGAACATCGCAGCCCAGTCAAAAGAGAATACCAAGTCAATATTGGAACACGCGATCAATTCAAACCGCATTACCGCCTCAAAGTGTTGTTTCCTTGGCGTAGCCCCAAAATGGCCAGTGAAATCCGCCAACTGCTATCGGCTGATCATTACCAATAATAACTAAGCATAAGAGGGGGGATAAAATGATGAAACGTATAAAAAAGGGGATACCATCCATTAGAATCAGCACCCTGATGCTGACCATCAGTATGGCGATGGTTGGATGTGGCGGTGGTGGGTCAGGTGGCAATACTGGTTCCAATAGTGGTGGAACGGGTGGGGCAAACGATGGGGGTACTTCACCTCAGCCAGTGACCTGTTCTAAAACGCAATATCTGCAAGAAGGGCTCTGTAAAAACAAGACAGCACAACGCTTTGAACCCTTACAGATCCATCGCTTTCTCAAAGGGCAGGCCTATCAGTTGAACCTGAAGACGGATCAAGATCTGGCCCTCAGTTTTAGCAGTCAGAGTCCGAATATTTGTGACTTTGAACAAGGCGAGCTCAAAGCCCTTGATGTGGGCAAATGTACTTTAAAACTGACACAGGCGGGAACCTCACAGCTTCTTCCTGTGAATAGCACAATGATGGTGGATGTCATTGAGGCGCAAGCAGAGGAGCATAAAGATCTGAATGCCTGTCATGCAGGAAGACCCAGTGAGGCGGAGCGTCAGCTGTTTATCAATACATTGAATGAGATTCGTGCCTTACATAATCTGCCGAAAGTTCGCTATGACCAGGCTTATGAAGACCAAATGATGCAAGCCTCTATGTTACTGGCGGTGAATGAAAAGACCTCACATTATCCAGATGGAACATGGCGTTGTTTTAGTGATATTGGCTATCAAGGGGCTTCAACATCGAACTTGAACTTTGTTCAAGCCTATCAACCTTTAGCCAGCTACGGTGCTGATACCCATGTGATCAATTGGTTGATTGAAAAAAACTCGGCCAGTATTGGCCATCGACGTCATATCTTGAGTCCCTTCCTGAGCAAAACTGCCTATGGCGAAGTCTCCAATACCGAGGCTAAAAGCGTATCGACCATCTTAGGCGCGGCCATGAAAGTGGTTTATCCCTATGCATCGCAAACCCTAAGCACCACGATGCCGAAAGGGGTGATTGCCTATCCGTATCATGTGTATCCGAAGAAATTCTTTGCAAAAACTGAACCTTTATCCCTGTCGATATTAGTCAATCCACAGAATGCCTATGCCAACAATACGGTGGATTTTTCACAGGCGAAGCTCATAGTGACTAGACGAGACAATCAGCACATCCAAACGATCAGCAACATCCAGTATGACAATATCAGCTATGGTTTAGTCGCCAATAATCTGCAATTTCATTTTAGTGCAATGGAATACAACGTGATCTATGACGTTCAGGTGCAGCATGTGATGGTGGATGGAAAAGCTGAGGACTATGCCTACTGGTTTAAGGTTGATGATCAGTCCGGTGAACAACGCTTATCAGGAGAAAAACGCTCATCAGGAGAACCATCCGATGACATTTAAGCTGAGACCATTTTTACTCGCCAGCACTTCATTGTTGGCATTGCAGACTGCGGTGGCACAGCCGGTTTCTACCTTCAAGGTAGTGACTGTGCAGCCTGTGACGTTAGAGCAGGGCTTAAACTGTTTGGATTGGGCCAAGCAAGAACAGTCCTTTAGCAATCAACTGGCCACGGGAGATTGGACGCATACAGCAGCCTCTAAGCTAACAACGCTGCAACAACAATTTAAGCAGCAATACACCAAGCAAAAATCAAGCGTTGTGGATGATCCAGACGATGAAAACTACTGCGAGGATTGTCCTGAAATAGAAGTCTATTTGCCCAAAGATCAACGCAATCCGATTCAACGCATCGAGGCGTTGATGCAGGTCAGTGTGGCTGGGGTAAGTACCTCGATTTATCGCAATGATGACATGGCTCAGACCAAGCAGAAGCTAGAGGAAGGGTTAAAGATTCAGTTCAGTCACTATAGCGGGCAGCAATATAAATACTTTAAACAACAGTGGGATCAAGCCTCAGCACATGACAATGAGAAACGAACCAAGACCCATCAGGTCTTTCAACAATATCCGCATTTAAAGGTGTTTAACGGAGAGGTCTTTCAAAACGGAAAGCGGTACAGCCCTAAACAGATTTACATCTATACCCAGCACTATAAACGGGATGCTTCTGATCTGACCGACATGATTGCCTATATCAGTCTGTATGACCATCCCGTGAATCCATCACAGCACATATTACAGTGTGGCTTTATTGACAATGTGTTCTAAACATCTTCAACTGAATAAATAAAGAGTAGCATCATGAAAAAAATATTTTTAGCGGGCTTATGTCTCAGCCTGTCAAGCTGGGCTTGTGCGGGCGCCAAAGAAAGTCTTGTGGGAAAACGTCTGGTGATGGACATCCCTGAGGTTCAATGTGCCGGCTTGTCCTTCTCCAAAAATGGCAAAGATGCGGCGATGTATGCAGAAATGGGGCAGTGTCAGGATCCCTTACATCTTAGGGTCAGATGGTTGGATGACAAGACCTTTATCTTAATTGAAAAAGTACGCCTCATTGAGACTTCGCCACCCCGTAGCTATTTATATAAGGTCAAAAGCGTCAATCAGCACTATGTAGAACTCACTCAGATCTGGACAGGGTGGGGAGACTCAAAAGACGATACGCTGGGTTATTATTTTAGATAACAAGAGTGTGCTAGTGATTAAGACAGGCCCTTGCTGAGGCAGGGGCTTTTAAAACAAGAAATGAATGATTCGATCAGTATTTATAGGAATTAGATCATGGTATGTAGTCCAGTATTTTATCCAGCAAAATTTGAACAAGAAGGGCAAGCGTACAACGTTTCATTTCGGGATATTCCAGAGGCAATGACCTGCGGTGACAATTTCGAGGATGCGCTACAGATGGCTAAAGATGCGCTGTTCACCAGTATGGACTTTTATCGTGAAGAGGATCGGACTTTACCTCCACCCAGTGAATGCCAAGAGGGTGAGATTCTGATTGCTTTAGTTCAGGCACTAAAATAAACCATCAGATGGATTAAAAGTGAGGAGACCAATGTGGAAAGAAAAGAACAGGAAGACCTGGAACAATACAACGACCTAGAGCAACCCACAGATATTTTATGTGATGTTTGTAAGGAGTCCACTCAACTGAACCATGCTGTCCTGTCTGCCAATTGGGGCAGTGGGTCGAAGCATGATGGAGAACAGTATGAACTGCATTTATGTGAGGCATGTTTCTTCGCGACTCTCGCAACGTTAAAAAGAGAACATCGGGTGAAGCAGATGTTTAATGATGATTTTAATGAGTCTGTATTGGAACGATTTGGTCTGAAATAAAGATGTCACGATGACGGATTGTGCCTATGGATGAAAATATTAAAAGACGATTGGCCACTGAATTGAAAAACTTAGCAGCAGGCTCAGTGTTTTCTGTTCAAGATTGCAGTGTTCCTCTTTCCAAGCAGCAGCTGTTAAGCTTTTTATCTCCCTATTTGGAGCAGGGGGAGGTCAGTCGGGTTGTGCCTAACATTTACTATAAAGTTAAATTCTCAAATCTTTTTAATCCTCCGAGAGCTTTACCTCCTGATCTCTTTGACGTGTTAGACGCGATCACTCGATTAACGGGTGAAACGTTTCAATATGATGGAGGCTATTGTGCCAATCGTTTAGGGTTAAGTACTCAAGTGCCTCTATATCATGTCTTGCATACCAGTGGTCGCTCAAGGCGATTTAAACTGGCGGGTGTAGATGTAGTACTGAATCACACGGATGATCAACGACTGCTTCAATACCCTTTGCAAAAGGTCGGTATGGCGATCTCAGCTTTGTACTATTTAGGCCCAAATGTTGTGGATGATAAGATTATCAAAGCGATCAAAGATCAGTTATCACCTGAGGAGTATGCAAAGTTACTTTCAGCAGATTTGCCGAAATAGCCTATTCCTATTTGCACCCTAACTGTCATTCCTGTTCCAAGTATGCCATCAAGAATTAAATTACATAGTTAAATTGATATTGCATGTTTGAAATATGGTCAAATTATATGGCAAATATGATGCAATTCTTACCATATAGTATGAGGTCTTAGATATGAAGGGATTAACTTTTATTAATGGTGCGACTGTTTCTGCGACTGATGTTCGCAAGTCTTGGAGTAAAATTGTTCAAGCTGTCATAGATAGCCATAAACCTGTTTTTGTTTGCACGAACAATACGCCCGAAGCTGTTGTTCTAAGCTTTGAAGAATTTCAAAACATGCTGGAAATCGTTGAATCTGCTCGACGTGAACAGCTAGGACATCAGATGGTTTGTGATCTGTTGGATATTGCTCAGTTAACTGGTCAGCCGATCAAACATATGCTTTTGAACAAAAAAGGTGTGTTTGAAGAAGCAGAAGGGCAATAAGCATGTCTGTTGGTGATATTTATGGGATTTTCGTAAGATTTGGTTTAGATACTCTTGAAGGGAAAGAGCGTTATACAGTTGAAATTGTTAAAACTAATTTAACAGTTGTACTTTTAGATTCGATTATTAGCCAGTACAAAGCAATAAAAAATGAGTTATCACCTGAAGATTATGCAAAGTTACTTTCAGCTGATTTGCCGAAATGGATCAAAAGGTTGATGAGTGATTATGAAAATTGGACTGCCACCACTTTCCTAGACAAATATGGTCTATTCTTGGACTGACACATGTATTAGGCTCTACATCTCCTGCTTCAGGATTTAATACTAAGAATGTTTTGAATTTCTCCTATTTTTCCTGAGTCCAATAAACAAGACCAAATATTGTATACATTGATTTTAGTTATACTACCTTGCAGTAGTTTATTTCATACTACTTGGTGATACTTTCACATACTAATTTTTAATGCACAGAGTTAAAGACGATGTACTATTTCGCAGAGGATCCCTTCTAGGTAATGTTACCTAGGAGGAACAATGAAAAAACTAAAACATCAATACAAGCAATCAATACAAAGTACTCGACACGATTATCTTTGGAAGGTTTACCCTAATGTCAGAAGTTCTATATTTAAGAAATTTAGTTTTCAGCAAGAGCGTAGCTTTTATTTTTTGCATCGTATTGAATACAAAAGCTATTCGCTTAAAATTCGTGTAGCACGTGGTACAGGCTTACCTCATGTTTGGGATGATTTTCCGACTTGCGTTTATAAAGTTGCTAAAAGTTGGAAACATAATTCTAAGAGAGCACATCAGTACTACAAAGAACATGAACAAAAATAAAAAATGGGAGCTGTTGATTGATCAGCTCCCATTTTTTGTTGTATCGGCATAAGCTCCATTATGTTAAATAGGGCTAAAATTCCCTCTTTGAAAAATCCGATTGTGTTTATCCTAGACAGTTTTAAGCAAATATCGGTAACTGTCAGATTAAGTCGGAACTAATACACATGATCAAAGTTTTAATACTGCGCATCCTGCTTCCAGGCTGCACAGCACATTCGATTTCGACAAAGCTGTATGTCACTGTTTGTGTGCAATGTGTGAATTGAGAGAGCATTTTAAGTAAGGGCGGTTTTATATAAGCACCGTTATGTTAAATGGAGTAAAATTCTACGGATTTTAATATCCATAGAAATCTTTTAGTATTCATTTTTAACATGAAATTTTCCATTATGAAAAAACCAATAATTTTCTCAATATTATTACTAACTTGTTCCTTTTCATATGCGGAAGAAAATGAAGAATGTGAAGGAATTGCATATGCGGCTGACACATTGATGACTTTCCATCAAATGGGTTCAGACGTAGAAAAAGCTAAAAGTATTTATAGCAACCTTTTCAAAGAGGAGGGTGAAATTTTCAATCAGATAGTAGATGAAGTAAAGAAATCACCTGTCCATTCCAAAGAGGAAGATGCAGAGAAAGCTGTTGAAGACTTTAAAAATAAGTGGAAAAACTATTGTATAGAAAACAATATAAAGTGATTCATAATCGGATGATTATCTATTAAGATTTCCTGAAGTTAACAGAATATACCTTGTAAGAAAGCTAAAATGGGATTTCTAAGATCCCATTTTACCGTATTTTTTAAACTTCTTATAAGTGCCATTATGTTGAATGGAGGAGTTAGATCCATCCTCCAGTAATAAAATCTCCTGAATCATACCCAATAGAGTACCCAACCTTTCTCTCTGGGTAAGCAGTTTTATAATGATTGATTGACGCTTGTGCTAGCTTAAGTGCATAAGCTAAAAACAAAGGATATTCAGCATAATTATCTAGTTCTGTTTCATCTGCTAAATCTTCAATAGATCGTAAAATTGCAGAGCTAAAAGCTCCTTGCTCAGGATAATATGTTGTGCCTTCAGACATCCAATCTAGGTTATCTTCTTCTGCAATGTATTGCTCTGATACTGCAAAATATAGATACCCATTATCAGAAAGACCAAACCAAAACCCTTTCTCAATGAAGGGGGAAACCTCTTTTTCTAAAGTATCAATTAAATGAGTTGCTAAACTTTTAACTTCTGTTGCGTAATCTAATTGTTTGAATAGCTCCCAACTTTTGTTTGGCTGCATTTCATGGCAATGATTGATGATCGTTGTCATGAAATTATCAATATCCAGATCATTTTTATGAAGATCAATTTCTTTAAAGATTTTTACGAAGTCAAATGACATAAACAGCCTACATTTTCCAAAAATTTAATAAGTAAGATACTTTTTAGATTGCATAAAATTAACATAATACGAGTTGTGCAAAGCGTGAGCCAATTGCCCAAACTTTTTGCTTCGTTTCACCGCCATTATGCTCAATAACACTGAATTTTCATCTTTATAATGTATAATTACTAATCTACAAAATTAAATATAGCTTTAATATAAAGGAAGAAAATGAAAATTTTCAAAATTATATACATTGCTTTAGGACTAATACTTTCTATGGAAACTCTAGCTAATCCAATATTTTCAAATGACTTATTAACAAAAGCTAAAAATGGAGATTTATCAGCACAATTAGAGTTGGCTGATGTCTATATACATGGTTATGGAGTTGATGAGGATGAAGCCGAAGCTGAGCGCTGGGCTGTTAAATCAGCAGAAAATGGGAATGTTGATGCAATGTATTGGCTTGGTGATGGTTACGCGACATATGCTGATTTATTAGGTGACATGGACCCAGGCGATGCTGAAGAACACTATAAAAAAGCCTTTGTCTGGTTTTCAAAAGGGGCTGATCTGGATCATACGGCTTCTATGGTAGGTTTAGCTAAGTTGTATCGCAATGGTGAAGGGATAACGAAGGATATAGACAAAACATTAGATTTATTAAATAACGCTGTATCTCTTGGTAGTAAGGAGGCAATGAGGGAACTTGAATTTATGTATCAATACGGAGTAGGTGTAGAACAAAATCAAGATAAAGCAAAATTTTGGGAAGATAATGCACAGATGTAACTATTTAAAATAATACACGTTAGATGAAGCTTAAAAATGATTCTATAACCTTAACTTTTATGTTTTTTACTTATATTAACTATACATGAGCACATTCAGCATAAAAAATTTAGTTGCCAAACATGCAATTATTTTTAGTTCTACAGATTCTGAAATATCTATCCATATTTTTATGGAGCCACTTATCTACCAAGATAAGATCGTAAGCCCAATAATTCGCTTAGATGATATTGACTTACCAACAACAAAACTTTGTAATTTGGTAAATAAGTCTTTGGCTTTTACTAAGGGTGATTTAAGTGGTTCGATATATTTAGGTGGTGCCCATCACCCTGTGGATGTAATAGGTTTAAGCTTTTTCCTAAGTAGGCAAAATAAATTAACTGTTCTAGTTAAAGGTATTTATGACTTTGAATATGAGGGGCTAGATGGTGCAACTAATGAAGAGCTTGTATTAAATACATTACTTAGTTGTTGTGATGTTAATTAAGACTAGAAAAATGAATAGGAGTTCTAGTCTTAATTTAATTCTTTTAAAATTAACATAATACACCTTGTACGAAACTTTTGGAACTTTCATATAAAGATCAATGTCTTAGTCATATACGTTCTAGTACACGAAGTACTAGAACATATTTTTTGTGATTATTCATGTTACACGTAATAATTTAATCAAAAAAATATTAGAAAACAACTAATTAAAACAAAAAAGCTAATTTTGATGTTTCTAGCTTTAGGTTCTACAGGATAATTTTTAGATAAAGCTATTAATTTTTCCCTTTTGCTTAAATACAACGGAAATATGATTATCCATATCAAAAAACTTAGTACTGCCCACCAACCTGCACCCATGTTAAGGAATCCACCCTGAGGTGTTTTGCCAATTTTATGCCTTGAAGCATCTATATAAATCCATAGTGAGCATAAACAACCAATTATTTGTAAAATTTGCCCAAGACTAGTTAGGTTAATATTCATTAATTTAATTTCCAATGACTTTGCAAAATTCGTTTCTCTCTAAAGAGTGGTAAAAATTCTTTTAATATGTTGGTGAAGCGCGACAGTGGATGGACTAGCAATTGATGTCGAACGATTGAGTGAGGTATGGTTTGAGTGAAGTGCTATGCAGCCTGAAACCAGGATGCACAGGGCATTCAATTTATACTAAAGTGCATGTCACTATTTGTTTACTGTGTGTGAATTGAGAAAGTCCTTACATGAGGGCTTTATAAAAATATAAAGATTAATCGTTATTCGCTTTCAATGGGATTTCCATCAAGCTCATAGAGCTTTACTTCTCGTGCGCCAGTATCAAAAAATAATTCTTTAAAAGCGCGGATTTCAATTTTAGCCAAACCACCTTGTATAGGCTCCATAATTTGGACAATCGCGATAGGAGCTGTGGGCTTGAAAAAAGATAAGCCTTTAGAATGGTGCTTCATCAAAGCTTTTAATGTCGTTGTAGCACTTTCAAAATCTGCCAAAATCATTCTTGGATGGTTATATGGAATTTGGGGAATTTCTATTGATTTGACTGTACCATCGTTCTGCATCAGACACATACGATCTTTATAAAAATGTATCCATATGGCTTTAGGATGTTTTGTTAAATGATCTTTGATCATTTTAGCTCCTCGGATAAAAAATTATCTGATTATAAATATCTTTTCTTAGAGTTTTCAATTGCATTCAGTGTGATTCGAATACATTAGAATTGAACTGTTTGACAAATTACATTTAGTATTAATTTCAGCAAAGGTTTAGGCTACTGTATGTTTGCAATACTTGAATTAAAAAGCGCTCAGGAGCCTACTTTTAGTATCAAGCCTTATATTCTGCATAAAAATTACTTATTTTTCTGGGATTTTAGTATATTACCTTGCGTAATTGTAATCATTGGGATTTTTATGGAATTCGCATTCAGTAAAATTTTTAACACAGTATTTTTATTCTTTGTTACAGCATTAATGGAAATTCTAGGTTGTTATTTTCCTTATTTAATTTTAAATCAAAACAAATCTCAGTGGTTATGGATACCAACAGCTTTAGCCCTGGCTGCATTTGTTTGGTTGTTAACTTTACATCCTGCTGCTTCTGGTCGAATTTATGCAGCTTATGGAGGTATTTATATTATGTCTGCCTTGTTGTGGTTAAAGTTTGTAGATGGAGTTGATTTAACGAAATTTGATTTACTTGGTGGCTTGATTGTTATGGTTGGAGCATTAACTATTATTCTCCAACCACAAGGATTGATTCGGTAAGGATTTTTCTTAAGTTCTTTCTTTCATGATTAATATTTCAGAGGCCACTTAAAACGATCTGCTTAATTTTTTACTGCCTTTTCAAAGTGATCTAGTTTATTCTCTAAGATCCACCATTGAGCAGCCTCCATCAATAGTTCTGGGTTATCGTTTTTGTTCTTGAAGAAAGCGTAAAAGGAGAGTCCAACATTTTCTCCTTTCTTCTCAATTTTTTCATTGCATCCACGAATAAAAATCTCTTTTAATTCATCTCTCACATGTTTTAGTAATCCATGTAAATTTTTAATCTAACTTGAAAATGACCAGTCCTACGGCTGGGCTTATTTTCCAATAAAAATGATCCAGAACAATTAGTTTGGATTTTCTTAATATTGTGGTGCATCGTATGCAATTTCATACCATTCAGGCTTTGATGAAGAGCTCATTATCATTGCCCCCCAGAACTACTCTAAGATTTTAACGCCTTTAGATGCAAAAAATGCAACAGTGCTTGTTTTTAAAGAAGGGTGCTCTTATCGAGATCGACTTTTAAGTTGGTATTAGTCCTTCAATATGACGCCCAAAAGAATAGCTGAAGTTGCATCCTACCATACCATTCTTGGTGGTGTAGCAGCAGGAATGGGAATTGCGATTATTCCAAAAACTATGTTTGATAATTTCCAAAATAAAGATTTGTTATCGATCCACTCTATAGATACAGAATTAGGAAGAATACAGATTGAATTAATTTGGAGAAAAGAACTAACTTCTGCAAATATTTTGGCTTTAGAGAAATGCCTTAAAAATAGACTATTAATATTAAATTCTGAGTGAGACTAGTTATGGTCTGAACTATTTTTTAAACGATCTTTATTTATCCAGTTTTCAACAAGATGTTTAGGTATTGGTTTGGCATAGTAATAGCCTTGAATAATATTACAATTAGATTTTTTTAAGAATTGATATTGTTCAATTTTTTCGACCCCTTCGGCAACTATATTTAGATTTAAGTTTGCTGCCAAATTTATCATTGTAGAAACTAAAGTATTGTATTTTTGATCTTCATTAATTTTTTCAATAAAACTTCTATCTATCTTTATCTCATTTACTGGCAAATTGATCAGATTCGATAGATTAGAATATCCTGTACCGAAATCATCAATTGAAAGGTGAATACCAAGTTCTTTAATGGTCGAAATATTCTTTAGCATAGGCTCTGATAGAGAAATCATAGTATCTTCAGTGATTTCTAATGTTAGCCTAGAGCCTGATAAAGCATTTTTTTCTAATTCTGAACTGATGTAATTACTTAAATTTGGATTTTCAAAATTTGAAGCTGATAAATTAATTGAAATTTTAGGAATACATACGTTATTTTCATCCCAAATCTTTAGTTGATTACAGACTTGATGAATTACCCAATAACTTAATTTATCCATTTGGCCAGTTTCTTCAATTATCGGGATGAATTGATTAGGAGAGATAAACTCTTTTGTAATTGGGTGGCGTAACCTAACTAATGCTTCTAAGCCATACAATTCATTTTTTTTTATGTCTACTTGTGGCTGGTAAAATAATTCTAACTTTTCATCGAGCAGTGCTTTGCGAACTAATTGAGACAAATAGCTCTTTTGTTTTTCATTTTCACCAATGCCTTTTGAAAAACATGCATAGCTATTACCATTATTGCTTTTGACTTGGTACAAGGCACTTTTACACTGGGAAAGCCAAGACGTTTTGTCAGCTTGATTATACTGGCTAAAGCCAATACTTGCTGTTAATAATAATGAGTGGTTTGCAATGTTAATTTCAGCACCTATCCAATTAAGGATATTCTGAGCTGTTTTTTCTGCTTCATTACATGTTTGGTATGGGGTAACAACGATAAAAATATCTCGTTCAAGCCGACTTAAAAAAAATTGATCTTTTAGTTTAGTCCTTAACTTTTCTCCAAGTCTTTTTAAGAGTTGGTCACCAAAAGCATAACCTATAAGAAGATTGACCTCTTTAAAATGATCTATATCAATCATAAATATCGATGATTGATCTTGCGCGTATTGATCAATATGGTGTAATAAATTATTTCTATTGGGTAAACCAGTTAGTTGATCAAAAAAAGTTAAGTTTCGAATTGTTTTTCTATTATTTTCTTGATCTATAGCAAGTAGACAAAATTCGATCCCAGCATTTGCAATTTTCAGCAGCGTTTCTGATTCAACATCAATTTTTTCCTTAAAATAAAAGGCAAAAGTTGCCACTACATTATCCAAATTATCTTTAATAGGATAAGAGCAACATGCTTGTAATCCATAAGGTAGAGCAACATCTTTATAATTTTCCCAATGAGGGTCTGTCTTAATATCCTCTACAATAATAGGCTGTTTTAGATAAGCCGCGGATCCACAATTTCCTACATTTTCACCTATTTTTAATCCAGCGTAAGAAGCACCATAGCCCGAGTCAATATCAGGTGCAGCCCATGGAATCATTTTTTCATTTTCAATACAGCAGAGGGAGACATATGCACTAGGAATAATTGCTTGTATACGTTTGCACAGGAGATTCCCGAAAGAATGAAAACTTAAGTCATTCGTTAATATTTTAAGAAGATCATTCCTAAGATGTGTGATTTCAGTGTCTAAACTAAAGCCTAATTCATGGATATTTTTAATTTTGTTTAAGGACGGAAAGGGTATGTGCTTGGGCCTAATGTTAATCATTCCGTTCTCTTATTTTATTTCCATACTTGATTTATATCATTTTTTGAGACTTTAACAAACTTGATTTCGTCCTTGGGCTTTAGCTTGGTAAAGTTTCATATCAGCCAATTTGATTACCGTTTCAATATCAGTTGAGTCATGGGTGAAAAAAGAAACCCCTATAGATACCGTTATTTTCATTGAGTCTTGATAAAATAATTCAATTGATTGTCTTAACTCTTCAGCAGCAGCATATACGGTCTTAACATCATCAGTTGCGACGAAGATCATAAATTCTTCTCCTCCAACTCTGCAACAGATATCATGTTTTCGAAACTGACTACTAATGACCGCTGTAATATTTTGAAGAGCCTTATCACCTTGATCATGCCCATAGGTGTCATTAATTTTTTTGAAATGATCAATATCCATGGCTATCAGACCAAAATGTGTGTTGGTCGCGATTAACTCCTGCAACAACAAATCCATTCCGCGTCGATTATACAATCCAGTTAAAGGATCAGTATTTACATCCTGTTTTAACTTTGAAATTTCCTCATTAAATTTTTTAGAACTAAATAGTAAAGCAGTACGGAACCGAAAAACTTCAAAATACCAAGGGTTTACTTTCTTTATTTCATCTTGTATTTCTGGTTTTGTCAGCATACTAGCCATTTGAGCTAAATTATTAAGTGGTGATGAGATACGATGTGAAAGCTTCCAAATAATCATGAACATGATCAAGTAAAAGAACAGTATTCCAATACATGCTTTATAAATAATCTTATTTGCTTGACTCAATAATTCTTCTGTCGGTTGTTGTGAAATAACAGTCCAGTTTACACTTGGAACATGTGCAAAGCCCGCTAAATTAGCAAGATCTTTACTGTTTATGAGTTGAATATTTCCAGATGAATTTTGGTTAATAAACTCGAGACCCGTATTGTTCTTAATTGTCTCTCCAATGCGACCCTGATCAGGATGGAATATAATTCTGTTCCTATTATCAATAACAAATATATAGCTTTTTTTATAAGGATAACTGGTCGATATGAGTTCATTGATTAAATTATTCTTTTTTAAATAAACTGAGCCTGTAATACAACCCAAGAAATTTTGATTTTTATCGAAAATTGGTTGAGAAACCAGAACTAGCAAATTTTTAGATAAGCCTAAATAAGGTGGTGAAATATATGTTTTTTTAAGTCTTAATGACTCTGAAAGACCTAGGCTCGTGTAGTGCTGATGACTGTTAGAAGTCATATTTTTAGGATTAATATTTAAGATATAAGAATTTTTATCTACGATACTAATAGAATTAAACTTTTTTGATTGTAATTTTAAACGTGTTACTTCTGAATTTCGTAATTGATTATCATCAAAATCCTTCCCTAAAAGATGAGCGCTGAACTGTAATTCATCCAACATACTTTCAAAGTACTTATCTGTAGTTAGTGCTATTTTGGTTGCGTATTTTTGATTGTTAAGAAGTGAACTTTGTATGAGTTGTTCTTTAACTATATAATTTAAAATAAGTATTGATGTAATAAAAAGAATAGATGTACAGATAAAAATTAAAATTAGGATGAGTTTTTGAAGATTCAATTTTGTATAAAAATATAAAAAAAAGTTATTCAACAGGAATCCCCACAAGTGACTTGTAATTTTGATGAGAACATTAAGTTGACTCAAAATCTATAGAATTTGGTGTTAATCAATTTTGAGAACAGTATATTATTTTTATTTGTTTATAAGTTGAATTTTTAAAAGGTATAAATTCACGTTGATAAATGAGCAGTCTTAAACGATAATGAGAATTATTTTTACTGGCAATGGTTATGGTAGATGACACTACTTTCGAAGATCACGATCTTGTCAAATACTATGATGAGCTTGTTGAGTATCTCAATGTAAAAATAGGGAATAGGCAAATTGCATTAGATGCAGTACAAGAAACGTATTTGCGAGTTTTACAACGTCCAGAACAGTTTTTGAACTTGGTTAATCCAATAGCTTTCTTGAAGAAAGTGAGTATTAATATTGCTTTGGATAGCCTTAGAAAAGTTAAGAATTATGACAAATACTTTGAAATTATAGACACAGATGAAATTGACTTACTAGTTGACTATTCTGCGTTGTCAGAGCAGGAAATCAGTGTTGTACGTCAGCAATATACAGATTTGATTTTGCACAAGATTAATACTCTACCACCGATGTGCCAAGATGTTTTTTTATTAGTACAATTCCACGGAATGACACAGGTTGAAGTAGCTAAGCAATTAGGTATCTCTCGCACAATGGTTATTAAGCATTTAACCCGTGCATTACAAACTTTTAAATCTATATTTATAGAAGAATAAAAGCATAATGAATCTTAAGAAAAATCGTCAAAAACTTAAGCAACATAGTTTGCAAGATATTCAAAGTATGATTGCATGTTTTGAAGATGATATTTTACCTATCATTCCATCGAAAGTTGAAATTTTACTTCGAGCTAAACAGCGAAGATTGAAGAAAAAAATCTTAGGAAGCTCAGTATTAACATTGTGTACAATGCTATGCGGATTGTATTGGTACAATCCTGCTTATCAAAAACAGAATTTTATGACCCGTTTGGGTGAGCAGAGAAATATTCAGTTAGGTGATGGAAGCAACATAACTCTTAACACAAATACATATATACAAGTTGAAGGGAGACTTCGCAGTCGTGAAATTATTTTACATAAAGGTGAGGCAAGCTTTCATATAAAGCATTTTGAGAATAAGTTTTTTAAACAGTTTGAGCGTAGTTTTCAAGTTACTGCTGGTAATTTGTTTATTGTTGATATTGGAACAGTTTTCAATGTGCAAAGAAATACAAATACGGATTCTACAGTTACAGTACTCGAAGGTGAAATTACTGCGGGTATAGTGAATAAGAAAAATACTATGGTGTATTTAACTAAGGGGCAATCATTAAGTAACCAGAATTATGTACTTTTAGGACCAATACAGACAAATTTGGATATTGTGACAGCTTGGCAAAATGGTCATGTAATCTTCAATAAAACATCTTTAGAATCTGCAATTCAGAATTTCCAGCGATATACAGATTTTGATGTCACGATGAATAATTCTGAATTAAACAATATTAAGATAAGTGGTCAGTTTAAAACGTCGAACTATCAAGAATTTATGGAGGTTTTACCTTACATTTCTCCAGTATCAGTTGTGACTGATTCGAATAAAAATTGGGAAATAAGAAAAAAATAATTAGTTTAGGTTTACATATAGGAAAAATGATTCGTCTTTGTAAATGAGAAGTATTTTTATTTGAGGCGGGTTGTATGGGGTCTAATCATCATAAATGGGTACAGGTAGCTCAACCTGTTTTAAAGCAAACGAGATTAAGTTTTGTAATTGCAGCGATCCTAACATCAGCTCAATTATATGCAAAAAATTTGGAAGTAAATTTACCTAAGCAACCACTATCACAGTCCGTTCAGCAACTCGTAAAGCAAAGTGGTACTGAAATTTTATATGCTGGAAATATTTTAGATTATAAATTTGCTCCTAAACTTAAAGGTAATATGAGTATTGAGCGAGCACTTGAAGTCATTTTACAAGATACTAATTTGACTATTCAAAAGAAGGGAAATATTTACACTATTGTTGAAAAAAAATCATTTCCCATTTCAGCTATTGAATCAAGGGAAAAAGTAGAACAATCATTAAATTCAGCATCTTCAATCAATAAACTCGCAGAACAGCCCTTGGTTCATTTACCAACTATTAAAGCTTATAGCGAAAATGAAAATAATTTATATCGTGAGCCACGTTCAGTAAGTGAGATAACGCGTACACAGCTAGACAATAGACCAGCAAAACATGCGGCAGATATGCTTGAACAAACCGCAGGGGTTTACTCTAGCGTTAGTCAACAAGATCCTGCTTTATCGGTCAATATTCGAGGGATTCAGGACTTTGGTCGAGTAAACATGAATATTGATGGTATGCGTCAAAATTTTCAAAAAAGTGGGCATGGTCAACGTAATGGGCAAATGTATATTGATCCTGAACTTTTATCAGGTGTGAGAGTTGAAAAAGGTGCTACCAGTGGTATGGGAGGTGCAGGTGCTTTTGCAGGAATTGCGACATTTAGTACCGTAAATGCTAATGATTTTTTGACAAATGATAAAAATTTTGGTGGTAAATTAAGAGCGAGTACAGGCGACAATTCGACAAACTTTATTGGTAGTGCAATCGTTGCAGGGCGTTATCAAGATTTTGATATTTTAGCTGGCATGAGTGAGCGTCGTTTAGGTGATTATTATCCAGGTACAGAAGGTAATATTGGTAATATTCGAGTGAATAATCAGACTGGTCGATATGAGCAGTTCATTGATCATTTAAAACAAAATAAAATTACTGATACCAATTATGAAATGCGTTCTTATTTGGGGAAAATTGGATGGAATATTGATGAAAGTCAGCGTTTACAGTTGAGCTATCTAAAAAACGAAACTGCTACGCCAAATGCCAGTGCTTTAAAGGATATTCATGATCCTAATAACTATAGTTCTTATTATTTAGGGTGGACACGTACAGGATTTAGTAATATTGATGCGCAGAATTTAGCACTGGACTATCATTTTAAGCCTGAAAATCAATCTTTATGGGACTTGAATAGCAAGCTCTATTATGTTGATACCAAAGATTATACAGATACCTTTGCAACAAATACTTTAGGTACCAATGGTTATTGGGCAAAGACTCGTTTACAGACTTATGGTCTACAGCTTGAAAATACGTCTAAATGGTCTTTGAGTGATGTTAGCCAATTAGGCCTGAATTATGGTTTAGATATTTTTTATGATAAGGGTACTAGCGATTCTAATCGGGAGATTATGAAGGGGACGACACCCAGTGGTAATCGCTTGATGTCAAGTTTATTTACCAATTTAGCATGGGATTATAACGATTGGTTAAAATTACAAGGAGGAGTGCGCTACGATCGCTATCGATTACGAGGAGCGACAGGTTTTGAAATTACCTCTTTTCCTTATACCGAAAGTAATCCATGTACGGAACGTACTATTACGCGTTGTAGTCCAACTATCCGTACCTACAAAGAATGGGTGCTAAATGATGAAGTAGATAATTTATCTCCCACTTTAGCATTAGCAATTAAACCTGGAGTTGAGTGGTTAGAATTATTTGCCAATTATGGTGAATCTTGGCGACCTCCTGCCATTACTGAAACCTTAACTTATGGTAGTGCGCATAGTAGTTCAACTCAATACCCGAATCCATTTTTGAAGCCAGAGTACAGTAAAGGCTGGGAAGCCGGTTTCAATATTCAACTTGCTGATTTGATCACTGATCGCGATCGATTTGCAGCAAAAGTCGCCTATTTTGATACACGTGTTGATGATTATATCAATATGCATATTGCTTTAATGAAACCTGGAATAATGTCTCCAAGTATTGGTAATGCAGCCTATATAAACAACATGAGTAAAAGTCGATTCAGAGGGATTGAATTTCAACTGAACTATGACGCAGATGTTTTTTATGCAGATTTTAATTATACCCGTATGATTGGTAAAAATGATTACTGTATCAATCCAGCATGGTTGGGTGGTGTAGTTTATGCCACAGGTGGCGGCCGTGGTAATTATTATGAAGTACTAGCAGAAGATTGGAATGGAGCAGTAGCTTGTAATAATGGCTCAATTTTTAATTCATCTGCATTTTTACCAGGCGATCGTGGTTCACTAACCTTAGGTGGACGAGCATTTGATAAAAAACTCGATACTGGAGTAATTGTTCGTTATAACCCAGGCTATCAGGATCATTCATCTCCAACTAATTTACCTTATCTTGCAGATTGGCCAGCCTATACGCTGGTTGATTTGTATGCCAATTTTAAATTCAATGACCAATTTATTTTGCGAGGTTCTGTCGAGAACGTTGCTGATCGTGCGTATGTCGTCAGTTATGCAGATATGCAAAGTAATAGCCTAGGGCGTGGTCGTACCTTTACTTTTGGTGTGGAATACACATTTTAATTATTAATTTAAAAGTGATTCAATTTATTAACTCTATATATTGAATCACCATTTTTAAAGTCTTATTAATAAAAATCAATAGCTAAGGAGTCAACTATGACAGCTTCTTTATATTTACCAACTTTAAGTGAACGTTTAAAAAAGGGGACTGCATCAGAGCACGACCGTGTGGAGGTGCTGATGGAAAAGGCAGCAGTATTCGCCAATAAACATAACTATGCACAACATACCTTGTCCCAATACTATTTCCAGAAGGATGTAGAACATTTATATCATCACCCCGAAGTTCAAAAATTAATTCCTGATTTGGATATTCGAGGACGATCACAGGCTGCATTACAGGATCTCGCTGATTTAGGTTTAGAACCACAATGTAGTGATATTGCGACAGAAAAGGTGGGTTATCCAGAGGCCTTAGGCTGGATCTATGTCTCAGAAGGGTCAACCTTAGGTGCAGCATTTTTATTTAAGGAAGCACAGTCAAAATTAGGCTTATCTGCAGAATTCGGTGCAAGAAATTTGGCAGCGTATCCGGAAGGTCGTATGCGAGTATGGAAACGTTTAAAAGTGGCTTTGGATGAAGCAAATTTTAGTCCAGAAGAACAAGATAAAGTGATCACTGGCGCAATGCAGGGATTCGCTCGTTTCGGAGATTTACTTGAGAGTTTAGAGGATTTGAAATAATCGCTTGAGTTGATTGGAGTGTGTTGAAAATAGCATGCTCCGCTTTTAATCTTAAATCACAGATAGAGGAAATATAGTCTGGATGGAGCTTGATCATGAACAAACTATCAATAAAAAAGTAAAAATATCCAATTCATTTTGGGTACGTTGGACATGTATTATATTGGCATGGTTGTGCATTATTATAGGTACGATCGGGGTAGTGGTTCCAGGCTTACCGACGGTGGATTTTTATTTGTTAGCGAGTTTTTTTGCTGCTAAAGGTTCCGAAAGATTACATGCATGGATGTATGGTAATCGATATATTGGTCCGATTATACGAAACTGGCATGAACATCGATCGATTACTAGAAGGGTAAAGGTAATATCTCTATTAGGAATGAGTTTTGGTGCGATCATGATGGTATGGAAAGTACCACATACGTATGCGGTTGCAGTGGCTATTTTGTTTATGATTTTAGTGCAGGTATGGATGTGGACTCGCCCAGAACCACTGAATGTAGAATAGTTTAAAAAATTTTTAAGAGATTAAGGATAATGGTTTCTACCCAAATGTTATTTGATAAAATTCCTATGTAAATTGTGGACTGCTACTAATATCCTAGACAAATATCATCTATTCTTTTAGAACAGTCCAGATCCTATTATTTTTAAGTAGGTTTACGATTAGTCAGTCTTTGATTTGTATATCTACTGTAGAAAAATATTGAGAGACCAATGATATATAAACACATTGAAAGTAAGAGCAAAGAAATCCCAGCAGCATAAAGTAGCCAAGCTGCATAAATTACAGCCACTATTGCGATCAAGATATGTTTCGTTCGCCTATTTTTCCACGACTCTTTCAAATAAAAAGCTGAGACTAAAAAGTAGGGAAGTAAAATCATCACAGAAGAAATTAGTAATAACTGCGTATAGTTTTTATTGAAAAAATAAACAGAAATTAGTGCAATTTGTACAACTATTGATGTTAACCATAATGATGCAATTGGTACATTATTTTGATTCGTTTTTAAAAAGACCTGTGGGAAGGCTTTATTTTTTGCTGCAAGAAAGGGAATTTCTGTGGCAAAAAGTGTCCAACTTAGATATGACGAACTGACTGAAATTATCAATCCTAAGGTAATAATAATAGTCCCAGGCAGCCCAATCAATTGCTCTAAAATAGTGGCCATTGATGGGTTATGCATATTGGCTATGTCCGCACGATTTGCCACACCATAGGACAATACCGTGACCAATACATAGAAACTTAATGCGAGTAATACTCCAAATACAGTAGCACGACCAATGTCATTTCTGTTTTTGGCGCGAGAAGATAAAACAACAGCACCTTCAATACCTGTAAAAACCCACAATGTAATTAGCATCAGATTTCTGACTTGTTCCCATACGGGCATCTGTAAAGAAAAATCAAAATAATTGGATGTGAATAAATCTAGCTTAAATGCAATATATGTGAAGACGATGAATATTAAAATAGGAACTGTTTTAGCGATGGTTGCAATTAAATTGACTACGGAAGCTTCTTTAATTCCTCTGCTAACTAACCAATGAACTAACCATACAAATACTGAAGAACCAATAAGTGCATAGATCGTGTTACCTTCACCAAAATAGACATGCTGGGGGCTGTCGGTAAACATACCTACGCCAGAGAATGCAATAACAACATAGCCAACAATGCCAATAGTCGTACACAACCAATAGCCCCATGCGGAGCAAAAACCGATGAGCTCACCGAAACCCTCACGTGCATAATTATAAATTCCGCCATCTAAATCTGGTCGTTGCCGAGTTAGATAGAGCAGTGCAAATGCAAGAAACAGGATTCCAATGCCCGTAATGAGCCAAGCAATAATTAAAGCTTGTCCATTGGCAACTAATGCCATATTTTGAGGCAAACTAAACACGCCAGAACCAACCATTGAGCTAAAAACAAGGGCTGTTAAGGACAGTAAGCCAATTTTAGATGTCGACATGAAAATTATTTACTATTTAAAAAATTTTGAAAGTTCTGCAATATGTTCTGGACCGATACCACAACAGCCACCCAATAGCGTTGCTCCAGCTTCTTGCCACTCCTGAGCAAATTTTAAATACAATGCTGGATTTAAATCGGCACGAACTTCATCTAAACCATCATTTGCAGTTGCTTCACTATTTTGTGGAGGAAAAGCATTCGCATAAGCACCAATTTCGACACCATTTGGTAATAAGGGTTTAATCGCAACGATTGCTTGGAGAATGACTTCAGGCTGGCAACAGTTAAAAAGTACAGCTTTGGCTCCTAGGCGTGTAATCGTGTCGGCAGCTTGTTGAATACTTTCACCTGATCTTAATCGTGGCTGTTCAAGTTGAACTTCATCTTGTAAGGTAAATGAAACCCAGAAATCACGTTGATCTTTAGGTAATAAAGCGTGAACAGTTTCAACTTCCTTTAAGCAAGATTGTGTTTCAGCTAACCAGAAATCCACATGTGGTGCTAGCGTTTCTATGATGGGTTTTACAAGTTTTTCTGCTTCATTTTCCTTAAATAAATCAGCACGATATGAACCAAATAAAGGAGGGAGACATCCTGCAATTAAAACCTTTTTTCTGCTTTCTTCAACAGCTGTTTTGGCCTGCATAACAGCAATATTTACCAAATCTTTTACTTCAGCATCAAAGCGTTCTTGACCGATATGAAATGGAACGACAGCATAATTGTTTGTTGTAATGACTTCCGCACCAGCGCGGATAAAATCTAAATGAACCTCTTTAACAATTTCAGGTGCTTCAGTTAAAGCAAGTGCTGACCATTCAGGTTGTCGAAAGGGAGCACCTCTGCGAGCAAGTTCACGTCCAAAGCCGCCATCTAAAATTTTCATATCTTTAGTTTATCATTTAAAAGAGACAGCCATTATAGTTAACTCAGAAAGGGGATTATGGATTTAAAAAGTAAATAAATTATATTTTTTTTGATTATAGATAATTAGAATTACTTATATAAAATGCTTTATTCTTATAAATTTAAATCGATGATTTTTACTAAAATATATAACTTGCTTATTCATATGCATCCTGAGCATTCATTTTTTTTGCATCTAGCTAAATGAAAAAATATTAAGAAAATTGTATATTTATGTTGTTTAATACTTTATTAAAATAATTGAAACTTTGTGATATATAAAATTTCTTGAAAACATAATATAAAAAAAATCCAAAATTAGTTTAACTGAACATATAATGAACATGTAATGTGAGTAAGGTTTTTTATATTTTACAGGTAGTGGAAAGTTCTGGCTCTGTTCAATTTAAAGAAAATAAAATGAATGGAATTTAAAAAAAGACTGTAACCTTACCTTAGAATAGGCTAAATAAGTATTAAACTATTAATACAGCATTAAATTGTTGTGTTGTAAGGATTAGATTGATTTTTATCCATATCTACCTTTTGGCTAAGTATAGCATTAAGTTTTAGGATAGAAATAGATGTCAATACTTTCAAGATTAAAACTAGAGAAGTGATTTTTAACACTCGTTCCACTGCCAATAAATGATCATTTTTTGGCTTTTGCAGGAGCTCGAATATAGATTTAATTATTGTTTTAAATGGGTAAATTTTTTAATTTTATGAAATTATTATCTTATAATATTCAAGAACTCAATTATTTTACGATCCTGTAATGAAAAAATTTGTACTCCCTTTACTTAGTATTTCAATTTTATTGTCTTTGACTGCATGCTCATCAGTTCAAACTACATTTCAAAATGTTTCATTGGTTTCAAATGAAAAAAATAAAGAGGCTATCAAAGGTTACTTTGATGAGGCCCAAACTCAAGGTGTAATTGTTATTAAGGATAATGAACACGTTGCTATGTATGGAAATAGTTTAACACGAGCACATACACAATATGTTCCAGCATCAACATTTAAAATTTTGAATGCTTTAATTGGATTAGAGAATAATAAAGTAACCACAGATGAGATGTTTAAGTGGGATGGTAACAAAAAAGCTTTCTCAATTTGGGAAAAAGATATGAACCTAGGGGAGGCAATGAAATTATCTGCAGTTCCTGTATATCAAGAGCTTGCAAGTCGTATTGGTTTAGATTTAATGCAGAAAGAAGTAAAACGGGTTAATTTTGGTAATGCTAATATTGGAACTCAAGTCGATAATTTTTGGTTAGTTGGTCCTTTGAAGATTTCACCTATACAAGAGGTTAAATTTGCTGATGATCTTGCACATAACAAATTACCATTCAAAATAGAGACACAAGAAACAGTTAAAAATATGCTTCTAATTAAAGAAATTAATGGAAGTAAAATTTATGCCAAAAGTGGTTGGGGGATGGACGTTAAACCTCAAGTAGGTTGGTTAACTGGTTGGGTGGAACAGCCTACAGGGAAGATAATTTCATTTTCATTAAATTTAGAAATGAAAAAAAATATGGCAGGTTCTATCCGTAATGAAATTACTTATAAAACATTAGCGAATCTTGGGATCATTTAAGATATTCTAAAATTAGCATTGTAAAGTGTATACGAACCACTTTATGTTTTCTTATAAGTATCAGTATTTTATATAGGATCATGATTATGCTTACTGCATTGTCATGGTTCTTATGCAATTATTGACCTCTATGCTCCAGTCCAATCAAAAAATACCCTTGACAGTTCACAGCTACTCAATAAGAGTAAAGAAAAAGCGTTATAAATCCCTATAGTTTGAACCAAGCCCTCATGTTGAGGGCTATTTTTATAAATTTATGATGTCTATTAGATTTTAATTGATACAAATAAACTGTCTATTGGTGAGAGGAACTAAAACTGTTTTTTGATAAAAATGACTAAAAATTTCTTGTGTTATATCTGAAAAAGGTTCTTCTTTAAAATGAGGTAATACCGAAAAATTAGTAACAGCCAGTGCATTCGTGCTGGTTAATTCTGGCGCTTTCGATGCGTCATCCATATTCTTTATGTATTCGATATCTGGTGCCAATATTATAGAACCTGCTGAACTACCGATATAAGGTTTTCCTTGGTTTATCAATTTTGAAATAATTTTATCTGTTTGAGATTTCTTGAGTTCCTGTAATAGGAAAAAAGTATTTCCTCCAGAAACGAAAATGTAGTCATTCTTATTGAGTGTTTTTTCTATTATTTCATAGCTTTCTTGATCAATGTCTAAAACTTCAACTAACATTCCTAACTTTTCAAAAGCCAATCGATCCTCATCAACATAAAATGTAATATCCTCTACCTTACTTGCAGTTGGAATGAATGTTACTGTTTTCCCGACAAGCGAATCTTTAATACTATTTTTAAAGTCTAGATATACGTCTGAAAACGATGATGTTAGAAATAGATTTTTCATAAAATAACTCATTGATTAATATATTTATTTATGTAAATTAAAAAGCCAGTCCTTAATAGCTTCTGAATCAATCATCTGAAATAATAGGGTGGATACTTCATGAGCTTTTCATCATTTAATTTATAGTACATCTCGTACAGGAAACTCCAAGATGAGTATAGCAATTATTGAATTTAATAAAGAAAGCATCATGAGTGAACTAACAGAACTATCCATCATATTAGCAGATAGTGTGAACTCAGGAGCATCCATAAGCTTTATGTCGCCATTTTCTTATGATGCTGCCACAGCATTCTGGTCAGGACCAGTTCTTGATGGAATCATTAGTGGGGAACGTATCCTCTACGGTGCAAAGGTTGCTGGAAAACTAGTAGGAACGGTACAGCTAATCACGTCAATGCCCCCTAATCAGCCCCATCGCTCGGAGGTCGCAAAATTAATTGTTCATCCTGATGCTCGACGTATGGGAGTAGCCAGAGCTCTAATGAATCATCTTATAAATAATTCTATTAAATTGGGTAAAACGCTGATTACTCTTGATACCACCACAGGAAGTGACGCCGAGACACTCTATCGCTCAATTGGCTTTGAGGTTGCAGGGATAATACCTGATTATGCTTTTTCTCCTGATAATCAAAAGAAAGCCCCAACAACATACATGTATTTACTAAAAAATAGGTATTACCCCCAATAGATTTTTCAGAACTGATTGGCTTTGTTGCATAAAGCCTTTGAAGGTAGAGTTTTCATAAGTTGCTAAAATTTAGGTTACAACTTAGGTATGAGGTCTGCCTAATTCTGTAAATCTGTTGAGGACTGCTACACGTGCATGAATTTCATTGTCTTGGCTTTGAAAGTTTCTTGCACTGAGTTTATCGCCTAATAACTTTATGCAATGCATCTTGGTTTCGACCAAACTTCGGCGATGATAGCCTGACCATTTTTTCCATAGTGTCCTGCCTAAACGTTTAACTGTTCGAAGTAATTCATTTCGCGCTAGCGAGCTGATCTTTATATTTTTCCAAGCTTTCGCATTTTTTCTGGGTGGAATTACTGCATGTGCTTGCCGATCTGCAATGACCTAATGGCATTTTTGGGTGTCATAAGCACCATCGGTGTAAACGGAGTCAATCTGCTCATCTTGTGGAATCTGATCGAATAAATCACCAAGTACTTGTGAATCACTCACATTATTGGTTGTAAGCTTATAGCACGTATTTGCATGGTTTTAGCATCTATACCAATGCGTAATTTACGCCATTGGCGACGATATTCAGGCTGATGTTTCTTACGTTTCCATTTACCTTCACCTAAAAACTTCAGACCAGTTGAGTCTACGAGTAAATGTAATCCACCACTGCTTTTTTGATAACTAATAGCAATATCAATATGCTTTTGTCTTCTACAAAGCGTCGTGTAATCTGGAGCTGCCCAATCTAGACTACCCAGTTTAATAATGCTTTGAACAAAGCCAGTGACCATATATAAAGACAGGCGGAATAGGGATTTAATTATTAAGCAGCATTGGATAACTTCATCAGAATAAGTTTGATTTCGACCTTGTTTACCATTTGCTTGCGTGTGTCACTGAGTTTTTGGATCAAACCAAATGGCAAGATTTCCACGATTAATGAGCGCTCGGTTATATGTAGATCAATTGAGAGTACGGTAAATTTTAGGTTTAGGCTTATTCATGTGAAAATTATATTGTGGAATAAGTCCTTAGCGATAGGTTTGTGCAACAAAGCTCCTGAAAATTGCAAAGACAATTTCCGAGAGTTGTAAAAACTAAACCTACAAAATCTTTAAAGAAAATACCAATCAGTTAAGCTGATTGGCATTACCTGATTAGGAGGTTTTTTTTCAATGGTCCACGTTACAAACTCGATTTATATAAAATTGACTTTGCCTGTGTGTACATCATAAATTGCGCCAATAATCCCAATTTCTTCAGCTTCAATCATTTCTCTGAGCACAGGACTATTTTTCACAATATAAGCAATATTATTTTGCACATTTAAAACTGTGACAGCATCAATAAAGCTTCGATTAAGCGAACAACTTAACTGTTCTTTTTTAACTGTATCAGCGGCCATCATGATCGGTTTTAAAAAATATTGTACATGCGGCGTTTCTTTGACTTGAGTAATATCTAAATTCTGCTCATACACCTGGCATGCTGAAGTGACTGCACCACAGTCTGTATGTCCTAATACTACAATTAATTTGGATCCTTTACTTTTACAAGCAAATTCTAAAGAGCCTAATACTTTCTCTCCTGCGATATTCCCCGCAATTCGCAGACTAAATAAATCACCAATACCCACATCAAAAACCATTTCAGTGGGTGCCCTAGAATCCATACATCCCAACACTGCTGCCAGTGGATGCTGACCTTGATCTGCAGTCACTCGAATTTGGCGATAAATATCTCGTTGTAAACGATCATTTGAAACAAATCTTGCATTCCCTTCTTTTAAAATATTTAAAACTTGATCGGGTGTGAATTTACGTTGTAACTCACGGGTACTCACATCAATATCTAAAACAGCATCATCTATCTCATGATAATGATTTTTAAAGCCGATAAGTTTTAAGTCAATTTTACGTTTTTGTGCTGTTTCATTTTGATAATCTTGAATCACTTGATAAATATCAGGATCGATTGAATCGGATTGGGTCGCATCAATAATCAATTGCTCATGTTGATGTACATGCTCTAAAGCCGTGATTAAAGACGATCTATTTAAAAAAGTGACTTGTGAGGGTAACTCTATTCGTGTCACCAGACCATGTAAGTGTTTTTCTTTATAGACACGAACACCTTTATGTAAATTGCCATATAAGATAAAGCCAATACTAATGAACAATCCAATCATGATTCCGATTAATAAATCGGTTACTAAAATAGCAATTAAAGTGATTAAGAAAGGTGCAAATTGCTTCCATCCTTTTGAATATAATTGCTTAAATAGTTTTGGATGGCTGAGTTTAAATCCTGTCAACACTAAAATTGCCGCTAATGCAGACAAAGGAATCATGTTCATTAGTGGTACAAAAAACAAAATCGCAATTAATAATAAAATACCGTGAAAAATGGCTGAACATTTACTTTTTGCACCTGAATTGGCATTGACTGAACTACGCACGATCACAGACGTAATAGGCATTCCACCAATAAGACCAGAAACGATATTTCCTGTTCCTTGAGCCCATAACTCTCTATTCGGTGATGATGAGCGTTTTAGCGGATCTAATTTATCTGCAGCCTCCAAATTAAGTAGAGTCTCAATTGACGCGACTACAGCTAATGTAATTGCACCTGTATAAATTAAAGGTTCTGTAAGATAGCTAAAATCTGGAAAAATTAAAACATCTTGATGAGATTCAAGTAAGCTTGGTAATTGAATTAAATTATCTGGTTGAATTGCCCAAGGAGATTGGATCTTAACTAAAATAAAATTAATTAAAGATGCTGCGACAACAGTAACCAATGCTGATGGTAATGTTAACTTTTTTAATGGGCTATTATCCCAAACTAAAAGTAAAGCCACACTTAACAGACCAATTAAAGCAGCACCTGAATCTATTTTCGAAAAAATGGACTGCGGTGTTTCAGTTAAAATTTTCTCCCATGAGAAAGCAGATATACCCAATAAATAAGGCAACTGCGTCATAATTAAAATGACTCCAATTGCAGCAAGTAGTCCTAGAATCACATTATTTGGAATGAAATTGGCAAAAAAGCCCAACTTAAAAAGCCCAAAGATAATTTGTAAACAACCTGCAAAAATAATGCACAATAAAAAAGCGGCATAACTGCCGCTTAACTGATCTAATTGAACTAGAATAACCGCTGTCAGCCCTGCTGCTGGCCCTGCAACGCTAATATGTGAACCACTTAAGAATCCAACAACAATGCCTCCAACAATCCCAGCAATAATCCCTGAAATTATAGGTGCTCCAGAGGCGAGTGCTATTCCTAAACACAACGGCAAAGCGACTAAAAAGACTACGATTCCAGAAAGTAGATCTTTAACATGAAATCGCCTTGAATTTTTTAAAATAAACATAAATCAACCACTTATAATAAATTTAATAAAGAGATTGACCTCAGCTGCTGTCACCCATACTTGGTCTTGGTAATATTGTCTGACAATCCTCTCAATTTAAAGTTTGTTTATGATGGGGTCTTGTGGCTGTTTTATAATATATATACCGTATTCAGATTCAGCTCATATCCGTTTGCTAGTCTCACCCTTTTTTTCAATAATTCGTGAATTCAAAGCACCACAACCACTTATAAATAAAGCATCAGACAATAAAGAATCCTCCAAATAGATAATGCACGTCAGTTAAGTTGATAGGCATTTTCTTTAGATGTTTTGGGCTTTATTGCACAAAGTTTTTTGTACGATAAATTTTGAGTGTGTGTATATTCTGTTACATCTATATTTGAAATATCTAAAATTTATTTCATCTAACTGATATCAGATACAGCACAAATGGTTAAGGCTGAACTCCATAGACGACTGTGGAGCGCTTTTATTAGGCAATACTTATGAAAAGTAACTATTACTGTTGAGCATATAGTGTCTTAAAGTGTAGTAGATCAGTTCGATGTATGGGTGAATGCTGGTGGTAAACGTATGCAAGGGCTTGTAAATCGTCGCGCTAAAGAAAAAGCTTTGTTTCTATCATGACTAAAGCATTCATGTTATGCATTCTGCTTTCAGGCTGCACAGCTCATTTGATTTCGACAAAAGTGCATGTCACTGTATGTGTTCAGTGTGTGAATTGAAAAAGCTCCCGTGTGAGGGCAGTTTCGAATAAGTTCAATTATGAGAAATGAATATTGGATGTCTTTATAGTAAACGTACAAATACAGAGCTTAAGAACAATATTAAGGCAATTAATCCTAAGTAAAGACATGATTTACTTATAGATTGACTATTAACTTGAATCAGATCTTTTATTGATTGATTCCAGGTAATTTGAGTCCATGGATACCAAAAAAATAAAAATCCTAAAGTGCTTAGAACTCTAGATAATGTAAAAGACTCAGATAGTCCATTAATACTAAGTCCAACAGCTATTAACCCTAAAAAAAATCCAAACCAAGATTTAATTAATGGGTTATTCTGAGTATTTGTGGATGATTGATTCATAGCAGTCTCATATGATTTATTTAAAATTCAATTTGTTGGCAAATTTGATACCAAAAAAGATCATCAGCCAAATAAAAATGAAATGTGAATTTTTTCCTATAAATGAGTTTTTTAACTCATTAGCAATAATGATATGTTTGTAAAATAGCCAATAAATTACTGTAAAGGCCAAAAAAGAAAGCAAAAGTATTAGTGCTTTACCAAGCATTAATTTTACATTTTTATTAGGTATATCATTAAGCAGAACTTCGATGAGAATGCTTGTAATAAAGTATGCAGGAACTATATATGCCAAAACTTCGGGTATCACTCCAAAAATAGGCTTGCCTGTAGAAGTATTGATAAAGATAAAGTAAGCAATTCCATATAAAAAAGCTAAACTTACAAAAAGAATAATCCAGCGGAGTTTTTGATTCATTTTTTTAAAGGAAATAATAATTATTTACAATAATAACAAGTTTTATAAGTATTTAATATTCACTAATTTAATTCCCAATCACATTTGTAAAATGTATTTCGATTTAAAGAGTGGTAAAGATTCTTTTAATATGTCGGTAAAGTGCGACAGTGGATGGCCTACCAATTGATATCGAGCGATTGAGAGAGGCGTAGCCTGAAGAAAAAGCCCTCTAAGTGAGGACTTTTTCGTATATTCTAATCATCAGATTTTATTTGATGGATAAAGTTTTCACCTTGACTGGTTAGGTTAAATTGTACTAGCTCAAATTTAAGCTGACAGGCACACTAAAAACTGGAAACTGTCAGCTCAGGTCCGAGCTAGTACAATTTAATCCATCAACACCTTGCTCAGAATATCTTTTCCACCACTTACGTAACGTTGGTCTAATGCCAGATCTCCGACAAATTAAGCTTGCATCATTGGTCTCTTCAAATAATTTAACCCATGCAAGTCTTTGTTGAATTTCTCTGTTCATAGACATCGATTATATTAAATGATGTCTACGAATCACACACGTAACCAAGTTTAAAATTTATATTTTAAGCTAAGTATCCCATTAACAGGTTCGGCATAAGTATATTCATAAGCTGAATAGCCAGAGTAATATTTTTTATCGAATAAATTATTGATATTTAACTGCCCAGTTAAATTTTTAGAAAATTCATACGAAGCCATTATATCAACAGTTGCATAAGCATCTTGTGTTACTTTTTTAGCTCCTGAGCCTTTATAGCCATCACTTTTCCAGTTTACACCTGCTCCAAAGCTAAAATCATTGATACTATATTTAGTAAAGATGTTGATATTTTTTCTTGGAGCTTTTGTATTAATTTTCTCTCCATCTTGTTTTATTTCAAAATTTACAAATCCTGCACTTAAATCCCAGTGGTCGGTAAGTTTTCCAGTTACTTCTAACTCCAATCCCTTTGACGTCACACCATCTTTAGCTTCGTAGATATAATTTCCTACAGGGTTTTTCTCCCAAGTGTTTTCAGCGTAATTATCTTGCTCTATTTTGAATAAGGTGATTCCTGCATTTAGCCTTTGATTAAAATATTCACCTTTAACACCAACTTCAAAGTTTTTTCCTAAAATAGGATCTAAGAGTTTATTGTCTTTATCTCTTGCATTTTGTGGTTTAAAAATGTCGGTATAGCTTGCATAAACAGAATGGTTTTTATTGATATCATAAGTTAAGCCGATGAAAGGTGTAAATTGATTATTAAAGTCATAATTTGAATAGCCATCATTTTTGTTCCATACATCATATTGATAGTTTGTAAGCCTTCCACCCAAAATAATTTTCAAATAATCAATAACTTCAAATTTACCAGTCATATAAAATGCTGTTTGTTTTGCATCTATGTCTTCATATTTTGGTTTTGAATTTGGGGTGTCTGATAAAGGCACATCACTTCCGTTTTCAGTGAAAAAGTTATTAATAGTATGAGGTGTTCCAATTGTTTTTATTTGAGTGTCAATTTTTTGTCGATTATATTGAAATCCTGCAATGATTTCATGTTCTTTATTAAAAAGATTGAAAGGAATCGAGCTATAAATATCAAAATTATCTTCTTGTATGTCTTGAATGTTGTTTCCAAAATCTTGATACTTCAAACCTGTACCATCTTTCTTTAAACTTCCTGTCCATACGTCTATATACCCATAATGGTTATTATTTTTTATATCGTTATGGCTATAAATTGCATTTAATAAAATATCATATGCGAGATATTGCTTAACACCTACAAAGTATGAATATATTTCAGAATTCCAATATGACCAATCTGATGAATAATTTTTTGATCTAGAAAAATTTGTTTTTGTGCCATCACTATAAAAAGCAGGTAAGTTTGAAGAATCGCCATCTATTTTCTCTTTTTCATAGCTTGCACCTGCTGATATCGTTGTATTATCGCTAATATCTGCATCTATAACAGCATAAACCAAATCATTTTCATCATGTACTCTGTCTTTAAAAGTATCTGTTTCTTTATGACTGGTGACTAATCGTCCTCTTACACTTCCATCTGCATTCAGTGGGGTTGATAGGTCTGCTTTGATTTTATAGGTATCCCAACTGCCAGCACTGGCATCTACACTTCCTGTTAATACTTTTGAATCTGCATGTTTTCTCACCAGATTTACCGCACCAGCTGGATTTCCTGCACCATTTGTAAGTCCATTTGCACCTTTTACGATTTCGACGCGGTCAAATTTATCCATATTATAATTATTCATAGCATAAATACTTGTAGGCATTGGAATACCATCCATTTGATAGTAATCCAAATCAAATCCTCTTAGCGTATAATAAGCTCTATTATCTTGAACTCCTTTATCGGCTCCTACACCTGTCACATTTTTCATTAGCGTATCGAAATCATCTATTTTTTTATCTTCTATGAGCTGATTGCTGATGACCGTTACTGATTGAGGTGTTTCTCTGATAGATAAATTGAGTTTGGTTGCGGTACGCATTTTTCCTGTCGTATAAGAACCTGTACCTTCAGTGGTACTTGAATCCGCATTTGCTTTGATGGCAGGCAATTGCGTTATATTATTAGATGAATTTGTAGTGGTGACATCATTTTTTTTAAACTGTTCTGCATCTCGGATTGATGACTTTTGTTGTTGCTCTAATACTTTTAGACTGTAAACACTTCCATCGGAATTTTTAAGCAGCATTAACCCACTTTCTGCCAAAGCTAGATTGAAAGCAGTATCTATATCGTAGTTGCCCTGAATGGCATGTGCTGATTTACCTTTTAATAATTCAGGGTCAGCACTTAGACTAACACCATTTTGACGAGCAATTTGCGCAACTGTTTGGGAAAGGGGAGCTGCTTCAAGATTATAGGTAGACGTTTTAGCAAATGTAGTTTGATGCATGCTTGCTATGACCGAAAATGCAAGTACATGATAGCGATTGAATGACATATGGTTATCCCCAATATAAGATGAAATTTTGTTGTTCACCTTATATGTCACCTGAGAAATTCAAATCCCCTCAGTAAAATGCGTTTATTTTGAAATTTCTTTTTAATCGTTTATTTTTTGATCTGATTTTGAAATATAGACTAGCCCTAGTTTTTGATAAACGTTAATGGGTTGTGTGGTTTTTAAGACTTCTAGGATTTTATCAGTATCATTCAAATAGAACACACCATAAACTTTCATATTTTTGATATTATCACTTAAATAAATCGCACCGCGATGATAAGGCTTTACTAATTCAATAAATTCGGATAATCGCATATCTTCAACTTGTAAAACACCATCTTTCCATCCTGCTAAACTTTCAGCTGAAATTCCCAAATCCTGAATTTGATGTTTGTTAACGCGAACGGTATGACCTTGCTCTACAACTTTAAATCGATGAGTATTACTTGCTTTAACCGTATGCTTTAGTACTGCTAAATCACTGTAATCTGTCTGTTGGTTGACCATAAACTCTGTACCAAGTGCCTGCATTTTCGCCTGATTGGTATGAACGAAAAATGGTCGCTTTTTATCAGCAATGACATTGGCAATAAGTGAACCATCTAGCAAGTAAATATTCCGTTGATTTTCACTGTAGTCTACTTTAATTGCAGAATAAGCTGCTAACGTGATCTGACTACCATCCTTAAGTTTAATCTGTTTCTGTTCGGCTGTTCGAGTGTAATAATCAGCCTGAAAAAAGGACAATGGGCGTGTTTGTTGTAACCAGAAGAACGTTCCAAAACCCATAATAAGAATGAGTGAGAATCCCCCTTTGATCATTCGTTTAACTCGTTGTTTATTTGCTTGTAGAACAGACTGAGTGACTACATTTACAGGTAAGTTTGCATTTAAACTTTGTTGATGAAGCTGCTGAAAAGGTTGTTCTACACTTTGTTGTAATTCTTGCCAGATTTGTTGGTGGAGCCTATTTGCATTAAGCCACTCCTGAAAGTCTTGATAATCATCTTCGTTCGCTAAACCTGATTCTAACAATACCATCCAGTCGACTGCTTTAAGCATGACAGGGTCAATGTTTTTATTTGAAAGAGGGGATTGATCATCAATCATTCGGCATAGTTTTACGTAGTAGCAGGCAATGAATTGTAGCTTGTTTCATATAACGTTCTACGCTTGCTAAAGAAATATTCATGATCTGAGCAATTTCAGGATGAGTTAAAAGTTCCATTTTTTTAAGTAAAAATGTCTGTTGTACCAAAATTGGTAAACCTTCTAGAAGCTGATCAATATAATTCAAAGCCTCTTGTATCAAACATAAATGCTCAGCAGGAATACTCTCTTGATGGATGCCAACGTCTTGTAAACTCTGCAAATAGGCTTTTTCCAAGTCTTGTCTACGCCAAAAGTTAAAAAGTTTTCGTTTAGCTACGGTGAGTAAAAATGCTCGATGTTCTTGAATATTCTGAATTTGTTGAGGTTTCTCAATTATTGAAATAAAAGTATCCTGAACAAGATCTTCGGCAGATTGCTGATTTTGTATTTTCTTGGATAACCAACAGCAAAGCCATTGATGATGGTCTTGATAGAGATGTTCGACAAGATTGTCCATAAATTACAGTTTATGAATGATAATCATTATTGATAATAGCTATCTTTGAATAATATTTCAATATTATAGTCGCGTTAAGATTTTCTGAGATGTTGGTACGGCTTTGCTACATAAAGACTTTGGAGATAGAGCTTTACTAAGATGCTAAAATTTAGGTTACAACTTGGGTATGAGGTCTGCCTAATTCTGCAAATTTATTTAATATGTGAGCAGCACTGCTGCGCAAGGTGTATGGATCTCATTGAATTGGCTGTCAAAATTCCTTGAGCAGAGTTTATCGCCTAATAATTTGATGCAATGCATCTTGGTTTCGAACGCAGATGACTATTTCTGGAAAACTAAAAAGCGCCACCTAAGTCAGAACTACACTCTAACCCTTTACCAAATGTTTATCATATTAAACCGCGACTTAGATCTCATAAAAACATAATTTATTGTAATAATAAGCAAATTACATCTTGGATTTCCTATATATAATGCACATGTCGACTATAAGTTGTAGTCAACCTCCTATGCTAAGGAGGTTTTTTTTGCGAAGAGCAAAATCATGATCAAATTATTGAAGTGTTTATTTGGCCTTCATGGTGCGACTGAAATTGATTACACAATTGACGATGAAGAAGTCTGCGTTTGTAGGGAATGTTTAAAAGAAGTTAAGTAGTTTGCCGTAGTTATTACGGTACTCCAGGCCTCGCTAAAAAGGATTATCAGCGGGGTTTTTTTAATAAAATTGAAATATAGCGAAAGTATAGTTGCAGTCGATAAGAAGAAAAATCAAGTAAATAGCTGCTTATCTATTGGGGAAGCATTAAGCGGATTAGTTACTTACTAACCCTCTGGCCGATGTTTTACGGCACTTCAGTCCTCGCTTATGAATACTTGAGCGGGGGTTTTTCTTTTTATAAGATTGATGATTATTCAGCTGTTGTAATATTTTTGAAATAATTAATTGCTATTTGTATGGGACTACAAATAGGGGGCTGACCGTGGGAATTAGTGTTAAAGATGTTAAAAAGCAACTTTATAATTTTATCGAGAAAGATCTAAAACCTAAGCTATTGGTAATTGGGTATCGAACCTATACTGCACTTATGCGTGAAAATAATTTTGCTGAGAGAGTTACTAAAGATACTAAGTACCCTATGATTCGTTACTACAAAGGTATCGAAATTAAGATTGTGACAGAAAAGCACTATTTTGAAGTTCAATAAAATTTACATTTAGGGAAGTTGAATGAACCACCTTTCGGTGGTTTTTTAATGGATAAGTTAAATGTAATTCAATAATTCAGAATGAAAAGTAAAAATAGCTTAACTTTATTTAATGGGAATGGTACTCGTAAAGAGTTGTATATATTGATTTATTTATCATAAATTTTGTAAAAGGTAAATTATGTCACAATAAGTGTTGATTATTGAGTTTAACAATTGTTAATCATTCGCAAAAATCAATCATTCTCAGTATTGTGTTTTTATGAAGTAAATCTTAATTTAGCGACTCTTCTATTCTTCTTTATTCGGGGAGGGTAAAATGAAAGAAAAACTTGGTGTTTTTATCTTTTATACCCTGATTTTATTTGGAATTATTGTGCTGACCGTAGCATTTTTTAAATTTGATCTTTTATTGTTTATTATTAGTTTTTTTTTGGTTGTCTGTGCACTTTTATTAAAGTATGAGTTTAAATTGGCAATCATCTTTTGGAAAGAATCTGAATAATACGTTAAGAGTTAAAAAAACCGCACTAATTACGATTAGTGCGGTTTTTTAATGGGCGAAAAATATGAACGCAGACCACTACTTCCAGAAAACTAATAAACGTCCACCTAAAACTAAACCATCCGCTAAACCTTAACCTAAGGCAAAAGAAAAATACTTAGAGGCAGAGGAAGTCTGCTGAAGATTCAACTGAATGCCTTCTTGAGCAATTTTAATTTCAAGTTCCTTTAATCGCTTTTTGAAATTATCAAGACTATGTCTATCGTCGACAAAGGCGTAAACTTCGCATTGGTATCGATGCTTAAACGCTGCAAATACATGCAGTTCAGCTCACAACGAGCAATATCGGTGATTCACAGGTACTTGGTGATTTACTTGGTCAAATACCACTTGATGAGAGAATGGATTCTATCTATACCGATGGAGCCTATGACGCTAAATGCTGCTTGTCACTTAAATTTGAGTCGCTTAGGAGTATTTTATTTTTTGAATCTTTGTGCAACAACTTTTCTTAGACAAATATTGTCTATTCCTGAGCTTAATCACTTTGCTCTGTGAAAAAATACGGTTTACTTGAATTACGTGGTTGTGATAAATTTTATTTATGGTTCATGGGTTCCGAAAACTTTGTGAATCTAAAAGGTCTGATCTCAACTCTCAGGCCTTTTTTAATGTGTGTTCATCAACAACAATAACAACAGTATTTCGTTAAGATAAATATTTATGTGAATATTAAATATTTATAAGGATGAGATTAAGTTTGTACACTTGTGCAAAAATTAAATTTAGTTCTTTCAATATGAATAAAGTATTAAGCCTTAGTTTAGCTACCATTTTGGCAAGTGGATTTGCGCTTTCTGGTTGTTCAAAACAACCAGCAGAAGATAAACAAGATGACGTAAAAAATATGAGTACTTTAAGTATTGGTTATCAAAAAGCGGCACTTAAACTTATTGTGGCAAAAGAAAATCAACTTTTTGAAAAAGAATTTCCAAATGTAAAAATTGAATGGAAAGAATTTCCAGCAGGCCCTCAAACCTTAGAGGCTTTATCGGTCAAATCTATTGATTTTGGCTATACAGGAGATGCTCCGATTGTATTTGCTTTATCTGCTGGAAAGCCTTTAAATTACTTGGGCTATGAGCAGTCATCAAGTCAAGCTCATGCAATTCTTCTCCCAAATGAAAGTGGCATTAAGAATCTTGCAGATTTAAAAAATAAGCGAATCGCTTTAACTCGAGGGTCTAGTGCGCATAATTTCTTAGCAGAAACATTAAAACATGCAAATTTATCTTGGTCGGATATACAACCAATATGGCTTAGTCCTTCAGATGCTCGCGCCGCACTTGACAAGAAAGCAATAGATGCATGGGCTGTGTGGGACCCATACATTAGCGCTGCTGAAATTGACGGTAACGCTAAAATTTTATTTGAGTCTACTCATCTACCAGCAACCTATAATTATTATTTAGCTCAGCCTCAATTTATTAAAGATCACCCGAATGATGCTGAAAAAGTACTAGCAGTTTTAAACCAAACTGATGAATGGATTAGAACGCATAAGTCTGAAGCTACAGAAATTTTGGCCAAGAGCACAGGACTAAATACTCAAATTGCAGAACAAGTAATTAACAAAAAACCCATTCCTAATCCTGTAGCGATCTTAACGCCAGAAGTGATTGAATCGCAGCAGAAAATAGCAGATCTTTTTTATGGCCAGACATTGATTCCGAATAGTATTGATGCATCGAAATTTGCATGGAAATCAAATCCTTAAATGAATTAGAAAGAAAAGTGTGGGCATCTGCCCACACTTTTCTTAATTTGTATTCTTAAAAATATTTTTAATACTTGAATTTGACCGTGAAATTTACTTGACGGGGATTACCGAAAGCCACAACTCGGTTATCAATTACACCCGAATAGTAGTTTTTATTAAAAAGATTGCGAACAGATAATTGTGCTCCCCAGTGTTCTGTATCATAGCCTGCGTCAGCGTTATAAATAGTATAAGCAGGTAGATCAATATCGAGACCTGACAATTCTGTTTCACTGGCACCCGTAATTCCTGCACCTACATACCATCCCAAAGAACCTTGAGGACGATAACGAGCCATTAAGCTATATGTATGTTCTGGAGTATTTTCTAAACGTTGTCCAATACTGCTGATATCAGTACTTTTAGTTGTTTTAGAGTCATATGTATAAGCATATGCTCCAGAAGCAGTCCAATGATCATTAATTGCGGCATTGATTTCAGCTTCTATACCACGAGTAGTCTGCTCACCCTCAGTAATTTGGTAGCTAATATCAGTTGGATCATTCACTAGAACATTCTGACGACGCAAATCAAACCAAGATAATGCACCTTGAATCAGTTGATCTGAACTTTGGAACTTAATGCCTGCTTCATATTGCTTGCCTTTTTCTGGGTCGAATAGGGCATCATTTTTATCGGTACCAATATTGGGAACAAAAGAAGTCGCATAACTAACGTAAGGTGCAATAAAGTCATTCGCTAAATACATGATCGATGCATTACCAGTAAAAGCATGATCTTCTTGAGGATCTGTTTTAGTCCCTTTTAGGACATTCTCTGAGGAGGATTTTGCCCAGTCATATCGACCAGCCAAATTGATGATCCACTGATCGCTTAAACTGATGCGATTTCGGGCATAAAGTCCCATATCTCGTAAATTGGTAATACTATGGCTATTCAAACTGAGCGTGTTGATACAACCTTGATTATACTGTGGTGCGAAAGGGTTAATCGTCGCAAAGTTACAACGGTCAGCAGCTGTTTCACGCTTCTCCTGTATAACGTCAAAACCGAACAGTAGATCATGTTCACTGTTGCCAATTTGGAACTTCTTCTGAAGATTATTGTCGATTGTGTAATTGGTATAATCCCAATCTTGAACTTCTAATCGACGTTTTACCGCAGTTTCAGTACCACCTGCTTGTAGAGAAATGAAACCACCATTCATTTCAGTTTTTTGAACAGCCGCATTTTGCTTGAAAATTAAGTCATTACCAAAATCATATTTAAAGTTCCAACCAGCACGATATACATCGGCTTTGTAAGGATCTGATGATGGATCTCCACTAAAGAAAGAGGAATCAATCTTACCTAAAGCGCTTGGAAGTAATGTACCGACTAATGGTGCGCCTTGATAACGTTGATATTCACGATGTTGATAGCTGGCAATCACGGAAAGATCAGCTCGATCTCCTAAATCAAAATTATAAGTTGGAGAGATGTATAGGTTTTTAAAATAAACATAGTCAACAGGATCATCTTGATCTGCATAGCGACCTGTTAAACGGAAGGCTCCTTTTTCGGTTTCACGCGGAGCATAGTTCAAATCGAAGCTGGCTTGTTTAAAATCATAACTTCCATAGCTTAAGTCTGTTTGAGCAAAACTTTCCGCTTCAGGGCGTTTAGTCACTAAATTTACTAAACCGCCAGGTGCTACTTGCCCAAAGCTTACAGATGCAGGGCCTTTAAGTACTTGTACTTGATCAATCCCAGATAAATCAACCGCAACAGCAGATCGGGCAGATGTTCTAAGCCCATCAACAAAGATTTGGTTATTCGCACCTTGCCCACGAATATTGAAGTCATCCCATCCGCGGCGACCACGTTGACCAGAGACTACACCAGCAACACCATTGATTGCTTCAGCTAAGGTTGTCGCTTGCTTTTGATCTAATTGTTCACGTGTGACAACACTTACGGATTGAGCTGTTTCAAAAAGTGAAGCATCAGATTTGAGTAAAGATGCTGCATTCTGAGCAACATACGGTGATTTAGTTTCTTGGGCTTGTATGGTAAGGGTAGGTAGAGTCGTAGACTCGCTCTCAGTGGAATGAGATTGTGCATACGCTGTAGAAACGATAAAGGGAAGCATCGCTAGGATAAGAGGGGATTTTCTATACAACATAAATGTGGAGAAATAGTGAATGTTAATGAGAATTGTAATTGTTTTTATTTATAAGTAAAACTGAGTTTATTTCATTATTAAATTAACTTTTATAAGTAATGAAATCAGTGAATATCAACCGATTTTGGGAAAACGTATCACTTGGATCTAGGTATGCTTACATTGTGTAAATCTTTGCTGAGAACTATGAAAAGCCATTCTATTGTTTTGAACACTTAAATGGCTTTTCAAGAGTGTTCCCATGATTTTAGGGGGTGTTAATTTTTAACAGCAATTAACATCTTTTGAATATGAATGTCTAGGGTATCCAAAGTTGGGATAGGTAAGGCTGTACCCATGAAGATTAAAGGTAGTTCAGTGCAACCTAATATGATTGCGTCAATGCCATCGTCATCATGCATTCTTTGCACAATTTGAAGCATTACTTTTTGAGTTTCATCTGATACAACGCCATGTTCTAACTCTTTGGAGATTTTATCTGCAATAAATAATTGCTCATCGTTATGAGGTGTTACGATACTTATTCCTGCTTTGATAAAAGGAGATTTAAAGAATTCCTCCTGCATTGTAAACTTGGTTCCTAATAGTCCAACTTTTGTATAACCTTGATGCTGAGCTTCATCTTTTGTCGCCTCTACAATACTGATCAATTGCACTGAAGAACGTTTTTGAAGTTGATCAAAAACAATGTGAGGAGTATTGCCAGTTAATGCAATAACTTCTGCCCCACCTACAATAAGATTATTAATCCCATTCATTAGATAAGAAACCAATCCCTCCAAATCTTTATTTTCACAGAATGCTAAAACATCAAATACATTCAAGCTTTCGATAGCTAAGTGAGGAAAAAAGGTTGGTCCGACTTCACGCTGCAATTGATAAACCAGTTTTTTATAGTAAAGAAGAGTGGATTCTGGTCCTATTCCACCAATTAACCCAATTTTTTTCATTTCTTAGTCTCTAGTCTACGTTCTGTTGTTGTTTTTCCTGCTATGCCCCAATTGTCCATGTCTACTTCATCAATGATAATCGTAGTTGTTGCTGGATTTTTATTTAAAACAGTCACTAAGAGTAGAGTAATCCCTTCAATAATCTGTTTTTTTTGTTCAACAGTTGGAGCTTCATTTCCTCCTGTTAGTCTCACATTTACGTACGGCATTGCTATTCTCTTTACATTATAAAATCAATGCCCCTAATCTTAGAGAGTAGCAATGTTCAATAAAATTAAATAATATTTAGTGAAATGTTTAAATTTATTGAACTATGGATATTAGCCAACTTAAAACGCTCATTGTGCTTATTGAAACAGGAAGTATCACTAGAACAGCTAGAATACTAAATAGAGTACCTTCCGCGATTACCATTCGTTTGCAACAACTTGAAGACTCATTAAGCACTCAGCTTTTTGTACGTGAGAAAAAATGTTTAATTGCAACGCCAAAAGCATTAATGCTCTACCAATATGCAAAGCAAATAGTAGCGTTAGCCAATGAAGCAGAAAATAAAATTAAAGCTGATCAGCCCTGTGGGACATTTAGATTAGGCGCCTTAGAAAGCATGGCTGCGTCAAGATTGCCATTACCACTTGCAAGGCTATATGAGACTTATCCAGCTATTGAATTAGACTTTTCTACGGGTATACGTGATGGCTTATATCAATCGCTTTTGGATGGTCATCTAGATGCAATTTTGATTGGTGATGCACCTCAAAATCCGATTCTGAATAGAACTGTTATTTTTGATGAAGAGCTCATTATCATTGCCCCCCAGAACTACTCTAAGATTTTAACGCCTTTAGATGCAAAAAATGCAACAGTGCTTGTTTTTAAAGAAGGGTGCTCTTATCGAGATCGACTTTTAAGTTGGTATCAGTCCTGCAATATGACGCCCAAAAGAATAGCTGAAGTTGCATCCTACCATACCATTCTTGGTGGTGTAGCAGCAGGAATGGGAATTGCGATTATTCCTAAAACTATGTTTGATAATTTCCAAAATAAAGATTTGTTATCGATCCACTCTATAGATACAGAATTAGGAAGAATACAGATTGAATTAATTTGGAGAAAAGAACTAACTTCTGCAAATATTTTGGCTTTAGAGAAATGCCTTAAAAAATAGATTGTTAAGATTAAATTCTGCGCGAGACTTGTTATATCGCAGATGTGATAGAAAATGCTAAATGTCTGATTGCAGATTTTTAGAGATAATTTAGTTGTTATCTTTTATTTGACTATTAATCAGCTTCATATATCAGATTTACGCATAAGGTTTAGAAAATAATTATCATTTACATTTAAATTTATTTCTCATAATATTTCAAAAATTTACAATTTCTCCGTTTTTTCTCCTATTACGTCATTTCAAGGAAATCTTGTGTCACGCCCCCAGTTCAAACGATCAATACTCGCACTCTGCTTATTTCCCTCCATACTTTATGCAGCCGATACAGACCCTACTGTGACGCTTAACCCGATAACTGTGCAAGCCGAAGGCAACTGGTTAGATGAAGCCAATGCGCAGAAAGTACTAAATCATGCTGGAGCGCGTACAGTCATTCAGCGTGATGAGTTGATTAACCGAGGCGCAACTTCTGTCAAAGAGGCTTTACGCACTGTGCCTGGTATTCAAGCTCCTGAAAATGCAGGAACAGCTGGAAGTGATGCATCGTTAAGCATCGGTGTTCGTGGTTTAACGTCACGGTTTTCACCACGCTCACAGGTCCTCGTGGACGGTGTTCCACTTTCGTCTGCCCCTTATGGTCAATCACAACTCTCCTTAGCACCCACTAGTTTAGGCAATATTGAAAGCATCGACGTGGTGCGTGGTGCGGGCTCTGTTCGCTTTGGGCCACAAAATGTAGGCGGGATTATTAACTTTAACTCGCGTACAATTCCTGAAACCTTTGCTGGAACGGTCGACCTCACTACAGAAATTGCAGAAAACGGTCATGTAAAATTTAACCCCAACTTATTTGTGGGTGGAACCTTAGACAACGGTTTAGGCTTAGCGCTGTTATATTCTGGCGTTAATGGAGAGGGTTTTCGCGATAAAAATGATGACTCTGACATCAACGATATTCGCTTAAAAGCTGCTTATGCAATAGATGAATATGCAAAAATTGAAGCCAATCTACACCGCTACGATGCAGATGCAGATATGCCTGGGGGTTTAACCCCTGCTCAATTTGCTGAAAATCCATATCAGTCCTTGCGCAATCATGATTATATGAAAGGGCATCGTACTGACGGTTCAGTTAAATACAGCTATAAAAAAGATGACAATGCCTTTGAGCTTTTGGCCTATCACACTGACACCTTCCGTGATGCAGGAATGGAACGTAGTGGATCAAAACTGTACCAAACAGCGCCACGTAATTATAAAGTGACGGCAATCGAGCCGCGGTATTCGCATGCATACCAACTTGGGACTACTGAAAATGAAGTCTCTGTGGGCTATCGCTATCTACATGAAACCAGTGAGGAAGCGGTTAATCGTGCAAGCTATAACACGGTCACAGGTCCTACAAATGAATATGCTTGGACCAAAGCAGACGGGAAAACAGATGCACATGCATTGTTCATCGACAACCGCACAGATGTGGGTGCATGGTCTCTGATTCCTGGTGTTCGTTTTGAGAAAATCAAAACCACCGAAAATATGTACAAATTAAATAAAGATGCATCAGTACTCAACGGAGTACATGCTGAAAAATCCTATGATGCAGTGTTACCAAGCTTTTCAGTCATGTACAAAGCTAATGAGTTGTGGAATATTTTCGCAAACTACGGTAAATCTTTTGCACCACTGCAATATAGCCAAATGGCCAATACCAATGCGTCAGGTGCTTATCTGACCATGCAAGGCTTACAACCTGAAAAAGCCAATAACTATGAAATTGGTACACACTATTTAGACCCATATCTATCCCTAGAATTCACCCTGTTTTATATTGATTTTTCTGATGAATTAAAACGAGATGATGCAACTCAAACTTACTCAAATTTAGGTGCCACTGAACACAAAGGAGCCGAGTTCGGATTTAAATATAATCTCGGTGCAATCAGTGACGAACTCAGCGGTATTTCGCTATATGCCAATACCACTTACACCAAAGCAACCGCATCTGCTGGGGAAAATAAAGGACAAGATCTCGACTTTTATTCACAATGGGTCGGCAATGCTGGAATAGACTATAAAGTTGATCAATGGACACTAAACACTAATTTCTATGGTCAATCTGGTCAAACTGCATCGGGCATCCATGATGCCACAGGACGCTATGGCAACATTCCTGGTTACGGTTTAGTAGGTGTTCGGGCATCCTATGATTTTTCCAACACACAACTCAATGGTCTCAAAGTGGGCTTTGGTGTGAAAAACCTATTTGACCGTGAATACTACACACGTTCAGCTGATCAAGTTGGTGGAATGTATGTAGGTGCGCCACAAACGTATTACCTGCAAACCTCTTTTGATTTTTAGAAAATGAGCACTGAAAGCTATTCAGTTTTTTATAATTCTCTGGATAGCTTTCATTACATTTAAACGTTTAGGCAGGACATTATGGAAAAATGGTCAGGCTATCATTACCGACGCTTGGTTGAAATGAAGATACATTGCATCAAGTTATTACGCGGTAAACTAAGCGTCAGAAATTTTGACAGTCAAATCAACGAGATTCATGCAAGTGTGGCAGTACTATATAAATTTACTGAATTAGGCCGACCTCATATTCAAGTTGTCACTTAAATTTAAGTCGCTTAGGGGGAGCTCTACTTTAAAATATTTGTGCAATAAAACATCAAAAGATTCATATTTCTACCACGATCCGCTGCTTCAAGAGTTGGTTTTTGATGAACCATTGATGGAACACGAACAGCCCACCATACTTTTTTCTGAAAGCGGTATAGTTTATTTGTTATTATTGTTGATCAGATTAGCTACAAGATTCAAAATCACTGAGAATACTTTAGATTGTTCTGCATCAAGCTAAGACAGTGACGGAAATTCAGCACATAGACAGACATACTCATTATCTTCTGCTGACCATATAACATGATAAGTATATTGCTTGCTAGAGGTTGTATACCTCACAATGTTTTAATTTTATCAAGTGTAGTTAGTACCTGTCTAGTCTGAAAGGGTTTAGTCTTTCCGGTACAATCTTAAAGATTAAAGTTACATTATCTTTAGAGGTGAGTGTTGTTCACAATCTTGGCTAGGATCATGTATCTCAAAGTCATTTGTAATAAAAGGGTCAATAATTTTTTGATTATGTTCTACCCATTGTTTTTGTGCATTTCTTAAAGATTTAGATTTAAAGTGCATTCTATTCTTAATTAGCTTCCGAGCTTGTTCAGAAAGAACAACGCCCTCAATCATATTCATAGCTTTACGTAAGTCATCAAAAGTCACTTGAATATAGCTATCTGTAACATCACTATCATCTTCACTAGTGGTGTGATTAATGAGTTTTTTAATGGTATAGCTACCAATAGCTAGACTGTTTGCTATGGTTCCAAAAGTTCTGCGTAAGTCATGGAAAGTAAAATGAATACCCGTATTTTTAGTGATAGCTTCCCTAGCATTTCTTTTGTCGACGATATGGCTATCAATAGTTTCGCCAGGGAAAACATATTTATTTTCACCTGCTAAGTTTTTTCGCTCTTTCATTATATGCCAAAGCATATCGCCCATAGGTAGCAAGAGATCCTCGTGGTTTTTCGGATCTACAATTTTAAAAGTGCCGTACTTCAAGTCTACATTTGACCATTCGAGCGATTCACCTTCCTCTCGGCGGAGACCTGTTAAGACGAGCAACAGTAAATAGTCTTGATTGGTATATGCTCTATGATTGTGGTTTTGATTACCTGCCCACCATGTATTGCAAACGGCCAATGACCAATCATGGATCTGGTCTGATCGAATGTAGCCTTTTCTACTTTTAATCTTATTCCACTTTTTATCTTGATAAAGAATCCCAACAGGGCTTTTCTCAGTGATAATCTTTTCATCATTATCGTTGTATAAAATGGATGCATTAAAGTTATAAACAGCAGAAAGAAACTTCATGGCAAGGGTAGCTTGAGCTAAGCTGCGTTCGGAAAGCAGCATATACCTATCGAGAATCATTTTTTGTGAAAATTCGGTTATTTTTATGTCTTTCCAGTCTCCAAAATAGTCCTTTACACATCGGCCGTATGCTTCAAGTGTTTTAGCACTCAGTTTCTTTTTTGATTTATAAACTGTATAAGCGTCATCTAAACTAGGGATTAATTCATCTATTTTCTTTGCTTGTATGAAATTACGTTTCAATTGCTCTTTTTGAGCAACAGGATCAATACCTTGATCGATGAGTAATAATAAACGTTTAGCTTCGGTACGCGCTTGCTCTAAGGTGTACACGCCATGCTTACCAATAGTTTTTCTTTTATTCTGGCCATTCGGCATGCGGGTTTCTATAAAATAAGTTTTAGACTGAGTAACTACAATACCAAAACCAATGGTCATAGAGTCACGATAAAAAACCTTTTTTCCCGATGCTTCTAGAGGGAGACTATCGATAAATGTTTTTGTTAGCTTATGTCTTTGAGCCATTGCACTTTTTAACTGATTGAAACAATACACAGCAATATAGCACAATAATTCTAGAGCCTACCATATGCCTACTTTTGATGATTTATACGGATTCAAATGAGAAAGGTGAGATGTATATTTTGTTTTAAGTTGTTGTTATTAGAATAAATAAAGTACTCCGAAGATGCCGCTGCATGTGTCGTTACCCTGAACCCGATGAGTTCAAGGTGGACGCGACGTATACTTGCTGGGTTTCCCACATGAAAGTGGGCATACACTCTAAATATACAGAACACATCCATAAGTTTAAGTATCGGCAGGGGAATAGACCCGCTGGCGAACACCTCAGAGTTGCCTTAAGTATAACGAATCTCACGCTGATGGCAACTCATACACCGCTACGAACTGTAAACAACTGGAGTAAGTGTTGATACTTTATTCAATTCAGTCGAGTTTAAACAAGTTCCGCAACGTCATCGATAATATTTGCCAGTAATCGTTCTGCGTGTGCATACTCTTGTAGTGTTTTATTCATCGACAACACTTCTTGCATTAACTCTAGTGCCACCATAATGATAATTTTACTGGGTTCTACCCGTGGCGCTTTACGGCGAAACTCATCATATTTATCATTTAAAAGCAGAGCTGCACGTTCAAGGTCGGCTTTTTCTTTTTCCGTTGTGACTAAACGAAAGCTATGACCTAAGACACGTAATTCAACGGTAATTGGTTCGCTCATGATTAAACTTCCTCGCCAGCTTCAGTAGGGTGGGCAAGTTGTTGAATTTCTTGCGCGTGATGATCTTGCTCTGTGCCTAAAACAGCCAAACGTTGGATGATGGCTTCGACTTTAGCTTTGGCATGCTCATTTTTTTGTAACAATCTTTCACGTTCTTGCTGAAGTGCTTGGATTTCTTGCTGAGCTTGACGCTGATCATTGTTCATTTTTTCTTTAATTGCACGTAATTCATTACGTTCAGCCAAGATTTCCTGAAAGCGATTTTTTAAATCCGTACAACTTTTTTCCAAACGACTATAACGATCGGCCAAAGCAGTCGCATCAGTGTTTAAGTGTTGATATTGGGTCTGAGCGCTGCTTAATTGCTCAGTTAAATCATCAATTTGTTCTTGCTTCTGGGTAATTAAGCCATTTTTTTGCACAACTTGAGAACGGTGCTGTTCTTCAGCATCCAGTTTAGCTGCATTTAAAGTGCTATTTTCACTTTCAAAATGAGCAAGTCGCGTTTTTAAAACGCCAATATGCGCCTGTAGACGCTGTAATTCTTCTAACATATCGTGGTCGCACAGTGCTGCAAACAAAGGTAATATATAAGAAGTATAGAGATTGGATAAACGAATGCAAGACGATATTTCAGGTTGGTCAGAATGGCAGCCAAATTTTTCTAAAATTGAAGAGATTTCTAGCCCAAGTGAGTTACATGGTTTACTCACGGGTATCATTTGTGTAACTCAGGCACCGAGCCGTGAAGAGTGGCAACACATCCTCACGACTTTGGAAATTCCAGAGTTAAGTGAAGAAGCTTTGGCTTTGTTAGCCGATGAAGCAGAAGATGTCGCACATGCACTTTCTGACGATGAATTGGACTATTTACCGTTACTTCCCGATGACACTCATACGCTGGCAGACCGTGTACAAGCTTTGGCGGATTGGTGCGCAGGCGTAGTGCTGGGCTTTGGTTTGGCGTCTGGTCATATTCGCCCAGATGAAATGGAACTGATCGAACATTTACAAGATGTCGCGGCAGTTGAGTTTGAAGAAACCGATGATGACGAAGAGGGTGAAGAGAGTTATCAAGAGTTATACGAGTTTGTACGTTTAATTCCTGTGAGCTTATCTGTAGGCCGCAAAAAGATTGCGGTTGATGAAAGTTCGCTGCTTAAACACTTTCATAACAAGCAACAAATCGATCGTTCTGTAACAGAAGCGAACAATGTTGTAGAAATGTTTACGCCGCATCGCCCAAGCTGATTGGCATAAGACTTGCTGCGCGTACATGATAGGGTGCGCGTGGCACTTTTATTCTTTGGTATAAAAAGACAGATCAAACATGAAACTAACGCAAGTGGATTTTCAGGAACGCCGTGACCGTTTGGCTGCACAAATGGGTCCGAACAGTATTGCCATTATTGCAACCAGTCCAGTGGCGATGCGTAATCGTGATGCAGACTATAAATATCGTACCGATAGCAGCTTTTTTTATCTGACCGGTTTTGCTGAGCCCGAAGCCGTAGCAGTCATTGAAACCTTTGCTGAAGATGATGAAGACGGTTATAGCTACAGTTTGTTCTGCCGTGAACGTGACCGCGAGATGGAAATCTGGAATGGTTATCGCGCAGGTGTGGATGGCGCGGTAGATGACTATGAAGCTGACGAAGCGTATGCGATAGATTTGTTAGATGAAGAAATCATTGAAAAACTCTTAAGCAAAGAAAAATTATTCTATCGTATTGGGCAACAGCCCGAATTTGATGCGCGCGTAGCAAAATGGATCACGACGGCCAATGGTGAGTCACGTCGTGGGACTGCTGCACCTGCACAAGTGATACAGCTCGATCGTATTTTAGATGAAATGCGTTTGTTTAAATCAGCACAAGAAATTGCATTGATGCAAACGGCTTCTAATATCTCTGCACAAGCTCATATTCGTGCCATGCAAACTGTTAAGCCAGGCATGATGGAATATGCTCTAGAAGCTGAGCTGAATTATGTATTTGGTCAAAATGGCTGTGTGCCGTCGTATAACAGCATTGTCGGTGGTGGTGAAAACGCTTGCATTTTGCACTATGTAGAGAACAATAAAGAGCTAAAAGATGGCGATTTGGTGCTGATCGATGCAGCGTGTGAATATGAATATTATGCTTCAGACATCACCCGTACTTTCCCCGTCAATGGAAAGTTCAGCCCTGAGCAAAAAGCTCTTTATAATGTAATTCTCGATGCACAACTTGCTGCAATTGACGCAGTGCGTGTAGGCAACTCGTATAAAGAACCACATAATGTTGCTGTGCGCATTTTAGTCCAAGGTCTACTTGATCTGGGGATTATGCAAGGTGATATTGAAGAGATTATCCAAAAGGAAAGTTTCCGTCAGTTTTATATGCATGGTACAGGGCACTGGTTGGGTATGGACGTGCATGATGTTGGTTCATATAAGCAAGATGGTGTGTGGCGTGCCTATGAAGAAGGCATGGTCGTGACTGTTGAACCGGGCTTGTACATTGCACCTGATGATGAAACTGTCGATGCGAAATGGCGTGGTATTGGTATTCGTATTGAAGATGACATCGTAGCAACCCAAAATGGTCCACTGAATTTGACTGCGAAAGTGGTGAAGTCGGTAGAAGAGATTGAAGCGTTAATGGCGCGATAAATATAACTTACTGTATAAAAGCCGATCATGTGATCGGCTTTTATTTTTTATAAGGTATTTATTTTAAACAGAGTGAATTGTTAGCTTTAAAATCAGCACTGATTCGAGGAAGAGTCGATTTTATTATACTGTTATGTAGGTTTTAAATTGATTGTTTAAAATGCAATTTTTGAAAATACAGTCATCAATATCTCGTTTATTTTTATTAAAATCTCCAATAATCTCACCCCGAAATATAATATTTATTTGCCTGGTTTGAGTTAAATGATAGTTTTTTTAATACAATGCAGATATGGAAATAATATATTTAAAATCAATAGCATGAATCGTTTAAAAATTTATTTTTTGGTACTAATTATCCCCAGAATTTCATTGGATCCCAAATGTTCCAGAATGAATTTTAAATGCTCATGATCTTCTATGATTTGAACTGCATATTTTATTTTGATTAAGCATTCCTAAAATTAACAAAATATCCGTTATATGAAAGATCTGGTTTATGGACTTGATGGTATTCATAGCCAGCTTTAACTTGGCAGTTCCAAGGATTAAATAGCTTTGATGCAAAAAAAAGATTAAAAAATTATATCTCAAGTATAGATAAATTATAAAAAATGAATATAATGCCCACCTTCTGTAGATTTTGTCTCTTTATTATTTATTAATGTGACTCATGTCACAATGGCGGGTTGGTGTGAATAAAATTTATAAAGTAATTTGGAACGCTTCAATCGGTGCATGGGTTGCCGTTTCTGAGCTAGCAACAGCGAAAGGGCATTCGTCAACTCGTATTAAAGCGGTTGCAAGCTCTAGTACTGAATTAACCATAGTGAAAACAAAAAAAACGATTAATTTAAGTCTATTAGCTGCAGCTTTACTTTCACTTTCACCACAACTATATGCGGTGAAAGTAGGCAATGGTGATGATTCTTCAGCTTATTCTATTGCTATATCTGATCCAAATTGTGGTTCAGCAGTGACCAGCATCACAACCTCAATTGCAATTGGCTGTTCTGCTAATGTTGCTGCTGGTACTGGACAACAAGGTGGTATTGCCATCGGTGAAAATTCACGTGTCATCAATGACGGTATTGCCATTGGCCGTAATGCAAATGCAAATAGTGGCGATGACAAAGGTGGTGTTGCCATTGGTAATGACACTTGGGCGTGGGCGCACAGTGTTGCTATTGGCACAGGGGCAATTGCCGATCAAGCGCAAACGGATGTAGATAATGCGTCAGTTGCGATTGGTGCTAAAGCCAATTCAGGTAATTCTGACGGTGGTGTTGCAATCGGTATTGCTTCTAAAATTGGTGATAATACTGGGGATACTGTCGCGATTGGCCGTAAGGCATCTGTTGAAGGTGGTGCTGAGAAAAGTTTAGCCTTGGGCTCAAACTCTTCTATTGCTGCCAATGCAAAAGAATCAACAGCTTTAGGCTTTGGTTCAAGAGTAGAAAAAAGTAGTGGTGTTGCTATTGGTAATGCCTCTAAAGTAACAAAAACGAATGCTGTCGCAATTGGTTCAAAATCAAATACAGATACCGATGCAACAAAAGAAATAGAAGCAACCATTGATGGCATAAAATTTGGTTCATTTGCTGGTGCTGCAAGTCAGGCGGGCGATCAAGTTTCTTTAGGATCTGCTGGAGCTGAACGTCAGCTTAAAAATGTGGCGGCTGGTCATATTAGTGCTACAAGTACTGATGGTATTAATGGTAGCCAACTTTACAGAACCAATGTGGTATTGGGTAATGTTGCAAATAGTGCTGCAGATATTATTGGTGGTGGCGTTACTGTAGGTGATAATGGCAAGTTAACTGGGCCATTTAATGTCGCTGGTAATGATTATACTTCTATCGCAGAAGCAATTGAAAAAAATGCTGGAGCTGGTACGAAAACTAGCGTTGTGGAAGGCGACAACATCACAGTTACCGATGTCACCAATGCAGATGGTAGCAAAGAATACAAAGTTGCTACTAAAAAAGACGTTAATTTCGACTCAGTCACGCTTGGTAATACGCTCATTAACAATGCTGGCTTAAGCATCAAAGACGGTCCAAGCATTACTGCTCAAGGCATTGATGCGGGCAAGAAGAAAATCACCAATGTGGCGGATGGTGATATCAGCGCGTCTTCGAAAGACACTATCAATGGCAGCCAATTAAACAGCACCAATCAAAATGTGACTAATTTGACCCAAACTGTGACCAAACAGGGTGAGCAAATTACTAGCAATACGGGTGATATTGCCAACTTGCAAAACCAAACTTGGAAGATCCAGACGAATGGTGATGCTGCAAGTGCAGTAAAAGCCTCAGATACTGTTCAATTCTTGGATGGTGAAAACATTGAGATTAAGCGTGAAGCAAATAACCTGACTGTTGCAACGAAGAAAGATGTCAGCTTTGATTCTGTAAAGCTGGGCGATACGCTGATTAACAATGCCGGCCTCAGCATTAAAGACGGTCCAAGCATTACGGCTCAGGGCATTGATGCAGGCAAG
>NZ_JAGFEV010000001.1:0-289702 GCF_039655985.1 Acinetobacter sp. BWR-L5 | reverse complement strand
TGCCGGCCTCAGCATTAAAGACGGTCCAAGCATTACGGCTCAGGGCATTGATGCAGGCAAGAAGAAAATCACCAATGTTGCCAATGGCGATATTAAGAGTACATCACAAGATGCAGTGAATGGCAGCCAGCTTCATAATACTGCAAACAGCATTAAAAACAGTATTGGTGGTAATACAACACTAAATGCTGATGGCGGTGTCACGACTTCTAATGTCGGTAATACGGGCAAGAACACCATTCATGATGCGATTGATTCAATTAATACTAAAGTAAACAATGCTAATCAAGGTTGGAATTTAACAGCAAATGGAGAAAATTCAAGTGCTGTTAAATCTGGTGACACTGTTGATTTTACAAACACTGATGGCAACATCCAAGTGAGTAAAAATGGTAATCAAATTAAGATGGATTTAGCTAAAGATCTTAATTTAGGTAAAGACGGCAGTATTCAAACTGGTGATACAACGGTCAATAATGATGGCTTAACCATCAAAGGTGGTCCAAGTGTAACCAAAGATGGTATCGATGCTGGAAGCAAGAAAGTTACAAATGTAGAAGATGGTACGATAGCCAAAGGTTCAAAAGATGCTGTGAATGGTGGTCAGTTACATGATGCGATTAATAATGTGAATAGCAATGTAACTAAAGCTAAAACTACAGTTTCAGAAGGCGACAACATTATTGTCAGCCAGTCTACCAATCAAGATGGTAGTACTAACTATAATGTTGCGACCAAGAAAGACGTCAACTTCGACTCTGTAAATACCAATAAAATTACTGTTGGCGATGTTTCTATAGATAAAGACACAGGCATCAATGCTGGTAATAAGAAGGTGAGTGGTGTGGCTGATGGATCTATTAGCAAAGATTCAAAAGATGCCATTAATGGATCTCAACTTCATACAAGTAATACTAATATTTATAATCACTTAGGTGGTGGCGCAAACTATGAAACCAATACCGGTCCGACTTATAACGTCGGTGGGGGTTCTCATAATAATGTGGGCGATGCTTTAAGTGCATTGAATAATCGCGACAATCAACTTGATCAAAAAATCACAAATTTAGGTGATCAACTAGAGCAAGTATTTACTAGCACAAATCAACGTATTGATAGTGTAGAAAAGCGTGCAAATGCTGGTATTGCTGCTGCTATGGCATTAGAAACAGCTCCTTATGTAGCAGGTAAGTGGACTTATGCAGCCGCTGCAGCTCATCATAGTGGTGAAAATGCGGTAGGTGTGACTTTAAGAAAAACTGCTGATAATGGACGTTGGTCATTAACTGGTGGTATTGCTGCTGCTTCTGAAGGCGATCCGAGTTTCCGTATCGGCGTCAGCGGTGTAATTGATTAATACATAATCGATGAAAACTAAGGAAGGCTATTTTCAGCCTTCCTTATATATTTAACTTTAGAGATTCAATGATTTATGAAAAAAATTGTTAAAAGCATCATCGGTGGTGTATTGCTTGTAACTACAATGTCAATTTATGCTGAGATTGAACCAGTACAAACCCAGCAAGAAGTGGTCTTTCCAGAAATTGAAAATAGTTATTTGAAACAAGTCCAACGTTATGAGTATGCAGATGTAGCGCGTTTAAGCACTGCTTTGACCAAGGATCAATTCCGTCATATTTTAGGAAATCCACATTTTAGTGAAGGGCTTTTCTTTGTTAAAAAATGGAATTATGTTTTAGATATCCGCAAGCCGAACACACAAGATTATAAGCGCTGCCAATTACGTATCGATTTTGACAAAAAAGGCTTATCTGAACGTTTAAGCTGGAAAGGTGAAGCTTGTGAAGAGCTTATGTTGCGTTCGGAAAATATAGCACCTGTTCCTGAGACTCAAATTGTTGATGAGACAGTTTCACAGCGAAATGCTAATGTCCTTTTTAACTTTGATCGTTTTGATGAGCAAGCTGTTATTGAAGGTCCTCAAACTCTGGAGGGTATAGCTACAAATATCAAAGCTACGGCATCTCAAAATCCTGTGGTAATTACAGGTTTTACTGACCGTTTAGGTAATGTCGGCTATAACCAGAAACTATCACAAAAGCGTGCCTCAACGGTTGCTGATTATTTAGTTAGATCAGGTATATCATCTGAGCGTATTCGTATCGAAGCAAAGGGTGTAACTGAAGAATATCAAAGCTGTGCAGTATCTGAACAGGTGGAAATGGTGCCATGCTTAACACCAAATCGACGTGTGAATATTAGTTGGTAAGCCCTATATAGGACCATATTTTAATTTAAGCATAGTGACGTTATTAAATTCTTTAATTGAAACCAAAAATTACCCCATCCTGTGATGGGGTAATTTTTTCTAGACTAATGAATCGCGCTATTCAAAAAAACGTACTGAAGAGAACAGCTTTAATATTCTATATAGCTATAAAGTCGCAATTAGTTACAGGACTATACAGCTAAGAGGGCTAGTTTTATTTTGTACTTCTTGAGCAAGAGCTCTACGGAAAATATAGCGGCCGGATTGCATAAAAATTGGAATATAGATGACTGATAACTCATCTCGTATGGTTAAATTTATGGCTCAAGATTTATGAGCTTTTATTAATATAGAAAACTTATAAAGGCTGGCCGTCTAAACTCTCATTAAATAAGCATCTGAAATATTGATTCAACATCAAATCTATTGTGTGAAATAAAAGTTTAAGAAACTGTCATCTGCATAACTTTGGCAACAGGGCCTTAGGGTGAAAGTACGTAAAAACATCCATTTCATTATAAAAAAGAAAATCTTTGATGTAATATAAAACCATTAAAACTTATAGGTATTTGAAGTTTTTTACTTTAGGTACGCCATAAAAAGGATAGAAGCATGCAACAAGAAGTCATCATAGTCGGTGGTGGTATGGTCGGACTGAGTCTGGCGTTGATGTTAGCCAAACAAAACATTGCGGTGAAACTTTTAGAGGCGATCAAATACCCAAATTATGATGATGTAAACCTTGCGCCATACCATTCTAGTTTTGATGCTAGAAACAGCGCCCTGTCTCGTCGTACTGTTCAAATTTACCAAGAACTGGGTTTATGGAGCGCGTTACAAGAACATGCAACGCCTATTTTAGAGGTGAATATCACCGAACAAGGTAGCTTTGGTAAGGCACGTCTCAAAGCAGAACAAGAAAAAGTCGAAAGCTTCGGTCAGGTTATAGAAAACGCATGGCTTGGTCGTGTACTACTGACGGAAGTTCAAAAACAACCATTCATCGAGCTGATTGATGGTGTACAAGTCACTAAACTGATCCAAGATGCCGATATGGCCTACATAGAAGCCAGTCGTGGAGAAGAACAACTGTCACTGCAAGCAAAAATCGTCATTGCTGCAGATGGGCGTGATTCATTCTGCCGTAAAGCCTTAGGAATAGGTGCTTCGGAGCATGATTACGATCAAGTTGCTATTGTGACCACGGTACAAACCTCAAAACCGCACAACCATGTGGGTTTTGAGCGTTTTAGTAGCTTAGGGCCATTGGCACTATTACCTCTTCCAGGTGAATACCGTCGTTCAGTGGTTTGGCCTGTGAAAAAAGGTACAGAAGGTGAATGGTTGGGCGATGAAAATGACCAGCATTTCTTAGATGCTTTGCAAGAAACCTATGGCGACCGTGCAGGGAAGTTTCAAAAAACAGGTAAGCGTTTTAGTTTTCCATTGTCACAAGTGCTAGCAGAAAAGCAGGCCGTAGGACGGGTGGTATTAATGGGTAATGCTGCGCATACCATTCACCCTGTTGCGGGGCAAGGTTTTAACTTGTGTATGCGAGATGCGCACGTTTTGGTCCGTTATTTAACGGAGCAAATTGCGCAAAATGCCGACTTGGGCGATGCTGAAATGTTACAAGCCTATGAGGCTTCACGTTTGACCGATCAACAACGTGTAATTAAGTTCTGTGATTCGGTGGTGCGAGGCTTTAGCAATAGCAATCCAATCTTAAAGTTTATTCGTAATACTGGTTTGGTCGCGTTTGATACGATTCCAGGCATTAAACCACTCGTTGCCAACTATGCTATGGGGCTAAAAGCATGAGTCATGTTCAAACTGATGTTTTAGATGTGGTGATTATTGGCGGTGGTTTGGTTGGTGGACTGACCGCCTTGCTTTTGGCACAAGGCGGTGTGCAAGCTACCGTATTGGATGCTGCACCTATTTTAGATGAACACAAGACCTTAAGTGTTGCAAACCCACGTGTCTTGGCACTCAGTCAAGCGACGATACACCTACTTAAAACCGTTGATGTTTGGGATAAAATTGCCCGCCAGATGCCGTATAGTGGCATGCAGGTGTGGAATAAAAATGGCTATGGTGAAATTAACTTTGGTCATGCGTCCAAGCAGGAACCACATGGCGAACAAGCCCTTGGTTCTATGGTTGAGCCAAGTTTGCTTAATTTAGCGATTCAACAGCAGATGCTTGCTGTACTCAACGATTACCGCACCCAAGTTAAAGTTGCGCGTGTCGAAGAAGGTGTTGGGATGTGGTATATCCATTTGGCCGATGGTACGGTGTTGAAAACCAAACTGGTGATTGGTGCTGATGGTGCAAACTCTTTTGTACGAGAACAAGCGTTTATCGATATCGATGTGCTGGATTACAAACAGGCTGGTTTAAGCTGTGCCATTCGTACAGCTCAGCCTCATCAACACGTTGCACGTCAGATTTTTTTAGAAACGGGGCCTTTGGCATTTTTACCAATGGCGAGTTTAAAACCAGAGCAAGCAGGGCATTGGCAGTCTATCGTATGGACGCTCCCCGATGATTATGCAGAAGAATATGCTGCACTTTCAGATGCTGAATTTACCCAGCTGTTAACGCGAGAAAGTCATCACATGTTAGGCGAAGTGTTGGAAGCGACACCGCGTGCCACTTTCCCACTCAAAGCACGTGCTGCACAGCAATATGTTAAAGCGGGCTTGGCTTTAATTGGTGATGCGGCTCATGTGATTCATCCCTTAGCAGGACAGGGGGTGAATATTGGTTGTCTTGATGCGGCTGTACTGTGTGATGTATTACTACATGATCTAGCACGTGGCGTGTGGGCACATGAGCAAACACTGAAGCGTTATGAACACCGCCGTAAAGGACAAAATGATGCAATGATGCATAGCATGTCTGCCATCGGTTGGATGGAAACCACACAACTCTTTCCTGTGGTATGGGCGCGAAACTTTGGTTTGAAACAAGTTGAAAAACTGCCTGTATTAAAAGATGCTTTTATGGCACAGGCCAATGGTTTAGGGTTGCTCAAAGAGACGCGTTATGCTGTGTAAGAAAGGAAGTGTTATTTTTTAGCCAGTCGTAAAATAAGATTACGATTTTGATTAAAAAAGATACGATTTTCCGTTGAATAAGACTATGCGAAAGGCTGAGAGCTTGTTAAATTTCAACATAATTGGAAACCAGTAATTCATGGGAACCTAAAATGTCATTTGTGGGGAGATTAAGATGACTGATTCAAATGATTATGATGATGTAGAAGACTCAGCAGTCGACGAAGACGAAGCTCAAGCAGCGGAAAAAGGCGCATCAGATTCTTCTGATAATGCTGCAAGTGATGGTGATGTTGCCGAAGCTGAAACACTGACGGTGACTGCAAAATTAAAACAACGTCAAGCACTTGAAGACGAAGTTGCGGCATTCCTTGCTCGCGGTGGCCGAATTACTGAAGTGCCAACAGATGAGTCTGCGAAAGACTAATAGAGTTAAAACACCACGCCTGACGTGGTGTTTTTTTTGTTTTTTAAACTGATGTACAAATCACTTGTGCTTGAATGAGTCCTGTATCGTCGTTAATTGTTGTGCTAGACGAATGGTAGGCAAAATGACTACTTTTTCAATAGACAGGCTATGCCTGTGATGATTGCACCAACTGTGGCTAAAAGCATGTCTTGGTGTGCGTCCCAAATATCACCTTGTTGCCCATTGTAATTTTCAGCATCTTCAGGCGATAAGCCCATCGCAATAAACCATTCAATCCATTCGTAAATGAGGCTACTTGCCATCACAAATTGAATGACCAGCAAGAATAGGGTGAGTTTAGAAAGTTGAGGCAGCCACACTTGAAACAGACGATAAAAGAACGGGTAGAGCAGCAGACCGTACGCTAAATGTACAAAGCGATCGTACATATTCCGTGTCCAACCTAAACTCTGGTTGAGGTCTAGGTTTAAATATTGGATTGACCATTCATTATAGGGTACATAAGAATATAGATAATGCGCACCGAGTATATGAATCAGCAAAAAACCGATATAAAGCATAAAGCTGATCAAGCTGAGCCCCAATTTATAAAGACAAATGATCAGCGTCACCAACATGAATACGGTTCCGACCTGATGCAAAATATAAGAGCTGAGTTCAAGGGGATGGATCGATGCGAAAGCAATGGCGACAGCAAGTACAGTGAGAGCAATCCAATGCGGCTTTTTCAGTTGATAGTCAATGTGAGCTTTCGGTGTTGTACTTTTCAGGATTGTCATCATTTTTATTGGTTTTTCAATTATGCGTATAGGAGATTCTTGTTTGCATTATAGATAAAAAAGCGAAGCCGAAGCTCCGCTTTTTTCAATTTCTAAAAATTAGATTTTAGAAATTAAGTCAGCAACTTGTTTCGCTTGTTCAGCTGCGTTACCTGTATAGGTTGCAGGCGTCATTTCCGCTAAACGTGCGCGGTCAGCAGCAGGGACAGCTTCAAGTTCATTACCATTGACGAAGTCAACCATCATGTCACGTGTCATGGCTTGACCACGTGTCAACGCTTTTAATTTTTCGTATGGTTTTTCAACGTTGTAACGACGCATTACGGTCTGAATTGGTTCAGCTAGAACTTCTTGCGCATTGTTCAAGTCTTCATCAATACGTGCAGCATTGAGTTCAAGTTTACCAATGCCTTTTGAACAAGCTTCAAAAGCAATCAAGCTTTGTGCAAAACCAACACCCATGTTACGTAGTACAGTTGAGTCTGTTAGGTCACGCTGCCAGCGCGAAATTGGAAGTTTTTCGCCAAGGTGCGCAAGCACTGCATTGGCTAAGCCTAAGTTGCCTTCTGAGTTTTCGAAGTCAATAGGGTTTACTTTGTGTGGCATCGTTGAAGAACCCACTTCGCCATCTTTGAGTTTTTGCTTGAAGAAACCAAGCGAGATATAACCCCAAACGTCACGGTTAAAGTCGATCAAAATTGTATTGAAACGACGTAAAGCATCAAACAGTTCCGCCATGTAGTCATGCGGCTCGATTTGAGTGGTGTACGGGTTAAAGCTTAGACCTAAAGACTCAACGAATGCTTGTGAGTGCGCAGGCCAGTTGATGTCTGGGTAAGCAGAAAGGTGAGCATTATAGTTACCTACCGCACCGTTAATTTTGCCTAAAAGCTCAACTTGTTTGAATTGTTTGATTTGGCGCGCAAGACGATAAGCTACGTTTGCCATTTCTTTACCCAAAGTGGTTGGGCTTGCCGTCTGACCATGTGTACGAGATAACATAGGTTGGTCAGCATGCTTTTCAGACAATGCCACGATTGAGTCAATGATTTGCTGCATAGATGCAACCAATACATCACGACCACTTTTCAACATTAATGCATGAGACAAGTTGTTGATGTCTTCAGAGGTACATGCAAAGTGAATGAATTCACCCGCATTTTTAAGCTCTTCGATGCCTTCAATTTTTTCTTTCAGGAAGTACTCAACGGCTTTGACATCATGGTTCGTGGTACGTTCGATGTCTTTAATACGGTTGGCATCGTTCTCAGAAAAGTCAGCAACAATTGCATCAAGTGCAGCATTGGTCTCAGCACTGAAAGCAGGCACTTCAGTGATTTCTGGACGGTTTGCAAGCGCTTGTAACCAACGCACTTCAACAGTCACACGAGCATGGATTAAACCAAACTCAGAGAGGAAAGGACGAAGCGCATCACATTTGCTAGCGTAGCGTCCATCTAATGGAGAAAGTGCGGTTAAAGCGTTCATAGCGATTCCTTAAACTTTGGAATTAAACGTAAAACTAAAAAGCTCGTCGATCATGTGTTAAATCACCTGATACTGTAAACGAGCGAGATCTTGAATATCTTTAAGCAACTTGCGTTTGCTAAATACCATGCCCCATGAACTTCCACCGAGCTGACGCCATAAATGTGCCATTTGTAAGCCAGTGAAGAGGGAAGCGCGAATGCGGTTGGTATGCGATGAATCTTTAAATGCTTCTGCATTACCCCGCACCATAATGCGTGGGTTAATTTGTCCCGCGGTGTCGACGTAGGTTTGAGCGAGGTTGGCAATGATGCTTGGATGTAAATAGTTATTATCGAAAAAAGAAAGCTGTCTTAAGATTTTTTGTTGGGACTGTTCAATAATTTCAACGAATTTGGGGTTGCTATACACTTTCTTTTCGAGTTGTAAGAGCGCCATGGCATAGGTCATGGGAAGTTTAGCAGTGGATAATTTAGGAATTCTAGTTTTGGGTGAGGTATTAAAGGGCTGGGTAATGCTACTTTCTAAGGTTTTTAGTCCTAAGGAGATGTCCGCCAGTTGATGAAAGAAGTCTAAAGTTTGTCCGCTTTGGTTGCCCTTCGGTCGGATATTTAAACTGGCTTTAATCAACTGCTCTAAATAGAAGTTACCGCTTTCCCCAATACTTTGTTGACCGCTCAATGCGGTCATATGCGTCAGTTGCGCGGACTGAAAAACAGCCGCCAACGCCAAAGCTCGGTTTTGGCGTTCGTTCAAAGTTTGAGGCTGTTGAAACGGTAACTCAGCCATGTCTTAAAATCCTTTAAATAAAATCAGGTTTAGGAGCATTGGTATGATGAATCACGCCGCCGCCTAAACAAACTTCACCTGAGTAGAATACGACACTCTGACCCGGCGTCACGGCACGTTGGGGCTCATCGAACTCAACACGTACGCCACCTGGGGTAGTCGGATCATTAAAGATCACACAATCTTGGTCATCTTGGCGATAGCGCGTCCGTGAGGTACAACGGAAACCTGTTTCAGGAATCTGCATTTCACCTGCGACCCAGTCAATCGTTTCACTCCAAAGCGCAGTACTTTGCATCAGTGGATGTTCATGACCTTGACCAATCACCAAGCGGTTGTTTTCAATATCTTTATGTAGAACGAACCATGCGCCTTCAGCCACACCTTTCAAACCACCAATACCAATACCACCGCGTTGACCGAGCGTATAGTACATTAAGCCGTGATGTTCACCAACCTCTTTGCCATCATCTAAGACGATTTTTCCAGCTTGTGCAGGCAAGTATTGTTTTAAGAAGTCATTAAAACGACGTTCACCAATAAAACAGATGCCCGTTGAGTCTTTTTTCTTCGCTGTGACTAAGTCATATTGTTCCGCAATTTTACGTACTTCAGGCTTTTCAATTTCCCCTACAGGGAACAACGTCTTATTAATTTCACGGCCATGCACAGCATGTAAGAAATAGGTCTGGTCTTTGTTTTTATCTAAACCACGCAGTAAAGGTGCATATTCCTCACCTTTAGAATTAGTCATGGTTTCGCCGCGACGTGCATAGTGACCAGTCGCAATAAAGTCTGCGCCCAGTTGCATGGCATGATCTAAGAACGCACGGAATTTGATTTCTTTATTACATAAAATATCTGGGTTTGGAGTACGGCCTGCAGCATATTCCGCTAAGAAATGCTCAAATACACGATCCCAATATTCCATAGCAAAGTTGGCGGTGTGTAGTTTAATCCCTAGTTTGTCACAGACCGCTTGAGCATCGGCTAAGTCTTCCATAGCTGTGCAGTATTCCGTGCCGTCGTCTTCTTCCCAGTTCTTCATGAAAAGACCTTCAACTTGATAACCTTGTTGAAGAAGAAGAGCAGCAGAAACAGATGAATCTACACCACCCGACATACCGACGATGACACGTTGTTGCATAGGACTAGGCATCCAAACTTGAAATAAGGGGAGAATTTTGGTGCTCATAAACGAGCGATAAAGGATATTTTTGACCCGCGAGTGCGTCTTGAACCGCTTTAATCACCAATGGACTACGTGCACGAGCCGTTTCGTGTAGTTCATCTAAAGTCATCCATACTGCACCCACGATACCTGTATCGAGTTCGGCGGTTGGATGGTGATGAAGTGACTGCGCTAAAAAGCAGAAACGATAATACGTGCGGTCTGGAAACATGGGTGGTGTATAGGTATAAATGCCCAATAACGCATCTATAGACACTTCATGTCCAGTTTCTTCCATAGTTTCACGAATGGCAGCTTCGATGAGTGTTTCACCTGATTCAACATGGCCTGCAGGTTGGTTAAATACAGTGTGTGTCACACCCGCAGTATGCTCTTCTACAAATAGAAATTTTCCGTCTTTTTCAACAATAGTTGCGACGGTGACGTGAGCTGTCCAAGCGGTCATGTAAAAGCACCATGGGGTAAAAGGAGTATTCTACAAAATTTAGGCGGTGGTGGCTATGTTATGGATATAAAATTAGTAGCTTAGTTCCACGCTTTTGGTATCTTCTTCATCCGCTAGGCTATACAGGTATTGTGGTGGGCGTGGATTGCCAAGTTACCAGAGCTGATTATTCATAATGATTTAAAAGAAGGCCGTTTGGTCAAAGTGATTCCAAACTGGGAGCCAAAACCCGAACTGATTCATCTGGCTTATACGTCTCGACGTGGTTTATTACCATCGGTAAAAGCGCTAATTGATTTTTTAGTGACAGCGTTTGAGAAGGATTAATCCGCAGATTCAGCATTTTTGAAGGTGATGCTTGTTATTTGATCTGATATGAAAAGGGGAGCAAAATGCTCCCAATGATCATGGCTCTAAATAATGTCCCGATACTTTGACATAGTTTTGTGCTGAATATGGTAAGAATGCTAATTCTGTTTCTGTCAGAAGGCGAACTTTTTTGGCAGGACTACCGACATATAAATAGCCACTTTCAAGCACTTTACCTGGGGGAACCAGTGTTCCTGCACCAATCATAACATCGTCAGGAATGATGACATCGTCCAAAACAATGCTATTGATACCAATCAAAACACGGTTGCCGATGGTACAGCCATGTAAGGTGACATGGTGACCAATGGTGACATCTTCACCAATGATTAAAGGCGAGCCATTTGGTTTGTCCGCTTTTTTATGACTAACATGCAGCATTGCATGGTCTTGTACATTCGAGTTTTTACCAATCCGAATATGGTTTACATCACCCCGAATTACGGCAAAAGGCCATACAGAAACATTTTCAGCCAAGATGACATCACCAATCACTACCGACATTTCATCGATATAGCAGTTGTTGCCAAGCTGTGGCGTGCTGTTCAAATAAGGGCGAATATTTTTAGCCATGTTGGTGTTCTGCTTTTATGTAGGTGTCCATTATAAAATAAAAAAGCACCCAGACCGAGGTGTGGATGCTTTAACTTAAGTCTAAATGTTGCTGCTTAGAATAAGTTTGAGAAGAATTGTTTGATGTGGTCAAGCATACGTGCAAAGAAACCTGCTTCTTCAACATCTTTTAGCGCCACAAGTGGTTTTTCAGCAATCACTTTACCATCAAGGCTTGCTACATATTTACCAACCACTTGTCCTTTTTTCAACGGTGCAGTCAGTTTTGGTTGAACCACCAGTTGTGTTTTGATTGCGTTGGCCTGGCCTTTCGGCATCGTTACGTTGAAGGTTTCAGCTAAACCAATTTGTACGTCATTTTCTTTACCAAACCATACTTTTGATTTTGCTAAAACTTGGTTCGCAGCTTGAACATTTTTGGTTTCAAAGTTTGCATAACCCCACGCTAAAATTTCACGTGTTTGCGTTGCGCGTTCTTGCATGCTTGGCGCACCAAAAATCACAGAAATCAAACGCATTGGGCCACGTTTAGCCGAAGTTGTTAAGCAATAACCCGCTTCGTCAGTATGACCAGTTTTTAAACCATCGACACTTGGGTCAGTATAAAGCAGGGCATTACGGTTGCCTTGTTTGATACCGTTAAAGGTAAATTCTTTTTCAGAATAAATCGGATAATATTTTGAACTGTCGTGAATGATGTGCTGTGCAAGCGTTGCCATGTCTTTAGCGGTCGAGTAGTGACCTTCAGCAGGCATGCCTGTTGAGTTCATGAAGCTGGTATTGGTCATGCCGATACGTTTTGCTTCAGTGTTCATCATGTGAACGAAAGTGCCTTCGTTCCCAGCAATGTGCTCAGCCATAGCTTTAGATGCATCATTACCCGATTGAATGATAATGCCGCGTAACATCTCTAATGCAGTCGCAGTACCATTTAATGGCACATACATACATGATTCCGAACTACTACCACGACACCAAGCAGACTCGTTCATCCGAACTTTTTCATCTTCGGTGAGTTCGCCCGCCAACAACTTTTGCTCAATAATGAAACTCGTCATCATTTTTGTCATTGACGCTGGTGCTAATTTTTCATTTTCATTTTTAGATGCGAGGATTTGCCCAGTCTCATAATCCATCAGCACATATGATTTATTATTTAGTTCTGGTGGTGAGGATAAGACAGTTGCTGCAAATGAAATGCTTGGTACGAGTAATGCCGCAGCAAGGGCGCTTTTTTGAATCATTCTAAGGGGTTCCGATTTCTTTAGTATAAGCACGAGAGCTTTGCATTTTAGGACAAAGTTCTGCCGACTTCTACGGTAGAAATCGGCTTATTTCAAAGATATTGTAACCAATTGGTATTATTTGCTGTAAGTGCTCAATTCTTTACAAATTTCTTGGTTTTTTGCTTTGCCTGCTTTTTTCGCATCGGATTGAGCTTCGGCTAAAATAGGCTTGAATTTTTTCTCTTTGCTAAGGCTTTTAAGGTATTCAGTCGGATTTTTCTGTTGCGGTAGATACTCTTTAGCCAAAGCGTTGTAGCCATTTTCAAACTGACTCTGGTCTGAAACGAGACTTGGACAAACTTCTGATAGGACATAAATTGCAGCCAACTCTTGCTGCGTCACTTGTTGCAGTGGAGTTACTTCAATATTTTCGTCTTTATTGGCTGCATGAGCCGAACCGATGGCAATTAAAGAAGAACCACAAACTGCCAAAATCACTTTTTTCATTACATTTAAATTCATTCTAAACCCTAAGTGCATACATGTTGTTGCCATAATAGGATGAGCTTAAACAAATTTTAAGTAAATGTAAGCGCAAAAATGTATAGAAGCTGTTGAAGTCGCTTCATCGTTTTTACATTTTTCAGTCCAATAAAAAAGGATGAATAACCCCATTATTCATCCTTTCTTTACGATATAGATGTATAACTTGAATTAACCTTCAAAGTTTACAACGTCATCACATACTGACTTTTGTTCTGCTTTGTCAGTACCCTTTGCATCTGTACGAGCTTCTTTCAGAATCGACTGGTATTCGCTGTCTGACTGTAATTTTGCATAGGTCATCGACTTATCTGAGTAGTCTTGTAAATAGGTTTGAATTAAAGTTTGAATGTTGCTTTCAATTTTAGGGCCTTGACCCACCAAAGCAGGGCAAAATTCGGTCATGACTTGCGCTGCTGCAATATCTTCTTTCACGATGGTGTTGGCTTCTTCTGTGCTTAATCCCTCTAGTGCAAAAGCAGATTGAGAAATCATGATAGCCATGCCTAATCCGAAGAAATTACGTAATGTTAAGCTTTTAATCATTTTTAAAATCACATATTTATGGTGGATGCGGAGACTCAATATATATATTTTCAGTTAGAATTCAATGAAAAGTTCTGACCAGTCATTTTTTAATAAAGTTTTTTGTTTTGGACCTTTTAATCGCCAATGATCATCCTAACGACTTCTAATCTTCAGTTTTGGCGGTCTTTAGGATGAGCTGCTTGTTGGTGCAGGAATCATATTTAGGGATAAAAAATACTTACGATAGGTAAGCAGTGAATCCACAATAGCCCTTAGATGAGAACTATTGGGTTTGATGTTCAAATGTTCAAATATTGAGAGCTAAAAAGCACTATAAGCTTCGAATAGCTGTAATTTCATCTTGTGTCATGTCGAGTGACTCTAAGAATTTTTGATGCTCCTCAGGTTCCATCTCTTCAAATTTTTGATGCCACTTTATCATATCTTCTTTTGATAAACCTGCTGCGATCATAATCTCTACCCATTTAGCTTTATTCACGAACTTTTCCTTTAATAAAATGGACTTTTTCAATAACTCAATGATGGCTTTTTGATGAGCTCTTAAGTTATTGATCTCTTGTTCCAATGCACGAAAATGATTTTCCAAGATCTGCCCTTGGGATATGCTAAGTGGTTCTAAAAGCAAACGAATATCTGAAATGGATAGTCCGTAAGAACGGTAAGAGATGATGCTTTTAAGATGCTCAATTTCACTTTCACCGTACCACCGGTATCCATTTTCAGCGATTAAGCTTGGTTTTAATAAACCCTGTTTCTCATAATAGAGAATAGTCGTTCTGGATAAACCGAGTTTTTTCGCTAAGCGAGATACAGTAAGCATAGTTTCCATCATTCGTTGATTGTTCCATTAAGCTGAACCCTTTACTTATAGACGGGTCAATCAGGTGAATTCAAAAATATCGCAAATTAAATTGGTGCGAATAGAACATTTGCTATGGCTTATTTTAAAGCTGTCTTTACGGGTAGCGAGTGACAACATGAGCTTAGCTGTTTAACTCAGCTCAGCTTGGTTTTAAGTCGATTTAGAAAGCGAATGAAAAGTCTATAGATGTTGTGGTGTTGAAAGTCATAAACAGCCTCTATGGGCGAGGTCTTTGAAATTTAAGATTGGTTTCAGTTGTGAGCACTATTATTCAGCATAGACAAATGAATAAGGTTTGGTGCGTATCATGACTGAGGAAAAAACACTGCATGAGGTGCTGAGCAAAGTACCTGAAGTCACTTTGCTGTTTTGGATTATTAAAATTGCGGCAACAACACTGGGTGAAACAGCGGGGGATGCCTTATCCATGTCGCTTAATCTGGGATATATCGTAAGTACGGGTATCTTCGCCGTTATTTTTGCAATATTCGTTGCAGCACAGATTAAGGCCAAAAAATATAATGCATTTTTTTATTGGTCTACAATTATTGCAACAACAACTCTAGGGACAACTATAGCGGACTATGTTGATCGTACCTTAGGACTGGGCTATTTAGGTGGCAGTCTAATCTTATTTGGTTTACTTATTTTATCTTTATTGGCATGGTACTACAGCAGCGGGTCAATTGCGGTACAAAGTATTCAATCTTCTAAAAGTGAAGCGTTTTATTGGCTGACCATCATGTTTTCCCAAACATTGGGCACAGCGCTAGGGGATTGGACAGCAGATACGCAAGGGCTGGGATATACCAGTGCAGCACTTATCTTTGGCGGTTTACTTTTATTGCTGACGATGCTTTATATGTGGACCAAAATCTCTAGAACTTTCTTATTTTGGGCTGCATTTGTACTCACGCGTCCATTAGGTGCCGTATTGGGGGATTTCCTAGATAAGCCCATTAGTCACGGAGGGTTGGATCTGAGTCGATTTGGCGCATCCTTTGTTCTATGTGCTTTTATCGTCTTTTGTTTGGTGGCTTTTAAACCCAAAGCAGCAGCGACCGCTCACTAAATAAGATATCAGGTTGAGCATCTGCTCAATTCATGATGATCCATACAAAAACCGCTATTCTTCATTGTGTTTTTTAGTGCAGAACATTTTTAAATTTTATGATCTGAATAGAGAGAGCTTTCATTTGAGGGCTATTTCAAGTTTTAGTCATAGACCTGTCATTTTATAGCTAGAAACTTAAACCTTATTCACCCTCAGATATTTTGTACTGCCGTTTAATGTTTTGCGTTTTCACTCCCCAAATGGACGAGGCCGTTCTACTTTGGTGATACTTAAAACTTTTCATGCTAGCAAACACTTCTTGTACCTCCCAAATAAAAGGGTCATGGCATTCCTTGACCTCAAAAGAAATGCAACCTTCTTCTTGATGAGTTAATTCAATATGTTCTGGAAGGAGTTCTATCACCATACGGACTTCTTCTTTAGACATACAGATTAATAGGCCATTGAGTTTAACCATAGGACTCCTTATTGATCTCCGACATTGTTAGCGTTGGTTTTTTTAGCCGAATTCATCTCATGTCTGACGCGACTAATCTGGTCATATATGACTTTGCGCATTCGGTTTATCGCACCCAGTGGTTTATGTTCAGCTAATGCATGCCATGGTGTAAAGGATAGATTTTCACAAAACTTATTTTGCTCAGGGGTATCAAAAACTTGCTGAGGAATACGAATAGTGGCCACCTTATAGAAAGGAGCTTGGTCTTCTTTCCATTCCGTCATCGAGTCTTCAACAGACATTGAGCTGGATGTCCGAGGTTGTACTAAAAACTCCATACAAGCATCACGATCTTGTAAGGTCGTTCGAAGTGCCGCTCTTAAAAAGTCCTTTTGAGGAGTAGCTGGAATCGGGCTAACAACGCTTGAACATGCACGAGCAGAGTACTTTACTGCTTGACGATGCGTGCCGACTCCTAATTGATAGGGCACCATGGACCAGTATCTGGTTTGCAAAGGATTTGAAATTTTATTTCTAGTATTTAAGGCAATCCAAGTCCCTTTCGCTCCTAATGCAAAAGGGACATGCAGTTTTTTTAGAAATCGATCGCTATTGATATCTTGCATAAATGATAGATAACGAGCAGGGTCATTGGCAAAGAATACAGGGTGATTGATCATAATGAAGTCTTGCGTAGCCGCAGGTTCATCTAAAAGGTTTTTCTCTGGCACGGCTAAAAGTTTGATTGCCATGCCACGTGCATCTTTTTTTATATCCGCCTGTTTTGCATTACTCGATCCATTCGAAAAACGAATCCACGCTTGATAAGTTTTTCCCGGAATAAAAACACCATGGGCCATGTTTTGAGGCAATGTCTCATTTATCTTAAATTCTGCGCGTACGCAACCATGTGCTTTAGGATGTGCATCACGTAGCGCGATATCTGTGGAATATTGTTTTCGGATCGTCATTTCAATGATGTTCGCGATTTCTTTAGCCGTGGCGGCCTCATTCGGATAAAGACTTTCATTTAGACCATGATCTACATCTGGGTATATAAAATCTTTAGGAGAAGTCAACATTACAGGTGGTGTATTCGCTTCTACGTTAGCGGTGATACCTGTGAGCAATATGGCTTGAAAAAGTAGACCTAAACGCATAGGTTTTGTGGAGTTAGGCATTGATTGTCTCCTTGCTCTAAAGCTGGATTTTTTAATTTTTAGCCTGATGATATGAACTTGTTTAGCCTTATTTAATACACAGAATCATGATTATATCTGTGGCATTTTTTTATTCCTGGCTACTGTCTAGAAAAATCTTAATGAGGGGCTACTCTGAGAGGTGATGAAAATTTGACATTGGTTTAAAATTTATTCGATGATGTTTATCTCCCCTAAAACTTATAATGATTATAAAAGAGAACGAGCATGAGCGAAAAAAATCAATGTCATGAATGTTTAGTCTGTGGGCAGAAACTCCTCATTAAAAACCTCATTCCTATGGGGGCAATACGAAAATCTATTACTGAAGAAATTTCACATGATTTTCCAGAATGGTCGCCTCAAAGTTATATATGCCAAGCAGACTTAACCAAATATCGAATTCAGTATGTTCATTCACTGTTAAAGTCTGAAAAGGGCGAAGTGACTGATCTTGAATATGAGGTGATTAAAAGTTTGCAACAACATGAAGTGATCACCAAAAATGTTGAAAATCAGTTGGATCAAAATTGGACTTTAGGGGAAAGGCTGGCAGATAAAATTGCGACCTTTGGCGGTAGTTGGGCTTTTCTCATGTGCTTTGCGACTTTCCTAGCCATTTGGATTATTGTTAATACAGTGGTCATGGTCACGCATCCTGCCGATCCATATCCCTTTATTTTATTAAATTTAATTTTATCCTGTATTGCAGCGATTCAAGCTCCTGTGATTATGATGAGCCAAAATAGACAGGAAGCCAAAGACAGATTGCGTTCGCAAAACGACTATAAAATTAATTTAAAGGCAGAGCTAGAAATTCAACATTTAAATGAAAAACTAGATCATCTGTTGATGCATCAGTGGAATAGGTTAGCCCAAATACAAGAAATACAACTGGATTTGTTATCCGAAATGAGTAAAAAACGCGAATAAATTGGCTTAATATCAAAACACTTAAAAGCACTTTCTGTAATAGAACGTATGCTTAGCTTCTTCTGTTTTTAGGCTCTCTCTTTTTTTGCACTCTGCTCATGCAAGATTAAAGTACTCACCTAGATCAATGATTTCATCTTTTCAGATTGCCTGATCTCAATGTATAGTCTTTCTGTATCGAGGACTCTATAGCTTTTCTTTTAGCTTTAACGATTTAGTTTTTTTTAAGCTACCCGTAAATCTACCTGTTTTAATTGCAGATTAAAAAGACGAAGACGAGTGCAAAATAGATGTATAAGGCTTTTACCGACTCATATAGATTTAAGAAGATCCATCAGTGAATATTTTAATAGCCAATGACGATGGTGTTTTTGCACCAGGTATTCAAGCGCTCGCACATGCTTTACGTCCATTAGGTCGCGTGGTGATTGTTGCACCTGAAAGTGAACGCAGTGGTTTTTCCAGTGCTTTGACTTTAGATCGCCCCTTACGTCCAATCGAAATTGCACCCGACATGTGGGCAGTCAATGGCACACCCGCGGACTGCGTCTATTTGTCCATGAATGGCTTATTTGACTTTGAGTTTGATCTGGTTGTGAGTGGCATCAATAGCGGGGCAAACTTGGGTGATGATGTACTCTACTCAGGTACAGTTGGAGCAGCATTTGAAGGGCGTCTAATGAAACAGCCAGCCATTGCGGTATCACTTGCGGGCCCTGAAGTGCGTTCGTACAATCGTCCAGAAGATTATCATCATGCTGCACAGTGGGTGCATGACTTTGTGAAACAAGGTTTGCCAGCACTGCCACCACGCCATATTTTAAATATTAATATTCCAGATGTCGCTGAGTTACAGGGCGCTAAAATTACTTATCAAGGACGTCGTCGTCAGTCTAAGCCGATTACCAGTCATGTTGACCCACGTGGTCGTCAAGTGTACTGGATTGGGCTTGCAGGTGAAGCTGTGGCAGAACCGAAAAGAGGCTATGATGAGGTGGAGTCAGACTTTTTCGCCGTGGCGAATGGTTTTGTCAGTATTACGCCTATTCAGATGGATGCAACCAACTATGAAGTTTTGCATGCATTACAAGGGCAAATAAGTGCTTAAAAGGCACTACAGCTGAGCAATACAGGGAGTGTATTCAGCTGTTTGTTATAACTTTGTGAAAATACGCGCAGAGATACTATTTTCACATACTTTTTTGCTAATCTTAGCGCAAATTAAACTGATTATTTTTTGTATTTTTAGAGAGTAAGATAAATGTCTGTGTTGTCTCAAATTCGTTTCATTGCAATTCCTACAGCACTACTGAAAACTGTCGTGTTATCCACAGCTGTAGTTTCAACTGTTATTTTGAGTGGTTGTGCTTCTAAACCACAGGTTAACAATGCAACACGTTTTGCGAAAGCACCAGACTATTATACAGTTCGTTCAGGCGATACGCTGAGCGGTATTGCAACTCGTTATGGGCTGAGTTATACCTCTGTTGCAGACATGAATGATATTGCTGCGCCGTATCGTATTTATGTGGGGCAGTCATTACGTTTAAAAGGTTCGGGTAGCCCACGAACAACTACGACGCAACCTATTACACAAACGGCTCCAATTCAACGTCAAAATATTGGTCTCCCGAGTCAAAATACGACCACCACAACCACAACAACTCCTGCTAAAGTACCGACCGCACCTGTTGTGAGCTCGAAAAGTTCAACTTTACGTTGGGTAAAACCAAGTAATGGCGCTGTTTTGCAAGGTTATAATTTAGCAAATAATGTGAAAGGTATTCGCTATGCTGGTAACCAAGGTGATCCAATTTATGCAGCAGCAGATGGCCAAGTGGTGTATGCAGCAGACGGATTGAAAGAATATGGAAACTTAATTTTGATTAAGCATATTGATGGTTATATCACAGCATATGCACACAACAGTGCAATGAATGTGAAGAGCGGTCAAAATGTGACGGCAGGACAGAAAATTGCGGAAATGGGCTCCACAGGTGCAACACGTACCATGTTAGAGTTCCAAGTACGCTTAGATGGCAAGCCAATCAATCCGACTATAGTTTTACCATTAAATTAAAAAATCTGGATGCAACGCAAAAAATTCACCGTATAATACAATGAGTTGTTTTTATCAAATAGATGAAAACTTCTCATGAATCCAGAGAGAATTTTATGTTAGATCAACTACGGGCAATGGGTGTTTTTGCTTGTGTTGTTGAAAAGAGTTCATTTAGTGGTGCCGCGCGTGAGTTAGGCATCACTACAAGTGCTGTGAGTCAGCAAATTCGTTCTTTAGAGCAAGAGATGGAAGTTGTTCTTTTACATCGCTCAACAAGAAAGTTGAATTTAACTGAAGCAGGCCAGGCTTTTTTCCACAGCTGTCAAGAAATGCTCGCCGCTGCTGAACGTGGCAAAATACGTATCAATGAATTGCGCGATGATCTCGTGGGTGAGCTGCGAATAGCTACTACGCCAGAGTTAGGGGCCAATCATGTGATTCCTGCTTTGTCGCATTGGATGTCTGCACATCGCGGATTATCTATTCATATTGAAGCAGATAATCATTATGTGGATTTGATGAATGGGCGAATTGATATTGCCTTAAGAATGAGTCCAACGGTTGACGATCAAAGCGTACATGTCGTGCCATTGGCGCGCGTGGAACAGATTTTGGTTGCTTCACCAAGCTATTTGAATCAGTCTGCACCAATTTCACGACCTGAAGATTTGAAAAATCATGATCTTATTCCGATCACGATTATGAAGAACAATCATGATTTTGATTTTAAAAATGTGGTGACAGGTGATGCGGTTAAACTTGAGATGAAATCAAGAGTAGCCAGTAATAATATTTTAGTGACAAAGACTTTATGCCAACATGGGCATGGGGTTGCACGTATTTTATATTTGGATGTGCAAAAAGAATTGGTTAACGGTTCTTTAGTGGAAGTTCTTCCAGAGTGGAAGCTCCCTAACTTTACGCTATATGCCATCATTTCAAAGCATGAACAACAGCCGATGAAGATCCATCGTTGTCTGGATGCCTTGAAACAATACTTTTGCCAACTACCCGGCGGTCGTATTTACCAAGAAGCAAGCTAATTCGATAGAGATTGTAACTGACGATCAGTCAACCCATACACATGCTTATAAATTTTAAATGACATAACTACATAATTTGAGTTAAGCGGTTCACATGGAACCGCTTAACACGGAGAGCAGCAGAGAAAGGCCAAAGCACTTATGTCTGTTGCTCTTTATTTTTTTCCTTCAAAAAAAAGCAATACTTTTATTTCAAGCTCAAGCTATCGAAGCCTATTCAGCCTGATCTTGTGTTAATTCTAAAGCACGTTGGTAAGCAATTTTCTTTTTGATGCCGGTCAAATCAGCCGCTAACTGTGATGCAGCTTTCACTGACAAATCTTGTAAGAGACGTGTTAAAAGCTGGTCGAGTTTTTCTTGTGCCATATCTTTTTCAGTGGTCGCGCCACCAACAACCAATACAATCTCACCTTTTTGTTGATGATGATCGTTTGCAATAAATTCAACCAACTCACCTAAAGTCATCTTCTTGATGGTTTCAAAGGTTTTGGTAATTTCACGGGCAAAACCGACAGGGCGGTCAGCACCAAAGACTTTAGCCATGTCACTGACACTGTCTAAAATACGATGTGGTGCCTCATAAAAAATTAGGGTTTGCGTTTCCTCTTTGAGTTTTTCCAAACTTGCCAGTCGTTGGGTTTGTTTAGAAGACAAAAAACCTTCAAAGCTGAAACGATCACTTGGTAAGCCCACTGAGCTTAAAGCGGCAATGGCAGCACATGCGCCCGGTACAGGGATTACGCGGATATTATGCTCTTGTGCTGCACGAACCAATTTAAAACCTGGATCACTGATAAGAGGCGTTCCTGCATCACTGATAAGTGCCATATCTTCACCTTTCAACAAACGCTGAATAAGGATGTCAATTTTGTTGCTTTCGTTATGATCGTGGCATGCAGTAAGTGGAGTTTGAATATTAAAGTGTTTCAGTAATTGTGCTGAAGTTCGTGTATCCTCAGCAGCAATGATTTTGACTGATTTTAGTACATCAATTGCGCGGTAAGTCATGTCATCTAAGTGCCCAATAGGGGTTGCGACTACAAATAACTGGGCACTCATGGGTTTTCTCCGCGCTGCAAAATAATAAAATGATAGGTTGGTTTGAGTGCTTTGATGCATTCAACTGATACCACGATAAGCATTCTACCTGAATTGTCCGTCGTGGCGTGAGTTAGAATATTGTCGGCGATGGATTTGCAGGAGTCGGGAAGACATTCGATTGAAATCTAAACGCCAAGAAGGCTTTAAAACGTAGAATGAAATGAATTGTTTGGTTCGAGAGACTCACAGCAGTGGTTTTAAACATCAAGACGTGAGATTTTTGATCGAAATTGAGTTTTTCGAAATGTGATGATTAAAAAAATAAAAAACGAAATGGGGGAATATAAAGAGATGAAGCTGGGACAATGGGCAGAGCAACAAGCTTTGACTGTGCTAGAAGAACAGGGTTATGTTCATGTGCAGTCCAATTATCATTCGCGCTTTGGTGAAATTGATCTGATTGTACAAAAAGGGCAGGAATTGGTTTTTGTTGAGGTCAAAGCACGTTCAAAAACGCGTTTTGCGCAGGCTATTGAAACAATTTCCTATTCAAAACAACGCAAAATAGCAAAAACGGCCATGTTATTTTTACAAGATCATCCACATTTCCAGCAATATTATTGCCGCTTTGATGTGATTTGTTTTGATTTTTTTAAAGAAATTGCAAAAACCATACAGCAAGATTTTTCAAAATTCACTTATGATCAGCAATGGATAGAAAATGCTTTTACTTTTGATCAAGACTTTATTAATCTTTGAACAAAATCAAAGCTGAAATGCTGAATTAAAATAGTTTGAAAAGTTGAGGAGTCTTGCTGAGTGTTCAATCGTATTGCAATGACCGTATTATGCGTCGCAAGTTTATCTGGATGTGCAAGTTTCATTTCGGGTGGGACAGGAACAGCCGCTGTAGGAACAGAAAGCGGTGCACGTTCATTAGGGCAGGTCTTTATTGACTCTTCAATTGAGCGTACTGCAAAAATTAACTTATATAAATTGGACAGTCGTTTTAAACAGTCACGCGTCAATATCGAAAGTTTTCATGGCAATGTCTTATTAACAGGACAAGTACCCGATCAACACTTACGTCAATTGGCTGAAGACAATGTACGTGCGATGTCGGATGTCAAAACCGTGCATAACTACATTACAGTTGGAAACCAAATTAGTTATAGCACCATCATGCAAGACACCTCAGTTACAGCAAATACACGTGGCTTGATCATGAAAGCTGCAGTTGTTTCAGATGCGAAAGTGCGTATTCACACCGAAGATGGCGTGTTATATGTGATGGGACGTTTAAATGGTGCTGAAATTACCGATTTAAACCAAGTGTTACAGCAAGTGGGGAATGTGACTAAAATTATCACACTGGTGGATAATATAGAGCAACAGACGCAAACGACCAGTGCATTTGCATCACCAATGATTAATTCAACACCGACAGAGCAAACGCCTGTTGCGATAGACCCAGACCAAGTTGAGCCAAATAATGTTCAATAAGCTTCAGCCTTTTGTTCAAAGACTGAATCATTCGGTAGAGTATGCAAGATTACTCTATCGTGACTTTCGTATTTATGATGTCGGTAGTTATGCCCTTAACCGTTTAACACCGCGTAAGGGTTATTCGGTCCAAGAAAATGTAGCCTATGGGTTACGTGCGCGACATCGTTTAGATTTGTTTCGTACACAAACACCGCGTGAACACCGTCCTCTGATTGTATTTGTGCATGGTGGCGCATGGATGCATGGTGATAAAAAAGATTATCGTTTTATTGGTGAAGCCTTTGCCAAAGAGGGCTTTGATGTGGCTGTAATTAACTACCACTTGGCGCCTGAGCATATTTTTCCTGCCTCTATTGATGATCTCAGCTTGGCTTTAAATTATCTCAATGTGCATCAGCTTAAATATCAAATTTCAACGGAAAAAGTGGTGTTGATGGGGCATTCTGCGGGCGCGTTTAATGTGATGTCTGCGCTCTATCATCCGAAGCCATATGAAATACAATGCCGCAGTCAAATTACTGCTATTATTGGTTTGGCAGGCCCTTATCATTTTGACTATAAAGGTGATCCAATTTGTGCGGATGCTTTTGATCAGAACAGACCTTATCAAGAAGTGATGCCATATTATTTCGTCGAGTCGAATAGGGTTAAACATTATCTGTTGGTTGCTGAGAATGATGATGTTGTTGGGTTAAGCAATGCTGTTGATTTGGATCGTAGGTTGAAAGAAAAAGGCAACTACAGTCAACTTTGGACGGTGCCACGCATTGGTCATATTTCAATGATTGGTTCAGTATCGAGTTTGTTTAGTCGTTACTTCACGACCAAGCAAAAAATTATGCAGGCGCTCGAGGATGCGCTTAAGCACTAATTAGGTTTTAAAGTGTATTTGTTGTAGCGATGGTGAGTGAGCTTACAGCCACTCACGTGTGTCATCCGCGACCGTTGTGCCTTCTGTCGCATGCATGATCATGGCATGTGCAATACTGCCTTTGAACGGAATTTCAGGCAATTGATCAAACTTAAAGAACTGGGCATCGCTGATTTCTTCTTCTTGTAAGCAAAGCTCACCCGATGCGTATTCTGCTTTAAATGCAATCATTAAGTTACTTGGGAAAGGCCAAGGCTGGCTCGCTAAGTATTGAACATTTTTAACTCGAATGCCTACTTCTTCCAAGGTTTCGCGGCGTACAGCTTCTTCTAAGGTTTCACCGACTTCAACAAAGCCTGCAATCAAACCATACATATTGCTGCGGGTATTACGCGCATTTTTTGCCAACAGAATTTCATCTTCACCTCGTGTAATGACGGTGATAACACAGGGTTGTACTCGTGGATACTGATGATAACCGCAGGCAGGGCAGATCATGGCATATTCGCTGGCATGCGCTTCTGTGGCGTGGCCGCAATGACTACAAAATTTATGATTGCGACGCCATTCTAACAGTTGAATAGCTCGGCTGGCCTGTTCGAATTGTTTGGTGCTCCAGAGTGGAAGCAACTGGCGAATTGGGATGAGTTCTAAGCCATCAGGGATTGGCTCATTGTCTAGCAGGTCTCGGGCAATCACTTGATCATCCGAGTGAAAACTTAAATCACTTGCTAGCTTTTCTACACGAGGCAATTGAAAGTTATGGTCCACCAACAATTGTTGTTGGTGGAAAATATAAGCAAGTGAAAGTTCTGACATTAGGCAACAGTCTTTAGTTTTTGGCTACTGTTCAATGCTACATCAAACATACTGTGTAATACAGGCTGTTTGTTTTTTAAGTTATCAATCAGCATATCTGCACTTGCGAGAGCATCAAGTACATGATTCACCTGAGCGGCAGTGAGCGCAGTTTCAGCCGTGATTTGTTGTTGCACAAAATCTGCTGAAAGATTCAGAGCAGTTTGACCATTTTCAGCGCCTAAGAACAGCATTGCGCCAGCAACTTCACGTAGTTGTGCAGGAGTATTCTCAAGGGCAGTTAAATCTTGTTCTTGCTGATATTGCGCCAACGCTTGACTACTTAAGTCAATAGACGTTTTAGCCTCAGTCAATAAAGCAGCATGGGCTTCATCTAAACGGTCTAGTGAAATATTCATGTTGTTCACACGAAGCTGTAGGCGGCTTGAAGTATGGTGACGTTCTAACACGCCAATCGAGTTCATTGCCGACAAGATCACGTTCATCAACTGCTGCGCAAAACCTTCATCTTTCAGCATATCTGCTTGACTAAGTGATGCTGCTTGACGGTTTAAGTCATTATGCGCTTCATTTAAGTTCAATACTTTGAAAATGTTCGCCAAATCGACCAGTTTTGCTTGGAGCTCTTGGGTCTTTTCAGGGGTCATGTTTTGGTAGTTGTACTCAATGTCATTGCGGATTTGCGACATTTCGGTGGTTACCAAATCACTAATGGTATGCATCGTGTCGAAATCTGGGCCATAAAGATGACGACTGAAAACTTGCAGCTGCGTATCTGTGAGTAGGTCGTCGCCAATATTGAGTTTGCCACGGATGTGTTGAGACACTTCGTCTTCTTGGCTGATACATAGGCTGAGAATGTTGGCAAGATCGGTGAGGCTGGCTTTGAAACGTTCAGGCGCAGTAAAGAACTGTGCAATGTTACGTTCGATGCTAATCAGAGTGCGTAAACGTGGTTCATTAATGAGCAATTGTTCAATTTGATTGAGTGCAACATAGACCAAGTTCCAATACTGTTTACTCGGCGTTTGTTCTGCTAGACCCGCTAAATAAGTGCCCACCAATTTCATTGCTTGTAAATCAAGTTCGCTTTCTTCTTGTTTCAGCATTTGGCTTAAAGACAGCTTGTACAAGCGGTGAACATATTGAGATTTTTCAAGACTTGGTGCTTGAGGGAGGCTGAAATCTGGGGTAATACAGTCCAGTAAGGACTCGATGTGTTGACCTTCTTGCGTTAAAGGCTTTGCTAATGCAATTTCAAGACGGTTTAAGGTGTCGAGTAAAAACTGTGGAATTTTTACTTCTCTTAAGCAAATGAACTCAATATAGCGCTTCAGCATGGTCGTGCCTTCGCTGAGTGCAATCACATCTTGCGTATTAATCTGTGCAGGATTCCCCATGATCTTGCGCATAAGCTCTGCGGAATATTCAGCAATTTTGGCCAAGCTAGACATATCAATCAATGCAAGCACTTGAGCACATTGCTCAAATTGGTTTAATGCATCGTCAATTCCAAAAGGTAAAGTCTGATCTTCTGCTAAGGTGCTCACAGCTGATTCAACCAGCTTAATGGAGTTATCCACTTCATTTTTTATTATCAGCAGCGCCGTTGGATCAAAATGAATAGAGGTTTGGTAAGACATTGATCTGCACCTATCCTAGTGTTTTATCGTGTTTATATGCGGCCCAAAGAAGGCATAGCAACTTGTTCATCACTATAGCCTAACTGAAAAATCTTGTAATACAAAAGTTAACAAAAACTTTAGAATTTATTTGGCAAAAAGGCAGGGTGTGCCATGTTTTTCTTGGTATTGTTTGACCCAAGTCTCATGTGCTTCAAGTTCTTCGGCTGAAGGGTGAATTACCGCCAGTTCAATATCCAGTGCTTGACGCTGACTTTGCCCATTTTGTTGTTCACTATGTGATAGGGCATCCATATCAAAGGAAACCTGACCACCCGTCATAGCCAAGTAAACGTCGGCTAGAATTTCAGCATCCAGTAAGGCCCCGTGGAAGGTACGGTCACGCTGTGGAATTTCGTAACGGCGAACTAAGGCATCGAGTGAGTTTTTTTGCCCCGGATGCTTAGATTTTGCCATCGCGAGGGTATCTGTCACCGCACAAACTTCAGAAAGTGCAACAAATCCTGCACGCTTGAACTCCATGTCTAAGAAGTTCATATCGAAGCTTGCATTATGCGCAATGATTTCCGCACCTTTGAGATAGGCAAATAAAGTGTCTGCAATCTCTTGATACAGCGGTTTATCTTTTAAAAAGTCATCAGAGATACCGTGGACATTTTCAGAGTCGCCCACAGGTTTTTTCGGATTGATGTAGATATGAATCGAGCTGCCTGTGAGCCTCCGATTGACCATTTCAATCGCACCAACTTCAATAATGCGATCGCCATCTTGATAATAGAAACCGGTGGTCTCTGTATCGAGGATGAGCTGTCGAGGCCCAAAGACCTCAACTTTACGTGGAGTAATCACAATTTGTGGATGTTGTTTGAGTTGTGTTAAATCGACACTTGTTGCAACTTCAGGCGTTTGTTCAATAGAAGGCACCGTTGTAGCAAGTTCTGGTTCAGCGACTAAACTTGGCTCTTGTTCTGCAACGTCTATTTCACTTTCGGCTAAATCTTCGCTGTTATCGACTTCTTCGTCATCGAAACCCAAACCAAAAGGGTCGTTTAACAACCAGTCTGGTTCAACTTTTTTTTTATCTACAGACGGTTCTGTTGTCGCTGTTTTAGACTGACGAAGTTGAGCCTGTGTTTGATCAGCACCGAGGTTCGCCAATTGATCTGCCATTTCGTTACCTTCATGACCTGCATGGCCTTTGACCCAGTGCCAGTCGATATCACGGCCTAGGCAAGCTGCCTCGAGTTTTTTCCACAAATCTGGATTTTTAACGTCTTTCCAGTTTTTCTTTTTCCAACCTGTAATCCACTCGGTAATGCCGCGTTTGACATAGGTTGAATCGGTCCAGACAACTAACTTCGCATCATTTGGGCAAAAAAGAATGCCCTCAATGGCTGCGGTAAGTTCCATACGGTTATTGGTGGTGTTGTCTTCACCGCCACACAGTTTATGTTCTTCAGTTTCTGTAATAACATACGCACCCCATCCCCCAAGACCAGGGTTTCCACGACAAGCACCATCGACATACAGGGTAATTGTTTGTGACATACACAACTTCCGTAAACTGAAAATTAAAACTAAGCGGGCACCATTGTATAACGCAAATGCACTAGAGAAGTGTATAAGATGCAGCTTTTTTAATTTCTTGTAACATTTATACTGATTTCAAGTTAAATTAACGCCTTGTGTCTGCGGCGTGCTTTACTACAATGGCAGATCTAAAAAATAAATTTTATACGAGTTGTTTGGATTTTCTTATGTATAAGTCAGCTGCCATTTTTGGCCAACCGATGTTACCGACATTATTTAAAATTACAGTACTCGGTTCAGCACTTGCGACACTTGGACTGGCTGGTTGTTCCTCGACGCAAAGTGCAACGCAAACATCTAAATCCAAACAAGTCGGATCGAACTACTTAGATGCAAACAGCCTAGATTCTTTAGAAGATTTACTTTCTGCAACCGACATGCGTGCGGTGGAAGGGGATCGCCTGTTGGTGTTAAAGCACGGTGACGTTTGGAAGCGTATGACCGTGGGCTTTAAAATGAACACCGATCATTGGAATCCGCGTATTGATGCTCAGCGCGGGTGGTTTATTTCACGCCAACCGTATTTGGATCGTTTAAGTGCACGAGCTTCACGTTATTTGTATCACACCGTTAAAGAAGCCGAACGTCGCGGTTTACCAACAGAGCTGGCTTTACTGCCTGTGATTGAAAGTTCGTATGACCCTGCTGCAACCAGTAGTGCTGCGGCTGCGGGCTTATGGCAGTTTATTCCAAGTACGGGACGTATTTATGGCTTAAAACAAAGTAGTCAATACGACGGTCGCCGTGATGTGGTCGAGTCAACGCGTGCTGCGTATGAGTTCTTGGGCAGTTTATATAACCAGTTTGGTTCGTGGGAACTTGCACTAGCGGCTTATAACGCAGGTCCGGGCCGTATTCAACAAGCGATTAACCGTAATAAAGCCGCAGGTTTGCCGACGGACTATTGGTCGTTAAAATTGCCTGAAGAAACCATGAACTATGTGCCACGGTTCTTGGCGGTTGCACAGATCATTAAAAATCCAAATGCCTATAACATCAATTTACCACCGATTGCCAATCGTCCGCACTTTAGAGAAGTCACTGTGGGCGCGGTGAGTCTAAATGAAGTTGCGTCGATTACAGGTTTAAGTCGTGCCGAGCTGTATCAGTTAAATCCGGGACACCGTGGTGAATGGATTGATGGTGCAAGTCCAATGCGGATTTTAATTCCTGCGGATTTGAGTCCTTCAGTGGATGTACGTTTGAAAAAATTACAGGGTGGTTCAGGCGGCTTGTGGGCATCTGCAAATACCAAACTGCCTGAAAATAACCAAACGATTCAACCAAGCAAAATTGAACCACCGACGTTGAACACCAAAGCGATCACACCGTCGAAAACTACACCACCTGTTTTAGCGACGACAACCGCAAAAACCACAACAGGAAAGTCTGCCACTTCGTCTACAGTGACGTCGTCAAGCAGTACTTCTATTACGACGCCTACCCGTGGTTCAACGCCTAAAGGGTCTAATGCACTGGCTGCTTTTGCTGCCAATAGCGATATTCCAAGTGCGCCGCGTATTCCAGTTGCGGTTACGCCAGCGACCCCAGTGAAACCAGTTTCCGTTGAACCACCAATTTCAGCAGCAGAACGTGAGCAGTTAACCGCGGCAATTCAAGCTGAAGGTCAAAGCAAAACTGTCGATGAAGTTCTGAAACCAGTTGCGACGAAAGCAGAGCAAGCTGAAGTGGTAGCTGAAATTCAGGCTTTAGCCCCTCAAGGCACAGAAATTGTAGATCCTCTGGATGGTAAAATTAAGCTCACCGCAATTCAAACCAGTCAGTCAGTGGCTGAACTGCAAGGCAAAGAGTTAACCAAAGGTTTTGCTTATCCAAAGTCTGTGGCTGACAATACCCGTTTAGATTCAGATGAAGTGAAGCGTAATCAAGGCAAAAATTTTGTTAAGACTGACTCTGAAATTGTGATTGTGCCGCCAAAAGGTAAACGTTCAACTTATACCGTACAACCGGGTGATACTTTGGCGCTGATTGCTGCCAAAAATGGGGTGAACTGGCGTGATGTGGCGAAGTGGAACCAAATGGATGCGAATGCCACACTTTATGTCGGTACATCGATTTATTTATATGATGCAAAACCACAAGCTGAAAAAATAGAAGTACGTTCTACCGTGAAAGCTGAGACTAAACCTGAGAGTTATACTGTTCGTGCCAATGATACCTTAACAGGGATTGCGGATGAGTTTGGTTTAAGCTTAAAACAGTTGGCTGACTATAACGGTTTAAGTGTGACCGGTGGCGTACGTGTGGGACAAAAGCTTTCCTTAAAAGAAACAGCACAATCGCGAGCAAAAACTAACGATGAGAAAGCTACGAGCCAAACTAAAGTAGCAACTCAGTCGTATACGGTGAAACGTGGCGAATATCTGAAACTGATTGCAGACCGTTATGCGTTGTCAAATCAAGAATTGGCAGATTTAACACCGGGTTTAAATGCGGGCAGCAACCTGTTGGTGGGACAAAAAATTAATGTGCCACTCAATGATGTCAAAAGCTTAACGACAAGTAGTGCCAAAGCATCTCCAGTCAAAGCTGAGCCACAGTTCAAAGTTGAAAGTTATAAAGTACAACGTGGTGATACTTTGTATAGCATTGCATCACAGTCGAAGATGAGCCTGTCGGAGCTAGCTGATCTCAATAATCTTTCAACCAATAGCGGCTTGCAAGTGGGTCAAAGTATTAAGATCCCTGCGGGCTCAAGCGTGCCAGATACTTATACCGTTCAGTCTGGAGACTCATTAACTGCGATTGCTTCGAAATATAATTTGGGTATGGATTATATTGCTGACCTCAACAACATGAGTCGTACAGCGGGCTTACGTGCGGGTCAAAAACTCAAATTAACGGGTGAAGTGCCTGCTGTTGAAACGCCGAAAACAGTCGAAAAACAAACTACTGCAAGTAATAACTCAACCGATATTCACGTTGTGAAATCGGGTGAAACCCTAAATAGTATTGCGCGTAAATATCACTTGCAACTGAACTATTTGGCTGCATTAAACAACCTAAGCCGTACAGCCAATGTTCGTGTCGGTCAGCGTTTGAAAATTGAAGGTGATGTTGATCCCGCGCCGATCAAAACAGAAACAGTGGCAGCAAAGCCACAAGCAACTTCTAGCCGTGCAACTGAAGCTTATAAAGTGAAGTCAGGCGAGTCGTTAAACTCAATTGCAAACCGTGCTGGGATGTCTGTGTCAGAGCTTGCTAGTTTAAATAATCTGAGTCCGCGTGCGGGCTTACAAGTTGGGCAGACCATTCAAATTCCAAAACTGATTTCACAGTACACAGTGAAACGTGGTGATACCTTAATTGGACTGGCAAGTCGTTATGGTATGGACACTTCGCAATTGGCTGAGCTCAATGACATTAAACCGAATACGCAGTTGCGCATTGGTGATGTAATTAAGGTGCCGAATTAGTATTGAGTTGAAATGCAATTTCAGAGAAAGTCCCGATGAAGGTTAGAACAACATTCTTGCTGTTCAGCCTTGTAGCGATTCCATTAAAGGCATGGTCTGCACTGCAGACCATGCCTTTTATTGCACCCTATAGTACGCCGAAATACAGCCAATTGGATCATCTGCCTTATGCCAATGTGCAGGCACCGAAGGGTGGTGAATTAACACGTGCAGTCATTGGGAGTTTTGATAACTTAAACAGCATGAATGGTCGCGGTACTGCGGTTGAGGGAACCAACTATTTATTTGACTCACTTATGAGTAGTTCTTTGGATGAGCCCGCGGTGATGTATCCATTGCTGGCAGAAAAGGTCAGCTATGACCCGAAAAACTTTAACGCGATCATTTTTCATTTAAACCCAAAAGCACGGTTTAGTGATGGCAGTCCTGTTACCGCAGCCGATGTAAAGTTCAGTTTTGATATCTTTCAAAGCAAATCCAATTTTGGCTTACAGATGTATTTGTCGGATTTAGCCAAGACAGAAGTGTTGTCCAAATACAGCGTCAAAATGCATTTTAAAACCCGAAATAATGTGGAAATGCCTTTGATTGTAGCCAGAATGCCAATTTATTCCAAAAAAGACTGGCAAGGCAAAGATTTCAGTAAAACTTCGATCAAACCGATTTTAGGCTCAGGTCCTTATCTCTTAGAGAAAATCAATGCCGGGCAGCGGGTTGTTTATAAACGTAATCCAAAGTATTGGGCCAGAGATTTAAAGGCCAACCAAGGGCGCTATAATTTTAACCGCGTGGGTTATGTGTATTATCGTAGCAAAGATATTGCTTTTACTGCGTTTAAGGCGGGTTTATATACCTTGCATGAGGAAGAGTCCGCACGACAATGGGTGACTGCTTATAATTTTCCTGCAGTGAAACAAGGTCTCGTTAAAAAATATCGCTTTAAGCATTTCAATCCAATTCCAACGCAAAGTTTTGTATTTAATACCCGTCGTCAGCCTTTTCAAGATATTTATTTTCGCCAAGCTTTGACTTATGCCTACGACTTCGAGTGGCAAAACAAAGCGATGTTCTATGGGCAATATCAACGCTTGCAAAGTTATTTTTCTAATAGCGAATTAGAGGCGAAGGGTCTGCCTTCGGCTGCTGAAATCAAAATATTGAAGCCTTATTTGGCGAAATTGCATCCCGTACAGCGAGATGGTGTTTTAAAGAACTGGCGTTATTCAGCTTCAGATGGATCGGGCTATAATCGAAATAATTTACTCATCGCACGACAGATTTTATTAAAAAATGGCTATACATATAATGCAAAAGGTCAACTGTTAGATCGGAAAAATAAGCCGATTCAGTTTGAGTTTCTGATTCAGCCGAGTGATGCTGTACGTGAAATTACGCCTTTTGTTCGCCATCTAAAGCGCCTAGGAATACAGCTGAATATTCGACAGGTTGATACACCGCAGTATTATGAGCGGATGCGTACTCAAGATTTTGATATGACCCTACAAACGATGCCGCAGTCTTTGACACCGGGTAAAGAACAGGTGCAACTGTGGGGCAGTGCTTCAGCCCATCAGGTGGGAAATTATAATTATTCGGGTATTCAAAATCCGGTGATTGATCAGATGATCCAACAGTTGATTCAAGCACCTGATCGTAAGCAAGTGGTGGTGCAAACGCGTATTTTAGATCGCTTGTTGCGTGCAGGTTATTATCAAATACCGACCTATGGTAAAGCGGATCAATGGTATGCCTATTGGAACATGTATCAAAAACCGGCACGGAGTCCACAGTTGCATGTCGGTTTGGATTATTGGTGGAGTGATGCCAAACAGGCGAAAAAGGTGAGTCAGTACTTAGGTCAGACAGCCAAGCCATAAGCTGGTATAGGGGTTTTTGAGATGCGTATGTATATATTCAAAAGGCTGTTGCTGATCGTTCCGACCTTATTTTTGATTTTGCTGATCAATTTTGCTGTGATCCAAATTGCGCCCGGTGGTCCTGTTGAACAAGCCATTCAACAAGCGGAAGCTATGCAAGCTTTAGGTAATTTGGGCGGTGCAGGTGTAGGCACAAATGTCTATCAAGGCGCGCAAGGACTCAGTGATGAAATGCTCGCAAAGATCAAAGCACATTATGGTTTTGATCAGCCCATGCATATACGCTTCTTTGAAATGGTGAAAAATTACGCGCAACTGGACTTCGGCACGAGCTTTTTTAAAGACCAGCCCGTTACAGCGCTGATTAAGGATAAATTACCTGTATCCGTGTCCTTGGGGCTATGGAGTGCTTTGCTGATTTATCTGATTTCGATTCCTTTGGGCATTAAAAAAGCCCGATTGCACGGTACGGTATTTGATCAGTCGACCTCGCTACTGTTGGCAGTGGCCTATGCAGTTCCTGCGTTTATTTTTGCAATTCTCTTGATTGTGTTTTTTGCAGGCGGTTCTTATTTCCAATGGTTCCCCTTACAAGGTTTGGTTTCGGAAAATTTTGCGGATTTGTCGCTATGGGACAAAATTAAAGATTATTTCTGGCATATGGCTTTACCGCTTTTAGCGATGGTGATTGGTGGTTTTGCTACAGTGACTTATCTCACCAAGTATTCGTTTATGGAAGAGCTCAGCAAGCCTTATGTGCTGACGGCACGGTCTAAAGGCCTGACTGAGTCTCAAGTGTTGTATGGTCATGTGTTTCGTAATGCGATATTAATTGTGGTGGCAGGCTTACCTGAAGCTTTAATCGCTTACTTCTTTGTGGGCAATTTATTTATAGAGATCATATTTAATCTGGATGGTTTAGGTTTATTGGGCTTTGAGGCGATTGTGCAGCGTGACTATCCTGTGATTTTTGGCACCTTATTCATTTTTACTTTGTTGGGCTTGCTGCTGCGTTTAATTGGCGATGTGTTGTATCAGCTGATTGATCCGCGAATTCATTTTGATTCGCAAGGGAGAGGCTGATGTCCCCTATTTTACAGGCAGGTTTCAAACGATTTAAGCAAAATAAGCTTGGTCTTAGTTGTTGTATTTTATTTATTTGTGTTTTTGTACTGTCTTTAGCTGCAGAACTGATCGCGAATGATAAACCGCTGTTGGTAAAGTATGATCAGACCTTATATTTCCCAGTATTGAAACACTATCCTGAAACGACTTTTGGGGGTGTGTTCGAAACTGAAACTGAATATAAAGATCCAGTGGTACAGCAGCTGATTCAAGCCAAAGGTTGGGCTGTTTGGCCGTTGATTCGATATTCATATCAAACCCCCAATGTAGATTTGACAGTCCCTGTACCGTCACCGCCCACGATGCAAAATTGGCTCGGGACAGATGACCAAGGTCGTGATGTTTTGGCACGAATATTATATGGCTTACGTGTCTCATTGTTGTTCGGTTTTGTTTTGACTTTCAGCTCAGCTGTACTCGGCATTGTGATTGGTGCACTACAAGGTTATTACGGTGGTTGGGTCGATTTAATCGGGCAGCGCATTTTAGAAGTGTGGGGCGGGTTACCCATGCTGTTCATGGTGATGATTTTAGTCAGTATGTTTAGCCCAAATATCTACTGGTTATTTTTAATCATGCTGTTATTTAGTTGGACAATTTTAGTTCCACTGGTACGTGCTGAGTTTTTAAGGGCCCGCCAGTTGGACTATGTCCGTGCCGCGCGAAGTTTAGGTGTCACTAACCGAGCTATTATTTTTCGGCATATTTTACCTAACGCAATCAGCTCGAGTCTGTCACAACTGCCTTTTATCTTAACAGCCAATATTACAGCGCTAACTGCACTGGATTTCTTGGGCTATGGCCTACCACCTGATGCGGCATCATTGGGTGAGCTTTTGTTACAAGGCAAGAATAATTTAAATGCACCATGGTTAGCTCTGTCTGGCTTTTTCAGCTTGGCCATTGTGCTTGCGTTGCTGATGTATATCGGGGAGGCTTTGCGCGATGCATTTGACCCTAGACACCAATAGAACAGCTCCGATACTTGAAGTGAATGCCCTGAGCATTCACAGTTCAGAACGGGTATTGGTCGATCAGCTCAGTTTTGAACTGCGTGCTGGGCAGACTTTGGCGCTGGTTGGAGAGAGCGGTTCAGGAAAATCGATCAGTGCTTTAGCCTTGATGGGTTTGTTGCCGAAAATTTTACAAGTGCAAGGCTCAGTGCTGTTAGGCGGAAAAAATCTCTTAAAGCTGAGCGATACGCAACTTAGGTCGATTCGTGGGCAAAAAATCGCGATGGTTTTTCAAGAGCCGATGACCGCTTTGAATTCTTTGCATCGGGTGGAAAAGATCATTGCCGAGACTTTATGGTCACAGGGTTGGTCTAAAACACAAGCGCGACAACGAGTAATTACCTTGCTAGAGGATGTGGGTATTCCAAATCCTGAAAGTGTGTTACAGCGTTTTCCTTATGAGTTGTCTGGCGGGCAGCGTCAGCGGGTCATGATTGCCATGGCACTGGTGCAAGGGCCTGATATTTTGATTGCTGATGAGCCCACCACGGCTCTAGATGTCATGCTGCAAGTTCAAATTTTAGACTTGCTGAAGTCTTTACAACAGCGCCATAACATGTCCATGATTTTGATTAGTCATGACCTCAATTTGGTGAAAAACTATGCTGATGATGTCGTGGTCATCCATCAAGGCAAGGTCGTAGAGCAAGGGGAGGTTGCGCAAATTTTTGAGCAGTCGCAGTCTGCTTATACTCAAAACTTACTCAATCATTCTTTTGGTCAAGCCATTAGCGTACAAGATGCAGCACCTTTGCTCCGCTTAAAACAACTTGAGGTCAAATTTCCGATTAAAAAAGGCTGGTTTAATCGAACGACACAGTATCGTGCTGCGGTTGAAGCTTTGGACTTGAGCTTGGCTCAAGGGCATTCTTTGGGAATTGTTGGGGAAAGTGGTGCAGGCAAAAGTTCTTTGGCACTGGCTGTAGCAAGGCTGATTGAAAGTCGAGGGCAGATCCAGTTTGGAGAACATGATTTAAACCAACTCTCGCAGAAGGCATTACGTCCGCTTCGCGGTGATTTTCAAATCGTGTTTCAAGACCCGTTTGCAAGTTTGAACCCACGCATGAGTGTTGAACAAATCATTGCAGAAGGTTTGACTTTAAAGCCTTTGTCCTCGCTTGAGCGAACACAGCATGTTGAGAATGTCTTAACTCAAGTGGAGTTGCCAGTCGCATTTAAAAGCTATTATCCACATGAGCTATCTGGTGGGCAAAGGCAGCGTGTGGCTTTGGCACGAGCCTTGGTACTTCAACCTAAACTATTGATTTTAGATGAACCAACTTCGGCCTTAGACCGAAGTACGCAGCGTTCGATTGTGGCGTTATTACGCCGTCTACAACACGAGCAGGGTATCAGCTATTTGTTTATTAGCCATGACTTACAAGTGGTACGTGCACTCTGCCAACAAGTTTTGGTTTTGCGACATGCCAAAGTAGTGGAATTGCAAGCCACTGAACAACTTTTTGAGCAACCGCAGTCTGACTATACGCATCAATTGATTCAAGCCAGTCAGTATCAGTAAAATCATTTTCTAAATAAAAGATCAGAAATTTTGACAAAATGAATTGTCAAATTCTCTTGACTGTAGCCAAAAAACACATAGAGTAAAAACACTAAAAAATATTAAAGGATGAATTTTCATGAGCCAGCTTGCAAGCGCAATCGACATTGGGCAGGTCCATTTTAAAAATAAGATGATTAAAGGGGCAATGAGTGAAGCACTGGCCAATCATGCTGGCCAGCCGAATCATTTGCACTTAGGCTTGTATGAGGCTTGGGCAAAAGGAGGCCTAGGCTGTGCCATTACAGGTAATGTGATGGTGGACTTCCGAGCTAAAAATGAACCAGGCGTGGTGGTGATTGAAACCGAACGTGACTTAGAACCACTAAAACAATGGGCTGCGATTGGTAAAAAACATGGCATGGTGCAATTGGTGCAGTTGTCACATCCGGGCCGTCAATGTCCTAAGGGTTTAAATAAGGAAACGGTTGCACCTTCAGCAGTACCGTTTAGCCCTGCTTTAGCAATGAGCTTCGGAACGCCGCGAGCGCTTCGTGAAGATGAAATCCTTGATATTATCCAACGTTTTGCAACTTCAGCCGCCATCTGTGAAAAAGCGGGTTTTGAAGGCGTGCAATTACATGGTGCGCATGGTTATCTTATCAGTCAGTTTTTATCGCCGTTGACCAATAAACGGCAAGATCAATGGGGTGGCTCTGCTGAAAACCGCATGCGTTTTTTATTGGAAATTTATAAAGCGGTACGTGCAGCGACCTCGGATCAGTTTATTATTTCTGTCAAACTTAATTCAGCAGATTTTCAGCGTGGCGGGATTAGTGAAGAAGATGTCATTGCGACATTTAAAGCTATTGATGCGGCTGGGATTGATTTGATTGAAATTTCAGGGGGCAGCTATGAAGCACCTGCGATGGCAGGGGTGAAGCAAGAAAAACGTAAAGCGTCGACCATTGCACGTGAGGCTTACTTTTTAGAGTTTGCTGAAAAAATTCGTGAACAAGTCCAGTGTAAGTTGATGGTGACAGGCGGTTTTCGTACTGCTGCGGGTATGAACGCAGCCTTAGCGAGTGGCGCGTGTGATTTTATTGGGATGGCGCGTCCATTTGCGGTAGAACCCGACGTGACCAATCGTTTAATTGCAGGGCAAGATGTACGTTATGCAGTCGATAAGATCAAAACAGGCATTTCGATGATTGATAAAATGGCGATTATGGAAGTGATCTGGTATGCCGCACAATTTAAGGATATCGCAGAAGGTAAACAACCAAATCCGAAACTGTCACCGCTCAAAGTGTTTTTTAATTATTTAAAAGGCAATGTGAAAGCCGTGATTAAGGGGCAAGTCAACTCTAGAAAGTCAGCTTAAGCATAGCCTCACTGTGTGATAGACCAATAGTGTTCAAAATAAGAAGCAGACCATTGCCCACGTGCCATTGCAGCATTAAAGGCAGGTCTGCTTTGTATTTGGGTGAAATAGTGTTGAATAGACTAATACTGGGCAAACTGCGGAGTGGCATAACTGGCCGCATAGATTGGAAACCACATCAAGATATCCACATAACTAAACACATCGCCTGCAAAGTATGAATGCGTGCTTAAGTGGGTATCAATTTCTTTAAGTTGCCGATGTAGCTCAGGGTTTAAATAAGCACGATTGAACGCGCTTTGAAAGGCCAAACTCACAAAACGTACAAGCAAAGGTGTTTGTTGTTTAATGTGTTGGAAAACTTGTTTCAATGCCAAATTGGGCATGAGACTGGCATCGCTATAATGGCTATAAAAACAGAAGTTCCAATACTGTGTATGCTTATGAGGAATAATCAACTTCTGGCACAGTTGGCATAAGTATTCTACGATTGCGCTGCTTTCCGTAAGTCGTATCGTCTGAGTATCATGTGGAATGTCGAGCGTTGGAAATTTCAGATTCGTTTGTCTAGCTTGTGTTGCATCATACAGCTTGAGTTCATAAGATAGCTCAAGTTCCTCAAGTAGCCAAAGAATACGTTGTGAACGCGAGTTTTGAAGATGATGTAAGATCATAAATATTTTTAGTTTTAAGTGATTGATCGTATCTATAAAAGAAGAATAAAGGAAATCTAGGATGAAAAATAGAAATGTTGCGATTTTAAGTGCTGTTTTACTGTTGGTAAGTCCTCAGCTGCTATGGGCGAATATGTCCTATCAAACGGGCGATATTATTTTTCATGTTTCGAAGTCTCAGCAAAGTTTAGGGATACAAAAAGCGACCAAGTCCCGTTATAGCCATATGGGTTTAATTGTTCATAAAAATGGAAAATCATGGGTTTTAGAGGCGGTTCAGCCTGTGAAATATACTGCACTTCAGCAGTGGATTGATCGCGGGGTTGAACGGCATTATGTGGTGAAGCGCTTTAAAACGAATTTGACTGTTCAGCAAAAGCAGCACTTGATCAAGAACGCAGAACAATACTTAGGCCAGCCTTATGATCTTTATTTTGAGTGGGACAATCGTGCTTTATATTGCTCAGAAATAGTCTGGAAGGCCTATCATGATGCTTTAGGCATTGAGTTGGCACCGTTATCCAAACTGAAGCAATTTAATTTAAGTTCGCCTGAAGTCAAGCAACTCATGCAACAGCGATATGGGAAAAACATTCCCTTGAATGAAACTGTGATTGCGCCACAGGCCATTTTTGCCTCGACCGCTTTAATTGAAGTTGATCGTAAATAGACAAGCAATAAAAAAGCCCAAGTCATAATGCTTGGGCTTTTTTGTGAGATGACTTTAGAAAGAATCAATCTCGAATATGGCGTCCCTACGGGGATTCGAACCCCGGTTACCGCCGTGAAAGGGCGATGTCCTAGGCCTCTAGACGATAGGGACAGTACAGAAGTGATGTTTTAAAACCAATTACTTTTGATCTTAAGTAATGGCGTCCCTACGGGGATTCGAACCCCGGTTACCGCCGTGAAAGGGCGATGTCCTAGGCCTCTAGACGATAGGGACTTAATAAAACTTTACTTCTGAAATTGGCGTCCCTACGGGGATTCGAACCCCGGTTACCGCCGTGAAAGGGCGATGTCCTAGGCCTCTAGACGATAGGGACGTTTCAGAGGTGGGCGTATATTAGGGCGAAAATAGAGGGGTGTCAAACGCTTTTCTCTAAATAATTCTAGTTTTCTGTGTTGAGTGCATAAATTTAAAACAATCTAGATAAAATGATTAAAAATCATATGATTTAAGCCGATTTTTTAAGCAAACTTAGCAAATTGTTGATGAACTCGGGATGGCGTAAATAGCCTTCGATTAGATGAGGATGAGCAAGATCGGTGGTGATTTGCTTGTTGATAATGGCAGGAGTAAAAGCAAACGGTTTTTGGTTCAGTGGAAAAGCACTCAGAAAATCAGCATCTGAATAAAAATTGATCCAATCGCCATATAAAGCAGCGGGCCGTTGAATGGGTTGCTGTAAATGACACTGTATAACGCGAAAGGCAAGTGGTGAACCGAGGGTAATCAGTGTTTGAATCTTAAGTTCAGGGTGTCGAATTAAATAATTATAGGCAATCACGCTGCCTAAAGAGTGGGCAATCACAATATTGGGTTTCGTACCGTGTAAGTGCTCATGCAGACGCGTATGCACGGTGTGGATGAAGTGTGGATTGGATAAATATAGATACGCTTCCATCAAAAAACGATGAATAAAGCTACTATGCAGCTCTGGGAAGTGGTTGATTAAACTAGCTAAGTCGCGTAAGGCCAGATCTTTGCCGAGGAGGCTGATGTATTTAATTTTATTATTGAATGAGAGTTCATCTGAAATGGTGAGCTGTGGGTTTTTAGAAATTTCAGCTTGATGTTCGATATTGGGTGCAGCGGTGTGCGTCAGGTGAATAGGATGTAAAAAAGAAAAAGGAGACCAATGTTGTGGCATGAGGGTGCTGGCATTGAGGGTGTTTTCTAAATGCTGACGTGTTAGAAGATCTCCATAAAAGGCCAGCCGACTGTGCCGCTGAAGATAGGGAAGGTCATCTGCGCGGCCAAGTTCGCTCAGTACCTGTTGTAAGATCACAAGCCAATGTTGAAGCAGGGTACGTGCAGTCTTGTGCTGCTGATTCATCCCATGAATCCATACAATATTCATCGTGTATGCACCGATGATGTACTTGATCAAAACAGTATAAAAAAAAGAGCGACCGAAGTCGCTCTTTTTAACAGTAAGGATTAAGATTTCTTGTGATAAAAGGTGTAATAACTGGCATAACATACTGCAATAAACAGTAAACAACCAAAGAAGCTAATACGCATACTTGGATCAAACACCATACTGACGCAGGTGATAAAGCAGAAGATAAAGCCAAGGATTGGCACAATAGGAAACAGGGGTGCTGCAAAACCTAATTCTTCTTTTTTACGTCCTTGTTTATACCATTGGCGACGGAAGTTAAATTGGCTTAAGCAAATACTCATCCAAACGACGACCATGGTAAACGCTGCAATACCTAAAAGGTTTGTAAAAATGGCTTCAGGTGCAAACTGTTCAGACAGTAAACCCGGCATACCGCCAATCATGGTCACGATGACTGCCACGTAAGGGACACCACGTGCATTGATTTTTGAGAAGACTGTTGGCAACTGTTTTTGGTAAGACAACGACCACATCATACGCGAAGCGGCAAATAGTCCTGAGTTCGCAGCAGATAGCAACGCAGTGATAATCACAAAACGAATGATATCTTCAGCATAAGGAATGCCAATGTGCTGGAATACGGTTACAAATGGACTGCTACTCACGCCTTCAGCTGCTAAACCTGCCTCTTGATGCGGAAGGAGTGAAGTCACGACCAAGATGGTACCCACAAAGAAAATCAATAAGCGGAAAATCGCAGTATTGATGGCTTTGGGTACATTCTTAGCAGGATCTTTGGTTTCACCCGCAGCAACACCAATCAGCTCTGTACCAGAAAATGCAAAGTTCACGATCAACATGGTGGTAAAGATAGGGAACAAGCCTTCTGGGAACCAACCCTGAGCTGTTAAGTTGCTAAATAAAGGCGCAGCTTCATAGCCTCTGTAGCCAATCACGCCAAAAATAGCGAGTAGACCCAATAAAATAAAAATAACAACGGTGATAACTTTGACTAAAGCCAACCAAAACTCAGATTCTGCGAACCATTTGGTCGAAATCATATTTAAACTAAATACAAATGCACCAAAAATTAGAGTCCACATCCACATTGAACTATCTGGAAACCACTCCTGCATGAGCAGTGCGGCAGCTGTAAACTCGGTTCCTAGCGTGACTGACCACGTTAGCCAGTACAGCCATGTGATGGTATAACCTGTACCTGGTCCGATATAGCGTTTGGCATAGGCGCCAAATGAGCCAGACTCAGGCATATGAACAGCAAGTTCCCCTAAACACAGCATGACCATATATGCAATGATCCCGCCAAGGAAATAAGAAATAATGGCACCTACAGGCCCCGTTTGTGCAATGACTTCACCCGATCCTAAAAATAGGCCAGTCCCGATTGCGCCACCAAGCGAAATCATAACCAGATGTCGAGTACTCATAGCGCGTTTTAAAGGCGCAGAATTGCCCTGATGCGAAGCATCATTCGGAGATGAGTGCATAAGCGTTAATAAGTTCAGGAATGAAGCGGGCTATTGTAGTGAAAAACTGCAAATCTGCAATGAAATAATAGTAATTATGAATAAGTGTTGATCGGATAAGATCAAGAGATGGCGTCCCTACGGGGATTCGAACCCCGGTTACCGCCGTGAAAGGGCGATGTCCTAGGCCTCTAGACGATAGGGACGTTGCGAGGTGATGCGTATATTAAGGATTAAAGGCCTATTTGTCAAAAGGGTTTTTGCTCTGTGATGGTTGAAAGTTCAAACATTAGGCAAAACAAGTAATTAAATTGAATGAATTTTTTTATTGTTGCAAAAGTGAGCCCAAAAAATAAGCTTGAGCTCACTGTTAGTTTTAAGATTCTTAGTTTTTATTATGATAGAGCCAATAGTAACTGGCATAGCAAGCCGCCATAAAGAGCAAGCAGCCAATAAAACCTGAAAGCATTTCAGGGTCAGCCGCCATACTTAAGCCTGTTGCTGTACAGCAGATAAAGCCTAGGATCGGAACGAACGGATACCAAGGGGTACGGAATTGCAGCTCCGATAAAGCCCGCCCTTGCTTTAACCATTGGCGGCGGAAGTTAAACTGACTCCAGCAAATACTCATCCAGACAATCACCATGGTAAAAGCTGCAATACCCATTAGGTTCTTAAAAATGACATCTGCACCAAATTGCTCAGAGAGCAAGCCCGGCAAGCCTCCAATCATGGTGACCCAAATGGCAATATAAGGCACCCCAGATTTACTTACTTTGGCAAAAAGCTTGGGGAGTTGGTTTTGTGAGGACAGGGCCCACATCATGCGTGATGCAGCATATAAGCCTGAGTTTGCGGTTGATAATAATGCCGTGATAATCACAAAACGGATAAAATCTTCGGCGTAAGGAATACCCATCTGGGTAAATACAGTCACAAACGGGCTGCTGCTTAAGCCGCCATGTCCACCTACTTGTAAACCTGTGTTGCTATAACTGAGCAATGAACTGATGACAATGATTGTACCAACAAAGAAAATAATCAGGCGCCAAACCGCGGCATGAATGGCTTTGGGTACATTTTTTTCTGGGTTTTCAGTTTCACCTGCGGCAATACCAATCATTTCTGTGCCATTAAAAGCGAAATTCACAATTAATAAGGTGGTAAACAACGGAATAAGACCATTCGGTAGCCAGCCTTGTGCGGTTAAGTTGTTAAATAAGGGTGCAGACTCATACCCCTGAAAAGGGATGATACCGAAGATACAGGCAAAGCCTAATAGAATGAAAATAAGTACAGTGGCGACTTTGATCATGGACAGCCAAAACTCAGACTCTGCAAAAGCTCGGGTTGAACTGAGGTTTGAAATCAGTACACCACTGGCAAAGATTAACGTCCATAACCAGATCGACGTTTGTGGGAACCATTCCTGTACCAAAATGGCTGCTGCGGTAAATTCGGTGCCAAGTGTTGCCGACCAGCCGAGCCAATACATCCACGAAACCATATAACCTGTGCCAGGGCCAATATAACGTGTTGCAAAGGCACCAAATGAACCAGAAACAGGTAAATGTACTGCAAGCTCTCCAAGGCAAAGCATGACCATATATGCGATCAAACCCCCAATAATATAAGCCAGCACAGCACCGAGAGGGCCTGCCTGAGAGATCACTTCGCCTGAGCCCATGAACAGGCCTGTACCAATGGCACCACCAAGCGATAACATGATCAGGTGGCGTGTGCTCATGGCACGTTTTAATGAGGTATTTTGCAGTGAATCAGTTGACGACTGCGAAGGCGGCGTTGCAGATTGCATAGAAAATCAAAGAATGGGCTTAAAGTTATATTCTAGTTTTTAATAAGATGAAAAATCACGTGAATTGAAATTTTCTGATGAACTATCGGTATCAATTTAAAAAACAAATGCTTAAAGACTATCTTTTAGTGGTCAGGTGTTGGGTAAGAAGGGATGTTTTCAACACTTGAGTGGATTTCTTGTGCGACAGGGTCTTGTTTAGTGTTATTGGTTCCTTGTTGGACAAACCATAGATAAAAAATAGAAGGCGATAGAATTAATAAAAAGATTAGAATTTTCTTAAGCATAACAATCAACCTTGAAAAACACAGACCATAGTATAGCGAGCGTATGGTTAAAACTGAAATGAAACATCGGTGGTCAATAGCCGATTAAATGAAAAGTGATGTGTTCTAGAAATAGAATAAGATGGCGTCCCTACGGGGATTCGAACCCCGGTTACCGCCGTGAAAGGGCGATGTCCTAGGCCTCTAGACGATAGGGACGTTGCGAGGATGGCGGTATCTTATTGATCCGCCATCAGAGTGTCAAGTAGGTGTGGTGCGAGTTTGTTCAAAATATAACAGAACAGTTCGGCGGTCTTTTGAGTATCGTATAAAGCCGAGTGGGCCTCTTTACCATCGAACTCAATCCCAGCTTGAATACATGACTTCGCAAGAACAGTCTGACCAAACATCACAGCACTTAGGGTGACGGTGTCAAATACTGAAAAACTGTGAAATGGGTTTTGATTTTTGGTTCCTGTACGTGCAATCGCTGCTTGTACAAAACCTAAATCAAAGTGAGCGTTATGACCAACCAAGACCGCATGTGTACAGTTCTGTTGGCGACGAACTTCATTGACGGCTTTAAAAATACGTTTTAATGCTGTTTTTTCGTCTTCGGCCATGGCCATACGCATGGGATTAAAGGGATCAATACCAATAAAGTCCAATGAGCGACGGTCTAGATTTGCACCTTCGAATGGGTTGATATGCGCATGATGTGCAGGACCCGGTACAAATTGACCTTCTTCATTATAAATAATCGGAATTGCGGCAATTTCCAATAAGGCATCGGTCTGTGCATTAAAACCTGCTGTTTCGACATCGACAACAACAGGTAGAAAACCACGGAAACGCTGACCAATTATTGGCAATGTTTCATTTGTCACACTTTTCTCCATTGAATGGTTTTACCCGCATACAGCGGAATAATGTGTTCACCATCCAAATAGTCTAAACTCTCAGGGATGACTTGGTCTTCTTTTACCAGTGTAATTGTTGAAGTATTGCGCGGTAGACCGTAGAAGTCTGCACCAAAGTGGCTGGCAAAACCTTCAAGGCGTTCAAGCTTACCCACTTGATCGAATGCTTGAGCATAAAGTTCAATTGCCGTTGGCGCGCTGTAGCAGCCTGCACATCCACATGCATTTTCTTTGGCATTTTTAGAGTGCGGTGCACTGTCTGTACCTAAGAAAAACTTAGGGTTGGCACTGGTCGCAACTTCGAGCAAAGTTTGCTGATGGGTTTGACGTTTTAAAATCGGTAAGCAATAGAAGTGCGGTTTAATGCCACCAACCAACATATCATTACGGTTAAACAGTAAATGCTGTGGAGTAATGGTTGCAGCCACATTGCGGTCTTGTTCTAAAACAAAGTTGGCCGCTTCACTAGTCGTAATGTGTTCTAAAACCAATTTCAGTTTTGGAAATTGTTTCAGCAACGGAGAAAGAACTTCGTCTAAGAAGCGCTTTTCACGGTCAAAAATATCGACATGATTGTGTGTAACTTCACCATGCAACAGTAATGGAACCTGATGCTCTTCAAGTTGCTCAATGACAGCATAGACTTTACGAATGTCGCTTACACCATTGTCTGAGTTGGTGGTCGCACCAGCAGGGTAGAGTTTAATCGCGTTTACAAACTCAGAATTTTTAATTTTCTTGACTTCTTCAGGCGAAGTTGTGTCAGTAAAATACAACACCATGCGTGGGTCGAAGGCATTGCCTTCTGGTACATGCGCCATGATGCGTTCTCGGTACGCATTCGCTTCCTCAACCGTTTTAACGGGAGGTACGGTATTTGGCATACAAATAGCGCGTGAAAACTGTTGGGCTAAATCGGGAACCGTACGTTGTAATGCAAGACCATCACGAAGGTGAGCGTGCCAGTCATCTGGCTGGAGAATCGTAATCGTATTCAAGGCGATTTCTGTCAAAGAAATAAAACAGATGATAATGCATATACAGCAAAAATGGTAATGACAAATAAAGGCATCTTGTCTGATTATTATGATTTATCTTTGTAAATTTGTGTTATTTTTAAGCAACTACAAGAATTAAATCTGGTCTGGTATGGAATATAAATACAACCTCGCCAAACTTCAGTACGATAAAGAAAAAATGGAAGAGCTGATTACACGACACAACCGTCGTATTGGTCAGGTTTTTCCTCAGAAATTAGAGCAAGAGTTTTGGCGGCTAAACTTAGAGCGCGCGCGTCGCAATATTAATGACTTTCTTTGGTCTGGTGTTTTGGCTTATTTTGTTTTTGCCATTTTAATGATTCCGGGGGATTACTGGATTATTGAACATTCTCACTTTAAACAAGATTTTATTCATTGTTTACTGGGGCTGCTAAATGGTGCTGTTTGTCTTTTATTCCTTTATGTTTTTTCACACTTTACCAAACTAAAGCCTTTTTTTGCTTATGCAGCCATGTTTGCTGTGTTTTGGGCTGTGGTCTCGACGACTTGGTTGACCATGTCGGTACATACCGAAGCTTTGCGCCATCAAGCAATGATGATTATCTGCATGATTTATGTATTGGGGTTTTTACTGACTGGGGTAAAACCAGGATATGTTTTTATCACAGGCATAGTAGCTGCTGGGGTTTCATTTTTAGTGCTCATTTCGACTTTAGTTAAGTTTGATGCGATCGTGATGGGGCGTGTGATGTTTGGTAGCTGTTTACTGGGGTTTATCATTAGTCGTATGATTTATGCTCGCGAGCGCATCATTTTTTTAAATATTCGCCGTGCTAAAATTAGTGAAAAAATACATCGAATACATACTTCAGAATTGCTGCATTTGAGTCAGAATGATGAGCTGACGAAGATATCAAATCGGCGTAATTTTGACGAAATGATGGATACCTATTATGAGCAATCACGTCAGGATGAAACACCCTTGTCGATTTTGTTTATTGATGTTGATTTCTTTAAAAAATATAACGACTGTTATGGTCACCAAAAGGGCGATGATGTGATTTCATCGATTGCAAAATCTATTAAAAATGCGATTCGGCATATGGATTTTGTGGCGCGTTATGGTGGCGAAGAATTCGTAGTTTTATTGCCAGAAACCGATGCACATGGCGCTTATGCGGTTGCTTCGAATATTTACCGAGCGATTGAGCGGTTGGAAATTCCGCATGAAATGTCTGAAGTATCGCCATTTGTCACCATTAGTTTAGGGATTACAGTCTTTAAAGGCGAGGTTGATTTGAGCAAAGTCGAGTTGCTAGGGATCGCAGATCAGGCTTTATACCGTGCCAAGCAATTGGGGCGTAATCAGATTTATTATCAGCCTTTAACCACATCGACGTGTATAGAATGAATCGCTAAAATAAAAAAACCGCTCATAAGAGCGGTTTTTTTGACATTCAACAAACTTACTTGTTTTTGTCTTTTAACTGTGGAACAGCAGAACCTGTACCGACTGCAAGCAAACCAGTATTGGTATAAATACCAAGTTTCGCACGAGTATCGGTAATGTCCAAGTTTCGCATAGTTAACTGACCAATACGGTCCATTGGCGTAAACATTGAATCACCTTTCTCCATCGTCAAACGCTCAGCTTCATAAGTGAGGTTTTCAGACTCTGTGTTCATGATGGTGTAGTCATTACCGCGACGAAGCTCTAAAGTTACTGTACCAGTGATGGCTTTCGCAACCCAACGCTGTGCAGTTTCACGAAGCATTAATGCTTGAGAGTCGAACCAACGACCTTGGTAAAGTAAACGGCCTAAACGTAGACCGTTAATACGATACTGTTCAATCGTATCTTCGTTATGAATACCAGTTACAAGACGCTCATAAGCAATATGAAGTAGAGCCATACCAGGAGCTTCATAAATACCGCGAGATTTTGCTTCAATAATGCGGTTTTCGATTTGGTCAGACATACCTAGACCATGACGACCACCAATACGGTTGGCTTCAAGAATGAACTCAACAGGGTCTTCAATGCGTTGACCATTGATTGCAACTGGGAAGCCTTCTTCAAAAGTAATAGATACTTCTTCAGCTTTAACTTCTACGTCGTCTTTCCAGAATGCAACGCCCATGATTGGGTCAACAATTTTGATCCCTGCATTGAGGTATTCAAGATCTTTTGCTTCGTGGGTCGCACCCAACATGTTTGAGTCAGTTGAGTAAGCTTTTTCTTTTGACATTTTGTAGTCAAAGCCGTTGTCGATCAAGAATTGCGACATTTCAGCACGGCCACCTAATTCATCAATAAACGTTTGGTCTAACCAAGGCTTATAGATTTTAAGTGCAGGGTTGGTCAATAAACCATAACGGTAGAAACGTTCAATATCGTTTCCTTTATATGTTGAACCATCACCCCAGATGTTGACATCATCTTCTTTCATTGCGGTAACAAGCATAGTCCCTGTTACTGCACGACCCAATGGCGTCGTGTTGAAATACGGTACACCACCAGTTGAAATGTGGAACGCACCACATTGAATTGCAGCAATACCTTCAAGTGCAAGCTGTAAACGGCAGTCAACTAAGCGAGCTTTTACTGCGCCATACGCTTCCGCTTTTTTTGGAATCGCATCGTAGTCGTCTTCATCAGGCTGACCTAAGTTTGCTGTATAAGCATAAGGTTCTGCGCCTTTTTGTTTCATCCACAAAAGTGCAGCTGAAGTATCTAGACCACCAGAGAAGGCAATACCAACTTTTTTGCCAACTGGGACATTCTGCAAGATAGTTGCATTATCAGTCATTGTTAATCCTAACGATATAAATATAGGCACCGAGAATGGGTGGCCTGAAAGAATACATATGTCCGCGATTGTAGCACTTTTCCAAATGGTTTTTCTAAAAAATCATAGGGCTTTAAAAATATTAAAGTTCATGTGCATATCGATACTGTTGAAAAATTTCTGGATAAAATCGGTTTCTATATTGTGTGCTCACTTTTTGTCTTTTTAGAAGATGTTTAGGCTGTAAATTAATCAGAAAAGTGGGGAAGTTGGTTTGGTTTTAAATTGGTATTACCAATATTGTGTGATTTTTCCATTTTTTGAGTATTAAGCTGGATTTAAGTTGGGTGATTATTTTTTATATTATTAGACTAAAGTCTAAAATTGGCATTATTTTAATAAAAACATCAGTAAAAACAATGATATTAATTTGATTGAAATATGATCTGGTTTATAAATGTAGCTGATATTGGTCGTACCAATATTAATTTTTAATTGAAGTTTTACTTCATTTTAAATCAAAATAAGCCAAGTATAAGTCATTATTGGTTTGTTTCTCTTTACAGTCGCTCATATTGGTCTGTCCAATATTGGCAAAAGTGCCAATAATATGCTCAAAATTAAATCTTAGTAAGCATTTCAAGGAGATGACAATGCTTCAATGGCAGCAAATGTATGACCCGATGGGGAATATTTGGATTTCAAGTCTAATTGCACTGATTCCGATTATATTCTTCTTTTTGGCGCTCGCGGTATTTCGTTTAAAAGGCAGTGTGGCAGGTACGATCACTGTTGTACTTGCACTTCTTGTCTCTTTATTTGCCTATAAGATGCCGGTGCTGATGGCATTCGCATCGATGGCTTATGGTTTCCTCTACGGTTTATGGCCAATTGCATGGATCATTATTGGTGCGGTATTCCTGTATAAAATTTCAGTGAAGACAGGCCAGTTTGACATCATTCGTTCTTCTATTCTCTCAATTACTGAAGACCAGCGTTTACAAATGCTGTTGGTGGGTTTTGCTTTTGGTACCTTCTTAGAGGGTGCGGCAGGCTTTGGTGCTCCTGTGGCGATTACCGCTGCGCTATTAGTCGGTTTAGGCTTTAAACCTTTATATGCAGCAGGTCTGTGCCTCATTGTAAACACAGCTCCTGTGGCTTTTGGTGCAATGGGTATTCCAATTATTGTTGCTGGACAAGTCTCTGGTGTCGATACGATGGAAATCAGCCAAATGGTGGGCCGTCAGCTACCATTTATGGTGCCAATCGTGTTGTTCTGGATTATGGCGATTATGGATGGCTGGCGCGGTGTTAAAGAAACATGGCCTGCAGTTGTGGTGGGTGCAAGTAGCTTTGCAATTGCACAATACCTAACTTCTAACTTTGTTGGTCCAGAATTACCTGATATTACGGCTGCAATTGCATCCCTGATTTCTTTAACAATTTTGTTTAAATACTGGCAGCCGAAGCACATTTTCCGTTTTGCAGATCAAGACGCAACGATGAGTGAAGATGTGGCTGCACAAAAACAGCAAAAATACACTGTAGGGCAAATTGCAAAAGCATGGTCTCCATTCGCGATTTTAACTGTGATGGTGACAATCTGGAGTGTGAAACCGTTTAAGGATTTATTTGCCAAAGACGGTGCATTGCATGATCTCGTGATTTCAATCAAAGTGCCATTTTTGCATCAAATGATTCAAAAAATGCCACCCGTGGTTGCTGAAATTAAAGACTATGACGCGATTTACAAGTTTGATTGGATCTCAGCGACAGGAACTGCGATCTTTATTGCAGCATTGATCACCATTGCCTATTTGAAGATGAAACCGAAAGATGCTGTGGTAACTTTTGGTGAAACCCTGAATGAATTGAAAGTTCCCATTTATTCAATTGGTATGGTGTTGTCTTTTGCTTTTATCGCAAACTATTCGGGTATGTCTTCGACCTTGGCTTTGGCCCTTGCACATACAGGTTCAGCATTTACGTTCTTCTCGCCTTTCTTGGGTTGGTTGGGTGTATTCCTTACAGGTTCAGATACTTCTGCCAATGCACTGTTTTCAGCGCTTCAAGCCACTACAGCTCAGCAAATTGGTGTGCCAGAAGTTTTACTGGTGGCAGCCAATACCAGTGGTGGTGTGACCGGTAAGATGATTTCACCTCAATCGATTGCGATTGCGTGTGCGGCGGTAGGACTGGTTGGTAAAGAGTCTGATTTATTCCGTTTTACCTTAAAACACAGTATAACGTTCACAATTATGATGGGTATTATGATTACTCTACAAGCCTATGTGTTCCCATGGATGATTCCATAACACAAATTGTGTATCAACGTTAAGGAAAGCAGATGAAAGTCTCCGATAAAGCTGTACAAAGCCTGCGTGTATTGATTGAACAAAGCAATATGCAAGTTGGAGACCGTCTGCCTGCTGAAAGAAAACTGTGTGAACAGCTTCAAGTCTCTCGCTCTTCTTTAAGAGAGGCCATTTCGCAACTGACCAGCATGGGTATGTTGGTCAGCAAAGTGGGGGCGGGGACTTTTTTAAAACAATTACCAGCAACGTGGTCCAGTTATCAAATCGTACAACCGATTAGTAATTTGATAAGTGAAGATCCTGCTTACCGATTTGATGTGCAAGAGGCGCGCATTATTTTAGAAGGTGGGACGACGTGGTATGCAGCACAACGCGCAACCCAAGAAGATCTGGTGAACATCCGACATCATTATGATCAGATTAACCATTTTCAGGCTTTGGGAAATGATGACGAGGCGGCTCGTGCAGATGCGAAATTTCATTTAGCGATTGCTGAAGCATCTCATAATTTGGTTTTGATTCAGATGATGCGTGGTCTGTTCGATTTGTTGCAGTTCAACGTCGCTTTGGGACGTCGAAAAGTCTATAGCGAAGCACACCGTTTTGATCAATTGCATGATCAGCACTTTCAAGTCATGAATGCAATTGAACGTCGTGATCCAGAAGCTGCACGTAAAGCAGTCTGTGGACACATTGAGTTTGTAGTACAACAGGTGCGAATGATTGATGAAGAAGAAGCTCGTCGTCAGCGCGCCAGTCGATTAAACAGGATATAAGCATGATTATTTCTTCTGCCAATGACTACCGTGAAGCGGCACGACGTCGTTTACCGCCATTTTTATTCCATTACATCGATGGTGGTGCGTATGCAGAATATACCCTGAAGCGCAATGTAGAAGATTTATCAAAAATTGCTTTGCGCCAGCGTGTACTGAACGACATGTCACAGTTAAGTTTAGAGACCAAACTGTTTGATGAAACTTTGTCGATGCCTGTTGCATTATCTCCTGTGGGTTTAACAGGCATGTATGCACGCCGCGGTGAAGTTCAAGCTGCTGTCGCTGCAGATAAAAAGGGTATTCCATTTACACTGTCTACCGTTTCAGTATGTCCAATTGAGGAAGTGGCGCCTGCGATTCAACGTCCAATGTGGTTCCAGCTCTATGTACTACGTGACCGTGGTTTCATGAAAAATGCTTTGGAGCGTGCTAAAGCGGCAGGCTGTTCAACCTTGGTGTTTACTGTGGATATGCCTGTTCCGGGGGCGCGCTATCGTGATGCCCACTCGGGTATGAGTGGCCCAAATGCAGCAATGCGCCGTTATATGCAGTCGTGTTTCCACCCACATTGGGCGTGGAATGTCGGCATGATGGGACGTCCGCATGACTTGGGCAATATTTCTAAATACTTAGGTAAGCCTACAGGCCTAGAAGATTATATTGGTTGGTTAGGTTCTAACTTTGATCCGTCTATTTCATGGAAAGACCTTGAGTGGATTCGTGAGTTTTGGGATGGGCCAATGGTCATTAAAGGAATTCTGGATCCTGAAGATGCCAAAGATGCAGTGCGTTTCGGTGCAGATGGGATTGTGGTTTCAAACCACGGTGGTCGTCAGCTGGATGGCGTTTTATCTTCTGCACGTGCACTTCCGCCAATTGCAGATGCAGTCAAGGGTGATATTAAAATCCTCGCGGATTCGGGTATTCGTAATGGTTTAGACGTGGTACGTATGCTGGCGTTGGGTGCGGACACGTGTATGCTCGGTCGTGCTTTTGTTTATGCACTCGGTGCAGCAGGCGGTGAAGGTGTTTCAAATCTATTGGAACTGATTGATAAAGAAATGCGTGTGGCAATGACTTTAACAGGTGCAAAAACCATTGCTGATATTACGTCTGACTGTTTAGTGAAGTTAGAGCGAGAGTTGGCTGAGTAAGTTTTTAATAATTTCTATTGTATGAAAATGGATAGTGTGAAGTTGTTTTAATTCACAATGTAAATCTCCCCTGACCCCTCTTTATAAAAGAGGGGAATGTTGCAAATTAATTGATTGTAAAATTTGCAATACTCTCCCTTTGTAAACGGAGGGGCTTGTTTTTACTTGAATTGATCTAGGTAAAAGAAAAGTCCCCTTTTGGAAAAGGGAGATATAGGGGGGATTTCAAATATGGAATTGATCTTTGCACTTTGAATTCGAATATAAGAAGTTAAATAAATGAATAAATAAACATTATTCCTTAATTAAAATTTGGAATAGGAAAACTCCTTATGCAAACTCAATTATCTCCACAGCAAACTATTCAAAAACTCATCACCATTGTTGGTAAACAACACGTTTTAACTGACGATAAAGACACACGTTTATACCGCCAAGGTCGTCGCTACGGTGCAGGGAAAGTACTGGCTGTTGTTGCACCAGGGGCATTACTGGAACAGTGGCAAGTACTGCAAGCGGCTGTTGATGCAGATTGTATTGTGATTATGCAAGCAGCCAATACAGGTTTGACCGGTGGTTCAACGCCTTTTGGCGATGACTATGACCGTCCTGTGGTTCTGATCAGCACGCGTCGTTTGGTTGGCATTCAGGTTATTAATGACGGTCAGCAAGTGATTTGTCTACCCGGTGCAACACTAGATCGACTTGAAAAAGAATTGGTGCCATTTAATCGGGAGCCACATTCGGTGATTGGTTCATCGTGTATTGGAGCTTCAGTTTTAGGTGGCGTCTGTAATAACTCAGGCGGTGCTTTGGTGCGCCGTGGTCCTGCTTATACTGAGCTGGCATTGTATGCCCGTGTTAATGATGATGGTCAGTTAGAGTTGGTTAATCACTTGGGAGTGAACCTAGGCGAAACACCTGAAGAAATTCTAAGCAAGCTTGAAACGAAAAATTATCAAATCGGCGATATTATTAATAACTCAGGCTGCTGCGCATCGGACCATCGTTATGGACATGATGTTAAACAAGTTGATGAAAATACGCCTGCACGTTTTAATGCCGATCCGTCTCGTTTATATGAAGCATCGGGTTCGGCGGGTAAAGTGTGTGTTTTTGCCGTACGTTTGGATACCTTTGAAAAAATTCCAAGCCAAGTATTCTACGTGGGTACAAATTCACATGATGATTTGACTGAAATCCGCCGTTTTTTACTAAAAGATTTGCCGCGATTGCCGATTGCAGGGGAATACATCCACCGCGTGGCTTATGACATTGGGGCAGAGTACGGTAAAGACACCTTCATGTTCATTGAAAAACTCGGTACAGCCAAAGTACCTGCTGCATTTGCAATGAAAGATAAGGTCGATGCGTACTTAGAAAAATTTGGTGTGAAAGGACTGTCAGATAAAGTCCTGCAATTGATCACCAAATTTTTGCCCAATCATTTACCGAAACGGATGAATGCCTTCCGTGATCTGTATGAACATCATTTGGTTATTCGGATTGAAAATCAAGATGTCGAGCAAGTTGAAAGCTTTTTAAAACGTTATTTCCAAGATAAAACCTCAGGTGATTTTTTCCACTGTACCGAGGAAGAAGGACGTAAAGCATTTTTACATCGCTTTGCCGTTGCAGGTGCAGCAATTCGCTATCGGGATACGCACCGTTCAGAGGTTGAAGATATTGTGGCTCTGGATATTGCATTACGTCGTAATGATCGAGAGTGGGTGGAAACTTTACCCAAAGAGATGGATGATCTGATTGTTCATAAACTCTATTATGGTCACTTTTTATGTCATGTGTTTCATCAGGACTATATTGTGAAAAAGGGCGTGGATCCTTTGGCGATGGAACACCAAATGTGGCATTTACTGGATGCGCGTGGGGCCGAATACCCAGCTGAGCATAATGTCGGACATTTATATGTAGCAAAACCTGCACTACGAACGCATTATGAAAAGCTTGATCCAACCAATAGTTTTAATGTGGGTATTGGTCAAACCAGTAAGTTAAAGCATTGGCAGTAAAGGGCTTTGGTCTAAAAAACTAAACCAGTGAGGGCAGCGTCACTGGTTTTTTTTATTGTCGTATGTTTTTGAGAGCTCAGTTGAATTGACCGTAGATGCCAAGAATTTTTTATAAATTGTCATCCCAATATTTTAAAAAACAGCTAAAGTAGTATGCAACAAGTTGCAAAGCCAAAGATAAGGATTCATGATGACAACCAATAGCTATGCACATATTTTAAAACCCTTACATTTGGGTTTTACCACCATTAAAAACCGTGTGGTGATGGGCTCCATGCATACGGGCTTGGAAGATCGTTTTTATAATTATCCAAAATTGGCAGCATACTTCGGTGAGCGTGCTAAAGGCGGTGTTGGCCTGATCATTACAGGCGGGATTTCTCCAAACCGTCAAGGTTGGCTTCTTCCTGCGGGTGGAACGATGAATACGCTGGGGGATATTGCTCCGCATCGTTTGGTGACGCATGCGGTACATAAGCATGGCGCAAAAATTTTAATGCAAATTTTGCATGCTGGACGTTATGGCTACCAACCTTTTGTGGTTTCTGCCAGCCCAATCAAGTCGCCGATTTCGCCTTTTAAACCGCGTCAAATGTCTGAAAAGCAAATTTTGAATACCATTGATGACTATGTTAACTGCGCTAGTCTTGCCAAAAAGGCAGGCTATGACGGTGTGGAAATTATGGGTTCAGAAGGTTATTTACTGAATCAGTTCTTAAGCCGTCATGTGAATCAACGTGAAGACCGTTGGGGTGGGCCGATTGAAAACCGTATGCGTTTTGCGGTCGAAATTGTCAAAGGGATACGTGCACAAGTCGGCGAGAAATTTATTATTTGCTTCCGTTTGTCATTGCTAGATTTAGTGCATGATGGCAATACCATGCAAGAAGTGATTACCATTGCGCAAGCACTAGAAAAAGCAGGCATTACCTTGTTGAATACAGGGATTGGCTGGCATGAAGCACGTATTCCAACTATTGTGACTTCTGTCCCACGTGCTGCTTTTGTTGACTATACTGCGGAAGTGAAAAAGCACGTGGCTGTGCCAGTGATTGCTTCAAACCGTATTAATATGCCAGACACGGCAGAAGAGATTTTGGCATCGGGCAAAGCGGATATGGTGCAAATGGCGCGTCCATTATTGGCCGATGCTTTTTGGGTGAATAAAACAGCGACTAATCGTATCGACGAGATCAATACGTGTATCGCTTGTAACCAAGCATGTTTAGATCATACTTTTAAAAACCTACGTGCAACCTGTTTAGTCAACCCACGTGCAGCGTTTGAAACAGAGTTGGTTTATTTGAAAACTAAACAACCGAAACGAGTTGCGGTTGTGGGTGGTGGTGTCGCAGGTATGTCGGCCGCGACGGTTGCAGCCAGTCGTGGACACCAAGTGACTTTGTTTGAAGCAAGTCATGAGGTGGGTGGTCAGTTCAACTTGGCAAAAGTTGTACCGGGTAAAGAAGAGTTTCATGAAACCATTCGTTATTTCAAAGTACAGATTGAAAAAACTGGCGTCGACTTACGTTTAAACACCAAGGTGAATCGTGAGCAGCTTGAGCGTGAAGGCTTTGAGGAAATTATCATTGCAACAGGTGTTGTGCCACGTGCATTACGTATCGAAGGGAGTGACTTACCGCAAGTTTTGTCTTATGCAGAAGTGTTACGCGGCGCACCTGTCGGTCGAAAAGTTGCGGTGATTGGTGCTGGGGGGATTGGTTTTGATGTGTCTGAGTATTTATTGAAACCAGAGCATCAACCTCAGCCACAACCACTTGCAGATTGGCAACGTGAATGGGGCGTAGATCCAAACCCGAATTATGTTTCTGAAGGAGGCACGCAGGTCGCAGAAGTTCATCCGCCTGTTCGTGAGATTTATTTATTACAACGTAAAACCTCAGCACTTGGAGCAGGTTTAGGTAAAACTTCGGGTTGGGTACACCGTGCACAGTTGAAAAAGCATGCAGTACGTATGTTGCGTGGAGTTCAGTACAAAGCTGTGACTAATGAAGGGCTTTGGGTGGGTATGGCAGGACAAGATCAATTGCTACGTGTTGATACTATCGTTGTATGTGCAGGGCAGGAGTCTGTAAAGGATCTGATGCCAAGTGCTGAGCAAAATACACTCGCGAATTATCACATTATTGGTGGTGCTAAACTGGCTGCTGAGCTAGATGCGAAGCGTGCGATTCGTGAAGGTGCAGAAATCGCTTCGAAATTATAAGTTTTTGATGAAACAATATGCAGTTGGTTGCTTTGACAGTAAGTTTTACTTGTCATCAAAACAAAAGCTCCGTATGATGGCGCACATGGAAGCGTGGCAGAGCGGTTTAATGCACCGGTCTTGAAAACCGACGAGGGCTTATACCCCTCCGTGAGTTCGAATCTCACCGCTTCCGCCAAATTTAAAAAGCCCTCTGTAGTTACAGGGGGCTTTTTTTTTCATATTTTTCTCACAAATTAATCCATATTACTGATAAAAAAATAGCCGTGTGATTGAAAGTCTCAACTTTTAGGAGTTAGGGGCATCCTCGATGATTAATATTAATTGGCTCTGAGTATTTAGATCCAAATGGCTCTCGTCTATGGACATCAAAAAGGACAAATTTTACATAGTCCTATATTCTAATCTTGGAGTCTTGTGGAAACGTACATATGTAATGGTGTCGGAAGTACTCAGATGTCAGTGCAGGGTAAAAATTAGGTTTTTATATTTTTGATATGATCATAATAATGTTTATGAGATCGCAGAGGATGAGGTGTAGCTATGAGATCAAATGTATTACTCGATAAATGTAATTGGTCTTTGCTGCGTATTTTTCGTGTGATTGTACAAGAAGGGAGTTTGAATAAAGCGGCTATTAAATTATTTTTGACTCAGTCGGCCATCAGTCAAAGTTTAAAAAGACTGGAAGAACAGATTGGTGAAACGCTAATTGTACGGACGGGAGGAAAGTTTTATTTAACAGCCACAGGTGAGATTGTATTTGAAGCCAGTATGATGATTTACAGTCAGTTGATGGATTATGAGGAAAAATTAAATACTGAAAAAAATAGTTTATCTGGAACAATTAAACTTTTAGTACTCAGTCGGATTGAGTCGATGCGGTACGACAAATTATTACATGATTTTCATCAGAAATATCCGCAGGTAGATTTTCAAGTTGATGTGCTTAAAAGTAAAGAAATTCAACAATTACTATTACAAAAAATTCCAGCACTAGGGATTGGGATAAATCAAATTCAGCATTCTAAATTAAACTATCAGACCTTAATTAATCAAAAATATGCTTTATTTTGTAGTGATCAACATGTGTTGTATTCAGAAAATATCGAGACCATAGATCAAGTTAAAGGGCATGGCTTCATTTCTTTTCAAAGTGAACAATTAAATGATCCTTTGTCGCCGCTAAGTGAAGTTCGAGAAAAAATTTTGAAAAATAACCGATTGCTTGTCACCACAAATAATATGGATGAAGTGATTCGTTTTATTAAAAATGGAATTGGAATTGGTCTACTACCTAAAAATATCATTGAAAAAAGTAGCAGCTATCATTTATTTAAGCAACTTCCACCTTTTCCTTATGTATCAATTATTCCCATTTCATTAGCATGGCATAAAGATCGTGAGTTATCTTTAGTTGAACAATATTTTATTAATGAGTTAAGAAGTGTCTTTAACATGAATCATTAGCAGAATGTATAAATTTCTATATCTTCATAGTATTGAGTCAATTTAAACTCTTTAGTTTGAAAAATATGAAGATAAATTTGAGTTCAATGGTGGAGTTGATAAGTATTTAAATGTCGATCAGCCCCATGTAATTGATGCCAATTGAATACCTTTTTTAAGAGGTTTCATTTTCCTATTTGGACACTAATTCAGGGTTTTCTTTGCATCGTTTGGCTTTAATTTGTTTCTCAAGTTGCAGTTTTTATTGATTGTTAATTGTAACTTTATGAAAAATAATATAATTATTTATGCTTAAATGGTTCCTCTTGAATTGTTGGAATTGGTTCTATGCTTTCGTAAAAAAAGAATGACAATAAAAAAACCAAATAAAAATCATGGAATTGATGGAAGGGAAATGATGACAAATAAGCTAATGTGTAGTTTATTGGCAGTGATGACAATTTCGAGTGCGCACGCAGAAACAGTTGAAGAGTCGAATAGATTAAAAGGGTTTTCAACCAGTGGTTCGGTTTCCTTTTTAACTGATTATTATTCACGCGGTTATTCACAAACAGAAGGTGATCCAGCTGTGCAGGTTTTTTTACGCGTTGACCACGATTCAGGCTTATATGCGCAACTTTTTTCATCGAATCAGGAACTTGGTATTGGCAGTAGTATTGAACTTGATTATTACTTGGGTTATGACTATCAGGTAAATAATCGTTTTAAACTGAATGTTCAATACGCGGACATTAATTATCCAGGTGCTGATAAATCTTTACCAGATCCTAATTATGAAGAATACTCTGTTGGTGCAATGGGGACAGGATTGTTAGGTGCTGAAGATACCTTGAATTTTACCTTCTATTATTCTCCTGAATATTACTTCAATACGGGCAAGATGCTTCGCTATGAAAGTACTTACAATTATCCATTTGCTGAAAAATGGTCTGCTTATGCTCAAGTAGGTTTTAATCAATTTTCAAGTAATGAAGCCTACGATGTTTTATGGGCAACGGATCAAGAAGACTCATATTATGACTATAAAGTAGGCGGAAATTATAACTACAACGACTTTATTTTTGATTTGTACTATGTCGATTCAAATATCAATAATGAATTAAAGTACGCAGATGATTCGGTAATTTTTAGTATCACTAAGGCATTCTAAAGCCCATCGTACATTATTTTAGGTTAGACATACATGGGATTATTCTGTGATTATTAGAATAATCCTATGTATTTTATCAATATTTGTTTTTTGATGGCTAAAGTTATCTAGGTTTTTATGAAGTCGTAATTATTTAAAAGACTTCGCAATAGTGCAATATTTACGCGTGTATTATTTTCTTTTATTTTAAAATGATTATTTTTTCATCAAATTGATTGAGTGTGAATGGATTAATTTTAGTCATATAAAAATCCAGTTTTGAGTGGAATAAAATAAATTTTGTATTAAAAACAATCAGTATTGGTTTTACTCCATTTTATGCACTCAATTGTATTTTTTATGAATCTGATCAATATCAATATGCTAGTCCATTTTGGTTCGATGTCTTATTTTAAATGTTGGTTTGTTTTGTAAGCGATTTATAATAGTGCTGTCGATTAAATTTGTGCGAAATAAGAGGGTATAAGTTTTACTAATACTTCGATTAAAAATATATCACTTGTTGCTGCTCAGTTTTTTTTCTAGAGTGAATTTATGAAATTTGGTGTTCTTGTAAAGACACAAATAATTATTTTATAAAATGGATGTTTCTAGTAATGAAAGCGAATGCGGAACGTTTGTGGCAAATGCTAATGGAAATGGCAAAAATTGGCGCAACGGATAAAGGCGGAAATACACGTTTAGCATTATCAGATGAAGATGTTGCTGGGCGCTCTTTATTGATAGGTTGGGCAAAAAAAATTAATCTTTCAATCCATTATGATGAAATTGGAAATTTAATTTTAAGACGTGAAGGTCTCTCTACAACTGCGCTACCGATTGTGATGGGTAGCCATTTAGATACGCAACCGAAAGGTGGTCGTTTTGACGGTATTTATGGTGTATTGGCGGGTATGGAAGTGCTACAACGCTTGGCTGAAGAAGATGTGGTGACTCATCATCCTTTAGAAGTTGTAGTGTGGACCAATGAAGAAGGTGCTCGTTTTACTCCAGCGATGATGGGTTCGGCAGCATTTACTGGCTTATTAGCTAAACAAAAAGTGTATGACAGTACTGATAAGCAAGGTGTATCGGTTTATTCGGAATTGCTCCGTACTGGTCAGTTAGGTGAATTACCTTTAGCACGACCATTCCAAGCCTATTATGAAGCGCATATCGAGCAAGGTCCTGTTTTAGAAAATAACCAAATTTCAATTGGTGTAGTGACAGGTGGGCAAGCAATTTTATGGTTGGATGTTGAAACTCGCGGTAAGGCTGCGCATGCGGGTACGACGCCAATGTATATGCGTAAGGACACCATGGTGGGAACGGCTGCCATGATTGCTGAGTTGGAGCGTACCATTCGTAAGTGCTTCCCAGAAGGTTTAGTCACCATTGGTGAAATGCAAGTTGCTAACTCATCACGTAATACCATTCCAGGTCAAATTCAATGGACCATCGATTTGCGTAATCCGAATGATGCGGCACTCAAACAGATGGAAGTTGAAACACGCCATGTTTTACAAAGCTTGGCAGAACAGCATGATTTAGAGATCAGCATTAGCGAGCATTGGTTTAGCCCAGCAACTTATTTTGATGCAACTTGTGTAGAAACAGTACAGAAAGCAGTTGATTTCTTGGGATATTCCAATCAGAAAATCGTCAGTGGCGCAGGACATGATGCAATTAATATTGCAAAACATTGCCCAACCACTATGATCTTTATCCCATGTATTGATGGTTTAAGTCATAACGAAGCTGAAGATGTCTATGCACTGGATGCGGCGCAGGGTGCAGATGTATTGCTCAACGCCATCTTAAATTATGATGCGAAGCAAGCGACCACCACAGCAACACAATGTGCTGAAGCAGTTTAAGCACAAGATTTTAGTCAATACATCGTTAAAAAATGCAGCCATTCAGGATGAATGTGCCGCGTAGTGTAAGGAAGAATAAGAGATGAACTCTAAATTACCAGTAGCTGTAGATATTCAAGATATTTGGCAAAAAGACAAAGATCATGTGATTCATCCATGGACAGATTTCACCACATTTAAAGAAGAAGGTTCTTTAATTATGGCGAAAGGTGAAAATGTTTTTGTTTATGATGCACATGGCAATAAGTACCTCGATGGTATTGGTGGTTTGTGGTGCGTGAATGTGGGATATGGTCGTCAAGAAATTGCTGATGCTGTATCTGCACAAATTATGGAACTTCCATATTTCTCACCATTTGGTCATCAAACCACTGCGCCAGCGGCTAAATTGGCAGCAAAATTGGCTGAACATGCACCAAAAGGTTTAAACCATGTGTTCTTTGGTTGTGGTGGTTCAGTGGCGAATGACACGGCAGTCCGTTTAATTCACCATTATTTCCATCAAATTGGTCAGCCTTCAAAGAAAAAATTGATCGCACGTAAAGATGCGTATCACGGCAGTACTTATATCAGTATGAGTCTGACAGGTATTGAAGCAGATCATATTGGTTTTGAAATTCACAACCAATTGGTGCATCACGTTTCATGTCCAAACCCGTACCGTAAGCCTGAATCGCAGTCGATGGAAGATTTCTGTAATGAAAAAGTACAGGAATTGGAAGATACAATCTTGGAATTAGGTCCAGACAATGTTGCGGCATTCTTTGCTGAGCCAATTATGGGTGCAGGTGGTGTGATTGTGCCGCCTGAAGGTTACCGCGCGAAAACGTTAGCAGTGTGTAAGAAATACAACGTGTTGTATGTGTCGGATGAAGTTGTGACTGCATTTGGTCGTTTAGGTCATATGTTTGCTTCTGAAGAAGTGTTCGGCATTGTTCCAGACATCATCACTTGTGCCAAAGGTTTGTCTTCAGGTTATTTACCTTTGGGTGCAACCATTATTTCTGATGAAATTTATGACGCGATCAGCAAACCGCATCACAAGGGTGGCTTATTGACACACGGCTTTACCTATTCAGGTCATCCTGTGAGCTGTGTTGCAGCACTGAAAAACATTGAAATCATTGAGCGTGAAAATATTTGTGAACACGTGCAAGACGTTGGTGTGTATTTTGAAGAGCAGTTAAAAACCTTAGCTGACTTGGAAATTGTCGGTCAGGTACGCGGCAAGAAGTTCATGATGTGTATCGAAAACTTGCGCAATAAAGACACCAAAGAATTGTTTGATGGTGCTGTCGGTGTAGGTAAACGTATTGCCAATCATTGCCAAAAACTCGGTTTGATTGTCCGTCCAGTTGGGCACATGAACGTGTTGTCTCCACCGTTAATTTTAACGCGTGAACAAGTTGACTTTGTGGTTAGAACTTTACGTGGGGCAATTCAAAACACGATTGCAGAATTAAAAGCTGAAGGTCATCTCTAAGTTTTAATTTCACTTAAATAGCTGACAACCTGACCCATTTGGGCAGGTTGCTCAGCGGTTGTTTGCCTGAATAATAGCTTTGGGCAACGTAGAAGATAAAAGTCAAGAAAGACAACATGGAACAATGGTCCTGCTGTGGTGGACACAAAAGAGACGGATAAAGCCTCCAATGATGGACACAAACAAAGGCGAGTAAAAAGATGAAAAATTATATCAATGGACAATGGGCTGCAACGACAGGCTCTACCGAGATTGCGGTGATCAATCCGCGTAGTGAACAAGCACTCGCGCATTTCATTGCAGCGTCACCCCATGATGTAGATGCTGCGGTTGAAGCAGCAAACCAAGCTTTGGCAAGCTGGAGCAATACCAGTGCAGCAGAACGTGCAGCATGGCTGAATAAAATCGCAGATGCGATTGAACAGTCTAAAGACAAACTGGTTGAACTATCCCATCACAACAATGGCAAGTCCATCAGTCAAGCCAAAGTCGATGTCGATAACAGCATTAAATGCTACCGCTACTATGCCGATTTAGTGCAAAAATTTGCTTTCAGCAAAACCAGTCAGACTGATCACGGTACTGAACTTACCCATCAGCAAAACCCAGTAGGCGTGGTGGCATTAATTACCCCATGGAATTTCCCTTTAATTACCAGTGCATGGAAAATCGCGCCCGCTTTAGCAGCAGGCTGTACCTTGGTATTTAAACCTTCTGAACTGGTGCCCTTACCAGAACTCGAATTCATCAAACTGCTGAATCAAATTGATTTCCCACAAGGCGTATTTAATTTGGTCTTGGGGGATGCAGTTGCGGCTGAACATTTGGTACGCCATCCAGAAGTACAAAAAGTCTCTTTCACCGGGAGTACCGAAATTGGCATTCAAGTCATGCAAGCTGCAGCAAGTTCAGTGAAACGTGTGACCTTAGAGCTGGGCGGGAAATCTGCATTTTTAGTATTAGATGATGCTGATCTTGATGATGCTGTGGAAAAAGCCGTTGGTGGTATGTTCTATAACGCGGGTCAAATGTGTTCTGCCATGTCGCGTGTGTTGGTGCATGAATCAATAGCAGATCAGTTTTATCAAAAACTGAAACAAGCCACTGAATCTATTTTATTGGGTCAAGAAGCCGATGGTCAGTTCAGCATGGGTCCAATGACCACGCACAAACAATTCAAAAAAGTGCATGAATATTTAGCCATTGCAGAGCAAGAACAACTGACCGCATTGATTGATGCGGAAAATATTCAATGTCCTGCACAAGGGTTCTATATTCGTCCGCAAATTTATATCAATGTTCCGACGGATAGCCGTCTGTGGAAAGAAGAAATTTTTGGTCCAGTCATGTGCTGCCGTACTTTTAAAACAGAAGATGAAGCCGTTCAAGTGGCAAATGATTCGGAGTTTGGTTTGGCTGCAACCATTATGACGGGCTCAGTCGATCATGGTAAATCACTTGCTAAGCGGCTGCGTGCTGGACATATCTGGATTAACTCTTTCCAAATGATTCATCCGAGTTCTTTGTGGGGTGGCTTTAAAAAGAGTGGAACTGGTCGTGAGTTGGGTGAGTCTGGCATGCAAAGTTATTTAGAAGAAAATGTGATAACAATTTAAATGTAGTTTTACGGAGTATTGGGAAGGAAAAGGATGTCCTTCTCAATATAGGTGTTGTTAGTTGAAACAACTAATGCACGGAAGAAAGTGCTTGCATTGCTACAGGAGTAAAAGCATGGAAGGCGAGAATAAACACAGGAGTCTCTCCCTTTGGCAAGTGGTTGTCATTGGGGTTGCCTATATGGCACCAGCGACGGTATTTGATACATTTGGTATTATTTCTAGAGTTACCAATGGTCAAGTTCCGTTAGCCTATTTATTGGCATTGGTTGCCATGTTGCTAACCGCAGTAAGTTATGCACGTTTTAGTCGACTCTCACCCAAGGAAGGTTCTGCTTATACCTACACTAGTGAAACTTGTGGCAAAACCATGGGCTTTTTTGTGGGGTGGTGTTCGTTATTAGATTACATGCTGTTGCCGCTGATTAATGCGTTGTTGGCTGGTTTTTATTTAAATTCACTGTTCCCTGATGTGTCCTATACCGCTTGGGTGCTGATCATGGTTGGGCTGGTTACCCTGATTAATAGCTTTCGCATTAATATTCTTGCCAATTTCAGCTTTGTTTTTGTGATTGCGACTTTGATCATGATGCTGGTATTTATCTATCTGGTGGTGACAGGAATTGGAAGTTCACAAGGTTATAGCCACGTTGTAACCATGAAACCAATGTTTAGTGGTCAGCCAGAACTGGGTACACTGGTTGCGGGAGTGTCATTGGTGTGTTTTTCGTATTTAGGTTTTGATGCAGTTTCGACACTCGCACATGAAACGAAAAATCCAACTAAAACCATTCCAAAGGCAATTATTTGGACCACATTATTGGGGGGTGCAATTTTTATTACGGTGTCGTGGTTTGTCACATTGCAATTCCCAACTTTGGCTCAATTTAACAACCCTGACGAAGCTTTGCCTGAAATTGCCTTGATTGTGGGTGGTGCAGCATTTCAAACGGCATTATTAAGCGTGCAAATTATGAATGCCTTCGCTTCAGGTTTAGCAACCCATGCCAGCGCTTCACGCTTAATGTACATTATGGGGCGTGATGGAGTATTCAATAAAAGAGTGTTTGGATCGGTCAGCACAAAACTGGGTACGCCACTTTATTCAATCTTCTTTGTCGGTTTAATTTCGTTATTGGCAATTTATGTCGACCTTGCAACGGTAGTGAGTTTTGTCAGTTTTGGTGCCTTAATTGCCTTTACCATGGTGAATTTCTCGGTCTTTATGAAATTCTTTGTAATTGCTAAAGCGCGATCAGGCTTTAAAAATCTGTTTATGAACCTATTTTTACCTTTGGCATCTGTATTTTCATTGTTAGGTTTATGGATCAACTTGGAAAAATCAGCCCTCGAATTTGGTGGGGTTTGGTTATGCGTAGGCATTGGCTTAGTGGTGTATAAGAAAATTAAAAAGCAGCCAATCTCTTTGGGAACGCCAATTGAGGAAGCTTAAAACAGTGTGAGTGAACGACTTTAATTCACTAAAGCAAAAATTTGGAAATGTTAAAATTCAAGAGAGTTTAAAATGGAACTTGTAGTCGAAAAGCAAAAAACAATCAAAACCCCAAAACAACAGGGTTTTAGTATGCCGGGTGAATGGGCAGCGCAAGAAGCAGTCTGGATGATTTGGCCGTACCGTACCGATAACTGGCATAATAATGCACAGCCTGCACAGCAAGCATTTGCACAAGTTGCAGCAGCAATTTTGAAAAAAACACCTGTATTTATGGCGGTTCCTGTTGCAGAAATGGAAAAAGCACGCCAAACCATGCCAGCCGAAGTGACCTTATACGAAATGGAAAGTGACGATGCATGGACGCGTGATACTGGACCTTCGATTGTTAAAAATGCACATGGTGAACGTCTAGGTATTGACTGGGTATTCAATGCTTGGGGCGGAGAAGATGGCGGCTTGTATTTCCCATGGGATCAAGACCAGCTCATTGCCAAGCAAATTTCTGCGATGCATGAGCTGGAAAGTTTTTCTACACCTTTAGTGCTAGAGGGTGGCTCCATCCATGTGGATGGTGAAGGTACACTCTTAACCACGGCAGAATGCTTGCTCAACCCAAATCGTAATCCAGATTTAACACAAGACGACATTGAAGAAATTTTACAAGAGTGTTTAGGCGTCACGACTTTCATTTGGTTACCAGATGGGGTCTATAACGATGAAACAGATGGGCATGTAGATAATATGTGCTGTTTCGTTCGCCCGGGTGAAGTGGCATTGCACTGGACCGATGATGAAACTGATCCTCAATATGCACGTTCTATGGCGGCATTGAAGGTTTTGGAAAATACAGTGGATGCACAAGGTCGTTGTTTAAAAGTCTGGAAACTGCCAGCACCAGGCCCACTGTATGCGCGTGAAAATGAAACCAACGATGTGCAAAAAGGCAATGCGATTGAGCGTGTTGAAGGCAATCGCTTGGCAGGTTCGTATGTGAATTACCTGATTAGTAACCAGCAGATCATTTTCCCATTATTCGATGAAAGCACGGATCAACAAGCACAGCAATTGTTTCAGCAAATGTACCCTGACTATTTAATTACAGGTGTACCAGCGCGTGAAATTTTGTTGGGCGGTGGTAATATTCACTGTATTACGCAACAAATTCCAGCTTAAAGCTATAAAACAGGTTAGTTCAATCCCTTCAAGTAAAGCCATGCACATGCATGGCTTTATTTTTTGTTATTTATTTTGTAAAGCTAAATATATTCATAGTGTTATTAAAATAAATGGACTGTCTGGGGCTGTTGATATTTCTACGGCTTTAATTTGGCTTCCAAGATCACCACGCTAAAATCAATAATGGTAGCTATTTGAAAATATCAAGAGGATTACACTGCGTGTTAGTAAACAAAATAGGCTATTCGCCGTATGCAAAACAAACCACATAGTCTATCTAGAGTGATAACCAGTTATAACTAAGTAGAGAAATATGTGCTGAAACTTTCTAATTTATAGCTATTTAAATGGATATATTTCAGTATGTTAGTTTGATTTTTCATGTGCTTTATATAAGGGAGTTGCTATAATCTTGCCCGTCTATCTTGGGGGATAGTGATGTGTTAAGTCGTATTTTATTGGGTTTTCTTTGTGTATTGTGGGGAGGATCTGCGTTTGCCGAATGGACGTTTGTGAATGCCAATTATGATCGTTCACAATATGTTTATGTCGATTTTGATCGAGTTAAAATGCTTGATATGAGTCGTAATGAAGTTGAATATTGGGTCAAATATCTCATTAAGAGTGACAAAGAAAAAGACGGCTTGGAGTTAGGGGATTACTCACTCGCGCTATACAGAGTTGGCTGTGACAATGAAGTCTATAGCATTCGTTCATCTGCCAATTTTAAAAAAAATGGCTCGTTACTCAGTAGTCAAGACTATGTAACAAGTCAGACTCGACCGCTGATTCCCAATACTGCTGTGGATTATACCGCCGAGATGGTCTGCCATGTTTTACCACAACGACAAAAAGTCGATCGTTTGGAACAACTGGCTCGACGTATTGCGACGGGGGAATATAAATAAGAACCTGCTGTGGATGATTTAATCCATCAGCATGCTTTGTTTTAAGTCGGCTTGTTTCCGCAAATAATCCCAGACCAATTTAATCCGTGGCTCGTGTTGTAAATCAACAAACGTCAGCATCCAAAAGGTATGCGTGAAGCGTACCTGCTCGGGCAATACTTGTTCTAAGTCGGGTTGGTCATGGGCTAGAAATTGCGGCAAAATGGCCAATCCAGCTCCTGCATTGACTGCGATTTGTTGGGCCAAAATACTGCTACTGCGAAAATTTGCGGTCAGAGGAATGGGTAGCCGTTCTAAGCAATACAGCTCCGAACTATAAATCAGATCATCAATATAATTGACAAAGCGATGGGTCGCTAAATCTTCCATCCGCTGAACAGGCGGATGCTGTGCCAGATAGCACTTGCTTCCATAAATTTTTAAACAGTAATCGGTCAGTCGGGTAATGATGTAGGGACCTGATTTTGGACGGTCAATTGAAATCACAATATCCGCTTCACGATGCGACAGCTTCATCATCTTCGGTACAGGAATCAGGTCGATCGTGAGTAGTGGAAATTGCAATGACAGTTCGGCCAATAACTGGGTTAAAAACGCTGTGCCGAAACCCTCAGGTGCGCCAATGCGCACTCGTCCTTCAAGTGGCTGTTGCGGTTTCTGAATTTGCAAAAAGGCCTGTTCCATTTGCTCTACGCGCGGCACTAGTGCCATGCCATCGACGGTGAGTTCATAGCCTGTGGCTTCACGTTTAAACAGCGGCGTACCTAAAGCGATTTCTAAAGACTGTACCCGCCTTGCCACAGTACTGTGTTCGACTCCAATAATCCGTGCTGCATTGGTCAGGGTTTTAGCGCGTGCCAAGACCAAAAAAAACTGCAGATGATCCCAATCTACTTTCATTTTTTATTTTCCACATCCTGTGCAAAATTGCACAACCATCGTGCACCAATCTGCATTGGTGGTCAAAGTTTTCTTTGCTAGTCTGAGTTGAAAAGCAGAAATTGAAAATACGGTTTAAGTCGTATGTTTCAACAGTGACACAATAAAAATGAATGCCTATGGAGAGGTTATGAATACGGTTTCTAAAATCCAAATTACTACAGCTAAACTTTTGATTAACGGTGAGTTTGTCGAGTCTAAAACTCAACAATGGCAAGACATTATCAACCCAGCAACCCAAGAAGTGATTGGTTTAGTCCCTTTTGCAACACCTGAGGAAATACAAGCCGCGATTGCTTCAGCAAAATCCGCTTTTGCCAGCTGGCGAGAAACCCCGATTCAAGCGCGTATGCGCATTATGCTGAAACTACAGCAACTGATTCGTGACAATGCCAAGAAAATTGCACAGGTACTTACAGCCGAACAAGGCAAAACCTTGGCGGATGCGGAAGGTGATATTCAGCGTGGTTTGGAAGTGGTGGAACATGCATGTTCAATTGGCACCTTGCAAATGGGCGAATATACCGAAGGGGTGGCACGTGGCGTAGATACTTATACCTTGCAACAACCTTTAGGTGTCTGTGCGGGGATTACCCCGTTTAATTTTCCTGCGATGATTCCTTTGTGGATGTTCCCCATGGCAATCGTCTGCGGCAATACCTTTGTTTTGAAGCCATCTGAACAAGATCCGCTCTCCACCATGATGTTGGTCGAGTTGGCAATCGAAGCCGGTATTCCCGCAGGCGTACTGAATGTGGTGCATGGTGGCAAAGAGGTGGTCGATGCCCTGTGTACGCATCAAGACATCAAAGCCATTTCTTTTGTGGGCTCAACTGCGGTTGGTACGCATGTCTATAACTTGGCGGGTCAACATGGCAAGCGTGTGCAATCGATGATGGGCGCGAAAAACCATGTGGTCGTGATGCCCGATGCCAATAAAGAACAAACCTTAAATGCCATGGTCGGTGCAGCCTTTGGTGCAGCAGGGCAACGTTGTATGGCGCTTTCAGTTGCAGTCATGGTCGGTGACAGTAAACATTGGATCAATGAGTTGGTTGCAAAAGCGAAGACCTTGAGTGTGAATGCAGGACATGAGCCGAATACGGACATTGGCCCTGTGATTTCACCGCGTGCCAAAGCCCGTGTGATTGATCTGATTAACAGTGGTGTAGAACAAGGTGCTGAACTGCTGCTGGATGGCCGTGAGATTCAGGTTAAAGGCTATGAAAATGGCAACTTTGTTGGCGCGACCATTTTCAATCAAGTCACAACCGATATGCGCATTTATAAAGAAGAAATCTTTGGTCCCGTATTGGCGATTATCTGTGTCGATACTTTGGAGCAGGCAATTGAACTGGTCAATGCCAATCCGTTTGGCAATGGCGTAGGCTTATTTACCCAAAGCGGTGCCGTGGCACGCACCTTCCAAAACCGTATTGATATCGGTCAAGTCGGCATCAATATTCCAATTCCTGTACCTGTACCATTCTTCAGTTTCACTGGTTCACGTGGCTCGAAACTGGGTGATCTGGGGCCTTATGGCAAACAGGCGGTACAGTTCTATACCCAAACCAAAACCATCACCAGCCGTTGGTTTGAAGACAGCCAAGAGGCTGGAGACGTGAATACCACTATCAGTTTACGCTAAGGAGTAGCGAGATGAAGATAGCTTTCATTGGTTTAGGCAATATGGGCGGTTCGATGGCGCAGAACCTGCTCAAAGCGGGGCAAATGGTTCTGGGTTATGACCTGAGTGAAAAAGCCTTGCAGCAGTTTGCCGAAAGTGGCGGGATTGTCTGTGACAGCCCGCAGGCGGCTGCTGAGCAAGCAGATGTGGTGATTAGCATGTTACCCGCAGCCAAGCATGTACGTGAAGTGTATTTGGGGGAAACTGGGATTTTGGCAGTCATGCGTGCAGGCAGCTTATGTATCGATTCCAGTACCATTGATCCGCAAACCATTAAAGATGTGGCGGCTGAAGGCTTAAAGCATCAGATTCAGGTCTGCGATGCACCTGTTTCTGGGGGCACTATTGGTGCCAAAGCAGGTACCTTGACTTTTATGGTCGGTGCCGATGATGCGACTTATGAGCAAGTGAAGCCCATTCTTGGTTTGATGGGGAAAAACACCGTGCATTGTGGTGCGGTCGGTGCAGGGCAAATTGCTAAAATTTGCAATAATATGATTCTGGGCATTTCGATGGCAGCGGTGGCAGAAGGCATGGCACTGGGCAGTCGACTGGGCATTGATACCCATGCACTGGCAGGCGTGATCAATAGTTCAAGTGGTCGTTGCTGGAGTTCTGAAATCTGTAATCCTTGGCCAGACATTAGCCCGAATGCCCCCGCAGGTCGTGGTTATACCGACGGTTTTGCTTCGCAACTCATGCTCAAAGATTTAGGTTTGGCCATTGAAGCGGCAGGCCAAGTCAAGCAACCTGTATTACTCGGTGGTTTGGCACAGCAGCTTTATCAACAACTGTGTTTGCAAGGCAATGCGCATTTAGATTTTTCCAGCATTATCCAGCAATACTTACCCCGAGAGAGTTAATACAAAAGAAACACAGGAGCGCAATGAATGCGCTCTATAAAAACCCTTGTCGTGAATAACAAAAAATGTGACTGAGGTGAAAGGATGACTTCAAATTATCAACAAGCGCAGCAAAGCTTTGATTTACAGCAGGCTGCGCAACGGTTTCTATCAGGTTCAGTCGATGCGCTGAATGCGTGTTATGAGTGCTGTGATCGGCATGCTTTGCCGGGGCAGATTGCTTTGTTTTGGCAGGGTAAAGATGGTCGTAAAGAGCAATATACCTTTCGAGAGTTACAACAACGTGCCAGCCAATTTGCCAATTTCATGAAATCACAAGGGATTGGAAAAGGCGATCGCGTGTCGGGCTTATTGCCACGTACGCCTGAGCTGATTATTACCATTTTAGCCACATGGCGAATTGGTGCGGTCTATCAACCTTTGTTTACTGCATTTGGTCCCAAAGCCATTGAGCACCGTTTACAGTTGGCACAAAGCAAATTGGTGGTAACGGATGTCGGCAATCGCGACAAATTGCATGAAGTAGACGGTTGCCCTGCCATTGTGACGGTCACGGGAGCCAAAGGTACAGGGCTGTATCAAGGAGATTATAGTTTCTGGGCAGAGGTCAATCGCCAATCTGATCAGTGCGAATTGGAGATGATGAACATCCAAGATCCATTCTTGTTGATGTTTACATCAGGCACGACAGGCCCTGCTAAACCCTTACAAGTGCCCCTCAAAGCACTGATTGCTTTCGGTGCTTATATGCAAGATGCGATTGGTTTAAGAGCTGAAGATTCGTTTTGGAATATTGCCGATCCGGGTTGGGCGTATGGATTGTATTACGGCATTACTGGCCCGCTCTTATTGGGTCATCCAACCATTTTTTATGAAGGCGCATTTACTGCAGATAGCTTATGTCAAATTGTCCAAGACTATGGCGTGAATAATTTGGCGGGTGCGCCAACCGCTTATCGCATGATGATGGCGGCGGATCAAAAACAAATGGCGAAACTCCGTGGCAAATTCCGTGTCGTCAGCAGTGCAGGTGAGCCATTGAATCCTGAAGTTTTCCGCTGGTTCAAGCAAGTGTTAGATGCTCCGATCTTTGACCATTATGGTCAAACTGAAGTGGGCATGGTGGTGTGTAATCACCATGCATTGGCGCATGAAGTACGTGCAGGTTCGGCAGGTTTTGCCAGTCCCGGTTATCGCGTGGTGGCTTTGGATGAACAGGGCAATGAATTGGGTGCAGATACCCCAGGAATTCTCGCGGTGGATATCAGTCAATCGCCACTGATGTGGTTTGGTGGTTATCAAGAAAGCCGAAAATCGCCCTTTATTGGACATTATTATTTAACTGGGGACACCGCTGAAATGCATACTGATGGCAGCATGAGCTTTGTCGGACGCAGTGATGATGTGATTACTACGTCAGGTTATCGTGTGGGGCCATTTGATGTGGAAAGTGCGTTGTTGGAACATGTAGCGGTGATTGAAGCTGCCGTGATTGGCGTGCCTGACCCTGAACGTACTGAAGTGATTAAAGCCTTTGTGATTTTATCGGGGGAAAGCACAGCCAGTGCAGAACTTGAACATGAACTCAGCCAATTTGTGAAAAAACGCTTATCTGCCCATGCCTATCCGCGTTTGATTGAGTTTGTGACTGAACTGCCAAAAACACCAAGTGGGAAGATTCAACGCTTTTTACTGCGCAATCAGGAAATTGCTAAACAACAAACTGCGGCTACCGTTTAAATTGAAGAGATTGTAAGGAAAGGATTTATGCAATTCACTGAGGAACACGTCCTGAGTCAGGACAAGGCGAAAAGTTTTGCCCAAGAGCAGATGAAACCGAATACCAGTGAGTGGGATCGACAAGGTATGTTTTTTGAAGAACAAGTCCTGATTCAGGACATGGCAAAAAGCTTTGCCCAAGAACAAATTAAACCCTATGCCAGTGAGTGGGATCGACAGGGAACTTTTCCTGCGCAAGCCTTACAGCAAATGGGGCAATTGGGTTTTATGGGCATGTTGGTGTCTGAAGAATGGGGTGGATCGGCAACAGGCAACTTGGCCTATGTACTGGCGTTAGAAGAAATTGCGGCTGCGGATGGTGCAACTTCAGCCATTATGAGTGTACATAATTCAGTGGGTTGCGTGCCGATTTTGAAATTTGGTACTGAGGAGCAAAAGCAGCAATTCCTCGTGCCTTTAGCCAAAGGGGAAATGATAGGCGCTTTTGCACTGACTGAACCACACACAGGTTCCGATGCCGCAGCCATTAAAACCCGCGCCGTGAAAGATGGTGACCATTACATCATCAATGGTGCTAAGCAATTTATTACTTCAGGGCACAATGCAGGCGTGATTATCGTGTTTGCCGTGACCGATCCTAGCGCAGGGAAAAAAGGTATGAGTGCCTTTTTAGTCCCGCGTAATACGCCGGGTTATGAAGTGATTCGGGTCGAAGAAAAATTGGGTTTACATGCCTCTGACACCTGCCAAATTGCCTTGACTGATGTGCGTGTGCACAAAAGTATGTTGTTGGGCAAAGAGGGCGAAGGCTTAAAAATTGCCTTGTCGAATTTAGAAGGTGGGCGCATTGGTATTGCCGCGCAGGCTGTTGGATTGGCGCGTGCCGCTTTGGAGGAAGCGACGCGTTATGCCAAAGAGCGCGTAGCTTTTGGGAAGCCCATTTTTGAGCAGCAAGCGGTGTCGTTTCGACTTGCCAGTATGGCAACAGAAATTGCCGCAGCACGTCAGTTGGTACATCAGGCGGCGCGTTTTAAAGAAGCGGGTCAACCGTGTTTGACTGAAGCTTCGATGGCGAAGCTGTTTGCCTCTGAAATGACCGAGCGGGTTTGTTCAAATGCCTTACAAATCTTTGGAGGTTATGGCTATCTGAAAGATTTCCCGATAGAGCGGATTTATCGTGATGCCCGAATTTGTCAGATTTACGAAGGTACCAGCGATATCCAACGCTTAGTGATTGCCCGTAGTTTATAAAGCCAATATCGAAAAAACTGACCCTTGCACCTGTCAGTGATCGAGAGATTTTAACGTTACATGTGCACTGGTTTATAGAAGAAGGATCGCAACATGCAGTGGGAAAAAACATTCATCGAAGATTTACAGTGGGACACGATTTTAGTTGAAAAGCGTAAAGGCGTCGGGCTGATTACCTTGAACCGTCCTAAAGCGTTGAATGCCTTGAATAGTCAACTGATTGCTGAAATTAACCAAGCCTTAGACCAATTTGAACGCGATGCTGAAATTGGCTGTATGGTATTGGCGGGTTCGGAAAAAGCCTTTGCCGCGGGTGCCGATATTAAAGAAATGGCAGAGCTGAATTTCCCGAATATCTATTTTGATGATTTTTTCCATTTAGCAGATCGAATTGCGCAGCGTCGTAAACCGTTGATCGCAGCGGTAAGCGGTTATGCACTGGGTGGCGGTTGTGAGTTGGCATTGATGTGCGATTTTATCTATTGCGCGGACAATGCCAAATTTGGTTTGCCTGAAGTAACACTCGGTGTGATTCCTGGCATCGGTGGAACGCAGCGTTTAACGTTGGCATTGGGTAAAGCCAAAGCCATGGAAATGTGTTTAACCGCACGGCAAATGGGCGCGGTTGAGGCCGAGCAAAGTGGTTTAGTGGCGCGAGTGTTACCGAAAGAAGAATTATTGGCCTATACCTTAGAGGCTGCGGAAAAAATTGCGCAACGATCCCTCACTGCCACCATGATGATTAAAGAAAGCATTAATCGTGCTTTTGAAGTGAGTTTAAGTGAAGGATTACGCTTTGAGCGTCGCACTTTCCATTCCATCTTTGCCACAGCTGACCAGAAAGAAGGGATGAAAGCCTTTGTGGAAAAGCGACCAGCCCAATTTAAAAATCAATAAATAAGGAGTCTGCGCATGGAAAATAATTTACAGATCAGCCTCCAAGGACATTTGGGTGTGATTACGCTAGATCGCGCGAGTCATCTGAATGCACTGTCCTTAAGTATGATTCATGGCATTAGCCAGCAGTTAGAACAATGGCGCGAGGACGATCAGGTTCAAGCCGTCTTGATTAACTCGAATAGCCCGAAAGCCTTTTGTGCAGGCGGAGATATTCGTTTCCTCTATGACAGCTATCAAAATGGAACCGCCAATTATCAGCGCTATTTTGCCGATGAATATCACATGCTGAAAAGCCTGCGCCAATATGCGAAACCTGTATTGGTGTTTTTAGATGGCTATGTTTTGGGTGGTGGTTTTGGTTTGGCACAAGCTTGCCAGATTATTGTCAGCAGTGAAAAATCACGTTTTGCCATGCCAGAAACCGCGATTGGCTTTTTCCCCGATGTGGGCGCAACCCATTTTCTGTCTCGTTTAGACGATATCGGTGTGTACATGGCTGTTACGGGTGAACAGATTAGTAGTAGTGATGCTTTGCACTTAGATTTAATTGATTATTTAGTACCGAGTGAACAGTTACAGCAGTTACAAACAGAACTGGGACATGCCGCGCAATTAACCCAACAATCGATTGAGCAGACCATTGCGCGTTATTTAAAAGAACCTGCGCCTAGTGAATTAAAACAGTATGAAGATGCGATTCGCCAGCATTTTTCTCATTCTGAATTGGCCCAAATTGAAGACAGCCTTGCCAATACATTAGATAGTGATTATATGGATTGGGCTGAAAAGATCTTAGCAAACTTACAACAGCGTTCTTTGTTGGCCAAGAAAATCAGCCTAAAACTTCAGCATGTAGGGCGTGGGCTATCGTTAGAACAGTGCATGCAGTTGGAGCGCGATTTACAAGATATCTGGTTTGAGCAGGGTGACATGCTTGAAGGTGTCCGTGCCTTGTTGATTGATAAAGACAAACAGCCGAAATGGCAGACTGAAAACTCTGAACTGATGCAGAGGTTCGAAGAACTTTTGCCAGCGTCACGACAACAGCGTCATGCGAGTGTGCAAGTGTAAGCTTGCTTTCCATCTGTACCGAAAATCCTCCAATACTTTGGAGGATTTTTTTATGATGAGAACGTTAGTGAGATAAATGCATCGAATAACTGAAGCCTCTTCAAAGTTCATCGTGATTACAGCTCTGATGAGCCTTACCAGTTTCATTCTGTAATGAAAATAAACCACTAGAAAAAAACTTATCCCTTCTTTGAATAAGCCAAAGAGTACAGTTCAAGCCCAAATAAAGAATCAAAATCGACGTGTGAGATTTTGTTTAAATATAGAAATTAAGCGAAGAGTCCATCGACTAAGTATAAGAAAAACGTGAAGTTTCTTGTTTTATTGATTGAAAAAAATATTTCAAATATATTTTTTGATCTGAGTTATAGATTGAATTTTGTCTGGTAAAAAAAGCCAATCACTACTTAACTGAGTATGATTCTTATTATTTAATTTAAATAATAAGAAAAGACAAATACTTAAGTTAATTTAAATGATATACGTGTGTATAAAAAAGCTTAAAAGGTATACAAAAAGTAGGGGAATGTGTAAGTGAGTTTTACTGAATGGTTTAAAATTTGATGTTTTTTGTCAATAAAATTAAATATAATGTGACTTATTAGGCATTTTGTTGTTCTTGGGGCTTCTTGATGATACTACAGCAGTACAAAATTGTTTTCGGAGGAACCATGGGGGCAGGAAAATCTGCGGCCATTCAAGCATTGTCTGATATTCCTGTCGTGACGACAGAAGCAGTAAACACTGATACCGAAGCACATCATAAATTTTTGACGACTGTGGGTATTGATTACGGTGAAATTAGCCTTGATGACGGTACGCAGATAGGCCTGTACGGTACTCCAGGCCAAGATCGTTTTGATTTTATGTGGTCTATTGTCTGTAAGGGTGCAATAGGAATCGTGATCTTGATTGATCATAGCCAAGCAGATCGTTTAAAAGATTTAGAGTTTTATTTAAAAGCATTTGAGCAGTATGGATCAAATGTGGTGGTTGGTATTACACATTTAGATCAAGAAGATGAACATAAGCTCAAAATTTACCGTGATTGGATGCAGATCCATCAAAAACAATTTCCGCTGTTTGCCGTTGATGCGCGTGAACAAGATGATGTTTTACTGATGATTGAAACACTAATTACAACAATAGAAATGCAAGCAGAATCTGCAGTTGCATAGGTAGAATAAATGAATAGTTCACGTGAAATTTCGCAAGCACTGATTGAATCTGCTCACATCGAGTTACAACATTTTTTAAATACCGTTACAGGCATCGACTTTGTGATGTTGTGCTCATCGGATGGTTTTGAGCTTGCTTTGGCCTCAAAGAAAAATATCGACAATACAGGAAAAATTGCAGCAGTCAGCAGCTCTATCTTGGCTATGGTAAATGCATTTATTACAGAAATTCAATTGATGGGGTGCCAAACCATTACTCTTGATGCGGACAATGGCAAAGTCTTTTTAACGGCTGTCAACCATCCATTGCATCCTATGGTCATGGTGGCTGTCACGCACACAGATATTCTGATGGGGCAGATGCTGTATTACTACAAAGAGTTAAGTGCGCGATTAAGCAATGCACCGCTCAGCATTGCATCATAAGAAATTCTATATTTATTAATTTTTAATTATATCAATCGGCGTGATGCAGTGATTTGAAGGGTGAGGTTGTTGTGGGTTTGGGCATGAAAAACGTAATAAATATTGCAGTATTTGGTTTAAGTTTAAACTCGTTAGAGCAACTAAAAGAACAAATTTTACTGTCTTTACCTGAAAATTTGAATGTGAGATGGGTCAATCTTGCTGAGCAAAAAATCGATTTATTGCTGGTCAATGATGTTTTTTTTAATTCACCTGGCATTCAAAAGTTGCTGACTATTCAAAATATTGTGTATTTGCGTCTGGTCAAAAAGGTTGAAAATGCAGGGCACATTGTCGGAGATCAATTGTTCTATCCATTTTCAAACATAGAGCATTTGCATGATTGGTTATCTAGAAAGGTAGTATCACAACATGAACTTACCGCGCCTGTGAAGTCAACGCTTGAAGTCATTATGCCTATTCAATCTGTTATGCCTACAGTGCTGAACCCAGTAATGACCACGGAACAGGTTTTTAGCGAAATTTTTACACCACGTAATGGCTATATTCAGTTGTTCGATGCCCATGGTTTTCTCGCTTTGGTCGATACACGGACCGAACGTGTTTGGGTCGAGCCGAATAAAGAGATTCAGTTTAATGAGACCTTGAACCAAACGTATGCAACTGCGCAGTTGGTCCAAGATACGATTAAAGATAAAGACGTTTATGACTTAAGAGTTTGGCTATGGAAAGTGGTGAATGCTTCACCTGCGATTCAGTTACCGCAGATCAGTTTGAATCAGAACTTTAAACTTGAAATATGGCCTCAGTTTGAAAAAAATTTACAACGTCGTGACTTTTTAAAGATGGCAACGTCCTTCTCACAAGGCGCACAAATTGATCAAGTAAAACAATCCTTAACTTTAAGTAATGAAAGGGTATTGAATTTTGTAGCATGTGCTGTTCTACTGCAATTAGGTCGGTTTATTGATCAAAATGAAGTGAAGTATCAGGTAGATACACAACAAGTAGAAACAGGACAAATGAATAAATTACGCGGTTTTATTGGAAAGTTGCGTAAGAAACTAGGTCTTTAAATTTTTTGGGGTAACCCTATAACTAGAGGTAAGAATAAGATGGCACGTGTTAGTTTAGATGCGTTAACAGGGATTGATGGTTTTGTTGCTGCTGCGCTGGTCGACAGTGACAGTGGCTTAGCACTCGCGACTCAGGGGAGTGGTGTGGACTTAGAATTAGCAGCTGCAGGTAATACTGAAGTTGTACGTTCTAAGCGCAAGGTTGCGAAAGCATTACAATTAAACGATAACATTGAAGATATTTTGATTACTTTGGGTAAGCAATATCATTTGATTCGTCCGCTTGATAGCAATGAAACATTGTTTTTATATTTGGTACTTGACCGTACCAAGTCTAACTTAGCGATGGCGCGTTATGAGTTAAAAGGTTTTGAGAAAGAGCTTGATTTTTCTTAATTAAATAGCCGAACTATCCATGCCAGTGTATGTCAATATGCTGGCATTTTTTATTCAGCATAGTAAGTTTGATAAGCAGTTTGAAACGTTCCCACATGAAGCTTGACCAGTTCTGGTAGTGCTTGATAACCGCCAGCTAAAACAAACATCAAAGGCAGTTGATGCTTTTTGGCCAAGCGAAACACAATTTCATCTCGTTTTTCAATCAGTTCTGTGCTGAACCATGATGAGCCGCAAGGATCATTTTGATGGCAGTCCATTCCCGCCTGAAAGATAATTAAATCAGCGTTCCAGTCTAGGGCACGTTGAAAAGCTTGATGGATTGCTAAAATGTATTGGCTGAAGTTTCCTTGATGTTTGTGTACATGATAGGTTTCTGAACGTTCGTAGGTCGGACAGCCAAAAGCCAACCCATAGATACTATAATTAAAAAAGTTATCAAAACGGCGGGTAAATTCTGCCGTGCCATTACCGCCATGCTGATCACAGTCCAGCACGAAAATACGTTTATCTGGAAATTGTTGCGCGACCAAAGCCAGCCCGTTAAAGGTACAAAAAGACCCACCGTGTTCGTAAACCGCATGATGAAAGCCTTGTGCGATATTGGCCGAAATTTGATGTTTGAATGCCAATTCTGTTGCAAGAACTTGCCCTGCATTAATCTGATAAACCGCATCACGCAGTTGAGTATTCCAAGGCTTAAAACCTTGGAAAGTGGCTAGCTTTTCAGGGAAACCTGTATCAAAAGCATCGACATATTTTGGATCATGCAGTTGTTTTAAAATATCTATGGAGAGCTTTTCAGGGCGATGGAACTGTACGATACCGAGGGGATCTAAAGCATCGGCGACAGCGCTCAGTTTTTCCATACTGTTGGTATGGGTCTGAGCATAATAATCCGGTGAGTAGCAAACCTGTAGCATGCGTTTAGTTCCGTATTTGCGCGGTCGCGACATCAACCAATTGTTGTAGGCATGTGGTTCCCGGACTAAATAAACCATTTTCAACTTGCTGCTGATAATGCGTTGTAAAAGCACGTGCGCGATTCTCAGGAGAAATAGCTAAAGTCGTGAGTCTTAAAAACCAAAAGCCGTTGATCTCAGGATAGGGGATCACATAGCCTTTATATTGCTGGTTTTGAGTTTTGTTTTGAATGGCTGTGCGATCATAGTTGACTGAGAACAATGAACCCGCAGGCAAACACACCCCATTCATCAGGATCGGTTTGAGGCTAATACAGGAATGATCATCTCCCATATTGAGTTTTTCCAGCAATAAGGGCTGCTGTTGTTCATCGACAAATATATTGAGCTCGCCCTGTCTTAAGACGCGGCCATGGGCAATTTTAAGAAAGAAATTTTCAGCCATGGGGCAAGAACCGACTTTCGGTTTTTCAGCCAAGGCTTTGAGCTCAACCAAACCTGTTTTCGCCGTGTTTTGCGGGAGAATAATATCGGCAATCAGTTGGCATAGAATTTGAGTTTCTTCCAGTTGCGCTTGTGCGGTGATACTGCGTAATTGTTGTTGTAACTGCCGCTGACGTTGCACTTGCTGAGCAAATTCAGAGCTGTTTTCGGTTGCGAGCAGCGGTTGAATTTGCTCATTCAAATCTAAATTATGCCAATCAGAAATCATGTACTGCGATTGCTCAAGCAATACTTTTAAGGTCTTGGTTTCGTATTGGTCAAACAGTTTTAAGTCGGCAAAATCTTGGCTGAGTCTGGTGCTGTTAATATAGTCCGCTAAAACACGTGTCGCCTGCGTATAGCCGCAACCACGACGTTCTGTTTGGTGGGAGAAATGTTCATTTAACATTTCGGTGAGTTTGCTTGAAAGCGGGTGAACGTGTTGTTTAAAAAGTTGAATAATTTCGTGATCAGTTTCGCGCATCCTTGCCCCAAAAAATAAATTTAAAATCTGTTTTATTATACAGTTATATATCAAATAACTATTGATATTGAAATAAAAACCAGTAGGCATTGTGACATTTATTTTGGCAGGATAATCATTGTTTTATTTGGTATGAACTCTTATTAAAGTGTCTTTTATTGAAACTACAAAGGTCAGCTTATCTTCGGCGTGGAATTTAGCCGATACATCTGTGGTGTGGTACCTAATTCAGCTTTAAATGTCCTACAAAAATTCGCTGCCGTGGAGTAGCCCAGCTCAAAACTAATTTCGGTGATGTTTTTGTTGGTGTGCATCAGCATATGCTCAGCACGGCTTAAAATGACCTGCTTACGAATGGTATTAAAATTGGCATCCCGCTTTTTTAAGTAGCGCTGCAGGGTTTTACTTGAGACATTCAACATTTGAGCACAGTCTTCAAAACTTGGCGGAGGAGATGCTTCGCGGAGCATCATGCTGATCCAGTCAATAATCTCTCCATCTAAACTGATTTGTTTCAGTTGTTCGCGGCACTGTTGTTCCAAAATGTTCAATGAAAATGCATCTGCTTTGGGGAGTTTCGTGTCTAAATTATCCGCTTGAATAAAGATTTTAATGCTAGGACGAATGAGTGTACCAAAGTGAAATTGAGCGGGCTTGAGTTGCTGTAAAGCTTGTACATAAGTTGGTTGAAACACCGATAAATGAATGTCATAGGGTTTAACTTGGTGATTGAGTAATTCAGCAAAACTGCTGCAAAAACCCACTGCAATGGCTTCTAAATGAAAATTCAATGTGAGCGTGCTCATGGCTTGCAGCGGGTGAATGTCTAAAACCACGACGTTACTTAACTCAGTCACTTTTAGTCGAAAGTTCGGCATGATTAAGCTGAAATATTGCGACATCACGCCTAAGGCCTGCATGACATTTTCACAGCTGAGTAAGGCATAACCCACTAAATGATGCGCGCTCAATTTTAAGGAGCGACCGAGCTCAAAGGCCAAATCACGGTTTTCTGGAAATTTAAGTAAATAGCTGACCAAGGTTTCAATTTGTGCTAGCGAAAGCTTGGCATCCTCCTGTTGTACATAGCTGCTCAAATCCGTTCCTAACAGCTGAAAAAGCTCAGTTAAATCCATCTGACGTTCCAGCAATAAAGGCAGCAAACGCAAATAATATCGGGATGGAATAGATGGAATGTGAGGATTCATATTTTTAAAGTGATGTCCTTTTTTGAATATATAATGTCCGAAAATGAATAAAAATAACAACTGATTTTACCAATAATGAGCAAGCGTTCTATCTAAAATAAAAAGGAGTTCCGCATGAATGCACTGACCTTGCTTGAGCACCAGCACAGTGAACATCAGTTTAAGGATAAAAAACGGCATTTATGGTTATTTGGTTTGGCGTACCCGTGTATTGCTATGGGTGCTTTGGCAGGCTATCAGTTTGGCCCCCAAAAACTACGTTCAGTGTTTGCCTCGACAGGCCCGATTTTTATGCACGTGGTCATGCCAGCTTTGGATAAATTCATAGGTGAGGACAGCGAAAACCCACCTGATGCCGCAATTGCAGCCTTAGAGGCCGATCCCTACTATGCTCGTATTGTGAAGTTGTTTATTCCGCTGCAGTACAGTGCCAATTTTTATGCTTTATACCTCGCCAGTCGTGATAGCACCCCAACGCATGATCGTGTGCTTATTGGCACACTATTGGGCGTATTGAATGGTGTCGCGATTAATACTGCACATGAGCTGAGTCATAAACCGAATAAATTAGAACAAATGTTGTCGCATTTAGCATTGGCACCGACGGCTTATAATCATTTTCGGATTGAGCATCCTTATGGGCATCATCGCCGTGTGGCGACACCTGAGGACCCTGCCTCTTCGCAAATGGGCGAGTCTTTTTGGCAGTTTTGGCCAAGAACAGTGGTGGGGAGTTTTAAGTCGGCTGTTGAAATCGAAACTCGACGTTTAGAGCGTCAAGGGCATGGATTCTGGTCACTCAAGAATGAGTTGTTGCAAGGCTGGGCGATGTCAGGGCTTTATCATGCGGCGATGTTAAAATGTTTTGGTAAAAATATTGCGGTTACCCAAGCCACTCAAGCTTTGTACGGTATTACGTTATTTGAAGTCGTAAATTATATTGAGCATTACGGTTTAAAGCGGGAGCAGCTTGAAAATGGCCAATATGCACGCACCCAGCCAGAACATAGTTGGAACAATAACAACTTGGTGACGAATCTATTCTTGTATCAGTTGCAGCGTCACTCTGACCATCACGCTTACCCAACGCGAAGTTTCCAAACTCTGAGAAACTATGAAGACGTACCCCAGCTTCCAGCAGGTTATGGGGCCATGATTCTACCAGCACTAATTCCAAAGTGGTGGTTTAAATTGATGGATCAACGGGTGGTGGAGCATTATGCCGGTGATTTCAGTAAAATGAATATTTACCCTAAAGCCAAACAGAAAATTCAGCAGAAGTTTGCGGGATTGTTTTGTCAGTCATCCCTTATACACGAGGACTAAACATGAAGCGCTACCAATGTTTGGTTTGTGGATGGATTTATGATGAGCAACTCGGATGGCCACAGGAGGGAATTGCTGCGGGTACGCCATGGCAAGATGTTCCTGAAAACTGGACCTGTCCTGATTGTGGGGTTTGTAAAGTTGACTTCGATATGGTGGAAATTTAAACAATAAATTTAAACACATTCTGTATAGGGTGCTGCTACAGGCTGTGGTCGCACCAAAAACCTTTCTATTTGATGATTTATTCTTCTAAACCATTCTAGAACCATTCTTTCGGATGGTTGTTCTACGCTTTATGACTGCTAATCTTCTGAAGCAGATTTAATACTCCAGCTCGGAGTGAAAAATCGTAAGTCATGTTTTAAAGAAACCCACTATTAGGGATGATTGTGGGTTTCTTTAAAATCTAAAGCATATTTAAAAAATATCGATGTGAAATCGAATACGAATAGAACCAAGTAACCGAATTCGAAGATAACAAACATATAGCTCTTATGTAGGGTATGCATAAGAGTTGTGCTCAAAAAAAGGATGTAGGATCTAGATGATTAACCAACATATTAAACACAGAACATATTTCTTTTCATATCAAGCTTATTTTGTATGTCTACTGAGATTTCTAGCAATAAAAATCTAGATTTCTCGAATCATTTGTAACACCTAACACATAACACATTACTTATAAAAATTTAAATGCGAGCAAAAGCTGGTAGGGATACCTGTAACTAAAAACGGTCAAGGAGGATATCATGCATATCAAAAAGTCTAAATTGTGTTTGTCCATTGGGGCAACTTTATTATCTGCGATTTTTGCTACAACACAGGCTGCACCTCAGCAAAGTTATCAAAAAGGTAAAACGATTGCTGATGATCCATTTTTAAAGGCAGTGGTTACTTCTGAAAACATGGAGCCTGCGATCATTCATCCAGCGCAAAGTGCAGCAGCCCAGAAAAAACTGAATGCATATAAACAAAAAACAGGTCGTACTCCAAATATTCTAATTTTCATTGTAGATGATATGGGGTGGGGGGATATTGGTGCCAATGGTGGTGGTACAACAGTTGGTGCACCGACGCCAAATATCGACAAATTGGCTCGAGAGGGATTGCTCTTTACTTCTTTCTACGCACAACCGCTGAGTACACCTTCACGTGCGGCCATGATGACAGGACGTTTACCAGTTCGAACAGGTTTGGTTCGACCGATTCTGACAGGAGAAAAACTTAAAGCAAATCCATGGGATGGTGAAGTGACTGCCGCTGGATTGTTACAAAAAGCGGGTTACCACACAGGCATGATCGGGAAATGGCATTTGGGTGAAATCGAAGGTGCTTATCCACAACAAAATGGTTATGACGAATATTTCGGCTTTTTACAAGTGGTGTCTAATTTAAGTGAAATGACGGATGAGCGTTTATATCCAAATTTGATTCATGACCCTGAGCGTTTGGAAGCAATGCGTTCAATTCAACCGCCTGAAATTACCAGTGGTGTCAAAGGTGGGCCATTAAAGGTCGAGCAGTCGATTAAAACGATTGATGATATTAGTCGGATGGATCAAAAGTTTGCAGATTATTCTGATGGGTTTATTCGTCGTGCAGGCAAGAAAAATGAACCTTTCTATCTCGTTCATTCTTTTTCACGGGTACATAATGACAATTATCCAGCACCAGGATATGCAGGAAAAAGCCCTGCAAAATACCCTTATAAAGATGGTGTAGTTGAAGTCGATGACATCGTTGGTCGCCTGATGAAGACTTTAAAAGATACGGGGCAACTTGAAAATACAGTGGTGTTCTTCACTTCTGATAATGGTGCTAATGAGGATGTATGGCCAGATTCAGGCTTTCATCCTTGGAAAGGTGGCAAAGGCACGACATGGGAAGGGAGAATCCGTGTACCCGGTATTGCATACTGGCCGGGTATGATTAAAGCAGGTCGTGTCAGCGACGGTATTTTTGACATTCTTGACTTATTTAATACTTCCGTTGCATTGGGCGGACAAAGCAACCAAATCCCAAAAGACCGTTATTTCGATGGTATTGATCAAACGAGTTTCTTGCTTGCAGATGATGGAGAATCAAACCGTGAAACCTCATTTTTCTATTCAGGGAATCAGTTCGCTGCATTACGTTGGAATGAGTTTAAAGTGCATTTCAGAGTCATGGAAACTACATCACCACGCAAGAATATTGATAGCACTGTCATGTCTGCTGCCAATCCTGCGCCTTGGGCCTACAACTTATATATCGATCCGAAAGAACAAATTCCAAGCCATCATGGTTTTGAGTGGGGCTATCCACGTGCTTTGAATCTAGTGCGTTACCACATGAGTACTTTTAAGAAATACCCAGTTAAAGACATTGGACTCAATGTCCCTTAATACGCCATTAGGCAATTCATTGAATTAAATAAAGATTATTTAATTCAACAAGATGAATACTTTTCTACGGAATGAATGACAAGTATTTACTTTTTAAAACGTAACTAAAGGAATAGAAATGAAATTGAATCAGAAGCATCTCATTGGGGCGATACTGTCCGTATGTGCAGGCCAGATTTATGCCGCTGGTCTTGAACGTTCGCCACAACAAATAGATGCTTTATTTGAATCTGGCACTTATGCTGAAGTCGGTTATACCTATATTTCACCTGATATCACAGGTACAGACAGCAGTGGAAACAAAGTTTCAGATATGGCTGAAGACTTCCAAATGCTTAATTATGCAGTAAAAACTGACATAAATCCGAAGTTACGCCTTGCAGTGATTTATGACGAACCTTTTGGTGCTAAAGTAAAGTTTGAGGGTGATAATAATTTCATTGCAACAGACCGTCCAGCAGGAGATGCCAATACACGTGTAGATGTGAAATCGAAAAACATCACAACACTTTTAGGCTATAACCTAAATAAAAATGTCATGATTTATGGTGGTCCAGTACTTCAGCAGCTTCAAGCTGATGTTCATTTACGTGGTTTAACTTATGGAGCAAATAGTGGTTATAACAATCATTTTGATGACATCGCGGTAGGGTGGGTTGCAGGTCTAAGCTATGCCAAACCTGAAATGGGGATTTTGGCTTCATTAACCTATCGCTCGGAAGTTGAGCATAAAACAACGATTAATGAAGATGTGCCATTAGCAGACATGGTATTCACAGAGGATTATTCCCACAGTAATTCAGGGACTATTACGACACCTGAATCTGTGAATTTAAATCTGCAAACAGGCCTCAATGCAACGACTGCTGTATATACAAAAGTTCGTTATGTACCATGGAGTGATTTTGCCTACTATCCACCAGTACTGAAAGCAGCAACGACAGAAGCTTTAGGTAAAGGTTTACCTTTAGTTGATTATTCTGAAGATCAATTGGCAGTCGAAATTGGATTAGGCAAACAATTGTCGCCAAATTTAGCAATTGCAGTCTCTGGTTTATGGGACTCAGGTGCAGGTGACCCCGCACCAACTTTAGGTCCTGTGAAGGGTTATTGGGGTGCGGGTTTGGCTGCTAAATACAATATTAGTCAAAAAATGGCTTTCAGCGTAGGTGGTCGCTATATGTGGTTTGGTGATGCGGAAGGTGAAACTTCGGATCGTCGTATTGTTGGCGAGTTTGAGGACAATACAGGCTATATCGTGGGGATGAAACTCTCTTATAAATCTAAATAATTCATCTCGCTTATTACTTGCTTGAGGTTTTGCCTTCTCTCTGAAATGTTGGGAGAAGGTTTTTTTATAACAGTATTAAATTATTTGTCTAGTTGTTTGTACTATCATAGCGTTTACGGAGTTGACTTTATATTTTTCAGTATTTTGAACGAAGTAAATCTATATTAAACAATTCTTTAAAGTATTCGGTTTTTTACCATGAAGATGAAACATCGTGACTGTTTATTCAGATGTATTGCAGAGCAACATAGTGTTGAGCTTGTGCAACGGTTATCATAGAGTCAACAAAGCGTTGGAAGACATTATGAAAATCTTGGCAGATGAAAATCTCGCATTTACCGATTATTTTTTTGCCGAATTTGGTGAAGTTGAGCACAAAGCAGGGCGTACTTTAACGCATGCCGATGTTGTAGATGCCAAAGCACTGTTGGTGCGTTCCGTAACTCAAGTCAATCCAGCATTAATCAATAACACCACACTTCAATATGTAGGTAGTGCAACGATTGGTACAGACCACTTAGATATTAACGCTATTGAAAAGCAGAATATTCAATGGGCGAATGCCGCAGGTTGTAATGCGCAGGCGGTGGCTGAATATGTAATTACGGCTTTACTCCATCTCAATCCAGTATTGCTGAACGCTAAAGAAAGTTTTACTTTGGGCATTATTGGCCTAGGAAATGTCGGTTCACGCTTAGCTTATATGGCCAAACTATTGGGCTGGAATGTGATCGGTCATGATCCTTTTGTACAGCAAGATGCGATTCAGCAGGTCGATTTAAATACCTTATTAAGTACTGCTGATGCGATTTCATTGCATGTACCTTTAACCAAAACAGGATCACATCCAACCTACCATTTGTTCAACGCCGAAGCTTTCGCTGCGATGAAAGCGACAGCAATATTGATTAATTCTGCGCGTGGGCCTGTAATTGAAGAGCAAGCTTTATTGGCCGACATCGAAAAAACACAGCGCAAAGTGGTATTAGATGTCTTTGAACATGAGCCTGTGATTTCTGAACAAGTGTTGAATGCTGTGAGTCTGGTGACGCCACATATCGCAGGTTATAGCTTAGAAGGCAAAGCGCGTGGTACACAAATGATCTATGAGGCTTTCTGTAAAACCTTTCAGTTTGAAGCACATAAAAGTTTCGAGTCGCAGTTGCCTGTATGTGCTCAATATTTTGAAGGCCAAGATTTGAAATCTGCTCTTCAACAGCATTTAAGGGAAATCTACCCGATTGCACGAGATGACCAAGCCTTACGTGCTTGCTTAAAAGAGGGAATGATTGACCAAAAAGCCTTTGATCATTTAAGAAAGACCTATCCATTACGCCGTGAATGGGCTGCACATGGAGGGCCGAAGGTATGAGTCAGGACGTGATCCATTATCAGCCAACCTGTGACTTAAAAGTCATGCGAGCGCGTGCGCAAATGTACAGCCAAATTCGTCAGTTTTTTGCTGAACGTGAAGTGCTTGAGGTTGAAACCCCGATTTTATCTCAAGCTGGTGTGACCGATGTGCATTTGGCTTCGGTTCAAGCACAGCGCCATCTACAAGGCAAGCAACAAACGCATTATTTGCAGACCTCACCTGAGTTTGCCATGAAGCGCTTATTGGCCAGCGGTAGTGGGCCAATTTATCAAATCTGTAAAGTTTTCCGTGATGATGAACATGGTCGTAAACACAATAGTGAATTTACCATGTTGGAATGGTATAGACCGAATTTTAGTTTGAAGGATTTGATGTTTGAAGTGACAGATTTATTGAATGTCACATTAAAGCAGCGTTTTGGTGAAGTTCGCCCTACCATTTTGAGCTATAAGCATGCGTTTATGGATCGCTTGGATTTGAATCCACTGCAAGCCAGTTTGAAAGAGTTAAAAGACTGTTGTAATCGCGTAGGTTTAAATTTGGACTTGGGCGATGACCGACTGGGCTATATCGATTTGCTCTTTTCACATTTTGTAGAGCCAAGTCTAGGTTTTGATACGCCAGTGTTTCTGACCGATTTTCCACCAGAGCTGGCTTCGCTTGCCAAAACTAAAATGGATGAAGACGGTGAATTGATTGCAGCACGTTTTGAGCTATATATTGAAGGTTTGGAACTCGCCAATGCTTATGATGAGTTGATCGACGCAGAGGTATTGCGTTCGCGTTTTGAAGCCGATAATGCTGAACGTGAAAAATTAGGCTTATATGTGATGCCAATTGATGAGTTTTTATTGGCTGCTTTGCCTCAAATGACGGCATGTGCAGGTATTGCGTTAGGTGTGGATCGTTTGTTAATGATTGCAACAGAACAAATGCAGTTGGAAAAGGTGATTACCTTTCCCGCATCCATTTCTTAAGTGAAATTAAATAAAGCGCCGATTGTGGCGCTTTATTTAAGTCGATCAAGGTTTAACTGTATTGAGCCTTCAGCTCTCCAATTGCATGTATTCGACGTTCTATCAGCATTTCACCGATATCCGGGCCTTTAATATCCGTAGGCAGGTCTTGTGCTTTGATATTTCGCACCACATCCATCACCTTTAAAATATATGCAGACTGTGGGTATTCTCGATCTTCCAGTCCTAAACGACCACGTGAGTCGCATTCACAGGCCTGCACAAAGGCTTCGACCCGTTCTGGGCGGCGTAGTACATCTAAGCGTTGCAGTAAGCGCCATAAAGTGCCTGGTTTTAAGGTCAGGGCTTGATGACATTTCAAATGTTCTTTACAGACCGTAATTGCGAGCTGTTTCATCTGAGTTGGAACTTTGAGACGCTCACACACTTCAGTCACAGGTTTGACCCCGCGTTCTTCATGCATGATATGACGCGGTAGCTCGTCCACAGGTGTCAAAGCTTTGCCTAAGTCATGCACTAAAACAGCAAAACGAACATCCAGTGCGTAGTTGGCACGACATGCTTGCTGCAATGACATCATGGTATGAATACCACAGTCAATTTCAGGGTGATATTCAGGGCGCTGTGGAATACCGTAAAGGGCCTCGATTTCTGGAAAAAGCACTTTTAAAGCACCACAGCGACGTAGCACTTCAAAGTATTCATCGGCATGATCTTCCATCAGAGCGCGAGAGGTTTCTTTCCAAACGCGTTCAGGGGTTAGTGCCTCCAGTTCACCCGAGTCTGCGAGTTGCTGCATCAGTGCCAACGTTTCTTCGGCCACCGTAAATCCTAGGGTTTTATAACGTGCAGCAAATCGTGCAACACGGAGGACGCGTAGTGGGTCTTCTACGAAAGCATCAGAAACATGCCTTAAAACACGGAGCTCTAAGTCGCGTTGGCCACCATAGGGGTCATACAGTGTGCCTTCATCATCCATTGCAATGGCGTTGATGGTAAGATCACGTCGAATTAAATCTTGTTCTAGGGTAACGGTACTGTCGGTATAAAACTCAAAGCCATGATAGCCATGCCCTGACTTACGTTCGGTGCGGGCCAGCGCATATTCATCTTTGGTTTCAGGATGTAAAAAAACAGGAAAATCTTTACCTACAGGTTGGAAACCTTGGGCAAGCAGTTGTTCAGGTGTTGCACCGACAACTACATAATCTTTTTCGTGATAGGGGTGACCCAGAAGCTGATCTCGGACCGCACCGCCTACTAAATAAACTTGCATGAAAAAACCTCTACTCTTACAGCCATCATGCTACAGAATAGAGGTTTTCTCAAGTCACAAGATGCGAGTACAACGACAAACAATTATTCGCCGTTTTTCTCCGCTTCTTGAATTTCAGCTACAGTTAGTGCAGTCATATTCACTAAACGACGTGTTGTTGTTGTCGGTGTCAAAATATGAACTGGCTTTGCTGCACCCAGTAGGATAGGGCCAATGGTGACATTATTACCTGACGTTGATTTCAACAGGTTAAATGAAATGTTGGCTGCATCCAAGTTCGGCATGATCAATAGGTTCGCAGAACCTTTGAAGCGTGAGTTTGAGTATGCAAAGCTACGAATGTTTTCATCCAATGCTGCATCCGCATGCATTTCACCTTCAACTTCAAGTTCTGGCGCGATTTGCGACAAAATCTCAAACACTTTACGCATTTTTTGTGCGCTTGGGTCGGTCTGGTCTGAACCGAAGCTTGAGTGAGATAGTAGCGCAACACGTGGTGTCATACCAAAACGACGCACTTCTTCAGCGGCTAAAATAGTCATTTCAGCCAGTTGTTCAGCCGTTGGATTACGGTTGATGTAAGTGTCAGCAATGAACAGGTTGCGGTCTTCAAGCATTAAAGCATTCAATGTAAAGAAAGAGTTGTGACCTTCTTTTTTACCAATGATGTTTTTAACGAAGTCTAAGTGAATGTCGTAGCTTGAATACGTACCACATAGCATCCCGTCTGCTTTACCATGTTTCACTAACATCGACGCGATCAAGGTCGAACGACGACGTGCTTCACGTTGCGCATATTCAGGTGTTACACCTTTACGTTGCATGAGCGTGTAGTAGTCATCTGCAAACAGTTCGTAGTCAGGATTTTTTTCTTGATCGACAATCGTGATATTCACACCATGTTCAAGACGTAAGCCTAACTTTTTAATGTTCGCTTCAATAACCGCAGTTCGACCGACTAAAATTGGTTTTGCAAGATCTTCATCGACCGCAATTTGTACTGCACGAAGTACGCGTAGGTCTTCACCTTCAGCATAGGCAATACGTTTTGGGTCGGATTTTGCTTGAGCAAAAATAGGCTTCATCATAAATGCAGAGTTGTAGACAAACTCAGACAGACGCTGACGATAAGCAGAGAAGTCTTGAATTGGTCGATCAGCTACACCAGAGTCCATTGCTGCTTGTGCGACAGCAGGTGCAATTTCTAAAATCAGACGTTGATCGAGTGGACGTGGAATAAGGTAGTCACGACCAAAAGATGCTGATTTTTCACCATAAGATGCTGCATCTGCTTCAATGTGTGCCATACGCGCAATTGCATAGACACATGCGATTTTCATCTCTTCATTGATCGTTGTTGCGCCTACATCAAGAGCACCACGGAAAATGTAAGGGAAGCAAAGTGCGTTGTTCACTTGGTTTGGATAGTCTGAACGACCTGTCGCCATGATCACGTCATCACGAACTTCATGTGCATGTTCAGGAAGAATTTCAGGATCTGGGTTTGCAAGTGCAAAGATAATCGGATCTTTCGCCATGACCTTAACCATTTCTTTGGTTAAGATACCCGCAGCAGATAAACCAAGGAACATGTCTGCGCCTGCAATCACGTCAGCCAGTTGAGTGCCTTCGATATCTTGTACATAACGTTTTTTAGACTCATCTAAGCCTTCACGTTTCGTGGTGAGCAGACCGCGAGAGTCAGCCACAACGATATTTTCTTTCTTCGCACCAATGGCACAAAGTAAATCTAGGCAAGACAGAGCTGCAGCCCCTGCGCCTGAAGCGACGATTTTAATTTCGTCAATTTTTTTGCCATTCAATTGCAAAGCATTCAGTAAAGCAGATCCAACGATAATGGATGTACCATGCTGATCATCGTGGAACACAGGAATGTTCATGCGTTCACGTAGTTTTTGCTCGATATAGAAACACTCTGGTGCCTTGATGTCCTCAAGGTTGATACCACCAAAAGTCGGTTCTAATGCAGCAACAATGTCCACGATTTTGTCAGGATCATTTTCTGCAATTTCGATGTCAAAAACGTCAACACCAGCGAATTTTTTAAACAGTACGCCTTTACCTTCCATAACAGGTTTAGACGCTAAAGGACCAATGTTACCAAGGCCAAGTACGGCTGTACCGTTACTGACCACAGCAACTAAGTTACCACGCGCTGTGTAAAGCGCCGCAGTAGACGGGTCGCGTTCAATCTCTAAACATGGTGCAGCAACACCTGGTGAATAAGCTAAAGCTAAGTCACGTTGGTTGACCAGCTGCTTGCTTGGTGTAACGCTGATTTTCCCTGGAGTTGGAAATTCGTGATAATACAAAGCTTGCTGTTTTAATGATTGATCGTCCATCTGAATCTCTTTGTAGCGTGGGTTAGCCAGCGGAGCTGGTGGTTTTTTAGTAGACAAGACCGAATATACCATTAGTTGCTGGTATATCCCAGTGATAGCTGGTGCTTTTTAAGGCAAACTTAGAGCTAAAACAGTCTGATTTATATTAAGTATGTATAAGAGGGCGTATCTAGATGATCTCTTAAGTATTGGGTAGCATCGAGCTGTGGAAGAGGTTTTGAAAATAAATAACCTTGCGCGATATCACATTCTAAGTTTTGTAGGTAACTTAGTTGTTGTTCGGTCTCAATTCCTTCCGCCACCACGGTCATACCCATGGCTTTCCCCATGGCAATCATGGCGCTCACAATAGCTTCTTGTTTGCAGTGTCCAATTTTTGAAATGAAGCTTCGATCAATTTTTAAAGTATCGATTGGAAAGTCGGTCAGATAAGACAGTGATGAATAACCTGTACCAAAGTCATCTAAAGAAATGTGAATGCCACGCGATTTGATGGTTTCAAGGAGGTTTTTCACCGCTTCTGAGTTTTCAACCAAAGTGGATTCTGTAATTTCTAATTCGAGGCTACTACCACTGATTTTATATCGATCAAGGGCTTCATCTAAGTCCTTTAAAAGCTGTCCGCGTTGTAGTTGTTGGGCAACCACATTGACCGAAACGCAGATATTATCAAAACCCAATTTATTCCATTCTTTGATTTGCTTAGCGGTTTGTAAAATTACAATGCGGCCAATATCTGAAATTAAGCTGGTTTTTTCTGCCATCGGAATGAAGAGACCTGGTGGCACAATTCCTTTGGTTGGATGATTCCAGCGTACCAGTGCCTCAAAACCATAAATTTTCTGATTGTGAAAGTTGATTTTGGGCTGGTAATAAACCACTAACTCATTGTTTTGTATCGCCAGTCTTAAATCGCGCTCTAAATAAATCCCTTCTTCCAATGCAACGGTATTGCTCAGGCTGTAGAACTTTGTGGCATTTCCACCTAAACGTTTTGCTTCACTCAGCGCTTGTTCTGCACAGTTGTTTAAGTAGTCCAGTTGACGACCATGTTCAGGGTACTGCGAAATTCCCATTGAAAGCGTAATAATATGTTCTTGACCAAAAATATCAAAAGGCAGACTAAAGGCTTTGTTAATGCGATCGATATGTTCCTGAACGGAGGGTCGAATATGAGAGACCTCATATACAATTGCAAAATCATCACCATTCAAGTGAGCCACCATCAGGGCTTCAGCATTGGTCAAACGAAGGCGCTGGGCAACTTGGCGCAGCAGCTCATCGCCTCCATTATTGCTTAAGAATTCATTCAATGGACGGAAACGGTCAATATTGAGCCGAATAATCGCCAGTTGTTTAATGCTATCTTGTTGAGAAACCAAATATTGATGAAGCTGATAGTTATAGTAAAAACGGTTGGGTAAGTCAGTCAGCGTATCGTAGTTTTCTAAATAAGAAAGACGCTGTTCTTGTAGTTTACGTTCGGTTAAATCGGACACGATACCAATATAATGCGTGACACGATCTTGCTCATCGGTAACGGCATTCAGATGCATCCAAATACACAACTCTTTGCCCGACAGAAACTTTTCATTCAGTTCACCGTCGTATTCGCCTTTTTTAAGGAGTTGGCCAATGATTTGGTTATGTGTGGTGCGTTGAAGCGACTTATAGTTCGCAACAATATCAAACAAATGTTTGCCATTGATTTGTGCAGCTTCAAAGCCAGCCAAACGTTCAAAGAAGGGATTTACGTCGATATAACGCAGGTCTTCATCTAAGATGAAAATCCCTTGTTCAGCTTGTTCAAGTACGCTCGCTGCTAGTCGCAGACGTTCTTGGTTGCTTTTTTCATGTTGAATGTCACGTCGAATACCGACCATTTGTAACGGTTTTTGATTGATTGGATCGCGAGCAATGACACGCCCAGTGTCATGTACCCAGTACCATTTCCCGTTATTGTGTTGCACACGGTAAGTGGCTTCATAGCGGTCTGAATGACCCCGTAAATGACTTTTCATTGCAGATTTAAACGGGGCAATATCATTTGGATGAATCAGGTACTGAAGCTGAAGTTGATGCTCTGTGGAATTTTTAAGTACTTTTTCTTGTTTGTGATTGGTCAGGGAAATGAGCCGATCTTTAATATTCCAATCCCAAGGACGAATACCTGAAATTTCATGGGCAAGCGATAGGTTTTCTTGCTTATTTTTTAAGTCTTTATTGATTTGATTTACGTCAAAGGTTCGTTCACGTACTTTTTGCTCAAGCAATTGATTATTCAGTTGTAACTGTTGTTCAATCTCTTTGGATTTATTCACTTCGTTTTGTAGCTGTTTGCATAAATCATCGGTCCAAGCGACTTGTTTTTCAGCTTCTTTTTTCAGCTCTCGATTTTTAATTGAGAGGCGGGATAAGTGCTGATTAATACGGTTGGTGGCATTGGCACAAAGCAAAATCACAATCAGAATAAAGTTTACAGTGAGATGAAAAAGAGTGTGATTGGCATCGAAGTTGATAAATTGCGAGAGGACATAAGGACTAATGGAGGGAATAAAAACCAAACAAAAATAACTAATGCGCTGCGTTAAATAGGTAAGGCAAACGGTCTGTGTGACGATCACTAAAAGTGCAGACAAGAGTAGGGCATTTGTATAGTTAAAATTGCCAGATAGGCTGGGTAAATAGTAATAGATACAGACGACGCCTGCTGCAACCAAAAGACCAATACTTAAACAGATGCCTTGAATCCAGCGGTGCGCATGTTTGGCAGAGTGATTTTTCGGGTTGAAATACACGGTGTTCACGAGCCAAAAAATGCTGAGAATAAACTCAGAAACAAAGAACCATAGGTTAAAATAAAAAGAATCTTGAGAAAAATTATAGTGATATGCACAGAAAATATAAAAATTTAGAATCAGTAAACTACTGATGAGGAAACGAAGATGGCTAATGGAATGCGATATTTGCGCAGTCTGCAAGTGCCGATCAAGATTTTCTGTAGAAATATCTGGCATGAATCGCGAAACCTTATTTTTTTTATGACCCAATGGCGTTGTGTTGTGTCTTTTTTCAAATTTAAATACATTGTGTAAAACACAATCAATTTATATTTTGATATAAGTCAAGGGTAATATTGTTGTACATAATAATCAATATATTAACAGAACAAAAGGGTGACTCGGCTGTTTATGTGATTTAAATCACTAAATTGTAGTTGAGGATTGACAAAGCGACGACGGGCGCTGTCTCTGTACGCAATACACGCTCACCAATACACCAGTTAATAAAACCGTGCTCATTGGCTGTTGTAATTTCAGCCTCACTTAAACCACCTTCAGGCCCAATGAGTAGTGTAATGTTTGGTGTCGCATGTGCCAAAACATCGATTTTTTCTTTATTCGGGGCGAGTACAAGTCGAGTCGCAGGTAATTCGGATGCGAGCCATTTGTCTAAGCTGACTGGAGCATGGATGGTAGGAACAATATTCATGCCGCATTGTTCACAAGCTGCGATGGCGATGCCTTGCCAGTGATCAATTTTCTTTTGATCGCGGTCATATTTCAAACGCATTTCACAGCGTTCAGACGTTAATAGTTGAATCTCCGAAACGCCTAATTCAACTGCCTTTTGAATGACATAATCCATACGGTCACCTTTACTCATGACTTGACCGAGTAAAGCTTTAAATGCAGGCGTACGATTGGTTGGGTTAAAAGCAGTGACCTGAACTGATGCTGACTTTTTAGCAACGTCACTTAAGGTCACTTCATATTCACCGCCTTGCCCATTGAACAAGGTGGCTTGATCGCCAACTTGAGCGCGTAAAACTTTGACCCAGTGATGAAACACAGTTTCTGTTAGTTCAACAGTGTGATCAACATTGAGCTCTGCTTCCATAAAAAAACGAGGCATTCGGTTTTACTCTCAAATAGGATGAATCTAGTTTAAATGCTTATGCTAAATCGAGGTCTAGTACAAGCTGACGGGTTGGATCAGTCGTGTTCATGGTGTAGAAGTGCAAACTCGGTGCGCCACCAGCAATCAGGCGTTCACAAAGCTTCACAATCACTTCATGACCGAAGGCTTTAATACTTGCAGTGTCATCACCATAAGTTGCCAACTGTTTACGAATCCAACGTGGAATCTCAGCGCCTGTACCATCTGCAAAGCGAATCAAGTTGCTGGCATTGGTAATTGGCATGATGCCTGGTGCAATTGGAATATTCACGCCTTCTTTTTGAATGCGATCTACAAAATAGAAGTAAGCATCTGGATTAAAGAAGAACTGCGTTAAACCAGCATTGGCACCTGCATTGGCTTTGTCGCAGAAACGCTGAATGTCTAAATCAAAGCTTTCTGCTTGTGGATGCATTTCAGGATAAGCGGCAACTTCAATATGGAAGTGATCACCTGAATGCTCACGGATAAAGCGCACGAGGTCTGTTGCGTATGGCAACTCGCCTAAACCGACTTGTCCAGAAGGTAAGTCACCACGTAAAGCGACAATACGGTCAATGCCTTGGTCTTTGTATATGTCGAGTAACTCAGCAATACGTGCTTTGTCATCGCCAATACAAGATAAGTGCGGTGCAACAGGCGTACCTTTACCATTGAATTCAGCAATGGCAGCAAGGGTACGTTCACGGGTAGAACCACCAGCACCGTAAGTAATTGAGAAGAACTCTGGGTTTAATAACTGAAGTTCTTGGTGTACGACTTTAAGTTTTTCTGCACCAGCATCGGTTTTGGTTGGGAAAAACTCAAAAGAAATGGGAACTTTTTTGCTCATCATCAAATCCTTTTTTATAAATGCTATTTTTTGTGTTTGCTCTCATCCCATCCTTCTCCCAGAGGGAGAAGGGGATTCATTACATTGAATAGAGATAACAAGATTTCACTGCTAACATCATTTGGTAATGAAAGTCCCTCTCCTGAGCAAACTTTAAGCACTGCTTTAAAGTTCAGCGCAAGAGAGGTTAGGAGAGGTTTGCAACTTAGTATTTATAAGCGTCAGATTTGAACGGACCTTCAACAGCTACACCTAAGTAGTCTGCTTGTTCTTGAGTCAATTGAGTCAAGACACCACCAAAACCAGCAACCATTGCCGCAGCAACTTCTTCATCTAATTTCTTAGGAAGAAGTTCTACACGAATCGCCGCTTGTTTTTGATCTTCTGGAAGATCAGCAAATTTCTCAGCGAATAAGTGCATTTGACCCAAGACTTGGTTGGCAAATGAACCATCCATAATACGTGATGGGTGACCTGTTGCATTACCTAGGTTAACTAAGCGACCTTCAGAAAGAAGGATCAAGTAGTTGTTTTCATCTTCTGAACGATAAACTTGGTGAACTTGTGGCTTCACTTCAACCCATTTGTAACCACGTAAGTAGTTGGTGTCGATTTCAGTGTCAAAGTGACCGATGTTACACACCACTGCACCTGCTTTTAATGAATCAAGCATTGCAGCGTCACATACGTGGTAGTTACCTGTTGTTGTTACGATTAGATCAGTATTTTGAAGAAGGTCAACATTGATGTCTTCTTTCTTGCCTGTTTGTACGCCATTTTTGTATGGAGATACAACTTCGTAACCGTCCATGCATGCTTGCATCGCACAGATTGGGTCAACTTCAGTCACACGTACAATCATGCCTTCTTGACGAAGTGATTGTGCAGAACCTTTACCTACGTCACCGTAACCAATCACAAGTGCACGACGACCAGATAAAAGCATATCTGTACCGCGTTTGATGGCATCATTCAGTGAGTGGCGGCAACCATATTTGTTGTCATTTTTAGACTTAGTTACAGAGTCATTCACGTTGATTGCAGGAACTTTCAAAGTACCGTCACGAAGCATTTCATACAGACGTTGAACACCTGTCGTCGTTTCTTCAGTTACGCCGTGGATTTTTGCAATCACTTCAGGATATTTTTCATGAACAAGGAGGGTTAAATCACCGCCATCATCCAAAATCATGTTGGCATCCCAAGGCGTGCCATTTACATTGATTTGTTGTTCTAAACACCACATGTACTCTTCTTCTGTTTCACCTTTCCAAGCAAATACAGGTACACCTGAAGCCGCAATTGCAGCAGCAGCGTGGTCTTGAGTCGAGAAGATGTTACATGAAGTCCAACGAACTTCTGCGCCTAATTCAACCAGGGTTTCAATAAGAACCGCAGTTTGAATGGTCATGTGAATACAACCAAGGATTTTTGCGCCAGCAAGTGGTTTTGCAGCAGCATAGCGCTTACGTAGGCCCATAAGTGCTGGCATTTCTGCTTCAGCAAGTTTGATTTCTTTACGGCCGTAGTCAGCGAGTGAAATATCAGCAACTTTGTAATCTGTAAATGAAGCAGTAACCGCGTTCATCACGATCTCCTAATATAAAAAATTGATCATTCAGTTCGCGGATGCCGTTGTTGATTCAAAAGGGATTTGAACCGGATCGTCGAGCCTAGCGATTTCACATTTATGTACCTGTGAAAAAGTCGCAGCATCCCTCGACTAGCGAACTATTGTACTTGGAAATTGATTCAGTTCCAACGATGTTTTGTTTATTATCAACACAATCATCTTTTTTGAATTGTGTTATGGCCGTGAATATCCCTGAATCCTTAATGAACCTTGAAGCTAATGGCGGTATTTATGCAGTATGGATGCTACTCCAGCATTTATATATCGATGCGGATATTGAACAGTTGATAGAGGTCTGTGGTTACGATGCAGAAAACGGAACGACAACCATTGGCTTGGCAGTCGGATTAAAGAAATTTGGCTTTGATGTTCAATTTTATACTGATGAAGACACAGAGCTTCAAGCACAAGAAAAATTGAGTTATGCAGAAGCTGAGCAACTAAAGCTGCCAGTTTTAGCGGCCATCAATTACCAACAAATTCAACAGGCATTTGAGCAAAATAAATTTATCATTGTCTATTACGATACTTTAGAAGGCGTCGGAAACCATTCACTGGTTTATTCTATAGATGAGCAGGAAATCTGTTTCTTTGACAGTTTTGATGCGATGCCTGCATCTGTATTTGAACAGCAACGTCAAGTCGAGGGCATCTGCCGACAAGTGATTGTGCTTGATCATTCAAGCGCTCGCATGGAAACAGCACAATAAACATGAAAAGAAGACGTTAAATGAAAAAGATCCTCGGACTATGCGTGTTCATTTCTATGCAGATCAGTGCGAATGACAGCACGGGTTATGTGGCAACGGGCGGTGTGCAATATCTGAAAAATCCAAAAATCAGTATGCAAAGTGAAGATTTGTTTATTAGTAAAAACATCATTCGGGTGAATTACCAATTTAAAAATCTTACCGCTCAAGATATTACGGAAACTGTTTTATTTCCCTTGCCGCGTGTGGGCAGTTCGCGTGAAAGCGATTTTGCGCATACCGAACAATTGATTCAAAGCTTTAAAGTACAAGCCAATGCACAAAAGATTCAGCCAGAAACCCATGTGCGTGCATTTTTACCCGCTTTAACAGCTAGTGGGGACTTCAATTCCAATGGTGAAGTCGTTGATGTGACTGCGGGTTTGAAAAAATGTGGTTTTTCAGATCGAGATTTGATGTATCCGTGGTTATTGCAGCAAGATTCTACGCTTAATCAGCGTTTGTATCGTTGTCAGGACAAAACAGTGCAGCAGCTTTTAAAGCCCTATCAGGCGGATGATGAAATTTATTGGGAATCGCAAATCATTTATAGTTGGCAGCAGAAGTTTAAGGCCAATGCGTTGACCCATGTACAACATGAATACATGCCATTGGTCGGTGGTTCGGTCTCTTTATATCCAGAAGAGGATGAAAAAACCTATTGTATGGATCAAAACTTCAAAGCGGGTTTGAAAAAGGCCAAGTCGCAATATGCACCTTATCAAGCCTTGGGCTATATCTTAAAAACGGGTGCAAATTGGGCGAAACCTATTCAAAGTTTTAAACTGACCATTGAGCGTGACCCGAATGAGCTGGTTTCATTTTGTTGGAAGGGTCAGGTGAAAAAGATCAGTTCGACACAATTTCAAATGACAGAAAAGAATTTTGTACCGAAGCAGGATTTAGATATTATTTTTGTGCATAAGTTTTAAGTCCAATTTTTTGGGCGTTCTTTTGTTTTGTCAAAAGAACCAAAAAAATTGTCATCTGCATAATCTGTTCACTTTTTGAATGCAGAGCGCCTTTTGTTGCAAAACAGTCTATTTTAAAGGTGACTACTTCATCTTATGCTGCAAATAAAAGCATTGCTTTTATTCTTGCTCAGGTTGTGGATGACTTTGCTGTGTATCAAATGAAACATAAAAAATGCCAGTCAGTCTATTCACTAACTGGCATGACATCAAAGGATGGATTTTTGCTTTTATTCTTGTTCTGCGGCATCTGCCTTGTCGTGCCAGTATTTGGCTTTTGCTTCATCCGCATCGACACCTAATGCATTTTCATAAATGAATGCCAAATCACGCATGGCTTGAGCCTCACCCAGTTCCGCTGCTTGTTGTACCAGTTCAATCGACTTAGCGACATCTTTTTCAACCACATCGCCCCGACGGTAAAAACCAGCCAACTCTAATATTGCAGTAGGGTGTTTGAGTTCAGCGGCTTGTTTTAACCAGTGATGTGCATGTCCAAAGTAGGTTTCAGCTTCGCTTGGATCTTCTTCTCGAAGTTCTTTGGCATAAAAAGCATAACCTTCACCCAGCCAATACATGGCTTCTACATGACCCAATGCTGCTGCTTTGAGCGCCCATTCTTCTGCAAGCGTAATGTCATCTTCATTTTCACTTTGCATATACAGTTCAGCAAGTTCAAATTGAGCGTCACTATTGCCTGTTGTTGCAAGGTTGACCAATTCAGCAGGAATTTTAGGAGATTTAGGCATACAAATAACCAAAGATTTAAACTGTGGATAGCCTAATACTTTCAAGTGAAAAAGCCAATCCGAAGATTGGCTTTTAGGTTCAGATCAGGTGCAAAGTTAGGCTGAATATAAATAAGAGTAAAACTGAAACAGCAATATTCTTAATTTTTTGCTCAAAATAACTTAAGCAAAGTCCAACAAACAGTGCTGCGAAGCTAATCACGCCGACCCAATAACTGATTTCGGTGCTCCAATGTCCTTGTGTTAAGCAAATGAGCAAAGAAACAATTAACAGTAACCAACCCACAGTGGTTGCTAAGCGTGTTTGCTGAAGCGTCAGTTCTTTAGCAAAGATTTGCTTTTGGTGCTTAGACATACTGCTGGCAAGAGCAAAAAAACCTAAGGTCGCTAAAGCCCAAATGATCAGAAACCAAATCATGCTTCGGCCTCCTGAACAGGTACTTTCACTTTTTTGTTTGGTAAACCTTGATGTTTTTTAACTTTGTCATAAGCGAAATAGAAAATCACTGCCATTACCCACATGGCTAAATCAACCGATGCAATCATCCACTGGCCTTGCGCAATGCTGTTCCACAAAGCTTGACCGCCTGTCATCAAGTTGACCATTGGCAGCAGGGCGAAAGCGAGTGTTGCCAATAAAAGTAAGTCTAACCATGCTTGGCGGTGAGTACGGAAAATGGCATAAATCAGCGTGAGTAACCATACTATAAAGAAGCTACGAATTTCCCAGTTCAGGCGCATTTCTACATCTGCTGGAATGAAACGATTGGCATAAAAATATGCCGCGCAGGCCAAAGGCAAACCAATAATGGCTGCAATATTCAGGACTTCAACTAGTCGGAAACCAAACGATTTATAGCCTTGTTTCTGCTGTTGGGGTGCACGTTTTACACACCAAAGGATCAGACCTGTCGCCACCATGAGCGTGCCTAAAATACCTGAGCAGAATAATAACCAACGCAGTGCTAAGTCGAGGCCACGCGCTTCGTGTAAGACGGTGACCACGTTATAAATGCCACTTGGAATCGATGGATTTTTGATTCGTATATTTTTATCCGTTTCATCTTGACCCGTGACCCCATTGTAGTTGAGTGTTGCATACACATTGCGATGCGCGACGCTTTCAGCACGTAAGGCACGCAACTCAATTTTGGCTTGGTCTGTATTGGGTGAAATAATGTTAATTGAAGCAATAGGGTTGTCTTTCCACTGTTGTTGTACCGCTGCCATAATTGGCGCTAAGTCTGTCAGTGGTGCAGGGCGGAGTTCGGGTTGTGGACGTTCCTCACCATGACCTTCTGTATGTTCACCGCGTTGCTGTCCGCGTTCTCCACGAGCCGCTCTTTCGCCTTCGCGTGGCACATCTTCAGCCTTTTGGGGCTGCTCAATCATGCTGGCCTGTTGGTCACGTAAAAACTGTTGTCGATTTTCATAAGCTTGGTTAATTCCCCAAGGCATGAACATAAACATGAGCAGTAGTAGGCCACTAAAGGTAATCATTAGATGAAAAGGCAATGCAAAAACAGCGGTTGCATTGTGTGCATCTAGCCACGAACGCTGACCTTTGCCAGAGCGAAAGGTAAAGAAATCTTTAAAGATTTTTTTATGGGTAATGATGCCGCTAACAATTGCGACCAACATGAACATGGTGGCAATCCCGACCAACCAACGCGTCCACAGGCGGGGTAAACCGTACAATTCAAAATGGAAACGATATAGGAATCCACCACCACGCGTATCCCGTGGTTCAATCACTTCACCAGTCGCACTGTCTAAGGTGATGCGTGTTCCACCACGACGTGCTTTCGGGTCTTCACCAACGGCACGAATAGTCACTTCAGTTGTGGTTTGGCGTGAGTTGGGCAGTTGAATATTCCAACTGCCTGCATTTGGGTGGTTTTTCTGTAAATAGTTGAGCGCGACCTGCATCTGTTGCACTTGAGACTGCGCAGGGACAGATTGATGTGTTTCGGGTTTCATCCAAGTAGAAATTTCATTTTGGAAAAAACTGAGGGTTCCAGTCACAAAAATTGCATACAGCAGCCACCCTAAAATGAGACTGGCCCATGTATGCAACCATGACATGGATTGGCGCGGTCCTTCCGCTTTTTGATCAACACGCATTGAAAAACTATCCTAGAAATTTGAGTAGGGCATACAGTGCAATACATGGCACAGCAATGCCGAGTGTTGCTTTTAAGGTTTTTTGAACCATAAAGACCCAAATAAAGGCAGCACAGTTAAGACAAAATGCAATGAGTGTGGCGCTCATGGCCGCATTCACAGGATTTGCAATAAAGACTTTAGCAATGGTTAATGCAGAGAGTGCAGCAAGGAGATAACCTCCGAGCAATGCAAGTGCAAATCGATACAACACCATCAGACGGTAGCTAAGTGGTGTGTCGACTTTCTTCTTTTTGGCAGGCTTCGGATGGACTTTTTCCGAATGAACCAAGGCATCAATTTGAGTGGTGCTATTCATGGAAGAGAGTTGGTGTATTAGTAAACAATATTGCAAATGATAACAATTATTATTTAAATAAAATAGATGGTAACTTTATTTATTTTTTCTGTAACGGTAAGTGAGTTTGGTGAACAGAAAAATTTGGATTGTAGTCGCTGCCTTTTTAAATCGATTTGATTCTTATTGTTATTTCTCTAAGGAATGGCTACACAGTGTTACCAAATCACGTTATACGCTGTTTTGATCTGCGTTAGTTTCATAGTCAATACTTGGGCGAATTTGGAGGAAAAGATGGCTGCTTTTATTAATGCCGAACAGGCAAAAATTATGTCCAACCAAGCGTATTTAGATATTGAAGTCTATAAATTACGTTTAGCTTCACTCATTGAGGAGAGTGCGAAACAGGGAAATACTGCGGTATTTACAGTGCTGCCAAAACATTTACCCCTAGAAGATATTCGTCATTTTTCAGCAGAACTGACCCAACTGGGATATCAAGTCCGTTTGGAAGTGGAAGAGTTCTATTATCGTTTAAACGTGTATTGGATTTAAAACTTCGCTTTGTTGTCTTGGTTTATATTGTGTGGATAAAATAAAAGCCCGTAAACGGACTTTTATCTTTTAGGAGTTTCGAAAACCGATGAGAGGGTTATGGGTGAATATCGGAACCCTTTGTATGATAGGGATTCTTTAAATCTAGTGTCTGTTCAAGCTCATGGTCGAAAATATCGGTGAGCATACTGTCGAAGCGTTGAGCATTGTAATGAATCAACTGATCCGCTTCTTCAGGGCTTATGAATCCTGTTTCAAGTGCATGTTGAATATGTGATTCAAAATCTAAGCCTTCAAATTGTCCTTTGGACTCCGCTTTTTTAAACTTCGTCCACAGTGGATCAATCTTTAATGCTGCTTGGAAGGCATTTTCCATACGCCCAAAGACGTCATTGGGATCGGTATTGTAAAAAACATGCTGCTTCAGTTGTTCACGGAAAGGATTATTTTCCATAATCGCACGTCCTAATAGCGTTTTTAGCTGATCACTTGGTTGCTGGGCAACACGACCAAAAGGGAAACAGATGAACTTGACTACACAAGCTGCCGCTCGCATAGGAAAGTTTGCGAATAGCCCATCAAATGCATCCTGAATTTGGACAAATGCTTTTTCTAAAGCCAGTTGAGCATGTTGTTGTTCAGCCTCACTACGTTGTCCTTTTTCATAAAACTTCAAAATAGCGGTCGCGATAAATAGATGGGAATGAATGTCAGCCAAACGCCCTGAAAGCATTTCTTTGCGTTTAATATCGCCTGCAAGTAAGCCTAAACACAGGTCTGCGGTTAAGGCGAAGTTTGCACTGTAACGGTTAATGGTTTTGTAAAAAGGACGTGAAAAAGCATCTGTCTGTGCGGAAGCATCTGAAGGACCACCGAAGATGCCATAATTGAATGAACGGGCTGTGCGGTTAAAGGTATAAGCCAAATGTTTAAAAAGTAGCGTGTCGAAAGGCGCTAAAGCTGACTTTGTATCTTCTGCTTGAAGGAGTTGGAGTTCTTCATATAAATAAGGATGACAGCGCATTGAGCCTTGACCAAAGATCATTAAAGAACGGCTTAAAATATTGGCCCCTTCAACGGTAATTGAAATGGGGATGGCCTGATAATTCAGTGCTAAAAAATTGCGCGGCCCCATTTGTACTGCCCGTCCGCCAACGACATCCATCCCATGATTGACAATTTTACGCATGGTTTCGGTGGCATAGTATTTGGCCATGGCTGTCATCACTGCGGGCTTGCCGCCTTCGTTTAAACCACAAGTGACCATATAGCGGAAAGCTTCGAGCATATATGTACCACTGGCAATATCACTGGTGGCCTCTTGCACGCCTTCAAAATGTCCTACAGAAATTTTAAATTGTTGGCGGACTTTGGCAAAAGCACCGACACTTAAATAGGCCATTTCAGCTGAAGCAGTGGAGAGCGCTGGCAGTGAAATCCCACGACCTACAGCTAAGCATTCCATCAGCATGCGCCAACCTTTACCTGCATTTTCCACCCCACCAATAATCCAATCGAGTGGGATAAAAACATCTTGTCCATCGACCGTGCCATTCATAAAGGGTGAACCAGGATTATGTCGTGCACCGACTTGGACACCGTCATGACTGGCAGGTAATAAGGCGCAGGTGATGCCATATTCAGTTTTGCTTGCATCGCCTAATAGTCCATCAGGGTCATAGAGTTTAAAAGCGAGACCAATCACAGTCGCAATAGGCGCCAGTGTAATCCAGCGTTTTGAAAAGTTCATACGTAAACCGAGTACTTCTTGGCCTTCAAACACACCATAGCAGACCACGCCTGTATCCGGTATTGCACCCGCGTCTGAACCAGCCTCGGGACTGGTTAAACCAAAGCAGGGGATTTCTTTACCTTTGGCGAGTCCTGGTAGGTAGCGTTGTTTTTGTTCTTCAGTTCCATAATGTAAAAGTAATTCACCTGGCCCTAGCGAGTTGGGCACCATACAACTGACTGCAGTGGTTAGTGAACGTGAAGAAATTTTGCTCATGATGCGGCTTTGTGCAAAGGAGCTAAAGGCACGACCGCCGTATTCTTTGGGAATAATTAAACCTAAAAAGCCTTGTTCTTTGATGTATTGCCATGCTTCAACAGGAAGATCTTTTAAGTGATGATGAATTTCCCATTCATTCAGTAAACCACAAAGGTGTTCAACTTCATGATCTAAGAAGGATTGCTCTTCAGCAGACAGAGTTGGGTAGACATAACCATCAAATTTTTTCCAATCAGGCGCACCCATAAATAATTCTTTTTCCCACCAACTGGTGCCTGCATCCAATGCTTCGCGTTCGGTACTGCTCATACTCGGCATGGCTTTGGCTAAAGCTTTATAGGCAGGTTGAGTGATTAAAGACTTTCGTAATGGATCAATAACCACAATCAGGCTGAGAATAATTAAGGGCAGACCTAGAAGTAATGACCACGGACTGATAAAAATAGCAGCGAAGAGGGATGCAAAAATAATGATCGCAGCCCCAAATAAGCGACTGAGTTCAAAATAAAAAATGGCCCAGAGGATACAGATTAAAAATAAAATGGCGAAAATGAAACCCATTGAAACCTCCCGTTGTTTACACCGTGAGGTGAGTCATACGTTTTATAGAACTCCACGGAAAATAAGGCAAAACGTAGACTAAAAAGGTGTAATAAAATGAATTTGATGTGATGTGTAGCATCACGATTATTTTAGACTTTGAATTAGATTAGGATGTTTATTGAACAATGACTGTGTTAGAAATGTATGAATACGTAATTGAAAAATATAAAGAACGAAGATCGTAATAAAAAAAGCCCTCATATGAGGGCTTTTAATTCTTGCGTTTTAACTGTTTAACACCACAGCAAATTAAGCTTCAATCGTTTGAACAGCAATCTTTTTCGCAGGATCTGCTTTGCGACGTACTGCTGGTACAGGTTCGCCATAGTATTGACGGTCAGCGAAGTAGCTTGAACGAACCATCGGCGCTGCCCAAATATTTCTAAAGCCCAACTTTTGACCATGCGCAGTGTAGCGTTCAAACTCTTCTGGTGTAACGAAGCGGTCAATCGGCGCATGCTCTTTAGAAGGCTGTAAATACTGGCCAATTGTTACATAGTCAACGCCGTGTGCATGCAAATCATCTAAAAGTGAAATGACTTCTTCTTCAGTTTCACCAATACCGACCATCAAACCACATTTGGTTGGAACGTCAGGGCAATATTCTTTAAACATTTTCAGCAAATTTAAAGAGTGTTGGTAGTCTGAACCTGGACGCATTGCTTTGTATAAACGTGGTACCGTTTCAATGTTGTGGTTGAACACATCAGGTGGACACTCGGTCATAATGCGAAGCGCAATGTCCATACGACCACGGAAGTCAGGTACTAAAATCTCAAGTAAAGTATTCGGGCTTAATGCACGTGCTTCTTTAATACAATCAACAAAGTGCTGTGCGCCACCGTCAAGTAAGTCATCTCGGTCTACAGAGGTGATTACGGCATATTTTAAACCTAAGTTTGAAATCGTTTCAGCCATGTGACGTGGTTCGTCTGCATCAAGTGCATTAGGACGGCCATGCGCCACGTCGCAGAAAGGACAACGACGTGTACAAATGTCACCCATAATCATAAAGGTTGCAGTACCGCCACCAAAACATTCAGGTAGGTTTGGACACGCAGCTTCTTCACAAACGGTATGCAGTTTTTGTTCACGTAGGGTTGATTTAATGCGTTGCACTTCTTCGGGTGCTGCCATTTTCACGCGAATCCAATCCGGCTTGCGTGGCGTTTCAACCGTAGGAATAACTTTTACAGGTATACGCGCGACCTTTTCTGCGCCACGAAGTTTGATACCCTGCTCAGGTTTACGGTTTTCAGACATATTCAACTATTCCACTGTTTTTGACGGGGGAGATGCTAAAAATAGCAGTATTAGTATAGCGGAAATGCGAATTGATAGGGCGGAAATACTATTCATTTACTAAATGTGGTTATCACTTAATATATGTAAGCTAAATACAGCAAATTGCCTGCAATTACGTCATAATATGCCCAAGATAAGTAATAAGTTTTTAAAGAAGGAGCGTTGAATGCCACGTAAAAAAGAGGTCGTTGGTGGAACTTTCGTTAAGTACGATGCGGTCGTTCTAGGTTCAGGCCCTGCGGGTGAAGGCGCGGCAATGAAACTTGCCAAATCTGGAAAGCGTGTTGCGATTGTGGATGTGCGTGAGCAGCTCGGTGGTAACTGTACCCACGTGGGAACCATTCCAAGTAAAGCTTTACGTCAAACGGTATCGAGTATTATCCGTTATCGCCGTGACCCAATGTTTAAAAAAATGGGTGACTGGCGCCAGTTTACAATGAAGCAAGTGCTTCAAAATGCACATAAAGTGATTCAACAACAGGTTGATACACACTCACGTTTTTATGACCGCAATAAAATTGATATTTACCACGGTCGTGCCTATGTTCAAGATCAGAATACGGTTTTAGTATTTAGCCCTGAAGGCATCAAAGAAACGATCATGTGCAAACAAATCGTGATCGCAACGGGTAGCCGTCCATACCGTCCTGCGGCGCTTGATTTTAACCATCCGCGTGTATTCGATTCTGACAAAATTTTAGACCTTGATTATTCGATCCAAAAAATCATCATTTATGGTGCCGGTGTAATTGGCTGTGAATATGCGTCTATTTTCATTGGACTCGATCATAAAGTTGACTTGATTAATACACAGCACAAATTGTTGAGTTATCTAGACGATGAAATTTCTGATGCTTTGTCTTATCACTTACGTCAACAAGGTGTCTTGATTCGCCATAATGAGCAGATTGATCATCTTGAAACCTATGATGATCACGTGGTGCTACATTTACAAAGCGGTAAGAAAATTAAAGCAGATGCTATTTTGTGGTGTAATGGTCGCTCAGGAAATACGGATGGCTTAGGCTTAGAAAATGTGGGTATTACGCCAAACAGCCGTGGTCAAATTACAGTCAATGATCAATACCAAACCGAAGTGGAAAATATTTACGCTGCGGGTGATGTGATTGGTTGGCCTTCACTGGCTTCTGCTGCATATGACCAAGGTCGTTGCGCAGGTGCAAATATGAGCGGTGAAGTGGGTGTAGAACCTGTGGTTGATATTCCGACAGGAATTTATACCATTCCAGAAATTTCTTCGATTGGTAAAACTGAACAAGAGTTAACCGAAGAAAAAATTCCGTATGAAGTGGGTCAGGCTTCGTTCCGTCATTTGGCGCGTGCGCAAATTACGGGTGACACAGTGGGTGAGTTGAAAATTTTATTCCACCGTGAAACTTTGGAAGTGCTGGGTGTGCATTGCTTCGGTAATAACGCTTCGGAAATTATTCATATTGGTCAAGCGGTGATGAATAGTCCAAACAATACCATCAATTATTTCGTAGAAACGACGTTTAACTATCCAACGATGGCTGAAGCATATCGTGTAGCGACTTTAAATGGTATGAACCGTTTGTTCTAATTTTTATAGTATTTTCAGAGACCTGTAAGTTTAGACTTACAGGTTTTTTTATATATAAAATTACTATTTTGTAAGTGCAGGCATATCTAAAAGCCTAAAACTTTTTAACGATTTGTGCGATGGTAGGTGAGTGCGACAAGTAAAGGGGGGAGGGAGCAACTTTGTTTATGAGATACAAGTAATTTTGCGGGTGCCATGTTTCTTAGCGTAGAACATGGAAAGAATGATCCAGTGATATGGCGTAGCAGATATTATTAGACATAAAAAAACCAACAAAGTTGGCTTTTTTGAATTGGGCTGCGACGTGAAATCAGTTACAGGATGAACTGATGTAAGAAGTAGGCAGAAATCATCATGCCTAACACAAAAAACATGCACGAATAAGCGTCAAGCTGATAACGCTTTTCTAATTGATGTTCAACATGCTGTATATTTTCTTCTTGCATAATTTTCATGGAAGTTTTTATTCCGATTTAATTATCGTTAAAATCCTATTGCATGTTTGTATTTTTAACATAAAAAAATGCTTAAATAAAGTACTAATTAAAAATAATCAGATCTCCACTATACATAATCACTTAAATATTCAAGTTTATGCTCTGTTAACCCAGAAGCCAGTAGCTATCAATAACTAACTATCTGAAAGTCATAGAACTTAGGATTTTATTATTCATCGTTAAAATAAGATAATTGAATTTAAAACTGTGGATAAAAGTTCTTTTAAATGAATTTAAAATAGCAAGAGATAATAAAATATGTGGATAAGTTTTATACAAATGAATTCAAATTAAAATAAATCGTACTGATATAAATAAAAAAGCCAACGCAGACTATACATCGATCTTGCATAGTTTACGTTGGCTTGTTTTTATAAATTATTGATTTAATGCATAAATGTTGGCTTGAATCCAAATATTGCCGCGAATGTATTGTCCAATATTAAAGTTGGCGTACTCTGGATTTTTAGTGGCAATACGAATCAGTGTTGCAGGTTGGTTGTCTTCATGAATCAAGGCAACATCAAGCAGAGTGTAGTCTTGTTCCATAAACTGCATATTGGTTTTGCCCACAATATTCCCTTGGAACCATGCTTCATCTTCCTGACCGATCTTTTCGCCGTACAAATAAGCGACCATTTTTGAAAAATCAACAGTCACAGGTTCTTTGTCATCATCCGACTTTGCTTCCCATGCATCAATCTGTTCTTGTAGGTTTGCAGGAGCAATGCCATTGTTTGCTGCCAAAATATCGTTCAAGGCACGATGATGTTTAATCGATGCCGGGTCATCAACCACCAGTTGCTCGTGTTCTGCGACCGCTTCTAGTTCATATGCCCATGCATTGAGATGTGCAATATAGGTTTGGTCTTTTTGGTATTGAGCATGATTGACACTATATAAGCTGTCATAAGCGTAGACGATGCTGTTATTGCCTAAGTTTAAACGTAAAACGGCTTGTGTGTTGGATTCACTGCGAATGATGCGTTCAACCACAGCAGACACTTTATAGGGGCTATTAAAACTTGGAAATGCAGTTTTAACAGCCTTGGGTTTATTGTCTTCAACCGCGATGACTTGAGTCAGCTGAACAGCCGCTTGACTTGGACCTTGAATGAGCCAACAACCCGCATCCATATCTTGTTCAGTCTGGCATAAACCCATCGGCATGATTGGTGCATTTAAAGCTAAACCTAACCATTTAGGGACATCTTGTGCAGGGTTATCTGTGAGTAAATTCCAATGCTCGACGTGGCTACCAAAGTTTTGGTCATCAATGGTGATTATTTCTGGACTATTTTGATTGTTCATATGCACGATTGAATGAGGTTATATATCCCTATTAAATCGAGGGTTATTTCTATATTTCAAGTCCTATATTCTATTTTTACTAGAAAATCATCAAAAAAGACTAAAGCCTTACTTTATTTGATAGACAAAAGAACAAAGTATTTTCATCTGATACTTAAAAAGTATGAAGCGAGCTTTGTATAGGTGATTTTGAGCGATTTTATCTATTATGCTCAAGCACTGAGTTTGTTAGACTAAGGTAGTTTCTTTTGTTTATGGATGTGCAGTGCTGCCATTTAAACTCTGGGTCGATGCAGATGCATTGCCTAAAATTTTACGTGAAGTGATTTTACGTGCTTCAGATCGTTATCAGCTTGAAGTGACCTTTGTGGCCAATCAAAATGTCGGGATTACGCCTTCCGTTCGTATAAATTCAATTCAAGTGATGAGTGGGGCCGATGCCGCGGATAAAGAAATCATCGAACGCATGAAAGAGAATGATATTGTGATGACACAAGACATTCCGCTGGCAGCACAGGTGATTGAAAAGGGTGGAATCGCAATTCACCCACGTGGTGAAATCTATACTACCGCTAATGTCAAAGCCCGCCTACATTTACGTGATTTTATGGATTCATTACGTGGAGCAGGTGTAAACACGGGTGGGCCACCACCTATTTCTGAGCGTGATAAACGCGAATTTTCTAGTTCTTTAGACCAAACCATTCAAAAGCAAAAACGCAAAACTGCCATTTAGCATTGAGCTGATTATGTCTTCTAAAGCCAATCTGATGGCAACCTATGGATTATTGGTTTTTATTTGGTCCACAACGCCTTTAGCGATTGTGTGGAGTGTGACCGATTTACATATGCTGTGGGCGTTGGTATTACGTTTTTTCATTGCGCTGCCTTTGGCTATTTGTTTGTTATTGGTTTTAAAGCGACATTTCCCTACCGATAAAGTTGCTTGGCATAGTTATTTGGCTGGTTCTTTTAGCTTGATTGGCTCGCAGTTTTTTACCTATGTGGCGACCAACTATATTAGTTCAGGCATGATTGCATTGATGTTTGGCTTAGCACCGATTATGGCAGGGTTGATCGGGCGTTTTTACTTTAAGACTTATTTGAGTGCGATGCAGTGGCTTGGAATGTGTATTGCACTGTTGGGACTTGCGATAATTTGCCTTGCAGGTACAGCACAGCATGTCCATCCGTTTGGGATTGGACTGATGTTACTTAGTGTATTTTCTTATGCAGCCTCTATTTTCTGGGTGAAAAAAGTCAATGCGAATATTGAACCCGTTGCACAAGCGACAGGTTCAATTTTGGTGTCGACATTGGCGGCTATATGTATTGTGCCTTTTATTTGGCAGCATGCACCGCAGCAAATGCCCGATTTGAAAACTTGCTTGGCGCTGCTATATACGGTCGTCATGGCGTCATTGATTGCGATGTTCTGTTATTTTAAATTGGTACAGAAAATTCAACCTACGACTTTATCGCTGACTACCGTTATGACACCGATGATTGCTTTATTTATAGGTGCTGTGCTGAATCAAGAAAAACTCTCGATGATGGTGATTTTGGGTGCAGTGGTTTTACTGTCAGGTTTGTTTGTTTACTTTTATAAAGATCTTCAGGCAAGTCGGACACTTGCCCAAAAGTTAAAAAGCCAAAACTAGTCCAAGGTTCTGGCTTTAATGATCTTCGACAGCCAAAGAAATACAGTCGGCCAATTTGACACGATCTTGCGGGTGCAAGGTAATAAAGTATGCTCCCGTGCGGCACTTGCCATTTTCCTCTTCATTGCTGTACACCACTTGTGCAATCGCTGCAATATGGAAGAAGTTTTCAGGGTGGCTCAAGGTTAAGTGGATATAGGTACCATCTTGAATTTGTTTTTCGCTATAGAAACTCAAACCACTTTCAGAAAAATTCACATGTTCAGGCGTAGGTAACATGGTTTGTACAATTGTGTCGTACAAAGACCCCGTGATCAGGTTTAATTTCTGGTTAAATAGGGATAAGATTCGAGCAATTTGTTGATCTTTTTCAGATAATTGTTCTAATTCGTAGTTTAGTGCATGATCAAATTGATCTAATTCTGCGAGTAGTAGAAAATAGCGCGGTAAAACAAAATTAGGATCGTAAGGGTCATTCAGGGCAACATCATCAGAAATGATCTGATAGTTAATTCTCAAGGCCGCATCGATTCGTGACATCACACGACGTTCTGGTTGAACGTTTTGATGCTGTAAATTTTCCATAATTATGACCTCGGACTAGATGGTATGTTTAAACCAATCTCGCTGTATATAGGGTTGAGATATACTCGCGCACGGCGTAGCAACCACTTTATTTCTTTTATTGCACTGGTTTCGATGATCGGTCTAACACTGGGTGTGGCTGTACTTATTACAGTCTTATCTGTAATGAATGGTTTCGACCGAGAGTTGAAAACACGTGTACTTGGAATGATACCTCAAGCCACTGTTTCTTCAACACAAATTTTAACAGATTGGCCTGAACTTGCAAAAAAAATTGAGACAAAGGAACACGTCACAGGCGTAGCACCGTTTACTCAATTGCAGGGGATGCTTACGGCACAAGGCCAAGTGGCTGGAATTATGGTCACGGGGATCGAACCTCAATATGAAAAAAAGGTTTCGATTATCCAAGACCACATGGTTGAAGGTGGTATTGATAACTTAAAAAAAGGTGAGTTTGGTATTGTTTTAGGCAAACAAATGACCGATGCCTTAGGTTTAGGTTTAAATGATAGTGTGACTTTGGTTTTACCGGAGGCAACACCATCACCAGCGGGTGTGGTACCGCGTTTTAAACGTTTCAAAATTGTGGGCATTTTCAGCATTGGTGCTGAGGTCGATTCGATGATGGGCTACATTGCCTTGAATGATGCATCAACGTTGTTACGCTTACCTGATGGCGCGCAAGGCATTCGCTTGAAATTGGATGATATTTTTGCAGCACCTAAAGTAGCTGATGAAATTGTGATGGATCTGCCAAGTGGTTTTTATGCCTCGAATTGGACCTATACTCACGGCAATTTGTTTAGTGCGATCCAAATGGAAAAGGCCATGGTGAGCTTATTACTCTTCCTGATTGTCTTGGTGGCTGCATTTAATATTGTGTCGTCCTTGGTAATGGTCGTGACCGATAAAAAATCGGATATTGCCATATTACGTACCCTTGGTGCTTCACCTGCAACCATTACCCGTATTTTTATGGTTCAGGGCACGATTATTGGTGTGATTGGTACGGTATCGGGCGCGATTCTCGGCATTGTTTTCGCTTCTGGAATTAGTGGCTTTGTGGGTTGGTTAAACAACGTGATGGGACTGCATCTGTTTGATGCCTACTTCATCAATTACTTACCATCATATTTAAGATGGCAAGATGTATTAACTATTGTGTCATTGTCTTTAGTTTTAAGTTTCCTTGCAACTATTTATCCTGCAATGCGTGCTGCAAAAATCCAACCTGCGGAGGCATTACGTTATGAGTAAAATTGTTTTAGAAGCGCAAAATATTGAAAAGCATTTTACCGATGGTAAGTCGACTGTTGAGGTGATTAAAGGTCTCTCTCTACAAGTTAAAGCAGGTGAATTTGTCTCGATTGTGGGGTCGAGTGGTTCGGGTAAAAGTACTTTGTTGCATGTCTTGGGTGGTTTAGACCGTCCGAGTTCGGGCCAAGTGTTTTTGCAGGGCAGTCGTTTTGACAGTTTGAATGAAGCTGAGCGTGGTTATTTACGTAACCAACACTTAGGTTTTGTTTACCAGTTTCATCATCTGTTACCTGAGTTTACAGCTTTGGAAAATGTGGCAATGCCACTGATGTTACGTCAAGGCACCAACTTTAAAGATGTACAAAAGCAAGCCGAATATTTACTCGAACGTGTAGGATTGACGCATCGTTTAACCCATAAACCGGGTGAGCTTTCAGGCGGGGAACGTCAACGTGTTGCATTAGCGCGTGCATTGGTGGCCAAGCCAGCATTAATGATGGCAGATGAACCGACAGGCAACTTAGATCGTAAAACAGCAAGCAAAATTTTTGAGCTGCTGATGGATTTACGTCTGGAGTTCAATATGGCGATGTTGATCGTGACACATGATGAACAACTGGCTCAGTCCGCCGATTCTATTTTGCATATGCAAGATGGTCTTTGGGTCAATGATTAGGCTAAGTGCCGACAAAAATATGAGATAAAGCCACTATCTATTGAAGCCCACTTCGGTGGGCTTTATTATGGCACCAATAAAAAAAATAACTGAATAAAAGAATGAAGCTTTTATATGCTGCTGCTTGGATTGTAGGAATTGCATTGATGGGACAGAGCGTCCCCATTCTAAATCACCTTTTTTACCCAGCGCTGATTTTAGTCATCTTACTTTTGCCGTTACAGCTTTTTTTCTTTAAGCACAAACACGCCCTTATTTTGCAGTTTATATGTGGACTGATTTATTCCATGCTGTTTTTAACTGCGGGATATCATTATGCACAATCGGCATTGCAACAGCGTCTAGCCTATAAAGAAACAAAAGTTGAAGATGCTGAAGTCATTGTTTATATCGCGAAAATTAACCAACTGGGTGCTGAGACCATTCAGCAAGAAATACAGGTCTTGAACCGACATGTGCAACCAGTGCAGTGGTTGGGTTTTCAAAAAAGGATCTCGGATGAGCAAGTGGTCTTGGAACTTGGGAAATACTACCGACTGATAGGGGAAATACGTCCTGCGCATAGTTATGCGGTGCAAGGTGTATTCGATGTTGAGCAGTGGTATCTGCAACGTAATCTCATGTCGGGTTTTAAACTCAAGCACATACACCCCTTGTCTGAGTCAGAAATTTCTGCATTAGGCTATACCCATTATTTAAGAAAACAGCAGGGTGTACTCAATAAAATTCAACTGGGTATAGAACAACAGCGCTTAAACATTCGTCATTTTATTTATAGCCAGCCTTTAAGCCATAAGGGCTTAATTCTAGCACTCCTGACTGGGGATGAAAGTTTTTTAGATAAGGAGACGACAGCACTTTTTCAACGCTTTGGCATTAGCCATTTATTAGCGATTTCTGGGCCACATGTGCTGATCTTTGCCGTGATGCTGTGTTGGCTGTTACAAAAGGTGCTGAATCGTTATTGGCCACAGATTTTTCTAAAAATCCCACGACCTTATGCATTGTTACTGCCATTTTGTTGCTGCGTATTGCTGTATTGTGCCTTTGTTGGTTTTGAAATTCCTGCACTTCGTACTTTACTCAGTTGTTTCTGTTTAAGTGTGTTGATTTTGCTCAGACAGAAAATTTCAGCTTTGACGTTACTGTTATTGAGTGCATCACTTCTTTTACTGTTTGATCCTTTTTCAATTCTATCAGCGGCCTTTTGGTTGTCCTATGGTGCGTGCTTTGTGCTTTTACGCATTTATCAAACCACGATTCGGCTTGATTTGACTCGCCCGCAGTCTTGGCAGAAAAAGCTCGTTTTTAGCCTAAAACTTTTGGTTGATTCGCAGTGGAAAATATTTGTGGCTCTGATGCCTTTGGTGATTATTTTCTTCAAGCAAGTCTCATGGGTGAGTCCAATCAGTAACCTTGTCGCTATTCCATTGATCAGTTTGTTGGTTGTGCCACTGGAGGTTTTGGCAGCATTTACTTTTTATTTTTTTGAACCGCTAAGCAGCTTTTTGTTTCAGATGGCGGACTGGGTGCTGGTATTTTTATTGGGCATACTCAATGTACTGGATGCGCTACTACCGATTAAGTTATACCCGATTGCTCTCAATACTTGGCAAGTCATTTTACTGATTGTGCTTTTAATCATTGTTTTTATGCCCAAACCGAGCCTACCAAAATCATGGCTGGTACTAGGTTTGATTCCTTTGTTGGGGTTTAGCAGCCAAAACCATCCTTTTGAGTTGGTCGTACTGGATGTCGGTCAGGGACAAGCGGTGTATATGCAACATGGGCAACAGCATGCCATGATTGATGTTGGGGGCTCCTATGATGAATCGAAGTTTAGCGTTGCTAAGCAGATTATTCAGCCATTTTTATCGAAGCAAGGCGTGAGCCAATTAGATCAGCTGATACTTACACATTTGGATCAAGATCATAGTGGAAGCTATGCCACATTAAAAAATGAGTTGTCGATCAATCAAGTTTACTCTAATCAGCAATTGGATGTGGCAACGATGTCAAACTTTAACTATTGCCAACAAGGTCAGATCTGGCGCTGGTCTGAACAAGTAGAAATCAAAATTTTGTCGCCGAAAGCCAATCAATTGGCACAAGTGCCGTATCAGCAAAATGAGTTATCTTGTGTGGTCTATATACAGGTGAAGCATGTACAGCCTTATCAATATTTTCTGCTTATGGGAGATGCAGGCTGGCAAACCGAGTTTCAATTATTACAGGATTATCCAAACTTAAAAGTTGATGTATTGATCTTGGGTCATCATGGCAGTCGACATAGTTCAGCCTATGCGTTTTTAAAACATTATCAACCGAAATTAGCAATTGCCTCAGCAGGGTTCAATAACCGTTATGGACATCCAAGTACAGTAACGCAAACTCGTTTGAAAGCTTTAAATATCCCACTCTTAACAACAGTAGAGCAAGGTAGTATCGGTTTTATTGTGCAGCCTACAGGGATTATTGAACTGACGACACAACGTCAGACTCGACAGTGGTTGCAGTCGACTGAATCTGTTGTTCCATACGCAGTTGCTCTAAACGCGTCACAGCCTCATTAAAGGGAAGGTTATACAGTGCTCGAAGTTTGGGATTGGCTTTAAAGCGCTTATAGGTCCAATGATAATGCTCTGGGTGACGACGAATCAGGTCTTCAATGGCTTGGTGAATGACGAAGGTGCCATCATTGGCTGTACCTTGATAAATACTTTCACTGATTTCTTCAATGTACATATCAAAGCCATCGTCATTACGAATAGCATAGAGCAGTAAAGCCTTGGCTTTGGTTTTTTGAATCAGTTTGGCGCTCAGGTTACTTGAAGCCAAAGGAAAGCCAAAATAAGGAATCATTTCCCCGCCTTGTTTTGGGGTATGATCGGGTAGAATTACAGTCGTCCCCCCTTGTTTGAGTGCCTTAAAAATTTGGCGCACCCCTGATTCATCGGTCGGGACAAGATGAGCGCCTTCACGGCTGCGTGCCTCACGAACAAATAAGTCAGCGCCAGGATCCTTAACTGGCTTGTACATAATGGTCATTTCAGTAAATTGGGCGACATAACTATTCATAATTTCCCAAGTCCCAAAATGAGGTACGATTAAGACTAAACCTTTTTTAGCAGCAAGCGCCTCATGTAGTAAATGTTCGCCATGTATTTTTTGGACGCGTTCAATATTTTTCTGATTGCTTGAACCCCAAATACTAAAAAACTCAAAATAGGTGGTCAGTTCATTACGTACTGCTTGCTTCGCAATCACTTCGCGTCGCTCATCACTCAGCTCAGGCAGCGCAATTTTTAAGTTGAGTCTGAGAGCATCATTGTTTTTACTGATTTTTAAAAGATTGACTAAGCCTGCTAAACCTTTAGCAAAAAAACGTGCAAATTTAATAGGTTGTTTGCTTACAAAACGCAGTAAACGATAAGTCGAGTTTTGCTCTTGTGCTTTAGTCATTCTTTAGAGTCAATGGTACATGTGGATAAAAACATAAAATATTATAGGCTAAAATAAACGGTTTCGACAGTTTTCTACAAATCAGTGTATATAATGAGGGCAATTTTATTCAAGTTTGGATTGTTATATGTCCGATTGGCCACCAAAACCAGAAAATGAAACGCCGAAACAACTGCCTGTACATGAACAGCCGACAGGAAACGAATGGAAACTTTTAGAGAAAGCAGTTTTAGCTTCAGTTGAAGAACAACGTCGTGCACGTCGCTGGGGTATCTTTTTCAAATGTCTAACTTTTGCCTACCTTTTGTTTATTCTGATAGCCATGACCAAGAGCTGTTCGACCAGTGGTACGGATGCAACTGCATCTAAACATATTGCTGTAGTTGATATTGTTGGTACCATTGCCGCTGATGAGCAAAGCGTAAACAGTGATGACACGATTAAGTCATTAAAGAAAGCTTTTGAAAATAAACAAAGCCAAGCGGTGGTGCTCAATATTAATTCACCGGGCGGTTCTCCGGTTCAGTCGGATGAAATCTGGCAAGAAATTCAATATTTGAAAAAAGCGCATAGCGATAAAAAATTGTATGCGGTGATTGGTGATACAGGTGCATCAGGTGCTTATTATATCGCATCTGCTGCGGACGAAATCTTGGTAAATCCTTCGAGTTTAGTGGGTTCAATCGGTGTGATTATGCCGAACTATGGGGTGAATGGTCTCATGCAAAAACTGGGTGTTGAAGACCGCACCATGACCTCTGGTCAAAACAAAGCTTTATTATCAATGACACAACCCGTTAACCCTGCGCAGCGTGCACATGTTCAAGGTGTACTTGATAATGTACATGAGCATTTTATTAATGCTGTGAAACAAGGTCGTGGCAAGAAGTTAAAGTCGAACGATCCTGCACTCTTCTCAGGTCTTTTCTGGACAGGGGATCAGGCGGTAAAACTGGGTATTGCTGATCGTATTGGTAATTTACATACTTTAAAACGTGAACTAAATACCGATAAAGCGATGGATTATACGGTGGTAAATAGCCCACTAGATGCTGTATTAGGCCGTTTAGGTGCATCTATGGGAGCTGGTTTTGCATCTTCACTTTCAAATCAAATGCAATCTGAACAGACCACGAAACTCCAATGAAACCTTTAATTCATTTTGCGCACGCCAATGGAGTGCCTTCTAAGGTCTATCAGAAACTATTTGATTTACTGTCAGATCAGTATGATGTGATCTATGTCCCTTTATTAGGGCCAGATAAAAACTACCCGATTGATAACCATTGGAAAAGCTTAACTCAGCAAGTGATTGACAGTATTGTTCGTCAGGCGCAGGGTCGTAAAGTGATTGGTTTAGGACATTCATTAGGATCAGTGCTGACGTTTCAAGCAGCGTTACAGCGTCCTGAGCTATTTCAACAAGTCATCATGATAGACCCGCCTTTGATCATGGGCAAAGCCTCGTTTGCATTACACTTTGCGAAGATGTTGAAGTTAAAAATGGTCGATACTATGTCTCCAGCAGCGCTATCTTTACGGCGTCGTGACCATTGGGAGAGCCGTGAGCAAGCAGCTGAACTTCTACGTCCAAAAGGCTTTTATAAAGACTTTGATCCAGACTGTTTTCAAGCTTATATTGACTATGCTTTAACGGAAGATCGTGTCCGTGGCGGTGTTGAACTTACGATTGCAAAAATGGATGAAGTTCATATCTTCAGAACCAATCCTTCTTTATGGTGGCTACCTCAGGGCAAACCACAAGTGCCGATGCATTTAATGATTGCTGAAAAAGGTCCTTTTATTGGTCCAGGTTTTCCACAAATAGTGAAAAAGAAATTTGGCATTCCTTATCAAATCGTTGAGGGAAGCCATATGTTTCCTTTAGAGCGACCAGAAGAAACGGTTGCTTTGATTAAGATGCTGATTCAAGAAAATGTTTAAGAGTACTTTTTAGCAACCATCAAAAAACGCCTCCTTGGAGGCGTTTTCTATTTTCAAAATTTGCAAAACTGAATTGGCTCGTGCATCAAGGTGTCGCGGTACAGAACACCTTGGTCTGTATGCTGAATCGTTTGTGTACAAATCCACTCTACCACTTGCGGGTAGATGATATGCTCAAGCATATGTACACGCTGAGCCAAACTGTTCACACAATCATGTGAACTGACTTTTAGTACACCTTGTGCTAAAGCTTGACCTGCATCGAGTTCAGCCGTCACATAGTGCACGGTACAGCCATGCAGTTGATCGCCAGTATTTAGTACGCGCTGATGGGTATGCATACCTTTGTAATGCGGTAGAAGAGAAGGGTGAATGTTGATCATTTTCCCTTCCCAAGCACTGACAAATTTCTCACTTAAAATACGCATAAAGCCAGCAAGAACCACCAAGTCCACATTCCAATCAAGCAATTGTTGATGCATGACATCATCAAAGGCTTCACGATGAGGATACTGTTTGTGCTCAATGACTGCTGTTGCAATACCTACATTTTCAGCACGCTGTAGCGCATAGGCTTCAGGTTTGTTGGAAATCACACCCACAATTTGCCCTGACAGATTGGCATCAATCAAGGCTTGAAGGTTTGATCCACTTCCTGAAACCAGAACAGCAATTTTAATCATATGGCTTAAGCGAATATCACGCGGATTTTTTCGTCTGCGCCTTCAACTGACTCAGCATTGTCAGCGATATGTCCCATAGTGAACGCTTTTTCACCAAGGCTATTGAGTCGTTCAACTGTTTTGTCCGCATCAGCAGCATCAACAACTAAGACCATGCCTACGCCACAGTTGAATGTGCGATACATTTCAAACTGTTCAACACCACCTTCACGTTGAAGAAGTTTAAACAATTCTGGCCATTCCCAAGATGCTTCATTCACAACAGCTTGAGCACCATTCGGCAATACGCGTGGTAAGTTACCTGGTAAACCACCACCAGTAATGTGCGCCATTGCGTGTACATCAACTTCTTTTAAAAGTTGAAGAATAGGCTTCACGTAAATACGTGTTGGTTCCATTGCAACATCAGCAAGTGGACGACCATCAACGATTTGCGTCAAGTCAACGTTTTTCACGTCTAAAATTTTACGAAGTAGAGAGTAACCGTTTGAGTGAGCACCACTTGATGCAACACCAATTAAAACGTCACCCGCTTTGACTTTAGAGCCATCAATAATTTTGCTTTGCTCAACTACGCCTACACAGAAACCTGCCAAGTCGTAATCTTCGCCTTCATACATGCCCGGCATTTCGGCAGTTTCACCACCAACCAATGCGCAACCAGCAAGTTCACAGCCTGTACCAATACCAGTAACTACGTTTGCAGCTACATCTACATTAAGATGGCCAGTTGCATAGTAGTCAAGGAAGAATAATGGCTCAGCGCCACATACAAGAAGATCGTTTACACACATTGCAACCAAGTCTTGACCAATCGTGTCATGACGGTTCAAATTCAATGCTAAACGTAATTTTGTACCAACACCGTCTGTGCCAGATACGAGAACAGGTTCTTCATAACCTTTAGGGATTTTACAAAGTGCACCGAAGCCACCTAATCCGCCCATTACTTCAGGACGAGTAGTACGCTTCGCGACAGATTTGATACGATCGACTAACGCGTCGCCCGCTTCAATGTCGACACCTGCATCTTTGTAGCTTAAACCAGTGTTTGGGGTAGAAGTTGAGTTGCTCATAATGAAGTCTCCGCATTCGCGGGGCGATTATACCTGAATATACGAAACACATATGTTATTTCTGCGCTAAAATGTTATCTTTACTAAAATATTTTTCTCAATAACGATTAAATCTGACAAAGGCGAGATTGCATGCAAGATCGTACACTTAAACGTATTTTTATTTTGGCAGGAATCGCGCTCATACTCTGGGTGCTGTATCTACTTAAGCCTGTTGTTTTACCTTTTATTGGTGCATTTTTAGTCGCATATCTATTTAGTCCACTGGTCGATAGACTGCATAAAATTGGCTTACCACGTTGGTTATCTATTAGTGCTGTTTTTATCGGTATTGGCGTTGTCATTACATTGGCATTTTGGTATTTGGTTCCACTAGTGTGGGAACAGTTGATGTATGCAAAGAACAGCATTCCTTCAGGTATACATTGGGCAAATTATAAATTCCTGCCTTGGTTATCTGACAGTTTTAATCTGGTCCCAATGGAATTGGATGTTGATCAGATTTCAGCTGCGATTATGGAATATGTACAGACCAACTATAGTGCTGACAGTATTCAGGCTATGATTGCCAAATTGGCTCAGTCTGGACTGAACTTCATTCAGATTGGTGGTACTGTTGTGCTGATCCCAATTATTGCATTCTATTTCTTATTGGACTGGGATCGCATGCTGGACAGTTTCCGTCGTCTTATTCCACGGCGATATGAAGAACAGACCTTAGTGATTGTTAAAGAGTGCCATAGCGTACTTGGTGCTTTTGTCAAAGGTCAGTTTTTGGTCATGGTGCTCTTGGGTGTGGTCTATGCAATGGGCTTACAGTTGATTGGACTTGAAGTGGGCTTGATTATTGGAATGGTGGCTGGGCTGTGCAGTATCATTCCTTACTTAGGTTTTGCTGTTGGGATTATTGCTGCAGTGATTGCAAGTTTATTCCAGTTTGGTATTGATTGGATGCAATTACTCTTGGTTGGCGTAGTCTTTATGATTGGTCAGGCGGTAGAAGGCTATATTCTACAGCCGTTCTTGTTAGGTGATAAAATTGGTTTGTCTCCAGTTGCTGTAGTATTTGCAGTACTGGCTGGTGCTCAATTGGGTGGTATTTTAGGAATGTTAATTGCATTGCCTGTCGCTGCTGTGATTGTGGTCTTATTAAGACATGCACGTGAGTTTTATGAAAACAGCCCAATGTATAGTACATCTACTTATGTTGTGCAAGATTCATCAGCGGGTTCAATTACGATTGAAACCGATCAAGTCGATGTTGATATTGAACTAAAAAATCAAACGGTAAAAGCTCAGCAAGCATCTGAAAATTCAAGTAAGATTGATCAGATAGACCATAAAGAAATTTAGGATACACAAACCAGCATGCGTCAATTGCAACTAGATATTGAACCCCAACTCGATGCCCGAATTAGTGATTTTTCTGGGCCGGGATGGGGGCCTGTTATCGATGCGATTCGTCAGTTACATGCAGGTTTAATGAATCGTTTTTATGTGTATGGCGGTGCAGGTTCTGGAAAAAGCCATTTACTTTCAGCAATTTGTGATTCTTATTTAGATGTAGGTAAAACAGCGATTCAGGTTTCACTACTTGAGTTGCTGGATGCGCCAACAGAAGCAATCACCTCTTTAGAGCGTTTTGACCTTGTCGCTTTAGATGACATTGAAGCCATAAGCGGTGTGCCGCATTGGCAGAAAGCGGTTTTTCACCTGATCAACTACAATAATGAAGAAGGCGGGCAGTTGGTGTTCTCTTCTCGTGTTGCGCCGATTGAATTAAAACTTGAACTACCCGATTTACAATCTCGCCTGACGCAAGCTGTAAGTGTGAAAGTACCAAATGGAAGTTTGTATGCCGATCGTTTTACATTGGTGATGTCGGTTTTATCGCGTCGTGGGATTCATATCGATCAACAGATTATTGATTATTTACTCGCACATGGGCCACATCAAACCTCGGTATTATTACAAAGTTTAGAACAACTGATTCAACTGCTAAAAGGTGAGAAAACCAAACTGAGTAATGCAAATCTCAGACAAATTTATGCGCTAATTGACGAATATCGGTAAATCATAATATTACTTGAGAAATTGTCCGAGCTGTGACAGAGTACGAAAAATTGTTAGATATTGCAGGGATTTTGCAATCTAAGAATAAAAAGAAAAGATAAAATAAAAGCAAGGAGATCGTTATGCTCAAGAAGAGCATAGGTGTAGCTACGCTATTGGTGGCGAGTCATGCCTATTCGGACAATATTAAGGTGACCATCACTGACGATATTGTCAAAAATGACACGGAATGTTCACTTCGCGAAGCTATCGACTATATTAATCAGGGTATGCCTGAGGCGGGTTATTATGGCTGCGGGGGCAAAGATGCGATTTCCACCGTCATGCTTGAGAAAAATAAAACCTATTTGCTAAATACCCATCTTGCGATCAAAAAAGATTTAACACTCAGAACAAGTTATGACAGTTCTGTGGGGGAAGAAACTGTTCAGGGTTTAAGTAATGCCATCTTAAAAATGAATGGTTCTGACAACTTATTAAGGGTTGATAATGCTGAGAATGCTTTAATTCGTGTGTTAGTAAAAGAGGTTACTCTACAGGGCTGTGCGAAAGACTGCGGTGTGAATCAAGGTGGTTTAATTTATAACAATGAATATTTAGGTCTTGAATACGTCAAATTAACAGGTGGTTTTGCAGGGCAAGGGGGTGCGATTTACAATGTCGCAACCTTGCTCGAAGATGGTACCAGTCGTAGTCTAGTTGAAATTCGCTCTACTCTGGTTGAGCAAAACCAAGCGGCACAAGGTGCTATTTTGTATGGGGACGCGCCTTCTTTTCGGATTTATAATTCAGTTTTCAAAGAAAATAAAACAACAGATGCAAGCAGTGCCAATATTTACTCTGTCAATAATGCAGCTGTTAAAGAAGATACAACCTTATCCAGTTTAGCATCACGTCTGGTCAGTAGTACCTTTGTGAAAAATACAGGTTATGTCGTTAATGTTCGAGATGGCATGGCTTTGAATAACTTAACGGTGGTGGGAAACAGTAAAGGGATTTATTTCAATCCATCTACAAACTTGGCTTATCTGGCCAATAGTATTGTTTTAGGGAATGCCGAAAATACCATCACACAAAACTGTGCTGGGGATTTAAGTAAAGCAGTTCTTCAGAACAACTTAGTCACAGAAAGTGACTGTGGCAGTGGTGCGAGCTATTATCCGAATGAGTTTTGGTCTGGCGCTTTGATTGCAGGCAGTGATGTGGTGGGTGAGTGTAAAACCATGTCTGCAGATGCTGACAGTTTATTGTGTCCTTATATTGTTCCCAACCAAAAATTTTTAGGCTATATCCGTCCACGCATTTTAATGAGTCAGACACATTGGTTAGATTCTCCAATTGTGAACAAGGGTAAAGTCGTTGTAAACACAACGGATTCTTTAATTGGCTGTGAAAATTCAGATCAACGTGGTGTGAATCGAAATACGAATAATACCTTTTGTGACCGTGGTTCAATCGAGATTGAGGTCCCAACGACCATTAGCTTAATTGGTGAAGATCTGATTGCGGGGCAAGTAGCTAAACTTTCAGTTGCAGATCTGCTTGGCGATAGTGATTTACTGTCCAAAACCGAATGTGCAAGCTTGTTCAAATCGGCTAAAGCGCCAAACGGTGAAGAATGGCAGCCGGGTTGTATGCGGGTGCAGCAGACGCAAACGGTATCCAAAGGCAAAGTGGTGATTGATGAACTAGGAAATATTACTTACACGCCAAATGGAGCATGGCATGGTGCTGATATATTCAGGTTACAGCTGGTCACAACCACGACACGTTTTGATGAACATATTCCGTTCGTCGAAGTGAATGTACAAATTGTACAAGAACCGCAAAATCATATGGAAAGTGACAAAATTAAAACCTCTGGGGGAAGCGCGGGTATTCTGAGCTTACTGGGGTTATTTGCTTTAATTTTGCTGCGTCGAAAATAAAAAGAAAAGGGCAAACATGAAACACTTTAAAAAAGGATTATTGAGTGTCATGGTGGTAGCTGCTATGACATTAATGGCTGCAGAAGATAGAACAATTCATGTCAACACATTTGAAGATGAAGATAATGTAAACATGAATCAATGTTCACTCCGTGAGGCAATCAAAACAGCCAGCTTAAACAAGGCTTATGGTGGCTGTAGTGCTGGGAATACGGGTTCAGGTCAAACCGATTATATTCAGTTAGAAGCTGGGACGTATAAACTGAATAAGGAAATTGTTCCCGAGTCTAAAGTGGTGGTTTTTGGGAAAAGCCCATATTTAGATCGTGAAAAAAATCCCATCACTTTTAAGTATCCTGCCCTAGGTGAGTTGACTTCACGGATTGATGCGGGTGGAAAGTCACGTTTATTTAATACCATTACTAAGACCAGTTTGACGCTAGAGAATGTCATTCTAGAAAATGGTTATTCGGCAGATGAAGGCGGTGCTTTACTGGTCGGTGGAGCATTAACCTTAAATAATGTACAAATTCTAAACTCAAAGTCCGATAAAAAAGGTGGAGCACTCTATCTCGTTGGTCCTGGTGAGCATCAGGTGACTGTAAATAATAGTGTATTGCAAGACAACCAAGCGACTGTGGGTAGTGTTCTTGCAATGCAATGCTATGCAGGGCTGTTGGATGTAAAAACGAATATAGAGTTTAGAGCGAATAGTATTATTTCAAATGGTCAGGTATCGAATCTGAATACATTTGATTTTTGTGGTAATCCAAAAGTTGCTATGGCGAATAATACGATTGCAAAAAATACAGCAAATTCGACAAATGGAAGCATTATTTATGCCGTCAATACCCGAGAACATAATCTGAGTCTTGAAAGTAGTTTCTTATTTTCAAATAACACCATTGTAGAAAACAGTGCAGCGAGCGTTTTGGATTATGATGATTTTGGTATGAAGTCGTTGTATTACAATGTGCTTGCATATAATGGAAATACATCATGCCGCTATGTCGGTTCTCAGACACTATCCGACAAATATGATGCCGGTGTGACAGCAGGTTACAATGCGTTTGATACGGTGACCAGTCAGTGTGAACTGGCAGCAAGTGCACGAATACTCGATGGTACGACAGATACTAATATTGATGTGAAAAATGTGGCTATAGGAAGTCTACTCAGTTCCTTAACTTCGCCATCAAAATATAATTTATTCCGCCCGATGTATTTCCCGAAAGTGAATAGTGGAGGAGTTGATTTACTCGATACCAACAGTAAATTAAGCTGTAATGATAGTGACCAGCGTGGTCTAGACCGTATTGTCGACGGAACATTGATGTTAGCACCTGCGGAAGCTAATAGTTGTGATATTGGATCGGTTGAGTTGCGTCGTTTAGCAGCAGCGGATATTGCTGATTTGAAAAATACCTCACAGGCAGAACGTCTGCAGGCGTATGAGAATAATATTAAGGAATTAGAAGAATTAATCGCCAATAAAAACACCAATCCAGACTTTTTGGTCGAGTTTAATGAAGAGTTAAAGCGTTATAAGGAACTTCTAACTGCGACAAAGTTACATCAAAAATATCGCGCGATTTATGTCGATCCCTTCCAGTTTGTTTTGCAAGATGAGGCTGTGGTCAACACTGCTGATGGAACGTCGGCTTTAAAAGAAATGAACACTGAGAATTATACCATTACTGAAACTCAGGTATTAGGTGTAGGTGTTCTCAGCGCCAAAGATGGCGTGCTTGATACATCAAAACTCAGAGCGGACCCAACTTTACGCTGTGAGTGGAAGGATGATTTAAAACAAATCATGATTTACCGCACCGATGGTAAGCCTACAACCAGCACAGAATATGTCTATTGCCAATATAGTGTGAAGAGTAAGGCTACGCAGGCAACATCTTCGGGTATTTTAAAAGCGGAGTTTAGCAATATACAACCGATTGCCAAAACGGATGAATACACCCTGAATTATGGTGGAACTTTAAAACTCAATGTAAATCCACTGGCAAATGATAGTGATGATGGTGATGGGCCAATTAGTACAGTCGCGGCAGAACATCAGCGTCCAGCATTTCACCGTGATGCGAATGGAAAGGACCTTGCTATTCGTATAGTACGTCAGGATGCAGGCATTAATATTAAGCCAGAACGTACAGGTTCTTGTCCGGGGGAATATGAAAAATATGTATGTTATGGTGGGAATATTGAAGTTGAAGTCCGCAATAATTTCAGTCCATTCCCTTATGAAATTGAATATGTGATCTATGATGCAGAGGCTGAAGAGTCTAAATCTGCGATGATGTATTTTACGAACACTGCTAAAAATACCAATACGGAAGCGAGTGGCGGTGGTGGTGGCTCAATGGGTGGTCTTGGGGTGCTTGGATTGTTGTCATTTGCGTGGTTTAGACAACGACGAAAAATATAAATGTAAGCATAAAAAAATGCCTCACATGAGGCATTTTTTATTAGCGTTTCTATAGTATTTATATTCGGCTAGGCATCTTAATGTGTAGCAGTGTTGTTATGGATATATTTATTGATATATTCATTACGAATATTCACGCGTTCATCTGCATCTGCTTTTTGCATGCGTACACGTAAATCACGTCGTTCTTGGGTGCTCATCTGTTGCCAAGTGTCACGCATTTTTTGCTTTTCTTGCTCAGGTAACTGAGTAAACCAGTCCATACGTTGTTGCAGGGCTGCACTTTGCGCATCGGGCAGTTCTTTTAGTGACTGGTAACGTTGAATCAACGCACGCTGTTCTTCTTCAGACAACGATTCCCATGTTTCAGACACTTGGGTATCTGCATCTTTAGAAAAAATCCAAAAACGATCAAAACCTGCAAAACTGGTTTGTAAAAAACCTAGCGTGCAAAGTGCGAAAGCGACACGTTTAGCTGCCATGTGGAACAGTGTCCTCACCTAAAACCAATAACATTTCTAAATCTTCAACCATTTGAGGTGAAAGTTTAGGAGTTGAAACCACTTGGTTATGTGGCTTTTCATCAAGGGTTATAGAGTTCGGAAGTACGACAAAGCCAGCAATAGCCGCAGCTAAAGCAAAACCAGACATTTTCCAAAGGCCATAACGTGAGGACTTTTGATCTTGAATGTCATCAAGAACATGTTGCATCACCACGGGTTTGTTTTTGTGGTGTTGCGCGAGCCCATCAAGTTTGGAGGTTACTTGCTTTAAGAAATCATCTTTCATTCGGATGATCCTCCTAGATGTGGATTCAAATGTGCGAGAGCGTTGCGTAAGCCTTGAATCGCACGGTAGTAATGAGTTTTAACGCTGCCTTCAGAGCAATTCATGATTTGCGCAGTGGTTGCAGTATCAAAACCTTCCCATGCACGTAACATAAATGCTTGCTGCTGACGAACAGGAAGATCAGCAATAGCTTCTTGAATTTCATCCGCAGTGACAGCTTGACTTAAAAAGTCTGAAGGATTCAGCGCTCTTTCATCGACCACCTCATTGACTTCAAAATCGTCATCATCAAGACTGACTTTTTTAAAGAAAGAAAACGGTTGTGCTCGACGTGCTTCTTTACGACGCCAATCCTGTAATTTATTGGTTAAAATGGTATAGAACAGGGGATACCATTCTTCTGTAGATCGATCGGAATAAGATTTGTGTAATGAAATAAAAGCTTCTTGCACCAAATCCATGGCGATACCTTGCTGGTTTTGGGTGGCACTTTCCATCATTACTAACGCACGACCAGTCACTTCCTGCATGAAGTTTTTTAGGCGAGACTCGGCGGTACTCTTAAGAGTACTAGAATCTTGCGTTTTAGACTGTTTGGGTGCTAAATCCATAGAGATGGAAAATCCTGTCATCGGATACCCACCATTATTTCCTCGATCATGTGCCTATAACGTTGGAAATAATGGTTTGGTTGACAACACAAGTAATTATTTTTTCTAGTGTAATCTATTTTTTCTGCTGAGCCGACTTTAGTTAATATAACTTAACGATTTTAAAGTCGTTGTCGTACCATTTCAAAAAAGCAGATAGAACCCGCAATAGCGACATTGAGAGATTCTTGGCCACCGGGCTGCGGTATGCTCAGTGCTTGAGCATGTGCCAAAGCAAAGTCAGAAACGCCTTGGCCTTCATTGCCTAAGATCCAGACACAAGCTTGTGTTAAATCTTTTTGATATAAACTTTCAGCCTGATGTGAGCTGGTCACATACACTGGAATTTCAAAGCGTTCGAGTACATCTTCGATGGCAACGTTTTCATAGGTGTTGAGTGAGAAGTGTGCACCCATGCCTGCGCGTAATACACGTGGTGACCAGAGTGCAGCAGAACCTTTGGTACAAATAACTTGCTTAATACCCGCTGCAGCAGCAGAGCGCAGTAGTGTACCTACATTGCCTGGATCTTGAATGTTTTCCAAAATCAAGGTATCCAAGCTAAAGTCTACACTTTGGCTTGAACTTGGTAAGTCTACAACTGCCAAGAAGGGCAAAGTGGTTCCTAGTGTGCTTAGGTCACGATATAGGCTTTCAGCAATGACAAAAACAGCACCCTCATATTCATCTAGAATATCGCAAATATCAGGGTGTTCGAGTGCATTTTCAGTGGTGAAAATAGAATTGAGTTTCTTCTTTTTTTCAACCCAAGCTAAGCCTAAGTGTGTCCCTTCAAGCACAGTTTGACCTTGCTTTTTACGGTAGCTACTTTGCTCTATTAAACCGCGGAGATGTTTAATCTTTGGGTTGTCTTTTGATTCAAGGAAAATAATCGACATGGAGGAGACTCATGCGCATAACGCGTCAGATGGCTATGCGCATTTAAAAAATTAGTTGTGGTAGCCAGTCACTAAATCGACTTCGTTTTTAGAACCAATAATCACAGGGACACGTTGGTGTAGGTCAGTTGGTTGGATGTCTAAAATACGAACGCGACCCGTTGTAGATGCACCGCCAGCTTGTTCAATTAGCATACTCATAGGGTTTGCTTCATACATTAAACGTAGGCGACCTGCTTTTTTCGGATCTTTGAGGTCGTATGGATACATGAAAATCCCGCTACGGCAAAGAATGCGGTGAATGTCGCCCACCATACATGCAACCCAACGCATATTGAAGTCTTTCTCACGCGGACCTGTTTTACCTGCGAGAAGTTCTTCAATATAACGTTTTACAGGGTTTTCCCAGTGGCGTTGGTTTGAAGAGTTAATAGCATATTCTTTGGTATCTGCTGCCACTTGAATATTTTCAGAGGTGAGCAAGAATTGTTGAGTTTCTGGGTCAAAGGTAAAGAATACTGTGCCAGCGCCGACTGTTAATGCCAACATGGTTGATGGGCCATAAAGTACATAACCCGCAGCAACTTGCTGGTTGCCTGCTTGCATAAAGTCTTCAGCTTGTGTCACTGCATTTTTTGCAGGCAAGATTGAGAAAATAGTACCCACACACATATTGATGTCGATGTTGCTTGAACCATCAAGTGGGTCAAATAAAACTAAATATTTGCCATTTTCTTGAGCTGGCGTGAATTCATCCAATTCTTCAGACGCTAAGCCACCAACTTGTGGGTGGACTTTTAGAGCATCAATCAAATAATCATTTGAAATCACATCCAGTTTTTTCTGTTCTTCGCCTTGCACGTTTTCATGCTGCGCGCTACCTAAGACACCAGCTAAAGCACCTTTTTGTAAAGCTTGATCGATGGTTTGGCAAGTAGCAGCAATGGTGCTAATCACTTGTGCCAATTCAGGCGTAAGATTTCCCGTTTGTTGTTCTAAAAATTGGGACAGATTGAGATATGACATAAGGGGGAGGACTCCACTAAAACTTGAATACGTAACAAAATCAACATTGCGCTATATTTTAGTCGAGAACGAGACAAAAGAACAATTAAACTCGACTATTTGCTGCGATTTTACCCTTGCAAGTCTTGTGGAAAGTGCTATGTTGATGGAAGGAATATCAGGTAAAAATAGGAGCACAACAATGACAACGCAAAAATTTGATGCGACTCCAACGCCGAGCGAAGGGATTAACTTAGATGATATTTCAGACGATAGTGTGAAAAAAGCGTGGCAAGACTACGAAGCAAAGGCTGAGTATAAAAAGTTCAATAAACATGACATGATTGAATCTATGCAACATGCTGAAGAATCTGATGAAAATCCTAAGCCTGAACAAGTTTAAGTCATAAAAAAGCGCTCATTGAAAGGAGCGCTTTTTTTATTTCAGTTGTGATACCAGCATTATTTTAAAAGTGGTGGAACTGCTTCGTAGTTAATTTCTACGCGGCGGTTTTCTTTCCATGCATTATCGTCATGGCCTGCATTGATTGGCATTTCTTTACCGTAACTAACTGCTTCAAGTTGGTTTGGACTCACACCTGTGGTGATTAAGAAACTTTCAACCGCTTTGGCACGGCGTTCACCCAATGCCATATTGTATTCACGTGTACCGCGCTCATCAGTATGACCTGTTAACGCCACACGCGAATTTGCATTTGCCATTAAGAACTGCGCATGAGCTTGTAGCGTTTGGTAATCATCATTGCTGAGGTCGCTACTGTCGTAGTCAAAATGCACAACGCGTTTTGCTAAAAATGCTTTGTTTGCTTCAGTCACGCCTTTTGCTGATGCACCTGCAAGATTTTGCGCATTTAAAGCAGCATCTTCACTTAGACCTTGAGTATTGACTGTGGTTGAACCATTTGGGTTTTGGCCTGCTTCAATTGTTGCAGCAGGTTTACGGCTCGCACAACCTGTAACTACAAGAGCAGTCGCTAAGATTGGAAGGGCTAAAAGTTTGATCGATTTCATTCTTCATCTCCATGAAAATTGATGATTATTAAATGACTAGTCATTAAAAAAGTTATTTGGGTGCCCAAGCAGGTTCACGGACTTCACCTTGTTCACTTGGTAAATTCATACGGAAACGGCCATCCAGTGACATGATCGACAACAAACCACGTGAACCTTCACGCGTTGCATAGACCACCATCTGCCCATTTGGCGAAAAACTTGGTGACTCATCCAAACTGGTTGGCGTTAAAATATTGGTGACACTTGAGTTTAAATCTTGAATAGCGACTTTATAGTTACTGCCGCTTGGACGGTGGACCAGTGCTAGTTTTTTGCCATCGGCACTGAGCGTACCACGTGCATTGAACGCGCCACGGAAGGTCAGGCGGTTATAGCTGCTATTTGCCAAGTCATAACGGTAGATTTGTGCAGAACCGCCACGGTCAGAAGTAAAGATAAATGACTTACCATCTGGTGCATAACGCGCTTCAGTATCAATGGCACTGTCATTGGTCATACGTTGCAGTTGACGGGTTTCCAAGTTCATTTGGTAAATTTCTGGGTTGCCATGCATAGAAGCGGTGAACAACATACTTTTCCCATCTGGTGAGAAGCTTGGCGCACCATTTAGACCACGGAAGCTAGCAAGCTTTTCACGCGCACCTGTGGAAAGGTCTTGGACATAAATTGCAGGGCGTTTGGTTTCAAATGAAACATAAGCAATTTTCTTGGCATCTGGTGTCCAAGCAGGCGATAGAATGGGGTCGCGTGAGGTTAAAATTGTACGTGGTTGCTCACCATCAGTATCCGCGATTTGTAGTGTATAGCGTTGTTCCGGTGTAGCTGGATTGCGTAGCACATAAGCAATACGACCGCTAAAGTCCCCAGGAATACCAGTTAATGCTTGATAAATAGCATCACTAATCATGTGTGCAGCAGAACGAACGCGTGATGCTGGAACAGTTAATAATTCATTTAAAAGATATTGTTGTTTTTGGACATCATACAGTTGGTAATGAACCTCGTAGCTACCATTTTCAGTGGTTTTTACTGTTCCTGTAACGACATATGGAACACCAGCTGCTTGCCAGTTGGCTGCGTTCGGATTATTCATGCTGGCTGTTGCAGGTAAATTTTTTGAAGCGCTGGTAAATTTCCCTGAGCGGTTTAAATCTGTTTCAATAATAGGATAGAGGCTACTGTCATTGCTAAAAGGTACGATTGCAATTTTAGGCGCTTCTTCAGGTGCTTTTGCAATTTCTAAATGAAGCTGAGCATGCACTTGAGTCACTAAGACTGGGCTGAAAGCAGTTAAAATGGCTAGGCTAAGAAGGTGTTTACGCGTCATTTCCATCATTCGTTATTTACTCAAACAAACGGCTTTTATTGTGGGTTTAATTGTTCTACATAATGGCATGATTTTCTAATATTAAAAGCATGAAATTATGACTGATCTGTTATAACACTGTGAAAAATGAGTAAGAATTAAGTCGTTGAAGCGTAAATGCAAAAACGCGTAGGTAGATCTGTGTGATAACGGGGGAGTGGCGATTTGCTTGTATTGAGTGAAATATCGACTGAAATTAAAAATGTTGTAATGGTTGTTATTGAAAGCTAAAACAGATTAAACGTATTTAAAATAAGTCATTTGAGTACTTAAAAATACTGTGAATATAGCTGGAAAAATCCCCCTGACTGTTCAGAGGGATTTGAGTTATTTCGCAGTAAAGGATGAGGTAAAGCTTTGTGCTTGCCGGCGTGCTTCTGGATCTGAAGGCATTGGATAGGGTGCCGCAGAACGAACAGCTGCTTCAACGCTGGCTTTCATGTCAGGGTCACTGGAGCTCACGATCACAGAACGTACAGCGCCACTCTCTGAAAGCGTGACACGTGCAGTCGCGGTTTTACCCGTTGAACCTGCTGGGGTATCCCAAGCACGCTTAATTTTATTTTCAAAGTCGCGCTTAGCCGTTGAAGCAATTTGCTTTGTTTCAGCTTTCTTTTGCGCGGCTTCTTCGGCAGCTTGTTTTGCAGATGAAGCACGTGCTTCTTCAGCCGCACGCTCTTTCGCTTCAGCATCGGCTTTACGTTTTGCATCAGCGGCAGCCTTGGCTTTATCTGCATCTGCTTTGGCTTTTGCATCAGCATTTGCCTTAGCTTTATCAGCATCAGCTTTGGTCTTCGCAGCATCTGCTTTAGCTTTAGCATCGGCATTTGCCTTGGCTTTATCGGCATCTGCTTTAGCTTTCGCATCAGCGGCGGCTTTCGCTTTGTCCGCATCGGCTTTACGTTTTGCATCAGCGGCAGCCTTGGCTTTATCGGCATCTGCTTTAGCCTTTGTATCAGCGTCTTGCTTCTGCTTTTTAGCGAGATCCGCTTTCTTTTGTGCCTCTAGCTTCGCTTTTTGTACTGCCTCTGCTTTTTTCAATGCTTCTAAGTTTGCTCGGCGTTTGGCGTCTGCTTCGGCTTTCGCCGCTGCATCTGCTTTGGCTTTCTCAGCATTTTTAGCTTGCTCTGCTGCACGGGCAGCAGTACGTTCTTGCTGAGCTTGTAGTTTTTCAGCTTCAGCCTTTGCGCGTGCCTGAATCTGCTGCTGTAGTTCAGCTTTACGCGCTGCCGCTTCAGCAGCTTTAGCATCCGCTGCTGCTTTTTGAGTGTCGACCTTTGGCACAACGGGTGTTATAGGTGGCGCGGTTGGGATAACAGGTGCAGGCTCTACAGCGGGCGGAGCAGTTTGTGTGATTTCTTTGGCTACATTTTCATGTGCTGTTTCCGTAAACTCTGTTTCTTCAAGCGTAACAGGCTTTAAGTCCTCAGGTTTGATGAGCACAGTTCTAATTTGCTTCGGTGGTTCTGGTGGTTTACTCATACCAAGATAAAGTAAGCCAACAACAGCAATCACATGGACACCAACGGTAAATCCAAGCGCGATGGCTTTTTGTTTAAAAGGTGGCTTTTTAAAATCTTTCATAAATTACTTTAATGGCTCTGTGAGTAATCCAACTTGGCTGAGACCCGCTTCTTGTAGGCTGTTCATGAGTGACATAACTTCGCCATAAGATCGTGACTGTTCACCTTCCACAACAACGGTTAAAGTTTTATTTTCAGCCTGAGCTTGTTGCTGTGCTTCACTTAAAATAGAGGTCAATTCAGATAAAGCCAAAGGTTCAGCTGAACTATGCGTTTTATATTTAAGGAAATAGCGACCTTCTTTATCTAAGCTGACCATTGCAGGTGCATCTTTTGATTCAATGGGGTTGCCATTGGCCTGAGGAAGATCGACATTGATGCCGCTCGTAATCATGGGTGCGGTGACCATAAAAATCACTAATAATACGAGCATGACGTCAATATATGGGACGACGTTCATCTCACTTTTTAGTGGTTTTTTAATGCGCTCGAAGCGCCCTGAACGTTGAATTGCCATTAGTCATGTTCCTTAGTTTCACCCAAAGACTGACGTTGTAATAACGCAACCATTTCTTCTGCAAATAAAGCACGATCGGAGTAAACCGTTTCGCCTTTTCCGGTGTAATGGTTAAATGCCAATACTGCCGGAATCGCTGCAAATAAACCAATCGCTGTAGCAATGAGGGCTTCAGCAATACCGGGTGCAACCGTTGCAAGGGTGACTTGATCTACGTCTGCTAAACCGATGAATGCATTCATGATGCCCCAAACGGTACCAAATAAGCCAACATACGGGGCAACAGAACCAATGCTGGCCAAAGCACCTAAGCCTTGTTCAAGTTGGCTTTGGTCACGACTTAGACCGACGCGTAAAATACGTTCTGTGCCTTCAATGGTTTGAGCTGGAGCAGCATTGCGTTTTTTTAGTTTTAAAAACTCGCCTAAACCTTGATAAAAAATATCCTCAAGGCCGACACGTTTGGAGTTAAGTTGCGCATTGTTATACAGCGTATTCAGTTCAGCACCCGACCAAAAAATTTTTTGGAAATGGTCATCGTCTGCCTGTGCTTTTTTATAACTCATGTGTAACTTGGCAATCAGATACCAGCTAAACAGCGAGGCCAAAAGTAAAGCCAGCATTACCAGTTGTACGACTGGGCTTGCTTGTAATATTAGATCTGAAACTTGAAGAGATGATTCGAGTTGAGTTGCCATAGTTACTACATGTGCCAATAATTTTTTTAGTCTTGTCCTAATTCTTTTAGAATCAGTTCGCGGATTTCATCGGGAAGTCGACGTGGTTTCATTTCTGAACTGATACATGCCAATTCGACCTCACCAGATGCAAGCATGATTTCACCACGATAAATATTTTGTTGCAACACAAATGACGTAGCCTTACACGAAACAACACTTGCTGTAACAGTAATTAAATCATCCATTAAAATTGGACGTGAATATTTCACATTAATTTTGTGTACAACGAAGTTATAGTCTTTTTGATGCCAGTAATGATCTACACCAGAAGCTCGTAACCACTCGGTACGGGTACGCTCCATAAAGCGAATATGATTGGCGTGGTAAACAATGCCACCTGCATCAGTATCTTCAATATAGACACGAATGTTGAATTCAAATTTATTCGCCATGAGAGTATTCCGTTTTTCCAGTTGTACGAGTCGATTTAGATTGACTTGGCGCTTTTATATTTAAGGACAGGGTCTTAAAATTGGTGCACGTCAAAGTACTAATGCGTCGCAGTTTAGCATTATGAGATTTCACTCCAATGGCACAAGATGTCAAATATTGTGATTCATGACTGTTGGGGGAGTTGAACGCTGTATGGCTATAAAAATATAAGGATAAAGGAATGAATGGTTATTTTAAGCTGCTGCTTATTTTGGCTGTGGCATTTGCGCTGTGGACATATTGGCTTAAACCTGAGCAAGGAAGCGGAAGTTTAGAGTTATATTCGCCGACTGAAAATGTACAGCAGGTTGAAGGCTACACGATTACTTCCTTAGAGCCATATGCGGGAGAGTTTCGTGTGTTGGCGCGTGAAAACTATAGGATGGGTCGTGAAGCAGAGTTAAGTCCTGTGGATTTTGCTTTGGGTTGGAACGAGATGGCGAAGCCTGAAGTCTACAAGCAACTATCTATTACACAAAGTAATCGTTGGTATTATTGGCGTTATGAGAACAATCCACCCATTCCAGTAAATGATATTGCCTCGAGTAGTGCCAATACGCATTTGATCCCAGCCAATAAAGTTGTTGCACAAAAACTTGCAGATATTGATGTAGACGACATGGTTTATTTAAAAGGGCAACTGGTTGAAGTTAAATCGGCTGATGGTTGGACGTGGCGCAGTTCACTGAGTCGGACAGACACAGGGAATGGGGCGTGTGAGTTAATGCTGGTCGAAGAGGTGAGAGAAATTTCCTCTTTATAAATTGTCGAGAGGGGATGTATAGCCAAGGCTTGTGATGGATTCTCGTTTAAAAAAAAGATAATGTTATTTAAATATTTTATAAATGCATACCCAGTATTGTATTAAGAAGCTGACTAATAGAGCGACTAGGTATAACTTTATTAAAACGTGAATAATAACTTAAAATGGCATTAAATTTGCTTTTAGCGTTATGTAATTAAATTAGGGAAATTTACATATGTCAACGCGTTTAGCATTATCTATAGCTGTCACATCTGGTCTTTTAGCACTTTCATCTTTCACTTTTGCTGATGACTTTCAGGTTTTAAAACAACTAGAAAATAAGCCAATGTTATTAAAAAAAGGTGAATATCAAGGGAATTATTATGTTCCAAGTACATTAAAAACAATTACATGGGGCTATTTACCAAATAAGAATGCTAAACCTGTATTAACAGTTCCATCGGAAAGTACAGTGACCTTTGATACTGTTTCACATGAAGGATTGCTTGAAGATCAGGGGAGAGATGCTGAAAAGTATTTTTCATCGCATGGGGTTGAATCTGAAAATGTTCTAGATGAAGCAAAATTAATTACGCGCTCCAATTTAAAGCATGATTTTCATAAAGATGGTCCACACATCATCACAGGTCCAATTGCAATTGATGGTGCCATGCCTGGGGATATCTTAAAAGTTGAAATCTTAAAAGTTGAACCACGAGTTCCTTATGGTGTGATTTCAAATAGACATGGAAAGGGTACATTACCTGAGTTTCCAAAGCGTAGAAAGATGGACGGAGCTTCAGCAAATAATCCAGATGCATACGGTAATGTTTCTATCTTTACACCAATTGAAAAAAATAAAAATGGAGTTTGGGAAGGTGTTTTAAAAACTGATACAGGTCCATCAATCCGCTTTCCTTTAAACCCATTTATGGGGACTATGGGGGTGGCTGCAAATACAAGCGAACCTGTGCATTCAGTACCCCCATCATTTTATGGAGGAAACATTGATATTAATGAGTTAAGTGCTGGGGCAACGGTGTACTATCCTGTACAAGTGCCAGGCGCACTGTTCTATACAGGTGATAGTCATTTTGTTCAAGGAGATGGTGAAGTTTCCTTGACTGCTCTTGAGGGATCAGCGCGGGCAACGTTTAAAATTACATTGTTAAAAGCGGGCAAGGATAAAGTACCTGGTAAAACCATTAGACAACCTCTAGCAGAGAATGCGGAGTTTTGGATTACGCCTGGTTTAGACGAAGATTTGGACGAAGCAATGCGTAAATCAACACGTGAAGCGATTCGCTTTTTGGTTGATGAATATGGTATTTCAGAAGAAATTGCATATGCTTATTTAAGTGCCGCTACAGATTTTGAGGTATCCCAAGTAGTTGATCGTACCAAAGGTATTCATGCCATGATCCGTAAAGCAGACTTTAATGAGTTTAAAGAAACAAAGAATAAATAGTGAATCCAAAAGAAGGCGGCATTAAGCCTCCTTCTTTTGCATTAAACAGGTATTTTAGGGTTTATCCTTCGGTTCGGGCGGTGTCATACCAAACTGCAAATATGCCATATTGGTGGCAATACGGCCACGGGCTGTCCGCATGACATAACCTTGTTGAATCAAATATGGTTCAATCACATCTTCTAAAGTACCTGAGTCTTCAGCCATCGCTGCTGCCAGAGCTTCTACACCACCAGGGCCGCCATCAAAACGTTCAAGTAACATACTCAAATAACGACGGTCTAAAGTGTCTAAACCATCTTTATCGACATTGAGCATATCGAGGGCACGCTGAGCCATGTCTTGTGTCACTTCACCAGTACCTTTGACTTGCGCATAGTCACGAACTCGACGTAGTAAGCGGTTTGCAATACGTGGTGTGCCGCGCGAACGACGTGCAATTTCTGCTGAACCTTCACGCGTAATAGGTACATCCATCAAATTGGCAGAACGAGTCACAATATGCGTCAAGTCAGTGACTGAATAGAATTCAAGGCGTTGCACGATGCCAAAACGGTCACGTAAAGGAGAGGTGAGGAGTCCAGCACGTGTGGTTGCGGCAACTAAAGTAAAAGGGGGTAAGTCGAGCTTAATTGAACGAGCCGCAGGACCTTCGCCAATCATAATGTCGAGTTGATAGTCTTCCATGGCTGGGTAAAGAATTTCTTCAATCACGGGGGAAAGACGGTGAATTTCATCGATAAATAGTACATCACCTTCTTCAAGGTTGGTCAGCATGGCTGCCAAATCCCCAGCCCGTTCTAGTACGGGGCCTGAAGTCGACTTTAAGTTCCCACCCATTTCACGCGCAATAATATTGGCAAGTGTGGTTTTACCTAGTCCCGGTGGACCAAAAATTAAGGTGTGATCGAGGGCTTCACCACGACCACGTGCTGCGCCAATAAAGATTTCCATTTGCTCACGAACTACGGGCTGACCGATGTAGTCATCGAGTGAGGTCGGGCGGATAGCGCGGTCGATATGATCTTCGGGTTTTTCGGAACCACCGATGAGACGGTCTTGCATATATTATTTAAACTTTAGGTGAATATGCTTTGTAGCAAAATGTCAGAAAAGAAAGTATATACCTTGGCGGACTCTTTCCATTTTCAAGCGAAACTCAGGAATAACCTGCGGTTCGCCTTACTTTTTATTTGGCAAAAGTAAGCAAAACCACCGTCATTCGCAAAACTCATCGAATGAAAGTTCGTATCGACTATATCGCAGAAACATTGATGTGCAAATGTCTCCTGACTCGAACAGTTGCGAATGACACTTACGTGTATCAAATGTCGTCTTGATTGAGATGCTTTATTTATTCATCGATTTGAGTGCAGCACGGATGATGTCGCTCGCTTCAGTAAAATCACCTTTTGCAGCATTGACCAATTTCTGTGCTTCTAAAGGTTTGTAACCTAAAGATTGTAAGGCCGCTTCAGCTTCTGCCACGGCAGAGTTGCCTGTGAACTGAATTTGTTCAACGGTTGAGTTGCTTGGCACAGTGCCTGAAGACATCGCTTTAAAGCGATCACGTAACTCAATCATCAAACGTTCAGCAGTTTTTTTACCCACGCCCGGTACTTTAACCAGTGTATTTATATCTTCATGTTCGACAGTATGAATCAGCATATCGACGCTGAGCGTGGATAAGATACCTAAAGCCATTTTAGGGCCGACACCGTTGACCTTTAATAGGGTGCGAAAAATGATTTTTTCTTGTTGATGTAGAAAACCATAGAGCAGTTGAGCATCTTCACGCACGGCAAGGTGCGTCCATAAGGTAATGTTCTGGCCTTTTTGTAGTTGGCAGAAGGTCGTCAGTGGTGTATCAATTTCATAACCGACACCATTTACATTTAAAAGTACGGTGGGTGCTTCTAGTGCGAAGACTTCACCAATAAGACATCCGATCATGTTGTGTGATTCACTTTTTTATCAATGGTTGCATAGTAGTGAGCATTGCGCAGAAAGGCAAAAGACTCATGGAAAATTGAGTTCGGATTGATGGCTTTATCATCAAACTGGATGTTGATGACTTATTTAAATCAATCCTGCCTTATTGCCTTGTAACTCTTGAGACAAGTTGTACGCTTGGTGGTCTGAAAATTTAGAAATAATATCTAAGACCTGCATGATATTTTCATAGTGGTTGCTACCAAAGTGCGCACCAGAACGACATAAAATAGCCATTAAGCGTTGTTCTTTAAAGCTCAATGTTTTATGCGGTGTAGTGAGCGGAATAAAGGCATCTAAAATGTTTTGTAAGCTTTGATGGGCAATAATTTCCAAACCCGCTTTTTGTGGGTGTTCAAATATTTTATCGCGAGCTAAATCCTTTGCACGGTTAATGCCTAGCTCAATATCAGCAGCGCAGTATTGCAGTAAGCTGCCAGCCAGTTGTCCGTTTAAAATTTCAAAATGATGCTTAGCAAATGCCGATGTGACTTCTTCAACCAGACGTTTCATCACTCGTCCGCGTAAGGCTGCAATTTTTTGCTGCCATGTGGTATCTGGCATCGACAGTTCAGTTGGTGCGCTATATTCACCCAGCAAGCTTAAAAAAATCGGTTCGACTTCTTCATAAGACAACATGTTTAAAATAATGCCATCTTCAAGGTCAATCAGGGCGTAGCAAATATCATCTGCTGCTTCAAGTAAATAAGTCAGTGGATGACGACAATAATGGTATTCACCCAGTTGAATCAGTCCAAGTTGCTCTGCGATTTGTTGCAGGATTTCTTTTTCTGCCTGATAGCAACCAAATTTGGCACGTTTACTGGCAGGAGTATTGCCTTGTGATTCGATGGTTTTAGACAACCATGGATATTTTAAGTAAGCCCCAAGTGTTGCATAGGTCAGACGCATGCCACCATCATTAGGGTGATAGTCAATTTTAGTCAGTAAGCGTAGACCTTGGGCATTACCTTCAAACTGACGTACATCGGCTTGTTCTTCTGCGGAAAGTTTCTCTAAAAAGTTGCCATGTGACGCATCGTCAAACCATTCACGAATAGCATATTCACCCGCATGACCAAACGGTGGGTTCCCAATATCATGTGCTAAACAAGCCGCTTGAATAATGGCTCCAACATCGGCAGGGGAAATCCACATTGGTAGTTCATCTTTGATTTTTTCCGCTGCCAGCATGCCAAGAGAGCGGCCAATACAGGAGACTTCAAGCGAATGCGTTAAACGGGTGTGAATGCCATCGTGTTGAGTCAGAGGATGGACTTGGGTTTTTCGGTTCAGTTGGCGAAAACTTTGAGAAAAAATAATTCGGTCATAATCTTTGTGAAATGGGCTACGTGCCAATTCGGTATTTTGTTTTTTACTTCCAATACGAACTGTTGAGAGCAGTTCCAACCAACGCATTTGCATCATTTATCGTTATTCAGTAAGTCATTGGCTTCATCATGCCAAAAAAGTGTGACGAGCTCTAGAGGGCTGCGACATAAGTTGTCTTTTAATTTATGACTTTTGGTTTTCCCTATACTTTTCACCATTATTCTGAAAAAAATGGATGATGAAATCATATAAATTCATTTCAATCATCTGCCATTTATTTCGTGCTGAAAGGGGGGAAACAATCATGATTGTTCTAAATTCCACTCTGTTTTGATCAAGTATGACTAATTAGACCTAACTATATTGATTTTTTAAATAAACTAACTACGGGCGGTATGCCAAAACTCCTGTGTAAGTGTAATACGATTATTTCTTTAGGGGAAATACCTTGCCTACACGAATAATCTTATATTTCAGATCAAAACTCTGATCAATATTCAGCACAAATTGATGCGGAAGAATTATATAAAGATTTGAAATCAGTTATTTTATATCTTGAGTGTAAACGACTATTGATTTTCCACAATGGATGGGATCCAGAACCTATTTATTATGAGCCTGAGAAAAATATGAATAAAAGCTTATTATTAGCTATCAGTATCTTATTATCCGCTTGCAGCCAACCTAATCAAAATAAACAGATGACTGCATCTGAAAAAGTTGAATCAAAAGTTTCTCAAGTTAAACCAAACTTATCGGTTGAAAATAAAGTGATCCAAGATTTACCTATCGCTACTTTTGCCTTTCAACAAGAGGGCGATCAGTTCATTGCTAAAAATTGTATTTGGACAGATGCCCCACGCGCAGAGGGGAAAAATTATTGGGCGATTTTGCTCAGTAATGAAATAAATGGTAAATCTAAATTTACCAAAGAAGAGCTTCAATCCGAAAAAGTTAAAATTGGAAAACCAATTAAAAACTGTAATGGTGGCTCAGAGGATGAAAATCAAAAATATTCCTATGAAATTGATAGAGAAGGTGATTTAGTTAATTTTGTATCATTGAAAAATGATCGAATAGTACAAAATTCTGATCACACCTTTAGCATTGACCTGAATAAAAACGGTACACCTGAGCAAATCTATGTTTGTTATAACATGGAAAGTTTAGATGCATTTTTTATCGAACCAGCTTTTGATCATCCTTATTTAAAGCGAGTGAATGTGCAACTTTCTTATGCAATAGATGGTGAAATTGATGAAGAGCTTCAATGTGGGAATATGTTTTATAAAAAGAACGGCATCATTGCTAAAGAAGATCCGAAAACAGGCGAGTACATATATTCAGTCAAGTAAATCAATTGTTACTAATCATGTTTAGCAGCGAAAGTCAAAGAAATTCGGACATTTAAAACCACGATTTCAGCATATTTTAAGTCTGATATGACTAGCTCAAAACTTGCATTCACAGTAGAATATGCGCTCTCTTCAAGTCACATTGAGGTAGGTTGTCTAGACCTGCCCGTGGAGCCAAAAACAGCATGTTTATCGTTGCCGGTGCACCTGCACACTCTTCTTTTAAGCAAACACAACTTTTAACACGTCTATCGTCTATCAGTTCTGTTCAATCAATAGAAAGCCAATGGGTTTACCTTTTCGACCAAGCGCTCGACGAGCAACAACAGCAATCTGCTTTGCAGCTATTAAATGATGGCGCAACCTTCCAAGTTCGCGAAGCGACAAGTGATGAAGTTCAAGTCCTTGTGACGCCACGTGTAGGTACAATCTCGCCGTGGTCATCAAAGGCAACGGATATTTTTGCTAACTGTAATACCCCGATACACCGCTTAGAACGCGGTGTTTTGTTTACTTTAAAAGGTATTTCTGAAGTATCGGATGCAGTAAAACAAGTTTTACATGACCGTATGACTGAAAGTGTGTTCAATCAAATTGAAGACGCTGCTGCATTGTTCTCTGAAACGGCTCCAAAACCTTTAAATGCAATCGACATTTTAGGTCAGGGCAAAGATGCTTTAGTAAAAGCGAACTCTGAGTTTGGTTTTGCACTCTCTGATGAAGAAATTGATTATTTAGTTGCTGCTTTTAACAAGCTCGGTCGTAATCCGCACGATATTGAACTGATGATGTTTGCTCAGGCAAACTCAGAGCACTGTCGTCATAAAATCTTTGGTTCTGAATGGACAATTGATGGTGAAAAACAGCCATTGTCATTGTTCCAAATGATTAAAAACACCTATAAAGAATCACCGACAGATGTATTGTCGGCATATAAAGACAATGCTTCGGTGATTGTTGGTTTTGATACTCAGCGTTTCTATCCGAAGAAAGATGAAGCGACGGGTCACCACGTTTATAAATACAAGAGTCAAGCGGCTCACATCTTGATGAAAGTGGAAACGCATAACCACCCAACAGCGATTGCGCCTTTTGCGGGCGCTGCGACTGGTTCGGGCGGTGAAATTCGTGATGAAGGCGCAACAGGTCGTGGTGGTAAACCAAAAGCAGGTTTAACAGGCTTTACCGTGTCTAACTTGAACATTCCGGGCTTTGAACAGCCTTGGGAAGAAAACTACGGTAAACCATCTCGTATGGCATCTCCGCTTCAAATTATGATTGAAGGCCCATTGGGTGGTGCTGCGTTTAACAACGAATTTGGTCGTCCTGCGTTAAATGGTTACTTCCGTACATTTGAACAAAATGTAAATGGCGATGTAAAAGGCTTCCATAAGCCAATTATGATTGCTGGTGGTTACGGTAACATCCGTCCAGACCACGTGGAAAAAGATGCGATTCAACCGGGTGACTTACTGATTGTTCTTGGTGGTCCTGCAATGCTGATCGGCCTTGGTGGCGGTGCGGCATCTTCTGTAGACAGCGGTAAACTCGGTGAAAACCTAGATTTCGCTTCTGTACAACGTGAAAACCCTGAAATGGAACGTCGTTGCCAAGAAGTGATTGATGCATGCTGGCGTATGGAAGACTTCAACCCAATCGTGTCTGTGCATGACGTGGGTGCAGGTGGTGTTTCGAACGCAATGCCTGAATTGGTGAATGACCACGAACTGGGTGCGATTCTTGATTTGCGTAAGATTCCATCGCTTGAACCGGGCATGTCTCCAATGGAGATCTGGTCAAATGAAGCGCAAGAGCGTTATGTGTTGGCGATTCGTCCAAGTTCTTTAGAATTATTTGAATCATTATGTGCACGTGAACGTTGTCCGTTTGCTGTTTTAGGTGAGGCAACAGAAGCGCGTCAATTGACGGTGAACGATCCATTGTTTGATAACAAAGCCGTGGATATGCCAATGCAAGTCATGCTAGGTGGCACACCTCGTATGAGCCGTTCGTATGAAACGATTGAACGTCAAGGCGACGACTTTGATGCATCTAAAGTTACAGATTTGAAAGATGCAATTTACCGTGTACTTAAAAATCCAACGGTTGCATCGAAATCATTCTTGATCACCATTGGTGACCGTTCAATTACTGGTATGGTTGCACGTGATCAATTTGTAGGTCGTTGGCAAGTTCCTGTTGCAGATGCAGCCGTGACCACAACAAGCTTACAAGGTTATACAGGTGAGGCAATGGCGATGGGTGAACGTCCGCCTGTTGCCTTGTTAAATCCTGCGGCATCTGCGCGTTTATCGGTTGCAGAGTCGATCTCGAATATTATGTCTGCAAAAATCGACCAGATCAGTGACATTAAATTGTCTGCAAACTGGATGGCGGCGGCAGGGCAAAAAGGTGAAGACCAAGCTTTATTCGAAGGTGTAAAAGCCATCGGTATGGAAATGTGTCCTGCTTTGGGTATTGCAATTCCAGTCGGTAAAGACTCATTGTCAATGCGTACGACTTGGAATGATGAAGGCGAAGACAAATCGGTGACTTCACCGATGTCAGGTGTAATCACAGCCTTTGCTCCTGTGACTGATGTACGTAAAACCTTAACGCCTGAATTGAAAAATGAAGAATCAGTACTTGTCCGTATTGATCTTTCTAAAGGTCAGTTCCGCCTAGGTGGTTCGATCCTTGCTCAGGTTTATAAAGCGATTGGTTCAGTGACACCAGATGTAGATAGTTTTGATGACTTCAAAGCATTCTTTGTCTTGGTTCAAGACTGGAACAACCGCGGTTTAATCAAAGCTTATCACGACATTGGTGATGGTGGTTTGCTTGCAACTGTTGCGGAAATGATGTTTGCAGCACGTCTTGGTGTGGCTTTAGAAGATCAATCAACTGAAAGTCTATTTGCAGAAGAAATTGGTGCAGTGCTTCAAATCAGCGCGTCTGATTGGGCAACACTTGCAGAAGAAGTTGCGGCATCTACATTACGCGATGCAATTGCGGTTATTGGTACGGTAAACAACACCGATCAATTGACGGTAAATGGCTTAGTGCTTGAACGTGCAGACTTGCAAGTGGCGTGGACTGAAGTATCACATAAAATCCAACGTCTACGTGACAACGTAGAAACAGCGGATCAAGAATTTGCATTGATCACGGATAAATCACATGCAGGTATTATTGCAAAACCTACATTTGATTTGAATGAGCCAATCGAAGCGCCGTACATCAACGAACGTCGTCCAAACATGGTGATCTTACGTGAACAAGGCGTAAATGGTCATGTTGAAATGGCTGCGGCATTCGACAAAGTTGGTTTCAACACTGTAGATGTGCACATGAGCGACTTACTTGCAGGTCGTATCAGCCTAGATGACTTTGAAGGTCTTGTGGCATGTGGTGGTTTCTCTTACGGTGACGTCATGGGTGCGGGTGGTGGCTGGGCGAAATCAGTTTTATTCAACCCGAAACTTCGTGACCAATTTGAAAAATTCTTCAACCGTGATGAGACTTTCTCTCTTGGTATTTGCAACGGCTGTCAAATGTTGTCGCAATTGGCTCCACTGATTCCGGGTGCTGAAGCTTGGCCGCGTTTCCACCGTAACACTTCTGAGATGTTTGAAGCGCGTGCAGTAAACGTTCGTGTTGAAAAATCGAACTCTGTATTGTTAGAAGGTATGGAAGGTTCAATCCTACCGATCGCAGTTGCACATGGTGAAGGTCGTGTGGTGACAAGCGCGGATAACTTGGCTGCATTAAATGCAGGCAATCAAGTGATCTTGCGTTATGTTGATAGCCAAGGGAACCCAACTCAACACTATCCAATGAATCCGAATGGTTCACCAGAAGCGATTTCAGGTGTCACATCGAAAGATGGTCGTGCAACGATTATGATGCCACACCCTGAACGTAACTTCCGTGCTGTACAGCATTCTTGGAAGCCTGAAGAGTGGACTGAAGACGGTGCATGGTTACGTATGTTCCGTAATGCACGTAAGTTCATTGGTTAATCTGAAGTCTGTGTTTTGAAAGCCACCTTCGGGTGGCTTTTTTATTGAATTGTCTTTTTGTTTTTTTAATTTTTATTTCTCCCGTTGAAGTTGGTTTAGATTTTGCTTTTATATTTATGTGAAAGTGATATTGTGTAATAAATGCACAAATATCATGCAAAATAGAAGAAAGATGGATTACTAAACAATTTCAGTATCAACACTCATGTATGAGGTGATGACATGATTAAAACAGTTACATACGAAGCAGTCGATAAGTCTGCGTTGCGTAAAAAAGGATGGAAGTTGTTTGCTGTGATTTTAAGCTTGCAATTGATCTTTTTGATTTTGGGTTATGCATTACAGATGTGATTTTGAGAATTAAAAAACCGCCGTGAGGCGGTTTTTCTTTATAAGAATTTTATTTTTACTTTTGATTGGGCGAAAAGTAACAAAAGTCCTTTGTTCGTCTGATGGGGCATCCTTGTCCACAGTTTGACGGGCGACATCTATGTCACAAGTCATGTGATTGAATTTAGCCTTTGAAAATGTTTTCATAAAAGTAGTAAAAGTCACTGGTCTTTTTAAATTGAGAAATTTGTGTTGAACCAGGATAAAGTTGTGACGGTACCTCAATTAAAAAACCAAAGTTTACTAATTCCATATTGGGATTTTTAATATCATATTCGAATTCAGGATCATCACGATTGGTTTCTATGGTGTAAATTTCCTCTATTAGGTAAATTAAATGGCTATTTAATCTAGTAATAATATATGTATATTTATCAAAAATTTGCTTTGAAATACTAAGGTTTTTAAACAGTACAGAAGCACGGCCTATCATTTTTGCTTGTTTTTCTAGGTAGGTTTGATCAAGTATTCCTAAAATTTCAATGCCTAATTCTAAATTGTCCTTGTCTTTAAAAAACTTTTCGATAAACCCAACATTTATATTTTCTGCTTCTTCAATAAAAGCTAATAATTGTTTTTGTTCTTTCAAAGTACGAAATTTAGTATAGCTTTCAATTGAACCTGTAATTAAAGATGCAAAAGGGATAGATTTAATTGTGTCTTCTAGCAGAGTATTGGCTGTTTTAAAGATAATTTCATCTGCTAAATTTTCAGTTGTTGTTAAAGCAAGTTCACGGGCAATATTTTTATTAGACATAGGTACAGTCGATCAATATGATTGATGTGATATTAATAAAATCTACATTAAAGCGCTATGCTCAAACTCATCTACTATGTCCCCGAATCTCATCTTGAATCCACCAAACTTGCGATTTTTGAAGCAGGAGCAGGTGGTATAGGGAATTATGAACACTGTGCATGGCAAGTTTTGGGCACAGGCCAGTTTAAACCTGTAAAAGACGCAAATCCGTTTATAGGTGAATTGGACGCTTTGGAGAAAATTCCAGAGTGGCGGGTGGAAACCATTGTTCCAGAGGGAAAGGCTTCTGCTGTGGCAAAGGCTTTAAAATTAAGTCATCCCTATGAAGAACCAGCTTTTGAGTTTATTCAGATGGTCGATGTACTTTAATGATGAATCTAAAATATATTTGATACACGTTAACGGTATTCGCAATTGTTTGAGGCAGGACTTAATTGATCAGATAAAGTTTCTGCGACTAAATTGATAAAAGGCGGAATAGAACGAGTTTTGCGAATGACAATGGTTTTGCCTACTTTTCCCGAAAGAAAAGTAGGCAAAACCGAAGGTTAATCCTGAGATTAAAACTGTAATGGAAGGATTCCATTGAGAAAACTAATATTAAACCTTCTGAATAAATAACTCACGATCAAAACGATATTGCGGGAAAAACACACCGTCTTCTGCACGCTCACCTGCACCAATCACCATCACAGGGTATTGCTGATCATTTAGATTTAACAGTTTACGCACTAAAGGCTCATCAAAACCTTCCATCATACAACTATCGAAACCATAGGCACGCAAAGCTAGCACTAGGTTCTCACAAGCTAAAGCGGTGGTTTTACTTGCCCAAAGCTTAGCATCGGCTTGATTAAATGCAGTTACAGGCAGTTGTTTATCTAAGCTACGTGCAATTTTGAAAGCAACTTTCTTAAAGTTACCCAGTGCATTTAAGTAACCTGTCTTATAGTTATAAGGAATAAATTTATAATATTTCTGTACAGCCGCAGGCGCTTCAGGAAAAGGGAACTCTGTAATGTTGCGTTTCGCCATTTCATCATTACGGTCTGTACGCGCGACACACACGATCAGTTCTGACGCCGTTTTAGCTGCAAGCTGATTTAGGCAAGCTTTGACCAGCTGTTTTTTCTTAGTGGGATTCTGTACCACATAAAAAGTCCAAGGCTGTAGATTTGATGAGTTTGGTGCAAGTAGGGCCAAATCTAAACAGTCATCAAGTACTTCAGTTGGAATTTCTTTCTTGGTAAATTTGCGAACCGAACGGCGGCTTTGGATGACTTTCTTAAAATTTTCAACATCGATACCTTGTGGTGCAGGCTCAAAGTAACGCTTTTTTTCTGTAGTGTTCGACATAAGTAGTTTTTCCGAATGGGTTCTTAAATATGTTGGGACGGAAAATAAAAAAACCACTGTGTAATATGCAACACAGTGGTTTTTAGTCATTCAACGATGAAGGATTAGTTGAACTGGGTGAAATCAGGTTTACGCTTTTGCATAAATGCTGATACGGCTTCCATCATTTCTGGAGAGCCGACACGATCCATGAAAATTTCAGCTTCATGATCAATCCAAGCCACAATTTCATTTACATTGTGCTTCATCAATGCCTTAGACTGCACTAAAGAGGCTAACGGTAAAGCAGATAATTGTGCCGCTTTTTTAGCTGCTGCTGCATAGACATCATCTTCAATACTGTTGACAAGGTTTGCAGCAACTGCAGTTGCACTATCAAACTTCTGAGCGGTCAGCAGTAATTCAGCAGCTTTGTGATAACCCGCTTGTTCTACCAATAATTTGCTTGAAGCACCTTCTGGAGATAAACCAAGGCTTACAAATGGAATTTGGAATAGGGCAGTGTTATCGCTATAAACCAAGTCACAATGTAATAGGATCGTTACCCCAATACCAATCGCCACACCACGTACAGCCGCAATCAACGGTTTAGAAAATTTTGCCGCAGATTTAAGTAAAATAAATGGAGGGCCTTCAGCCGCAGGTGCTTGACCTTTTTGCGCTGCAGATTTCATAAAATCTTGCATGTCGTTGCCTGCGGTAAAGTCCGCGTCTTCACCACGTAGAATGACAGCACGAACGCTATTGTCTAGATCTGCTTCATCTAAAGCTTTTGCGATCCATAAATAAAGTTCGCCATACAACGCATTCTTTGCTTCAGGACGGTGAATGGCTAATGTCAGTACGCCATTGTCTAATTTTGCATTCAAATGTTGATGAGGTTGTTGAATACAGCTCAGTGTCATCGTACTATCCTTGCTAGAAAGTTTGGTTTAATTTTATGGGCTCATTATGTCGCATAATTTTATGATCGACACAACTGACCAGTTCATAAAAAAGTAAAAGATTTATGCCATATACATTTGATTATCTCGTATTCATTGGTCGCTTCCAGCCATTTCACTTGGCGCATATGCAAACCATTAAGATTGCTTTAGAGCAAAGTGAAAATGTCATTTTGGCTTTAGGCTCTGCGCAAAATGAACGAAATACGAAAAATCCATTTTTAGCGTCTGAACGTGAAGAAATGATTTTATCGAACTTTTCAGAAGCACATCAAAAACGGATTCACTTTGTACATGTAATTGATGTTTATAATGATGTTAAATGGGTGCAATTGGTAAAAAAATTAGTGAATCATGTAGTCATACCTGAGGCGAAGGTTGGACTGATTGGCCATTTTAAAGATGATTCCTCATATTATTTACAGCTTTTTCCTGAGTGGCAAATGGTTGAGCTAGATAGCCTACAAGATGCGATGTCTGCAACCCCCGTTCGTGAAGCTTATTATCGTGGGAAAATTTTAGAGCAGGCGTTTCCATTGGGGACCAGTGAGTTTTTACATAAATTCCAACAAAGTGAAATATATAAACAGTTACAACACAAATTTTTAACTCAGGACCCATCCAATTTAGACTAAGGTTCTCAGTCGAATAAAAATATTTCGACGAGGATCGAGTTCAATGGATAGAAAACAACAGACGAAACAGATTGCACGTTATACGGTCATTAAAAATGCTTTGATGATTGCAGGTGTTACATTTGTATTCAGCACTCAAGTACAAGCCCAGTCATGGACATTGACGCCTCAGAGTAATGTAGGCTTTGAAATTAAATCCTTGGGTGTAACTGTTGTAAGAGCTAAGTTTAATCGGGTGCAATCTAGTATGCAGTTTGATGCCAAAGCACCACAGCATGCTTCGACGCATTTTGTCATGGATGTAAATAGCCTAAGCTTGAGCAAGCCTTCACTGAAAAATATGATTTTGGGTGAAGATTTGTTTTATGCATCCAAGTACAAAAGCGCTAACTTTAAAAGTACCAGTTTTAAAGATTTGGGTGGCGGTCAATATAATATTGTCGGAAACTTAACACTTCGCGGCATTACCAAGCCTGTTAGCTTTAGCACGACCTTAAAACCAAGTGCTAATAATGCTAATCTGCTAGATGTTCAGTCCTCAGCCGTGATTAACCGAAGTGACTTTGGCATGAAAAAAGCCATTGGAGGTGTAGGCGAAAAAGTGAATATTCAACTGTCAGGGCAGTGGAAAGTGCAATAGAGGCTCCATGATCTCAAAGACCTATATTCAGGTCTTGTTTAATTCATCGCTGCGTGAGCCTGTTCAATTAAGAGATCTGTCAGCACATTTAACTGCACCGACTGCTGTTTCCAATGATGCCAATACAAAGGTAAATCAATATTGTGTTGAGGATCTAACTCAACCAATGAGCCATCCTGCAAACGCGGTTTGGCTTGGTAATAGGGCAACCAACCGTAGCCGAGTCCCATCGTAACCGCATCAAAAAATGCACTGGAAGACGGAATAAAATGATGTGGATATTGAGTTGGATTGAGTCCAAACTTTTGTTGGATATACGCGGTGTGGAGTTGGTCTTTTGCATTAAAGATCAGTGCAGGGGCTGTACGTAGAGACTCTCGGTTAACGCCTTGTTTAAACCATTGCTGCGCAAAAGTTGGTGTGGCGACAAAACGATAGTTCATATCGCCAATGTATTCCGCTACACAGCCTTTCATGGCTTGTGATTCATCTGTCACGCAGGCATTCACCAAGCCGGCTTCAAGTAAGTGGTGGGTTTGCGATTGGTCATCGACCTGAAAATGCACCACGATCTTTTTTTCAATTAATGTTGACTGTAGCAATGGCAACAGCCATGTCGCTAAGGAGTCGGCATTGGTTGCAATGTTGATTTGATAAAAAGCAGAGGTGTTCATATGACCCGTGAGGTTCTGAATGAAACTTTGCTCTAACAGTCGGCTATGTTGCAAATAATGTAGCAGCGATTGACCTGCTTGTGTCGGGCGGCAAGGTCTTTCCCGCACAATTAATAAATGCCCCAAACTTTTTTCTAGGCTTTGTACGCGTAAAGTGACTGCAGAAGCAGTAATGCATAGCTGTTCAGCAGCAAGGTCAAAACTTCCTGTTTCTGCCACAGCTAAAAATGCGTCGCACTGTTTATGATTCAGCATATCAAGACTCACTTTAAACTAAAAATATTTTAGTTATATTGATATTTTCTAAATAATACTTAATTTGACTAAAAATGAAAGATAATCCTGACATCATCAATTAAGTTGAAAAGTCAAAATGTTAAGTACATATGTACAAGGGCTTGCAGTCGGGATGAGCCTCATTATTGCCATTGGGGCTCAAAATGCATTCGTGCTAAAACAGGGGCTCAAAAAGCAGTTCGTTTTTTGGGTATGTTTTGTCTGTGCACTGTCGGATTCGATTTTAATTGTCTTGGGCGTTTCTGGTTTTTCAAAAGTGCTTCAGCACTATCCTGAAATTATTCAGTTTGCGAAATGGGCAGGGGCGCTTTTCCTGTTTTGTTATGGATTCCAACATGCGCTGCAGGCATTCAAATCACAGCAGGGCTTGGAGGCAAGTTCCATTGAAAAGCATCATCTAGTGAATATTGTTTTGCTGTGTTTGGCGCTGACTTGGCTTAATCCGCATGTGTATTTGGATACGGTTATTTTACTGGGTTCTATTTCAACACAGTTTGAGCAACCTGCGTACTTTGCTCTAGGGGCTGTGTGTGCATCTTGGTTGTTTTTCTTTGCTTTGGGCTATGGTGCTCGTGTGCTTATCCCCATTTTTGCAAATCCGAAAGCGTGGAATGTGCTAGATGCGATTATTGCTTTAGTGATGTGGGGAATCGCCATTTCACTGCTTGTGAAATGAAAAGCGTGTGCAATAAAAAACTATAAATTAAAAAATCACAAAAAACAAAGCCCGCATCTGCGGGCTTATATGCATTAAGCTTGTAATGCTTTTAAGTCTTCTAAAACTTGTTCAGCATGTCCCGCAGCTTTTACCTTACGATACTCTTTAACCAGTTTACCGTTATGGAAAATAAAAGTTGAGCGCTCAATGCCCATCACTTTTTTACCATACATATTTTTTTCTTTAATCACATCAAAGTGTTTACACAGTACTTCTTCTTTGTCGCTAATTAAATTAATGGTTAAGGCCTGCTTTTCTGTAAAATTCTGGTGCGCTTTAACCGAGTCACGTGAAACACCAATGATTGTGGTTTGTAGGGCATCAAACTGATCTTTTAAACATGAAAAACCAACGGCTTGAGTTGTGCAACCTGGCGTTGAATCTTTCGGGTAAAAATACACAATCAGCCACTCAGTCGGCACTTCAGTTAAGTTTATTTCACCTGTTGTGGCTGGAAAGTTCTGATTTGGAAGTTGGATGGTATCAGTCATGTTCTATCCTTAAATGTCACGGTGTTCTAATTCAAGTGGTAAAAAGGCATAATTTTCGTGATACAGAATATCACCTTTAACAACCGAAAGTGGATGTTTGAAAATTGGGCCATCAATCACCGTAGTGTGGAATTCACCCGCTTCGCCGCATGGGTCAATGCCTCTTGCAACCAGTTCATCGACATATTCAAGGCTAAGCACTTGACCTAAGTCTTCAACTGTCATGCCTAAGTTTAAGTTGACCGTAACGATGATGCTTTGAAATCCAAGTTGAATAAACTCATGCACAATGTTTAAACGCGGACGTTGCCACAGTGGCATACATAAACTGAGCTCACTTTTATCACACACAGATTGATTCCATTCGGCATGTGCCATTAAATCAATATCACCTGTAACTAAGCTTTCTGCTCCAAGAGCTTGAGCTTTTCGTAACAGTTGAATGAACTGGTTTTCATAGTCTTGCCACGTCGCAGAGGCACTATAGATGGGAAGCCCAATTGCTTTGGCCTGCGCATGAATAATACCGAGGGACATTCCATGTGAGCGTGATTTCAGACCTTGCTCTTCTAACATGACAATTAATGCAACAGGTTCACCCATTTGCATCGCTTGGTATAAAGCAAGGCTGCTGTCTTTTCCACCACTATATGACGCAACAAATTTGCGATTTTGGGCGCGTGTGTTCCATTCGGTGAGCATATTTTCAGGTTCTATCTATTTTGAACATATAAAAAAGCCTGCATATAGCAGGCTTCATTCACATTCAGTGAATTATTTTTTCGGAGCAGCTTTCATGGCTTCTTCAGTTAAAGATTTTAATTTACCTGTTAACTGTGGACCGAAACATGTTTGTAAGTCGTTATTTTGCTTTTGTACAAAAGCTAAAGTAGACGGGCTTTTCTTTTGGTTGATCGCACTTTGGATTTCCCATTTTTGTGCATTGGTCAACTTACCATCAGCTTCAACTGCACAAGTACAGTATTTGCTTACTTCTGCTGCGCTAAGCTTTTTGCTTTTTGCGGTTTCTTCTTTACAAACATTAATCAATGCCGATTTTACATTGCTGCTTTTATATGCTTCTTGTAATTTGTTCGATTCAGCAGCATTTGAAGCTGTAGCGAACAATGCAGCTGCAGACACCAATGTAGAAAGCAAAATGTTTGATTTTAAATTTTTCATAAACTGTACCTTGTCGTTACGGTATATAACGCGTTGGGTCTGCTACGCCAGCATCTGCAAAACCTTCTTTACGAAGACGGCAGCTGTCGCATTTCCCACAAGCACGTCCTTGGTCATCTGCTTGGTAGCAAGACACCGTTTGACTATAGTCTACGCCATGTTCTATACCTAAGCGAATAATATTTGCTTTGGATAAATGTAACAGAGGTGTTTCAAATTTAAGAGGTTTTCCTTCAACGCCAACCTTGGTGGCAAGGCGAGCCATGTTGGCAAATGCCTCAATAAATTCAGGACGACAGTCAGGATATCCTGAATAATCAACAGCATTAATACCAATCACAATGGCTTCGGCATCTAAAACTTCTGCTGCTGCTAGGGCATAAGATAAGAAAATCGTGTTACGTGCTGGAACATAAGTTACAGGAATACCGACTTGTTCATGATCTGGAACATCAATGCTATGGTCTGTTAACGCAGAACCGCCCAAATTACCTAAGTCGATATTAATGACACGATGTTCTACGCCTGCTTTTTTTGTCAGTTCGCGTGCGGCATCGAGCTCAGTGGTTGAGCGTTGACCATACATAAAGCTGAGCGCTGTACAGTCATACTGTGCTTGCGCCCATGCTAAACAAGTTGTTGAGTCTAAACCGCCAGATAACAAAACTATGGCACGAGGGCGCATACAAATTTCTCCAAATATAAATTAAAGATGAATAGGCAATGTATTAACGACCAGTTTCGTCATTCCAAAGCAACTTGTGGAGTTGGAGTTGGAAGCAAACAGGGAGATGGTCTTCTAATATCCATTGCGCTAAGTCACGCGCAAGTTGAGGTAAACGAGCAGCACCTTTCTCAACGGCAAAAGCAGGAGAGAACCATACTGTGCTGACTTTTTCATTGAGTTTATAGTCTTCAACTTGCTGTTTTGACCATTCATAATCTTCACGGTTACAAATTACAAACTTGATTTGATCGTGTTGGGTTAAATGGTCCAGATTCGAAAGCAAATTTCGTGCAACTTCACCTGAAGTTGGAGTTTTCAAATCTAATACTTTTGAAACACGTGGATCAACCTTAGACACATCTAAAGCACCACTGGTTTCCAAAGAGACTTCACAGCCAAGGTCAGCAAGACGTTGCATTAAAGGCAACGCATTGGGCTGTGCAAGAGGTTCACCACCTGTTACGCAGACATAAGGGGTTTTAAAATCAAGTGTGGTTTGAATAATCTGATCTAAAGATTGGCGTTCGCCACCTTCAAAGGAGTAGGTCGTATCGCAGTAAGTACAACGTAGTGGACAACCCGTTAAACGAATAAAAACTGTTGGCAGCCCTGAGGTGTTGGCTTCCCCTTGCAAAGAATAAAAGATCTCCGTGATACGTAGACCCGCAGAAGGATCAGAAACAGGGATAGCAGAAGATCGAAGCGTATTCATAGCAAAATTAAACCACAGGTTAGAAAAACAAAAATCTCTACGGCTAGTCTTAACCGTAGAGATGAGGAACTTGAGTTCCGCACGACAACGAAAAATTATTCGTCGCGTAGTAAGTCGTTCAAGCTCGTTTTAGAACGTGTTTGTGCATCTACTTTTTTCACGATGATTGCAGCATACAGACTATAAGTACCACATTTAGAAGGTAAGCTACCTGCAACTACAACAGAACCTGCTGGTACACGACCATAGTGAATTTCGCCAGTTGCACGGTCAAAAATCTTAGTCGATTGACCAATGAACACGCCCATAGAAATCACAGAACCTTCTTCTACGATCACGCCTTCTACGATTTCAGAACGTGCACCAATGAAGCAGTTGTCTTCAATAATCGTTGGGTTTGCTTGAAGTGGCTCAAGAACACCACCAATTCCTACACCACCAGATAAGTGAACGTTTTTACCAATTTGAGCACATGAACCAACAGTTGCCCATGTGTCAACCATGGTGCCTTCGTCAACATATGCACCAATGTTCACATAAGAAGGCATTAACACCACGTTTTTCGCTTGGAAAGAACCTTTACGTGCAACCGCAGGAGGAACAACACGTACGCCAGCCGCTTTAAACTGTTCTTCAGTCCAACCTGTAAATTTGGTATCTACTTTGTCGTAGAATTGAAGGTCACATGACTCAATTGGTTTGTTGTCATTTAGTTTGAATGATAAAAGTACAGCTTTTTTCACCCATTGATGAACAACCCACTCACCATCAATTTTTTCAGCAACACGTAATGTCCCGTTATCTAAACCAGCAATGACTTCTTCAACTGCTGCACGAACTTCAGCAGGACAGTCCGCTGCTGTAAAATTCGCACGGTCTTCAAACGCTTGTTCAATAATTGTTGAAAGCTGAGACATGATCTTCCTTCCAGAAAAAAAATTTTCCTGATTTTACACTAAATTGTGCAGAGAATAGATGAAAAAACAGCATAGGATCGGAAATAATAATGAATGATTGGAAATAAGTCTTTTAGAGCTGTTTGAGTAAAAGCGTTAAGTAAAGAATTATCATTTAAAACAACAAGAAAGTATAAAATGTATCAAAAAATAACAAAAACAGCCTAAATCTAGAATAAAAAATAGTCAGGGGGTGTTTTAAGATGGGCTCATCAAAAAATGGTAAATGATGTAAAAAATCTTTAATTGGAGGAGAAAAAACATGAAATCATTACGTTTAGTTGCATTCGCAGCAGCAATGTCAGCAGTCGCAGGTACAGCTTTTGCTGATGATGCAGTCGTAAAAGATGGTTATGCTTTTGACCAAAATAAATTAATTCCTACTGGTGTTCGTGCTGAAGTCGGTACAACAGGTTATGGTGGTGCCTTGTTGTGGACAGCGAATCCATATGTGGGTTTAGCTTTAGGTTACAACGGCGGTGATATTTCATGGTCTGATGATTTATCTATCAATGGCTCAAAGTATGATATGGATATGGACAACAGCGTTGGTTATTTAAATGCTGAAATTCGTCCTTGGGGTGCAAGTACAAATCCATGGGCACAGGGTCTTTATGTTGCAGCTGGTATTGGTTATATTGATAATGAATATGAGCTAGATCGTCGTGTAAAAGCAGGTGAAGGTTTCTCTGTAAACCATACAGATTTTGTTGCTGGAGCGAACGGTGCACATATTAATGGTAAAATGAACTATAAAAATGATTTCGCTCCATACGTGGGTTTAGGTTGGGCTCCAAAGATTAACCAAAACTGGGGAGTGTTTGGTGAAGTGGGTGCATACTATACAGGTAATCCTGATGCTAACTTAACATTAGTTAGCGGTGGTGCAGAACCTAACCCAACGCGTGGTTCACTTGAAGATAACATTGCGGCTGATGAGGAAAAAATCCGTACAGATGATAAACATGAATGGATGCCAGTTGCAAAATTAGGTGTAAGTTATCACTGGTAATCAAAACATAAAAAACGAGCTTCGGCTCGTTTTTTTTTATCTGATTTTAGCTAAAGCCTTTAAAAGTGATGCGCAAATTTGAGTCCAAAGATCCATGCATCATTGTCATTCAGCGCTGAAAGTCCTGTAATGTTTGCCAGCGGATTTGAGTCGGAAGAAGTTTTGGACTTCTTAAAACGCAAATAATAAAGACCAGCCGCGATATCAAAATCAGTATTGTATGTGTACATGCTGCCTAGACCAATGCCTTGATAACCATCACTTGGGTTAAGGGTAGATGCAGGATTATTAATCCCAGAGTCCCAGAGCAGCTCCATAGTACTCAGCCATTTTTTATTCCATACGTGGGCTAAGCCGAGTTTTGCAGACCATTGGTTTTCATTGTACTGAATAAGTTTGACGTCTTTGGCTTCAGGGTAAATTATCGTTGCATAATCGATCACGGCTTGAAATTTGGGTGGTTGAATGACAAAGTCATGCCAATTTACCCAGCGTAGCGTCCCGTACAAGATATTTTGATAAGGAAGTCCTGTCATGAAATCAAGATTTACCGATTGTGGTGTTTTCACCTCCATCACATTGGGGGTATCTACGCCGACTTCGATAGACTCTGTTGTGGTGATTTCATGCTTAATGGCTGAGCGATAAGTCAAAGACGTTCTAAAATAATATTCAGAGATTTGATAACTAATACCTGCTAACCAGCCCAAGCTTTCATCTTGTTTAAACTCGGCATCATAGCCATCAAACACAGAATAGGCCTGACCTTTCGCTTTTAAAGAGCCTGTAAAGCTTTGATAGCTTAAACCGCCATAGATTTCCCATTGTGGGTTGAATTGGTAGCCTAAAAGCGAACTGAGATTATGACTTTCAAAGTCGATATCGGCAGATTCAACCTCATAACTTTCACCGTAAATTTTTGGGCGATAGCGATAATCGATGTCTACAGCAAAAGGCTGGTCATAAATGACAGCAAAGTTGAATTGAGGATTTAGTTGGAGTTTTAACGCAGCTCCCAGCATTACTTGTTCATTGCTTAAATTGCCTGTTGAAAAGTCAGTGATGCCAAACTGTTGCAGTATCTCTGTATGTTGAACTTGGCCAGAAACATCTGGATCAATATAAGCCAGAGAAATTTCTGCATAATTTCCACGTTCAAAAAAGGGTTGTATTGTTTGACCTGACAGTTCAAAAGCAGCAGCAAAACATGATCCCGACGAATAGAAACATAAACAAAGTAATGGAGAGCCCAACAGATTTTTACTCACTGTTATTGCTCACTATTGTTTTTATCAGTTGATTAAATAATACACTATACCCATTTAAAGTATATGGATTTAAAAATAAAAAAAGAGGCTTGGAGGCCTCTTTTTGAAAATAAGAATGGTTTAGTCTTCTGGATAAGCCACTCTTTTGAGTGCTTTAATGTCTGCATCTGGCGAGCAGAGTGAGATAAATTCATAGCCATAGCCACGCAGGAGGTGACCTTTACGCACTGCAATCCATGTAGTATTAAGCCCAAAAATATCGGTTGGAATTTGTTTTAAACGATAGTCACGCTCAACGTCATATGCCACATTGTTGACAATACCAACACCCATATTCAGTTCAACGTAGGTTTTAATCACATCGGCATCTAAAGCAGACATTACGATGTCGACATCCATACCTGCATCTTCAAAAGCTTTGTCAATTTTTGAACGGCCTGTGAAACCGCCGTGATAGGTAATCAGTGGATATTCCGCCAAGTCTGCAATACTAATATTTTGTTTGCTTGCCAGTGGGTGATTTTGCGGGGTAATAATACTGTGCTGCCAATTATAGAACGGCACGCTAGCCAGATTGTCCTCAGTGGTCAGTGACTCAGTTGCAATACCAATATCAGCTTCACCTTGGAGAAGCATTTCGGTAATTTCAACTGGGCTGGCTTGTTGCAAAATAAGATGAACTTTTGGAAACTCTTTTTTGAATTGGTTGACAATCGGCGGTAGTACATAACGCGCTTGCGTATGTGTAGTCGCAATCGTCAAAGTGCCTTCATCGACACGGTTAAAATCATCTGCAAGACGTTTAATATTGTCTGCGTCGACCAACATACGTTCAACAATGCCCAGTAGTGCTTGGCCTGGTTCAGTTAAACCTAGTAAGCGCTTACCTTTACGAATAAAAAGCTGTACGCCTAATTCATCTTCTAGATCTTTGATGTGCTTACTGACGCCTGACTGAGAGGTATACAGTGCAGCAGAGGCTTCGGTGAGGTTGAAGTTTTGTCTCACCGTTTCTCGAATAATTCTGAGTTGTTGAAAGTTCATAGTTTTGGATCTCTTTTATGATGAATGAGGCATTCAACATGCCCCATTCAATTGGTCTTAAGCCGCAGGTTTTGCAAATAAATGCAAGTTTGATGGGCTTAACCATACCGTTTGATTAGGTCTAAATTGGTGTAATTTTGCTTCTTCAGAAGTCAGTGAGATTTCAATCAGTTTGCCTTGGCGATCATGGAGCTCTGCAACCACTTTGCCCGCGATCCATAATTCTCGAACGAACGTTGCTTGGATGGCATTGTCTTGCGGCTGTGCATGGATCCTTAATTCATCTGGACGGGCAAAGGCAATCACGTCGCCAGAAGGTGCATTACGTAAAGAATCTAATTGAATACGGTCTTCACCAATTTGGATCGTCCCTGCGTTATTTTGGCCTTCGAAACGGTTCGCTTGACCTAAGAAGTCAAACACAAACGGCGTTGCAGGCTTTTCATAAACCTCGCGGGGTGATCCAATTTGCTCGACGTTCCCTTTATTCATCACAATGATTTGATCTGCGACTTCTAAAGCTTCTTCTTGGTCATGCGTTACAAAGATTGAGGTGATATGAAGTTCATCATGCAAAGTACGTAACCAACGACGGAGCTCTTTACGTACTTTTGCATCCAAAGCACCAAAAGGTTCATCCAGTAATAGTACGCGTGGTTCAACTGCCAAAGCACGTGCCAGTGCAATACGTTGACGCTGACCGCCTGAGAGTTGTGCTGGGTAACGATCTGCCAAGAACCCCAATTGGACTAAGTCCAGTAAACGCGTGACACGTTTTTTAATTTCAGCTTCAGATGGGCGAGTTGCACGTGGGCGAACGCGGAGACCAAAAGCGATATTGTCAAACACGGTCATATGGCGGAACAAGGCATAGTGCTGAAATACAAAGCCAACTTCGCGTTCACGTACGTGTACATTAGTTGCATCTTCACCTTCTAAGATGACTTGACCGCCATCTGCGGACTCAAGTCCCGCAATAATACGAAGCAGGGTAGTTTTACCACAGCCTGATGGCCCAAGTAATGCAACCAATTGACCATCAGGAAAATCGAGAGAAATGTTATTCAGCGCATGGAATGCACCAAAGTGTTTTTCAATATTTTTAACTTGAATACTCATGAGGTCATTCCTTTAAACTGTTGAATCATTATGTTTGTTTTGCTTTTCTTGGCGAATCTCAACCCATGTTTTTAACACAAGGGTCACAATCGCTAAAAGCGCCAAGAGTGAAGACACAGCAAAAGCCGCACTGAAGGTATATTCGTTATAGAGAATCTCGACATGTAAAGGCAAAGTATTGGTTTCACCACGAATATGACCTGAAACGACCGATACCGCACCAAATTCACCCATTGCACGTGCATTACACAGAATGACGCCGTAAATTAAACCCCATTTGATGTTGGGTAGGGTTACTTTCCAGAAGGTTTGCCAGCCTGATGCACCGAGTACAATCGCAGCTTCTTCTTCTTCAGTTCCTTGGGCTTCCATGAGAGGAATAAGTTCACGTGCAACAAAAGGAACGGTGATAAAGATTGTTGCTAATACAATGGCAGGAACGGCATACAGAATTTTGATGTCGTTATCCATAAGCCAACTACCGAACCAACCTTGTGTACCAAAAATCAGCACCAGCATTAAGCCTGCGATAACAGGGGATACTGAAAATGGCATATCAATAATCGTGGTTAAGATGGATTTACCACGGAAGTTAAATTTGGCCACACACCAAGCGGCTGCAACACCAAATACCACATTTAGTGGAACTGCAATCACCGCGGTTAATAAAGTGAGTTTGACTGCGGATAGCGTGTCTGGATGAACCAAGGCTTGTGCATAGACACCGACCCCTTGTTTAAAGGCCTCAACGAACACCAAAATCAGCGGTAAGATCAAACAGCTCAAAAAGAACAGCAGAGCAATTGTAATCAGGGTATAGCGAACCCAAGTTGGCTCACGTGTTGCATCACGCGATTGTAGCTTTTCAGCAAGCGCATTACTGTTGATATTCATCGTGCTGTTCTCCCTGTACGACGGCTTGCCCATGCTTGTAACAAGTTAATCAGGAATAAAATGGCAAAAGACAGCACCAGCATGACGACTGCAATCGTGGTTGCACCTGCATAGTCATATTCTTCTAAGCGTGAAATAATCATGAGCGGTGCAATTTCTGTTTTAAACGGTTGGTTCCCGGCAATAAAGATCACTGAACCGTATTCACCGACGCCACGTGCAAAGGCAAGTGCAAAACCGGTGATGAGTGCTGGAAATAAAATCGGCAAAATCACTTTGGTCACAATCTGTAAACGGTTAGCACCTAATGCTGATGCTGCTTCTTCTAACTCTGTTTCCAAGTCGCTGAGGACAGGTTGTACAGTCCGCACCACAAACGGAATACCAATAAAAATCAGTGCTAAGGTAATACCAATTGGGGTATAGGCCACTTGAATCCCTAAAGGTTCAAGATACTGACCGATCCAACCTGTAGGCGCATAAAGCGAGGTGAGTGCAATACCTGCAACAGCTGTGGGTAGGGCAAACGGCAAGTCGACCAAGGCATCTACAATGCGTTTGCCCGGAAAACGATAACGAACCAAACACCATGCTAGAAGGAGACCAAAAACCACATTAATAAACGCGGCGATCAGGGCTGTACTAAAACTGAGCTGCAAAGATTTTAAAATACGTTCTGAACTTAAAATTTCCCATAACCCATCCCAACCAATGCCTAAAGATTTAATGAAAACAGCGGACAATGGAATAAGAACGATTAATGACAAATATGCTAGGGTAAAGCCTAGAGAAAGACCAAATCCTGGCAGCACTCGGGATCGCTGCGACATGATTACTCCTCAAAGAGAGAAAGCTGACCTAAAAAGAGTCAGCTCAAATAAAACTGAATTTCGGCACAAGTATCATTTACAGCGTTTAAATTGCAAATTTAAATAAATACTTGCTTTCATTGTAAAAACTAATGTTTTTTAGCACATTTTCTGAAATCAAAAAATCATAAATTTCAGGGAATGGCCCAAAACCTGACGCAACATTAATATGTCCGACTTGCCCCAAGTTCTTAGGCCTAATTTTCCATGCTTTTGCCAGTTGCAGCGCATCTTGAAAATTGAGCCAAGGATCATTTTCACTGATGATCATTTGGGTACGAACTTGTAGCTTGAGTTGGTGGAAATACTGTTGATAGTCGTTTTGGCTATCACGAGCAAAACCAGCATCACCAAAGCGAGCAGGGTTAGCTGGTGCAACCAGAACTAAATTTTTGATTTTTTGATTTAGCTCAGGATGCTGTGCTAAAGCAGCGACTGTCGTTAAACAGCCAAAGCTATGCGCCACAATTTGAATCGGTTCCTGAATGGCTTGAACTGTTTTGACAAATTGTTCAACCCACGCATGGAGTACGGGTTTATTCCAATCCTGCTGCTGTACACGAGAGCACGACTTGAGCTGACGTTGTAACCACGATTGCCAGTGGTCATGTTCACTTCCACCCACGCCCGGTACAATTACAGTATGAATCATGTCGATGCTCCCTTACAGCTATTTACTGGACTCGGTTTTATTTCGTCGTATTGGCTTTCACAATTTGGTCAAATACACCACCATTTTCAAAGTGCTGTTTTTGTACCTTGGTCCAACCGCCAAATTCTTTATCAATGGTCACCAACTTCAACGGTTTGAATGTGGCTGCATATTTTTTCAAGACAGTTGCATTACGTGGGCGATAGAAGTTTTTCGCCGCAATTTCCTGTCCAGCAGGTGAATACAAATAGTTGAGATATGCTTTCGCCAGATTCAGATTGCCGTCTTTTTCCGCATTTTTTTCAACAATGGCAACAGGTGGTTCTGCCAAAATAGATAAGGAAGGCGTCACGATCTCAAACTTACCCGGTTGTTCACGAATTGCTAAGTGTGCTTCGTTTTCCCATGCTAAGAGAACGTCACCGATACCGCGTTCAGCAAAAGTTGTGGTTGCACCGCGTGCACCTGAATCCAGCACTTTGGTATTTTTATAAATTTTACGCACGAATTCTTGTGCTTTTGCATCGTTACCCGCAGGTTGATGTTTCGCCCAAGCCCAAGCTGCTAAGTAGTTCCAGCGTGCACCACCTGAGGTTTTTGGATTTGGTGTAATAATGCCAACACCCGGCTTCACAAGGTCCCCCCAGTCTTTAATGCCTTGTGGGTTGCCTTTACGGACGAGGAACACGATAGTCGAAGTATATGGTGTTGAGTTATTGGGTAATTTCTTTTGCCAGTTGGTCGGTAAAAGTTTTGCTTTTTCAGCAATTACATCGATATCTGCTGCAAGAGCAAGGGTCACCACATCGGCACCTAAACCATCAATCACTGAACGAGCTTGTTTGCCCGAGCCGCCGTGAGACTGTTTGAAGTTAATGTCTTGTCCTGTGCGTTGTTTCCAATAAGCGCCAAACTGTTTGTTGACATCTTCATACAGTTCGCGTGTTGGATCATACGACACGTTAAGGAAATCTTTTGCTGCAACACCAAAAGAAGTGACTGAAACTAGCGCTGCTAGTACCCCAATTTTTAACTTAGATAAGCTCATGTGAGACCTCAAATTTTAAACGTTCTTAAACATGAGGCAAGAATACTGTGAGTCTTATTGCTAAAAAAATAATAAAAAATGGATTTTATATGAATAAAAAAGAAAAAGAGTTCAGCTTAGAATTCATTAAACTAAAGCAGAAAATTGTTTCAGGGTAGATTGGCATGTATTGCTATAAAAATGCACAAGAAATCAAACAAATAGAATTATTAGATCGTGCATTTCACTATGGAGATGGTTGTTTTAGTACAGCGCGTATCCGTGAGGGTGTGATTGAGCTAGAGTCTCTACATATAGCACGCTTGAAATTGGCCTGTGAAAGACTGTTGTTGTCAGCAGATTTAGCCTTTATTCAGCACAGCATCGTGCAATTAAAACAAACCCATGCACACTTAAACGGAACGCTGAAAATTATTATTAGTCGGGGTGAAGGGCAGCGCGGTTATAGTTTGCCAACACATTCTGCTGACATTTGGGTTTTTTTCTATCCGCAAGCATCAGAGGCTTTGACATACAGCGAAATTGATTCAGGGGTACTGCAACATGCGATTGGGCTGAATATGCCGCAAATGGTGGGTGTGAAAAGCTTAAACCGTTTAGAGCAAGTTTTACTTAAGCATGAGGCGGAACAACATGGCTGGTTGGAAGCTTTGGTCACAGATGTGAAAGGTTCTGTCGTTGAAGGTGTGAGCAGTAATTGTTTCATTCTGCTAAATGATCGATGGATTAGTCCCGAACTTCGTTATAATGGCGTGCATGGTGTCATGCGTGCCGAAATATTGGCACGGATGCAGCAACAAGGGATGAGCTGTGAGCTGAGAATGATTGATATGGAAGAAATTCCACGCTTTCAAAGTTTATTCTTCTGTAATGCCTTGAGTCCTATGAAAATAGCCAAAAGTCTGAATCATCAGCACTTAGATGTTCAGCCGTGTATAGATTTGTTCCATCGTCTTCAACTTAATCAGATGCAGTAGTATGTCCGCAGCCAAAACCAAATCGAAAAAGAAAACGCAACCACCCCAACGAAAAATGAAGGGGTTGTTATTGATTGCTGTGAGCATCATTGTTTTATTGATGATTGTATTGTGGTCGAGTTTATTTAAGTCCTATCCTATTGAGGGTAAAAAACAGTTATTAGCAATTAACTCTGGCGATACCTATTCCGGTTTTATTGACCGCTTAGCCAAAGAAGACATGGCTAGTTTTCCCATTATTTTAAAGCTTTATCAAAAAATATTTATTCATGACACCTTGAAAGCCGGCGTTTATGAATTGCGTGAAGGCATGAGTATTCGCCAAGTTTTGGATATGATTTCCAATGTCGATAATGCCGAGATGAATCGTATATTGGTGATTGAGGGGACGACCTTTAAACAGCTGATCGAGGCGTTGAAAAAGGATGCATTGGTTAAAAAGGAAGTCTCCAATTTACCCATGGATCAGCTTTTAAAAGCATTAGATATTCCGTATACGCATGCTGAAGGACTTTTTGCCCCCGATACTTACTTCTTCGCCAAAGGGGAGTCAGACAAAAAAATCTTAACGGATTTATACAAACGCCAAATGAAAGCTTTAGATGAAGCGTGGGCAAACCATGCGGCAAATTTACCATATAAAGACAAATATGAAGCCTTGATCATGGCCTCTATCATTGAAAAAGAAACCAATGTTGACCGTGAACTGGAGCAAGTTTCGGGTGTGTTTGCGCGTCGTCTTCAACTCGGCATGCGTTTGCAAACGGATCCGACCGTGATTTATGGCATGGGTGATAAATACACAGGCAACATTACCCGTCAAGACTTGCGGACCCCAACAGCCTATAATACTTATACCATCAATGGTTTACCTCCTACGCCAATTGCTTTACCAAGTAAAAAAGCCATTGAAGCCACCATGCACCCAGATAACAGTAAAAACATCTACTTTGTTGCAACGGGTAATGGTGGGCACACATTTAGTGAGACTTTGGAGCAGCACAACCAAGCTGTAAAAGAATATCTCAGCGTTTTAAAAACCAAGAAGGATGAATAGATGTTTATTAGTTTTGAGGGCACAGAAGGTGTCGGTAAAACCACACTGATTCGCAAAATTTATGAGCATCTAGAACAACAAGGTCAGCGGGTTGTTTTAACGCGTGAGCCAGGTGGTACACCGATGGCTGAGCAAATTCGCTCACTATTATTATCAGTCAATCATGAAGAGTCGATGTCGAACGATACTGAACTGCTGCTGATGTACGCGGCTCGTGCACAGCACTTACAACAAGTGATCATACCTGCTTTAAGGGAGCATAAAACCGTATTGTGTGACCGTTTTACCGATGCCAGCTTTGCTTACCAATGTGCAGGACGCGGTTTAAGCCAGTCGAAGTTGCAACTACTGAATGAGAACTTTGTCAGCCATATGCCTGATATTACATTTTGGCTCGATGCCCCGATTGAAACAGGCATGTCTCGTGCGCGGGAACGGGGGGCTTTGGACCGTTTTGAACAAGAAAAAGTCACGTTCTTTGAAAAAGTCAGAGCAGGTTATCAGCAGTTATGGGAACAATATCCTGAGAGGGTCAAACGCTTGGATGCGACCCAGTCACCAGAGCAGGTTTTTGTACAAGCGCTGCAATATTTAAACTAAAAATAAGCCTGAAATGTTATTTCAGACTGTAGTGAAATGCATTTTTCTTTTATAGTCAGTGACAAAGGACTGTATGTTGAAGGAAAAATGAAAAGTAACTTAACTGAGATTGTGGCTTTTTTGGAAAAGGAATTTCCGCAAAGTTTAGAAAAATGTCGTATCGAGTCTGTCACTGAGCGCGCAGCAACAGTTGTATATCAGATAGATGAGCGCGATTTGCGACCGGGTGGAACGGTATCAGGCCCAACCATGATGACTCTTGCAGACTATGCATTGTATATCGCCATTTTAGGAGAAATTGGGCTGGTCGGTTTAACCGTGACCACTAATTTATCGGTCAACTTTCTAAGTAAACCCGCAGCTTCTACAAATATCCGCGGTGAATGTAAGTTAATGAAAGTTGGCAAAGCATTGGTGGTTGGGGATGTGTGGTTGTATTCAGTGGGTAAAGATGAACCCATTGCACACGTGGTGGGAACTTATTCTATTCCACCCAAATCTTAAAATAATGATCGCATAAAAAAGCCTGACGAATCAGGCTTTTTTTAAATTAGTTATTCACTAAAGGGGTTTCAACTTTAAAATTTAAAGGGGTGAGTACAGTTTTACGCAGTTCATTCGATAGTTCAGGGTAATCTAAAGTGTAGTGTAGACCGCGCGATTCTTTACGCTCCATAGCACAGCGCACGATCATTTCAGAGACTAAAACTAAATTGCGCAGTTCAATCAGATTTTTGCTGACTTGGTAATCTTGGTAATACTCGGTAATTTCCCGCTTTAACATTTCAATGCGGTGTAGCGCACGTTCAAGACGTTTCGTAGTACGCACAATGCCGACGTAGTTCCACATGGTTTGACGGAGTTCATCCCAGTTCTGCAAAATCACCACATCTTCGTCAGGATTCATCACTTGTGAGTCATCCCAAGATGGGGCAGTAGGAGATTGGTAAGTTATATCAAAACTTTTTTCGATGTGTTCTGCTGCACTCATGCCATACACAAAACATTCTAATAGTGAGTTACTGGCCATACGGTTGGCGCCATGCAAACCTGTGTACGAGGTTTCCCCAATCGCATAGAGACCTGCAATGTCAGTTTGACTATGTTCATCAACCACCACACCGCCACAGGTATAGTGCGCAGCAGGAACAACAGGAATCATTTCCTTGGTAATGTCGATGCCGAGTTCAAGTAAGCGTGCGTACAAGGTTGGGAAATGTTCTTTAATGAAACTTTCGGGCTTATGGCTAATGTCGAGCCAAACGTGACGAATACCTAAACGTTTAATTTCATAGTCAATCGCTCGCGCCACAATGTCACGTGGAGCAAGTTCTGCACGTTCATCAAAGCGCAACATAAAGCGTTCGCCATCGGGTAAGCGTAAATAAGCACCTTCACCACGCATTGCTTCAGTAATGAGGAAAGAGCGTGCTTGCGGATGGTATAAACAGGTTGGGTGGAATTGGTTAAACTCCATATTCGCCACGCGGCAACCCGCACGAAACGCCATGGCAATACCATCGCCCGTTGCAATGTCGGGGTTCGAGGTATACAGATAGGCTTTCATGGCGCCGCCGCAAGCCAGAGCGGTGAAAGGGGCTAAAAAGGTATGTACTTTTTCAGTCTTTTCATCGAGTGCATAGAGGCCTAATGCACGATTTTGTTCTTCCAAGCCCAGTTTTTGAGAGGTAATTAAATCGATGGCGATGTAATTCTCAAAAATGGTGATGTTATCCTTTTCAATCGCACGTTCCACTAAGGTAGTTGAAATGGCACGACCTGTAGCATCTGCGGCATGAATAATACGGCGTTGAGAATGTCCACCTTCACGTGTTAGATGTAATTGCTCTTGATCATCAAGGGTAAACTGCACGCCGTGTTTCAGTAGAAAATCAACAGAAGGTTTACCGCCTTCAACGGTTTGCTTTACGGCTTCGGTCTCACACAAGTGAGCGCCCGCAATCATGGTGTCATCAATGTGCTGTTCGATGGAATCCGTTTCATCTAAAACAGCGGCAACGCCACCTTGTGCGTAGAAGGTACTTGCATCGGTCAGGTTTGATTTTGCAAGAACAGCAATATTGAAATGTTGAGGCAACGATAAGGCTAAGCTCAGGCCTGCACCGCCACTTCCCACAATAATCACATCAAAATGATGTGTTGTGTTTAAATTAGACATGTCCATCAGCTAATTTGGAAAAAGTTCGCTAATGACAGCGCTTTTTTCACGAAAAGGCAAGGGTAAAATCTCTACAATTGATGGGAAATATAAATAAAGAACGTATTTTTTAAGCAAATTTTAAGCTCTTGTTTATACAAACATAATAGAACATATTATTACCCAAGATAGACAAAGATTATGCTAAAAACGCTAATACATAAATTGATAACAAACATATAGGTCAATACTTGATATGAAAAGTCGCGCGATACAAACTGGTTTTTTTGCTGTTGCATGCACAATGGCTACGGTGCAAACACAAGCAGCACCTGTTGATTTCTCAAACTTGGTTGAGCAAGTCAGCCCTGCTGTAGTGAGTGTCAATGTGGTTAAAAAGATGACTCAAGAAGAGTTACTGCAGCAGCAAATACCTGAGATTTTGAAGCGTTTTTTTGGTAATCAAGTCATTATCCCACAGCAGCAAGCGCCGCAAGAAAAAACGGCTTATGGCAGCGCATTTTTTATTAGTAAAGATGGTTATTTACTGACAAACCACCACGTCGTAGAAGATGCATCGAAAGTCACGATTATGTTTAATGACCGTCGTGAACTGGATGCGACTGTAGTAGGTAGTGATGAACGAACCGATGTGGCATTGCTTAAGGTGAATGGTACGAATTTTCCATCACTCCGTGCAGGCAATGTTGATCAACTGCGCGTAGGCGAACCTGTGCTTGCGATCGGTTCACCGTTTGGTTTCGACTACTCTGCTTCAGCGGGAATCGTGAGTGCGAAAATGCGTAATATGATGGGAGAGACATCGGTACCTTTCATTCAAACCGATGTGGCTCTCAATCCAGGAAACTCAGGCGGTCCGTTATTCAACCAACAGGGTGAAGTGGTTGGTGTGAACTCGCGTATCTTCAGTGGTACGGGCGGTTATATGGGGCTATCTTTCTCGATTCCCATTGATGTCGCAATGGATATTGCTGACCAACTTAAGAAAACAGGCAAAGTTACGCGTTCTTATTTAGGCTTTAATCTACAAGATCTAGACCGCAATTTGGCAGAGTCTTATAATTTGCCGAAACCTGAAGGTTCACTGATTACCAATGTTCAGCCGAATTCACCTGCGCAGAAAGCGGGACTAAAAGCAGGCGATATTATTTTAAAATTCAATGGAACGCCGATTTCACGTACCTCTGAGTTATTGAACTACTTAAATCGTACCATGCCAAATCAAACGGTACAGCTTGAAGTACTGCGTGATGATAAAAAGCGGAATATATCGGCAACATTAACCACCGCGCCGGATGATACACCAGCAAAATCCGATGCAGCTACACAAAGTAAAGGGCCTGTATTAGGCATTGCTATCCGAAATTTAGCACCTGCTGAATTGTCACAGCTCAATGTGAAAGGTGGTGTGTTAATTCAAGAAGTGAAACGCGGCGGCGCAGCAGCACAGTCAGGCATGGCGGCTGGTGATGTGGTCACTCACATTAATAATAAAGTAGTAAAGGACACCAATGATTTTGTCCAAGCGGCATCTGAATTGAAAAAAGGTCAGGTTGCCCGCGTTGGAATCATCCGACAAGGCACACCAGCCATTTTAGGGATGCGCATCCAATAAGCGAAAAAAACCACTCTTTGGAGTGGTTTTTTATTTTTTGCAATTTGATGATGCCTGTTATTTGCGTACACTGCCATCTTCATAAGGATATTTAGATTCAATAGAGTGTTTATGAGTAGTATTTTTGACTTAAGACTTCAGGTACAAGCAGAACATATCGACCAGTTAGGCCATGTGAATAACGTGGTTTATATGCATTGGATGCAGGATGTCGCAACAGCACATATTGATGCACTGGGTTTAGGCTTAAAAGAATATATCGAGTTAAAACATGCCATGGTTGCGGTTGAGCATCATGTGCAGTACCGAAAAGCTGCATTTAAAGAGGATGAAATAATCTTACGCACATGGTTTGACGATATAAACGCATTATATTCATCACGCCAATATGTATTTTATAGACCCAAAGACAATAGCATTTTATTTGTTGCTCAAACCAAGTGGGCTTGTGTAGAGATTGAAACAGGACGCGCGAAACGTATGTCACCCAGTTTTACCCAAGCTTACCAACCGCTTGCAAAAGATGTGAATGCCCTAGATTTTTCAATGGATTATTCAAAAAACTCAGTGAAAAGCGAAAACACGTAAAAAAGCGTCAGAGTTGTGAAAAGGAAGCGTATTAATATGGATACTTTAAAAAAACCATCTGTTATAATCCTTCGCAATTTCTATTCGGCTTTTGTTGTGCATCGAAATTTGTCTGCATAACGCTTCATTTTGTTCAAGGTAGCCCATGGCGCAAGCTAAAAAATCTGTTGATATTAAAAATATCCGTAATTTCAGTATTATTGCTCACATTTATGACTGACATTAAGAAGCTATAAGACACAACTCGACGCATTAAGCCATGAAACTCAATAAAAGCCTTTAATTAGGCTTTTTTTATGCGTCACTATAAGACACAATGAAACACTAATGGAAACTATGAGCCAAGCTAAATATGTACACAAACGTGTACATAAATAGGAATATGGCACAAGTTTGATGGGTCTAGTGTGTACATGGTGATATATGGCGATTTCAGAAGCTTGGCTAAAAGCTCAACTTGGTAAAGACAGAGAAAAAATAGAAGAGTTCGCCGATCGCGATGCCATGAGTGTTCGTATTACTCCAAAAGGTAAAATCGTCTTTCAACTACGCTACAGGTATAACGGCAAGCAGCATCGACTAGATCTTGGCTCATATCCAAATTTAACATTGAAAAATGCACGCGTAGAATCAGATCGTCTTAGAGCAGAACTTGAAAAAGGGCTTGATCCAAAACAGGTAAGACTGAAAGAGAAGGTGAGTATTAGAGATGCATACACACTAGAGACTTTGTTTTATGAATGGTATGAGAAATTCTGTGTACCCAATAAATCTAGTCATAATGAGATAAAGCGCTCTTTTGAGATATACGTGCTTCCAAATATTGGAAAACAGAATAGTGATGATATAAGCGCATATCAGTGGCTTTCACTACTGGAGGATGTAGCAAAGAAATCACCTTCCATTTCTGCCCGTCTTTTGATTAATGCAAACCAGTGCCTCAAGTGGGGGCAGAAGCGCGGTTTAATCTCAGTCAATCACCTAATGAATGTTTCAGCCAAGCATGACCTGCGTATTGAAAAAGGCGTAAAAGAACGAACGCTGAGTGACAAGGAAATCTATTTAACTTGGTATGCCCTAAAGCGAACCAAGATGACTTATAAAAATAAGCTGTTTCTAACACTATTGGTTATCTACGGCTGCCGTGTGGGTGAGCTTAAGCTTGCTAAAAAATCTCATTTTGATTTAAAAGAGATGATATGGACCGTTCCTCCTGAAAATCATAAAACAGGGAAGAAAAGTAAAAAGCCGATCTTAAGGCCAATTACGGAAAATATTAAACCCTACTTACTAGAAGCAATGGAATTCAGCCAAGGTTCTGAGTACTTGTTTACAATTGATGGGACTACAAGGCCGCTAGGTGAGACATCCCATCTCACAATGCCAAACAACATTTTCCAATGGCTTAAGAGGCATAAAGGTGTTGATCTGGAGCACTGGTCTGTACATGATCTTCGCAGAACTATGCGTACCAATATGTCAACGATTGCACAGCCTCACGTTTGTGAAATCATGTTGGGGCATGCGCTTCCAAAGATATGGGGTACATACGATAAGCATGATTATCTATCTGAGCAGACTGAAGCGTACGAGAAGTGGGTGGATAGGCTGGAATCGATTTGGAAGAATGAAGCGCTAGATAACTAGCGCTTTTTTTTGTAGTGGCCACGACTCATACCAACCCAAAAGTTTGCCAGAATCATAGTTATTTCCTGCGCCTCTGCATTCAGAAAACGGTTTAGGCATAGGGTTTTCGTAAAGTTTGCCATCTTGCCAACGGTTTAGAGTTCGTGACGACCTACCAAATATTTCCTCTAAGTCGGGAGTTTTTAGTACTGGGCGTGAACGAAGTGCCTCCTTAATAGTCATTCCTTCAAACTTATTCATAGTCCCTCCTTATGTTTAACTGTTACTTGATTTGCAATTTTGTCTTGATATCCGAAATGAACAAGACTGTGATAAAGGGCAGAGGCTTGCTCCGCCGTGAATGTTTTGGTTGTACCTGTCTGGCCTATAACGAGTGGAGCAAATTCTTCGGCAAGGTCTTGGGCGATGTGTTGGAGGTTAGTCATTTTCTGTCTCTCCAGCGTGCTTCTTTTAGCTTTGCATTAATAACTAATGCATCAATTTCACTGGCGTTCACCTTGTCAAAAATATGCGTCATTTTCACCCCGAACACTGTGAGTGTTCGGGTTAAGGTGGAGTATTCATACTTCATGAAGCCACCTCACTAGATTGATTCTCCAGCTCAAATCGACGTCGCTTCACAGAGCCCATCAACTTTGGTTGGATCTCAGGGTGGCGGCTATACACCTTAATTTCCAAACAATCTAATTCAGTTAAATCTTTGGCATTTTCGATTTGTACCATCAATGATGGTGGTTGCTCTTCACTACCTGCTGTGGAAGCGCTGAGCTCATTTAAACGATTGTGAATAGCAGTTAGCAGAGGTTTACGTTGCTCTTCTGACCATTCACTGGTGTATCTAACTAGTGCATTTGCTTCTGCAGGTGATTGAGCACTTGCGGCACGCTCCAGTAATCCGTTTAATAGACTTTGATGCTGTTCATTATTGCTATTTTGAGTTTGAAGTAGTTGCTCGGCATTTTGCTGTAATCGCTTAAGTTCACCCACTTGTAGATCATTAGATTCATCTGATGTCTTTTTTTCTACAGGAATTGAGGCTGTATCCGCTGCCTCGAGTTCAGGTTTACTTTCCTCTGCATCCTTTTCTTTGGCTTTACGTCCACGTTTTTGTTTTGGTGGAGCATTCATTTCAGTAAATTCAACAATATCGGCTTGGCGATATTCACGGTCAAAGAGTTTACAGAATGCCTCTGCCTGTAGCTGTGCGTTAGCTAGATCGCGTTGCGCAAAGCCACGTGCGACAGATTGATTTATTGCTTCATGACAGACTTGGTATTTATGGTGATGTATCTCGCCATTGGCCTGAACAATATAAATATCATCACCATGCTCAACTTCATCATCATTTAGTGGTTTTGTAAAAGTAATGCCCGCAACTTCGATAGTGTCGATCTTGATGCAAAACTCATAACCCGGTTTAGCAAAAACAGTGGCAGGGAACTGGTCCAAATCATCAAAAGCGATTAATTCACCTGCAGCGCGGCACATGATATTTCGCCCAGCCATCATTGCTTCAAAAGCTTCAGTACCATTTAAAATGTTCATATTCTTATCCTTCTAAATTTAGTGGTGTAAAGCTTGCTGTTGGTTTTGATTCGCTGGAGTCCAACCCATTTGATCCGCTCTTGCTTGGCAAGCTTTTGAAATACCTGCAAAGTACTGAGTGCCATTAAAGGTCTCTAAAGCTTTATCAAGAGTGGCTGCTTTCTTGGCATGACGAATGGACTCTAAGGCTGCGTTATAGCGATCGTGCAAGCTCGGTTGCTGAGTGTTGTTATTCTGCGACTGGTTGGCTTGTTGTCTGTTTTGGCCTTGTTGCTGTGTCCGCTGCTGGTTGTTGGACTGATTTTGATTTTTGGTGCTGTTGTTGACTTGGTTGTGATATTCATCCGAGTCATAGTCTTTAGTGTCGTCAATCAGGAATAGGCCATTCAAAGCATACTTCCGAGCATATGAACTTGAAGCACCAAAGGTCTGTGCTACATCCATACCTTTCTTGCTAATTTCCACACCTGCATGGGCTTTAACAATGGTCTGTTTGCCGTCTGCATCAGTAAAAACTACATTGGCAGTGACAATCACTACACCGCCAACCTCAGTCACGTCATCGGTGATGACCAGTGTGGCATTATGCTTTTGAAGTAAAGGCTTAACTGCTTCAAGGATGTCTTCGCAGTTTCGGTAGTTGTAGTTACCAAAAGTATTGCGTTTGCTCTTTGGCGCTTTAAGTTCAAGTTGAATCTGTTGAAGTGTAGACATATCAAATTTCCCCTTATGCCCAGAACAGTGAGCCTTTAGCTCGTTTAAATGATTTTGGATAAGTACGTGTGAGTGATTTCTGAAGACGAATAGCCATGGTTTTCCTTTGCTGAAAAGCTCGTTCACGTTCAAAGTTTTCACGGATCCAAGGTTTAGCAGCATGAACCTCAAGCGTGATTAACTGTTCGGTACCATCCTTATTGGCCACATAGATATGGCGACCTTTTTCAAAGTAGGTTGAATGACCGAGACGCATACGAATGTTGCCTTCGTCATCTTGGCTGATGAACTCAGAAAACTTTTGAGTAGAAGTAGTCATTAGCCTGCCTCCACTAAACGGTGTTTTTCGATATAGCCTTTGATGAGGGCATTGAAGTTCTGATGGTCAATGTGATCTGTGAAGTCGTTATATGGATTGCCTAAGGCATCTGAAACGGTCACTTTGTCTAGATTGGTTACGTCTACAGCAGTGAATTCACTACCCGGTACGCCGTAGCTGTCTTCAAATGCTTCAACTTCAAAGCGTGCAGTAACACGGAAACCATCTAAACGAATAACAGCTTCGCCGTGGTTTTCACCAGTCATATGTAATGCAAGGAGTTGATATTCGGATGGGGCTACGTTGGCAACTATTGGTTGTGCAGCTTGTGGTGCTGTTTTAAACCCACAGCTAAGCACGCCTATTGTTACCGCAGCTACACCAAGAGATATCTTGATGGTATTGAAAGGGGATAAGGTTTTGTTCATAATTGATCTCGCAATTTGCAAAAGCCCTGATAGCCGTCCAAAGTCATCGGGGCTTTTTAATGTCTGTGAGATATAATTTAGTATTTACTAAATAATTAGTCAATAGTTATGCTAAATAAAATTAGTAAAAAATTTAGTAAATGATAAGATAGACAAAAGAAAACCCAACATCAAAAAGGTGATGAAAATGAATCTTTCAGATGAGCTACTTGAATGGCGCAAGCAATTTGTTGAAAAACTATTGCTGAATGGCGTGAAGCCTGAGGATTTAGAAAAACAGGTGGATGCGGCAGAAATAGCAATATATGGAAAACAAATTGCTGCCGTAACTCTTGAGGTGCCGTTTAAATACGCAGCAGAATTAAAAGCCATTCTTCAAGATTTCTCAAAGAAGAATGGTTGCTATGTTACAGCTAAGACTTGTGATTAAAACGTGCGCGATCCAGCTGTGGATGGCTTTAAGGGCACTCGATTTTTACTAAGCTCAGCCTTAATTTCAGCAAGGCTTTCGTTGTATACCTTGATCCAAGTTTCAGCACTTGTTTTATCAATAATTAATGGGTCAAAATTTTCAATTGTGGCTTTTGTAAGCTCTAACGCTAGGGCTTCTATAATTTCAGGTTTCATATTTTCTCCGATATTTATGAATGATTGAGAACAATGTTGGTGCAGAGTCTCAACTTCATAATATCAGGGAAAGTATGGATTTTTTAAAAAGAAAACCCACCGCCGGGGTGGGTTGGGAGGAGTTAATAGATTATTAAATTCCTAAATTTTCCTGCTCTTTTTTTATTATTTTGTGTTCAATAACTTTAATTACTTCATAGTCTGATTTGAGTTTGTTGTGAGCAATTGTTTGCACGGTTTTTAACTTAACTTTCAAAATATCACCTTTTCCAAATCTCAACTCTCCAGAATCAATTTTTGCAAGGAAGTCTTCATCCGTAATGTTTGCATTGAAGAAAAATTTACCGTTACTGAATTTCCATTTGTTCTTTTCTTTAAACGAAACTGATTCAATTTGAATATACGTTTCTGAAATTTCAAAATTCAAATCATCTTCAATTTCTTGATACTGGAAGAAATCAACATCAGCTTTGTCGATGAGTAATTCAACCTGATCTTTGTCTTCATCTCTGACAACGTAAAAAGAATCAATACCATCTTTTGATAGCGGCTCAAGCATTTTATTAATGTCGGACGCTATAGCCTTATTTCGATATAATCTCAATACGCGCTTATCAACTAATTCAAATTCAGTTTCAGAATAATAGACTTTAACACCATCTACATCCTCCTCAACTTTAACCGGTGGTTTTCCTTTTAGGTTTTGATAAAGCTGTATAAGCCCAGACTTAGACCCTTTAAACATTCCAATTAAAGCCAATAATCCGCCAGCATTTGCAAGTGCTGTAGCATTTGGGCCAGTAAGAATGTCTCTAATTTGGTGATACCAAGTTAAAATCTCATGAAACTCAATACCGAAGCTTCCAGCTTTAAAATTAGCTTTAACTTTTAGCTCTATTTTTAGCTTATCACCATTGATTTCCTGATTTGCATGAATAAGAAGGTCGCTAATAGCCATCATTGCAGGTGCAAGATCTCGCACATCCATGAGATGCTCATCTAAGGCACTACCATCATAAACAACATGGAATTTCTCTGTCATATCTTCATCATCAATCAGTTCTGCGCTGGTTATTGTCATAGTTTAACAGTCTGCATTTTTAGTTTCATTATGAGTTTGACAACAGTTGTCGCACCCTTTCATCCGATCTCTTCTAAGGAGCTGCGTCGGGTTCGCAATTTAAAAAATCATTGAAGCCCAACAAAGGGTAACAGCAACAAGGAGCATACCTAGTTTCATGTAGTCAAATTTATTCATCTTAGGTTCTTCTTATTAACCTTAAATCACGCTTGGGTTTCAGAATATTTTCCTAAAAAGTCATCTATCCAACCTTGCGCCGCTTCAAGATTGGTTATATCAGCTAGTTTTAGATTAGTGCTTTCTGCTTCGTTAAAGCCTTCAATAATCGCTTCAAAGATATTCACTTCACCAATGACCTCGTGTGCTATTTCCGCAGGGTCGTAGCTTTGTTTGGCTTTTTTGAGCGAGGCGATTTGTTTATCAATTCCTGCACCAATTTTTTCTAATGCTAATTTAAATTCTTGACGATTAATTGTTAGCGCAGTTTTGGATTTATTAAGTGTTCCGATCATTATGCTTTCCTTCTTTAAGGGTTTTTATTACACAAAAAGCTGAATTCTTTTAAATTTCTTATTCATCTCAATTTGGCTTTTATAGAATTTATCTTTATCAATTGCTTCAATAAAATCTTTAAAGGTACTAGCTTCAAGAAGTCTATAAATAAACCTCTCACCAGTCCTAAGCACTACAGTTAATAAGAAGTGTTGATAAAGCACGTAGCTGATATTGCGAGAATTTACTTCAATTCTTTGCATGTTTAGTATTTGAACTTCCTATTGTGAGCGACAACAACGCCAATAATTGAGATATCTATTTGATTTGAGTTAAGCGTTGGGAAGTCTGGATTTAATGGAACGAGCTCAATGACATCAACGCCAAACTCATTGATACCAATTACACGATATTTTTTAAAGGTTGTTCTTGCTTCGCCGTGTTTTATCTCTTGAGCAATGACAAGGGCACCCGGTTTAGCTTCAAGAGAACCATCTACCACAATCTCATCACCTGGTTGGAATTCTGGAGACATGCTTGTCCCTTCAACCTTTAGAGAAAACACACACTCAGGACGCGCACTCTTATATGTTGTCCAGCTAGTACCTAATGGATTTAAGCCATCATAACCAACATCATGTAACAAACCAGCCTGAACATAATCCAACAAAGGAATTGCCTGTAAAGGGGTATCGAGTGGGGAAACATTGCTCTCAAATTTATTACTTATAGCTGAACTCGTCTCAAGATCTTCTGAAATTTCATCAAGTAACCCCTCAGCCCATCCCACCTTTTTTTCGAGGTTTCTCGCTGCGCGTTCCCCAAAGCTCCCATGCCCATTTATGAGCTGAGAGATATGACTAGCATTTAAATCATAATGCTCGCAAAAAGAGACATCTGACTTAAAACCTAATTTTTTATTAGCAGCGTCAATAGCTGTGCGCAAGTTTCTGCGTCTAAGTGCAATTTTATCCATATTTAGTATTTCACATAGTTTTTAGTAAAAAGTAAATTCGTAAAAACTAAAGATTCATTGACAGGAGTAGTAATTAAAATTAGTATTTACTAAATATATTTATTAAGGAGATTATTATGTCTTCCTCAAATGTTGTGCTGCTTAAAAACTACCTTTTGGGACTCACATCCGAAGAACGCGAAGCATTTGCCAAAGAGTGTTCAACAACTGTTGGAAACCTTCAACAAATTATTTACGTGAACAAAAAATGTGGCGCACCTCTAGCAATTCGCATTGATAAAGCTAGTAAGGGAAAAGTCCCTTGCGACTTGTTATGCCCAGAAGCTGACTTCGACTATTTAAGAAATCAACCTATTTCTGCATAACCAATTATCACTCGGTTAAAGTTTTATAGAAACGTGAAACAAATCAAGGATTTCACAAATGCAAGAAATAACACTAAGCCGTGAAGCTCAAACGGCAATTTTTAAAATGATTAACCAGACGCAGGGGATTTCACCAAAGGAAATTGCTCAGGTCACTGGTGATTCGCATAACACCATATGCAACTACGGAAACGTTGGGATGCCAAATCACTTACCGAGCTTAAAGAAGCTTGAAACTATCATGATGTATACGCAGAACCCTGAAATTTTAAAGGTGTGGGCGCATCAGCTGGGTTATGCACTTGTGCCAGTGGATTGTGATGCCAGCAAACATCATGAACTTTCAATCTTTGAAGCAATGATGCAGCACAACATTAAGAGTGGGAAAGCAAACCGAGTTGTGTATGAGGCTTACGAGGATGGGGTGATTACACCAGCGGAATACGAAGAGATCCACCAAATTACCCAGGGCTTGATCGAGTTGATTACCGCCGTGGATCAGGCAGCACTTAAGCAAATGCAGAAGTACACGGCAAATGCTCAAAAAGAAAAAGCCTGATCTTGGGGACCAGGCTTTTCATATTCATCAACTTTAGAGGTGTTAAATGAATAGTTTAAACTTAGCACAATTTTTAACCAAAAAAAAGCCTGAGTTTGACGTCAGGCTTTTAAAGATATCCAACCATGCGGAGTCAGATATGTATTTGAATCTAGCACATAAATTGGGCAAAAAAAGCCTGATCTTGGGGATCAGGCTTTTTCAGCATTCATTACTCTAGGATGGAATAAATGAACAATCAAAATTTAGCACAAGATTTAACTAAAAAAAAGCCTGAGGCTCGACTCTCAGACTCTCTAGTTCAAAAACATTCTAGTGGAATTGAACATAGATCTGAATCTAACACACCAAACAGGCAAAAAAAAGCCCGAGAGTTGAGATCGGGCTTTAGTATTCAATTCAGAGGGTACACTTTCATGAATGACGCGAATTTAGCACAACAAGCCCTTGAAGACAATATAGATTTTTTAATCGGTGATGCTGTTGTACTTAATGAAGTCATAGGTAACTTCGATGAAATTTATAACGTTGTGGAAGTCTATGAAAACACCGTGGATGTGTATATCGGTATTGGCATTTTAACCCTAAACAAAAAGCTTGTTCGTAGTGCTTCAACTATTGAGCTCAATGCAAAACGCCGTCTCACTCTAGCTGAACAATCCTTAGCGGAGGTTCCATGATTACCAACAAGGCCATTCAAAAGAAGCCTGAGCATAAACAGGTGATTGAGCTCCAATCATGGTACGAGCCAGCACTACGTACATTAGATGGATTGTTGGAGATCCGTAGGGCGAACCTACGCAAAATCAAAGGTGATGAAAAGAATGCTGCCGTCACCCGTGACGAATTTATAGAAATGCTGATCAATGAACATCGCATTTCAGCTTGGTATGCAGGTGAAATCATTTCAAGCCTGCATCGAGCAGGACTGATTTTTATGTTTGGGCGATTCATTCAGATGAATGAAGAGGTAGGTGAATTGTGAGCTTAGATGCAACGATTTGGGTGTGGAAAGTACGCCAGAAACAAAAGAAAGGCGGCAGTTTAAAACCACTTAAAAAGCTCGTTCTTTTATCACTTGCCGACCGAGCAAGTGAAGATCATTGTGCCTATCCAAGCATGGCGCGGTTGGTGGAAGATACCGAAATGGACCGTAAAACTGTGCTTAAAATCATCGAAGAGCTGATAGAAGATGGCTTAATAGTCGATACAGGTGAGCGAAAAGGGCGCACAAAACAGGTCAAAGTTTATCAATTATTGGGTGTAAAGGGTCGGGAAACTATCCCAACAACGGTAATCTTAAACACTGAAGATAGTGATTTAAAGAGTCCCAACAGTGGAACAGTTCCAACAACGGAACAGTTCCAACAATTCCATGAAAGAGTCCCAACAATTCCGCTAAACAGTCCCAACGTTGGGACACGGAATCTTTCAAAGAATCTCTCATTAGAATCTAAAAATAAAAAAGACTGGCTTTGCTCAAAAAAACTTCGTGAAGAAATTACTTTGGCCGATGACAGCATCGAACCAGAAACCCTCATGACAGCGAAATGGGTGGAACGAGAAAAACGCGCCTTTGAGATTTACAACCAAGATAAAACCATTTGCGATGAACTTTTGAATTTCTACTTTGCCGATTGGCTGCTGCATGCATACCGAACCAAGTACTCCCAAGAAACCAAAACGGGATACGGTAAAACACCTGCAGCAGAACCTAAGCAGCTCACTGAAAAACAAATCTCGGCGTTTGCACAGAAACTTGCCCATCACCCAGAGTTTGCGAGTAAGCACAGCGCACCGGGTGATTCATACGAACAACTGGCATCACGAATCAAAATCAAGTTGATGAACCCAGCACAGGCGAAGAAATGGGAAACATACCTCAAGCAGGTTGGCTTTACTGGAACGCTTATGGGGGCTACAGCATGATCAAGCCTATTCGCAAAAAGCTGAAGTTTGTACACGCCTTTGATTGCTTTGCTCAAATCATTGGACTAGCACTTAAAACAAATGGGCGAATTTGGTCAAAGGAAGTAAGTGAGCAAACGGGTGTATGTATTCGCTCAGCACAACGTTATTTGGCTCAACTTGAAGATTATGGATATTTGTACAGCGATAAAAATACGCCATGCGGATATCGGCCTACCGCGAAAGCCAAACAGTTGTTTGAGGTGAAGGGATGAAATTAAAAGTTGGTGATTTGGTTGTTCCTTATGACGAGGCTGAAGCAAAAAAACTAGCTAATTGGAATCCTCAAGGTGATTTGAAAGTCATTTTAATAAGTATTGGTAAACGGTCTAAAGAAACGATTGTAACGGCAGCGGATGAGCGAGGCGTTCGATATTACTCATTACATATGGCGTTCAAAAAAGTAAATGTTGCGGGTGGTGTATGAGCGAATTCGAAGAAGTTGGGAAATGGTCGTGGGAGGTTCAGGTGGAACAACAAGCCAGAATTGATGAGTTGCAAAAGCGGATTGATTCAGCATTAAAGATTACATCAAAAATGGCAGCTGCCACTAATGCTACAGCTCTGTGGGCATATGACTTGGATAAAGCCCTCCGAGGTGCCAGTGAGTAGCAGCTACTCCATTGCTGAATACAAAAAGATGATCGGTGCGAATAAACCTAAAAGAGGCTCTAAGCGCCCAAAGTTTAAAGGTGAAAAGGTACAGAGTGAGGGTGAGGTGATATTGGCCACAGCCCTGAGGGCTTTAAAGATTGAGTTTGAGCAGGAGTTTAAGTTTCACCCTACACGTAAATGGAGAGCTGATTTTCATTTGAAGGGTAAAAAGATATTGGTCGAAGTGGAAGGCGGGATCTGGAGTAATGGTAGGCATACAAGGGGAAAGGGGTACTTAGCAGATTTAGATAAATACAACGCAGCAACAATGATGGGTTATCAGGTAATACGGTTTAGCACCGAGCAAGTGAAAAGCGGCAAAGCGATTGAGCAAATAGAGAAGATGGTAGGGGATTTGGGATGACGGCAGCAGTAACGATTATGCAAGCGACAGATTGGTCGAAATACAGTTTTGAAGAATGGTGTCGTCAGCTTGGAGCTTGGATAAATGGCGACAATGAAACCTTGGTAATGGTTGTTAAAACTATGCCAACAAAAAGAATAACGCAGCAACAGCGTGAACGTCTGCTTGCAATGTATATGTCCGATGAGACTCTTAGAGATCGCCTATGCGTACGCCGTAAAGGAACATGCTGCCAATTAGACTGCAACGAAGCACGTGCAATTCAAAGACTCTTTCTTGATATTCAACTTGTAGAAGATGTAATCCTTCAGGAGTGGATATCATCAATTTGGTCTCATCATGTGATAGGCAATTCATTGCGCGATATAGCTGTGAGTAATGAGACATCAGTGAACCAAATTCGCCAAGATTTAAAATGTGGACTTGCTTATATCAAAAGCAGACACCCGCATTTTGTATTTGAAACTTTTAAAAAAACCGCTTGAGTGTGCGCACGGGGTATGGCATATTTATGATACGTTGGAGAATTTATATATTTTAAATAGCTTCAAAAGCTCCAATTGGAGCTTTTGTTTTGACTAAAATAGAGACTATAAAATTATTATCATAATCTAGAGTAATGTTATCGGAATTTTTTTATGGTAGCATCACCTATATGCAAATGGGTGTTTTTTAAAAAAATTATGAAATTTCAAGTTGAAGTTAAAAATTTCGGTAAAATTAAGGATGCTCGTGTCAATTTGGCTCCTTTTACTGTAATTTCTGGAACTAACTCTTCAGGTAAAAGTTTTTTGTCGAAAGCTTTATACACATTTTTTAGTACTATTAATAAAGATTATGTGACACTTGAAGTTAAAAAATTATTTAACTCAATTTATGGTCTTTCACACTATGGTTTCCATGTCACAAAAGATCCAAGTTCTAGAATTAAAGAAATTAATGAAATTTTGGAAAGTCAACTGTTAGCCTTAGATAATTCAATTAATTCCACTTTTGGTGGAGCAACTTTTTTGGAGCAACATGCTAATAATTTAAATATTGCTAGCAAGGTTGAGTTAATTGAAGACACAATACAAGAATTGCAGCTAGAGTTAAAAGATAAAAAGAAATATTCTGATTATTTGGAAAGAGTTTCTTTATCATTAAAGCAAATAAAAACCCTTAAAGAAGCTGTAAAAAATCCAGCAAGAATTCTTACAAGAAAGCTTGATGAAGAATTTAAAAATAATTTGAAAGAAAACTTTCAGGTTTTATCGCTTATAGACTTGATATCAAATAACTCAAAAGATGAATTAATTGAATTTAAGATTGATGGATTGGGTGAAATTAAAATTGATAAAGAAGCTATTAACTTTAATTTAAAGTCTGATGCAATTGCGGAATTTCAATCTTTACATAATGTAGTTTTTGTTGAGTCTCCAATATATTGGAAGTTGCGCAAACCCTTGATGGAGATTCAAAGACGAGCAAGAGGAAATTCATTATTTAGCTTTAAACAACCTCAATCTGAACTAACAGGTGTTCCAAAGTTTTTTTATGACCTTATGGAACTTTTGAGTTTAGATATCAAGGCAAATGAAGAGGTTTCCAGCTTTTCTAATGTTATCCAAGATAAAATAAATGAAACTTTATCAGGAGAGCTTATTATCTCTGATACAGGTGAAATTTATTTTAAAGATAAAGGGTGCTCTAAAAATATTAATTTAAACCTAACCGCAACTGGTGTTACTAATTTAGGCATAATTGGTTTGTTGGTAAAGAAGAATATTATTGCTAAGGGCAGCTATGTTTTCATTGATGAACCTGAAGTAAATTTACATCCAGCTTGGCAAAAAATAATGGTAGAAAGCCTTTATGATTTAAGCACAAATGGAATAAATGTAGTTATCGCTACTCATAGTATTGATATGATTAAATATATTGAAAATATTATGGGTGACTTGAGTGATGAACAGATTAATAAGCACTTTGCAATTAATAGGTTGTCTAATGATGGGATATCTATTTCAGAAAATCTAACACCCAAGGACTCACTTTTAAAAATTAAAGATGATTTGGGTGAATCATTCTATAATATGGTGCTGGAGTCAGGGTGGTAGTATGCGTTGCATTAGCACTTTTTTAGAAAGTATAGATCATGAAATGCCTAGATTTAATGAACTCAATGTTAATAGGGAAGCGTTTAAGATTGATGGGAATTGCGGGATTAAAGTTCATTGTGAGAAGAGGGAGTTAAAATCTGTTGATTATTTTGATAACCACCCAAGAAATGGATTTTTGTATTTAGAGTTTAGCGATTTAGTGGCTAACGATGAGTTTATTGCTAGTAAAATTCAATCTATTGAAAATGCTGAACTTCCATTAAAGTTAACAAAAGAACTTAGAAAAAATTATTGTAATGCAATTCACAGAGAGTTGGTTCAGAAAATCAAAGATACACTACATTTGAAAACATTAATGAATACTTATATTGAGAATATTCCCGATTATTTTCAAACCTTAGGAAAATTTGTAATTGTAATAGCTCCTGTGGAAGAGGGAAAACGGGCTGATGTAGCGATATGTGTTGATCGATGGAAAACAGCAATCATGACAAGCATGCCAAAAGGAATGTTTGGTGAGGTTATGTTTGTAACATTAGATGATTTCTGTGCTTAAATATTAAGAGTTACTCTTTAGTATAGTTTTTACTTTTTTATTTTCAATATTTAGGTTTACATTGACTAGCCTGAAATAACTTTAATAGTAAGAATTTTTAATAAAAACCACCTTCGGGTGGTTTTTTAATGGGCGCAACACATGAACGCAGACGACTATTTTTGGAAAACCAAAAAGCGCCCACCTAAAACGAAACCACGCTCTAAACCTTTACCTAAGGCAAAAGATGCATATTTAGAAGCGGAAGAAGAATTTGAACATGCTTTAGGTGTGCTAGGCATCAAATATGAAAAGAAATTCCAATTTAAATCTACCAAGCACTGGCGTTTTGATTTCCATTTAATTGAACATCGAATCTTAGTTGAGATTTCGGGCGGGCCTTGGTCTGGTGGTCGTGGTGGGAAATTGGCGAATAAGGCTTGGAGTTTAGACCGATACGATGACGCTGCCGAGATGGGATATACCGTAGTTCGTATTGAGTCAGCCAATCGTTACAAAATTGATGAATTTGGGCCGCTTCAGATTGAATCTAATTTCTCATCGCAATGGCTGAAAAACTTAAAGAGACAGATATTCAATGGAACAGATCAGACCATTCCCACCGACGGATCTCATTGATCAGGCTGAGGAAGAAGAAGCAATTCGCCTTGCGCCCGCCGTGGAATTAAAAGAATGGGTGATCAAAAACTATTTGACCATTGGTGGCCAGCTCCACAATCCAGATCATGACCATCTCTCTGAGTTACTTCATGATGATGAAACTTTTTTAGCATTTGCTTGGGCATCATCTGCATGCATGGCTAAAAAGCGCATGGTACTCGGTCAATGTGAAAAAGTAATGTTTAACCAAGGTGGTTGGAAGAAAGCCCGGCAGGAACAGCAGATGCGCGACTGGTTTGGTTGTGTGCCTGTTTATCTAATCACTATAGATGCATCATTCTGTGAGCAAGCTTCAGATCATGACTTCTGTGCCTTGATAGAGCATGAGCTTTATCACATTGGTGTAGAACGTGATCAGGACGACGAAATCATGTATAGCGAAAATACGGGCTTACCTAAACATTACTTAGCTGGTCACGATGTTGAAGAGTTCTATGGTGTCGTCAAACGCTGGGGTGCAAGCGAAAGTGTTAAGCGCTTAGTTGAAATCACAAAGAATGCGCCGTTTGTATCTGATTTTAATGTGTCTGCGTGTTGTGGGAACTGTGTGATTAATTGAGCCTTTGGGCTCTTTTTATTTGGCCGTCTTCTTTGACGTACTTTGACGGATAGAAGGAAATGGCTACTTTAAATAAAAAGCAAAAACTCTTTATTGTGCGGTCACTTGCACAGTTTAATACACCTCAGGAAACCGTACTGCTCGTCAAAGAAGAATTTACGATTGATGTAAGCCGTCAGCAGTGTGAAGCTTATGACCCAACCAAGCGCGTTGGCAAAGACTTAAGCGCTGAACTAAAAGCTGAATTTGAGGCTACCCGTAAAGATTTTTTAGAAGCGCCGCAAAACATTCCAATTGCTAACCTGACTGTTCGATTGCAGAGATTGGAAAACCAATACCAAAAGCATGGCAAAAACCGAGTAGCAGCGCTAAGCATTCTCAAGCAAGCAGCTGAAGATATGGGTGGTAAATATACCAATAAGCAAGAAATTACAGGCGCTGGTGGTGGCCCATTGCAGAGTGAAAACGTCACTCCTGTGACCGCTACTGATGAGCAGATAAGGCAGGCAATAAATGAACTCGAGAGTGAATATTGATCCTGTAAAACTTAAAGCAAAGCGTATGAAGTGCGAGGATGAGCACCTGTTTTTTACACGTGCATTCTTTAAGCCCCGCATGGGATTTAAGTTCTCAGTCAATTGGCATCATGAATATATGGCTTGGGCGATTGATGAGGTTATTGCGGGGCGGATTGAAAACCTCGTAATTAATGTTCCTCCTGGTTCAGGTAAAACCGAACTGCTGACCAACTTGATCCCGCGCGGTATTGCACGGAACCAGCGTTCAAGATTCTTATATTTGTCATTCTCGCAATCACTTGTAGAGGATGTGTCATCTACAGCACGAAACATCGTTAAATCGGCAGATTTTCAAGGCTTATGGCCAGTGAAGATCTCAACCAATACCGATGCTAAGGCCAGTTGGAAAACGACTGTAGATGGCTATGAAGCAGGGCATGTTTATTCTGCTTCGATGGGTGGTCAGGTTACGGGCCGCCGTGCAGGTACATTGGCTGATAATGGATTCACAGGTGCAATTATCCTAGACGATCCGCTCAAGCCTGAGGATGCATTCAGTAAGACGGCACGTAACAAGGCTAATCGTAAAATCCTAAACACGGTCAACTCACGTAAGGCTAAGTCATCAACACCAATTATTTTGATCATGCAGCGTCTACACGTTGAGGATCCGACTAACTTTGTGATGACGGGCAACGTGCCAGGTAAATGGCATCAGATCTCTATACCGGCATTGATTGATGACGATTACATTGAGCGTCTACCTGAGCACATTCGCAAAAAAGTTCCATTAGATGTTGAGCGTGATGAAAAGGGCCGTCAAAGCTATTGGCCACTGAAAGAATCACTGCAGTCACTGCTGCAGTTAGAGAAAGGTGGACAGGACAAAGACGGTGCTACGGTATCTCGTTACACATTCAGCAGCCAGTATCAGCAAGAGCCTAAAAAGCTCGGTGGTGATCTGATCAAGTCTGAATGGTTTGGGCGTTATGCTGAATTGCCACCATTGCGCTGGCGTGCGATTTGGGCTGATACCGCGCAAAAGGTTAAAGAGCATAATGACTTTTCAGTGTTTTTATGTGGTGGTCTTGGTTATGACGAGAAGTTCTACATCATCGATGTACGCCGTGGTAAATGGCTAGCCCCTGAGTTGATTGAGGAAGCTGAACGATTTATCAAGAAACATCACGTAGATACGCCAGCACTCGGTGCATTGCGTTATATGGCTATTGAAGATAAAGCCTCAGGCACAACGCTAATTCAAACTGTATCCCGTAAGACTACATTACCAATTCGTGCCATTCAGCGTAATACAGACAAGCTCACTCGAACTATGGATGTTCAATTTTATGTTGAAGATCAACGTGTAGTGCTGCCTGTTGATGCGCCGTGGTTGTTGACCTACCTTGAAGAAGTTGAGGGATTAACAGCGGATATGACACATGACCACGATGACCAGTGGGATCCAACCATTGATGGTATCAATGACACATTGGTGAATGGTTACTCGCTTTTAGATTAGGAGATTCAAATTGACAGAGCAAACAACTCAAGTTGATGTGATCGATGGCGCTTATGTCAATTTTGTATCTAATTTAAATACAGATCGGGACAAAGCAAGCCATGGTACATTCCAAAAAATTAGTGTACCTGATGACCAAATTGAAGCGGTTTATCAAGATTGGTTGGCTAAGAAGATTATCAATCGCCCTGTGCAGGATATGCTGCGAGCAGGGTGGTATTTCACTGGAATTGATGAGGACCAAAGCCTTACTTTACAGGCTGAAATGGCACGGGTGAAATTGGTTGATCGCCTATACAAAGCGCTTATCTGGATGCGTAAGTATGGAAAATCTTATTTATTGCTTGGTATGGCAGATGGTAAGCCATTAGATCAACCTTTAGATTTAAGTGTCTTGAGTCGCGGACAATTACAGTTCATCACAGTACTGAAGCATAGCGAGGTAAGTGCGTTGACCCACGAATACTTACCACTCGAATTAACTGCAGGTGAGCCATTCCAGCCGAAATACTTTGAATATAAGCAACGAAACAACAGCAAGATCAAAGTACATTCTTCACGCTTGATTAAATTAGCCAACGGCGAGGAAGAGGAATCAGCGCTATTGCCGATTTACTACACACTAAGAAACTTTGCTTCGACGAATGCTGGTGCAGCAAGTTTGGTGCATGAAGCTAAGATTGATGTGATTAAGTTCCCTGGTCTGATGGATGCTATTAAAACCCGAGCCAAGGACGTCTTGGAGCGTTTTGGTGCGGCAGCATTAATGAAAAGCTTAAACGGCATGCTGGTGATTGATGCAAACGAACAGTATGAATCCAAGTCATACACCTTTGGTGGTTTGCCTGATCTCATGCGCGAATTCTCACAGCAGACTGCAGGCGCAGCCGACATGCCTTATACGATTCTTTTTGGGCAAACCACATCAGGTCTAAACAATTCCGGTGAATTTGATTTACGTAGTTACTATGACCGTGTAAATACCGAACAAAACTGGATGTTGACGCCTTTGTTGGATCTGTTAATGCCGGTGCTATATCGAAATATTTATGGTCAAGCACCATCAGGTATGAAGATTCTATTTAACGCTCTTTGGCAATTGGATGCTAAAACACGGTCTGAGATCGAGAAGAATAATAAGGAACGTGATGAGGCTTATTTAGAGCGTGGAATCATCACAGATGCACAGGTTGCTAAGCAGCTTCGAGAGGATAAGGTGTATGACTTCCTAACGGATGAACACATCAAAGCATTGGAGCTAACGAATGAAGATCCATCTGATTAGCCCATTGCTCACGCAAGCAGCTCAGAAGAAAAAGGGACGTAAGGCCAAAGCAAAACCAATCATTCGATCTAAGAAGATTGAAATTGAATACTTAAGCCAGTTATTGGGAATCACAAACCAATGCCATAAAAGCATTATCGATTCAATTGTCCCAATCCTGAGGCAACAAAGAATTAGCGATAGTCAAAATATCCAAGTGTCTGATGGCATCTTGGATATTTTTTTAAGTGCTATGGCTGCGCTACGCTCAAAAATGAGTAGTGTGGTCGATACCGTTGCATTGGACATTGCTAGACGTGTAGTGGAGCAGAATAAGGCCAGCACAGACAAGCAATTGGCTTTGATTATCTACAAATCAACAGGCATTGATCTATCAAGCCTGATGAATAGTGAGGATTTAGCTGAAGCAGTTGTAGAAGCCATTGCTGCCAATGTTGCTTTGATTAAATCACTACCATATGAGCAATTAGATCAGGTAGAGAAGATTGTTTTAAATGGCCTGCAATCAGGTCAACGTGCTGAAAGCATGGTTGAGGCTATCATGGCACTCGGAACCAAAACTGAACGCCGTGCTGCGCTAATTGCACGTGATCAGGTGGGTAAGATCACCAGTCGTTTAACGCAGATCCGTCAGCAGAAGATGGGGATCACGCATTATTACTGGTCATGTAGTCGAGATGAGCGTGTTCGTCCGTTGCATTATGCGCGGCATAATAAGTTATTTGCGTGGAGTAACCCACCAGATGATGGACATCCCGGTATTCCTATCAATTGTCGATGTGTAGCGATTCCATATATTGCACACTTGTTTAATCCAAATGCACCAACACCTGAAGAGATCATGGAGTTACAAATAGCGGCTTAATGATATAGGTTGGTACGATTGAATTGATCAGTATTATCGACATAAGCTTCAGAAAAAATAAGTTATTATTGTTTCAGGAAAAAAATTAACCTAAGGATAAATAATGAAATTAACTGAAATAAAAGACCTATTGACATTAAATGACCAGTGGCACCAATTTGATGACTCTACGTTATATCACCCAGATGATATTTATCTGGGAATTAAATTAAAAGATCTAAATGATGGGGAGCCGGTTTCTGAAGTCATTAGGGGATCCACAATTAATTTGATCAAAGAGAGGGTTAATTACAGAAGAATGTCTAAAAAGATGGCTATAGTCGAATATGATGGTCGGCCACTTTTTCAATTCAAAGTGTTCATTATCCATATTGAAGGAAGAGATAAGCACAAGGGAGTTTTCTCTGAGATCTATATTCCCGAATCTGAAGACAACGCAAATTATAAACGACCAGAAATATCCAATGCTATTTTAAACATTAACACGTCAGAACTAGCGGAATTGGTTTGGGCGCATCTCAAATATAAGTAACATTCAATTGAATAAAAAACCCACCATCTGGTGGGTTTTTTATTGGGCAAAATATGAAAAAACTCTTTCATTTAAAAATTGGTGACTTTGCTCCCTCGCAATCATCCCGAACCCTCTCTCAAGAGGGTTTTTTATTGTGTGTTGGAGCTAAATTAGCCAAGGCACCACAGGTTCGCAATTATTACCCAGAAGAATTTGGCGGTATCGAAGGCTTTAAAGAGGGATTTGCCTTTGGGGTATATACCTCAGCAGAAGAGCTCTTTAGTAAAGCAACGATTTCAAGTGCTGAAGGTAAAGACGCAACAAACTCACATCCACCTGGTAATCAAGTCAATGCTGCAACTTGGCAGGGCTACAGCATTGGGGATCTAACCAATGTTCGTGAGGAAGATGGCTATTTGGTGGGTGATTTACTTATCAAAGATAAGAATGCCATCGAGCAGATTCAAACCAATGAAAAAATTGAATTATCACTTGGTTATGCAGCTGAACTGATTATTGAAACAGGTGTGGCACCTGATGGAACGCCGTACCACGCTGTATTTAAAAACATACAAGTCAACCATGTTGCGCTTGTTCACTATGGTCGATGCGGTGGTGATTGCCGTGTTGGCGATCACAATCCAAACCCGGAGAAAACAATGAAAATCATCGTTGATGGAATTCCATTTGATGTTGCAGACAATGAAGCATTAGCTGCTGCACTCAAGAAAGAGCAGGATCAATTGGCAAATTTAAAAGCGGCCAAATTAAAAATTGGTGATCAGGAGTTTTCAATTGCGACCGAGCTAGATGCCGTACAAGCTGTGGCCGATCAAATGGTCACATCCAACAAACAGATGGCTGAAAAAATTCCAGAGCTCGAAGCCAATCAGGCAACACCTGAAAAATTGGAAGCAATGGCAGCTGATCGAGCAGCCGTGATTCAGGATGCTAAAAAGTTAGATCCAAATATCAAAACAGATGGTTGCACGTGTGAGCAGATCAAGCGTGAAGTGATCAAAGCGAAAGCAGGTGATGCACTTGTGACTGCAGTACTCGGTGGTGTTGCTGTAGGAGATGCAGCAGTTGATCGCATTGATACCGCTTTCCGCGCGTTAGCTGCAACTACAGGAACGATGAATCCCGCAAATCAATTGTTCCAGCCAACATCAACACCAACACAAGTTGGTGATGAAAACAAAAACACTCAGCCAAAATTAGAAAAATGGCAACAACCACTTTCACCTTAAAAGAGGGAGCCTGATATGGTTCAAAAAATTACCTCACGCCCAGGTCAAGAGGCGTATTTAACAGGGCCAAATGAAACCCTTTCCATCCCAATGATTGGCGCCAGTGTTATCTCTGATGGTGATGTGGTTGTTCGTACCACTGATGGTAAATCAGTTGCACTAGTTTCAGGTGCTACACCGACACGCTTCGGAGTAGTTGTGCGAAATGGTGTAGGTAAATCAGGAAAAGATACTGCTGGAAATGAGGCCTATCAATTAGGTGACATTCTACCTATTAAAACCATTGGAACGATTTGGGTGAAGCCTAACGCTCCTGTAACGGACATTACCGCAAAGGTATATGTCAAAACAGCAAACGGTACCACTGGTGCACCTTTAGGTTCGCTTTCAAGCACAGCGGCAGATGGTACCGAATTTCCTAATGCATCATGGGAAACCGTGACTAATCCTGAAGGTTTAGCAATTCTTCGTCTTCGCGGGGCATAAGACAATATGAAAAATTTACAAGCACGTTTATCGCCAGTTGCTGGTGTGATTCAGGCCTATGTTGGTGATGCATTTAATCTGCAAAATTTGGTCAACTTGTTTACTCAGGTTGAGACCATTAATGAAACTGATGCCCAGCTTGCTGAGGCTTCAGAGTATGAAAAATTCATCCCTACCAAGCCCACTAATAATGTTGTGGGTGGTGGTGAGGTCCTAAAGCGCCAGCGTGGTATCGGAAAAGGTAAACGACACGCGGGTACAGGTACTGATATTCCTTTGGCAGAGGTTGAATACGATAAGGTATCGCTTGAGGTTATTGGCGGTACGATTGGCTATCAGTATTCAATCTTTGAAATTGAAACCGCGCTTAAAGCAGGTATTCCACTAGACTCAGATAAAGCGCAAGCAGCTCAACTCGCATCTAAAAAGCACTTAAGCGATGTTGCTTGGGAGGGTGAGGGTCAAGCGAAAGGGTTTTACAACCAAAGCGGTGTAACAGTGATTGCGGCTCAGCACGATTGGGCAACAGCGACAATTGATGAAGTGCTTGAAGATGTGAACGCTGTGCTTACACCAGCGCTTACTGCTTCACAGTTTGATGATCCCGCAACACCGGACACATTCTTGTTACCAGCTGCTCAATTCCTCATTCTTGCAGGGCGTTTCCGCTCAGCAACTTCTGATAAAACCTTCCTTGAGGTTGTAAAGGAAAAGAATGTCTTTGCGATTGCGGGTAAAAAGCTCGAATGGGGCTCAACAGATCGTATTGACGGTAAAGGCTTAGCAGGTGCTGACCGCGCGATTATTTATCGCCGTGATCCATCATGCATTCGTTTTCTTGCTGATGATGTGCAGTTCTTGGCTGCTCAACCTGTAGGTGTCGATATCAAGATCCCTGGTCATTATAAATATCAAGGCGTTTGGTTAAAGCGTATTGATTCAATGAAATACTTGGACATTTAAGGAATTAATCACATGCCAAAATATACATACAGCGATATGTTAAAAACCTCTGATCCAGCTGCATTGGTACTCCCAACCAAACCACGCATTGTTTTAGACAAAGGCGTAGAAACCGAAGTTTCCCAGGAAGATCACGACAAGCTTGTGAAGCATAAAATCATTGGTGCGCTGATTTCATTGGGTGAAATTAAGGTGGAAGGCGCGAAAGCGCCAAAACCTGAAAAAACAGCCGAAGAAATCACTGCTGAAGCGGCTGCAAAAGAGTTAGCCAAACAGTTAAAGGCTGTACGTACTGCCTTGACGAAAAAAGGTGTTGAGTTCTCTGAAGATGAAACATTGGAAGAACTTGAAGCCAAACTTGCTCAGTCAGATACCGCTTAATAACAGGCAGTTCATATGGTCACTATAAAGACAAGCATTGATGTGAGTGACGATGGTTCGTTAGATCGATTTATTAAAAATGCTGAAAAGATTGGTGGCCATGTTGAGGTTGGTTGGCTGGGCAATAAAAACCACATCAGCAAAGGTGATGGAAAGCGAACCATTACCATGGCTGATTTGGCTGCCATACATATCTACGGCACTGATCATATTCCAGCACGTGATCCTCTTACACCTGCCATTGAGCAAAACCAAGATAAGTACCGCAACATGATTGAACGTAGCGTAGTACCAATTCTGGAAGGCGCGATGGATATCAGTAGTCTATGGCAGTTCATAGGTATGGAAGCACAAGCGGATATTCAGCAGTACATGGTCAACGGTAAATTTGCACCGCTGAGTCCAAAGACTATTAAACGTAAAGGTAGTAGCAAGCCGCTCATTGATTCAGGTCAATGGCGTCAGGGTACAACCTACATTGTATCGAAGGATTAATCATGACTTACATTGACCGAACGGACCTGGTAAATGCTTTTGGCGAGGTGGAGATCTCACGTTTGGAGTTCAACATCACCAAGAGCAATGAACAGGTTGAGCAGGCAAAGGCTTCTACAGCAGCAATTATTTCAGCCTCTAATGAGGCTGATAGCTACTTGTCAGTTAGCTACGATCTGCCTTTACCCAGTGTCCCAGATTCACTTAAAACCAAAGTGTGCGATGTGGCTCGTTATTTGATGTACAAAGATAGGCCCACTGAAGAAGTTGAAGCGCGGTACAACAAGGCAATTTCTTACTTTAAGGACTTGTCTGCAGGCCGAGCTAAACTTGTATTCCCAATCCCACCTGCAGGTGATCAAGGTAAACCTTCGTTCATCTCAGGCATTTTTGTGGTGTAACTATGAGTGAAAGTTACTTTGCGCTTGAACCAGTAATTGTGAAAGCGCTCCAGGACAACATCCCTGAAATCAAAACAATCCATACACCATTCAATATTGAAGAAATGCTCGGAATTACCAACGAAGAGGTTGCTCTGAGCGTTATTTATTTTGATGACCGGGTTGCTGGGAATGCAGGTCAAGGGCAAGTAAGTACGATTTATCAGCAATGGTTAGTCGTATTGAGTGTTCGAGATGCTTCATCGCAATTGCAGCAAACAAATGCAATTCGTGAATTAGCAGCTCCGCATATCCAAAAGGTTTTAAAGGTTATGAGTGGCCTTGATCCTGAAATTGCTGGATTTGACGTTTTTAAGCGTACTAATAGTCCTGTGCGTAGCGGCGGCCAAACTGGTCACTTTTATTTCCCTATGATGTTTGAATGCTTAATGTTTAACAATTAGGAACCTTATGAAAACGCAATATAAAGCCCTAAAGCCGATTGGTCCTTGGGTGAAAGATCAAATTGTGGGCGATCTTCCACAAGAAAAAATTAAACAGCTTTTAGAGGATGGCGTGATTGAAGCAATCAAACCTGAGGCAAAAGTAGAAGCTAAACCAAAAACAAAAGAGGTGCCTGCGAATGGCTAAGAAGTATATTTCATTGCGTGGTAAATTCTCTCTTGCCCCAATTGTTGAAGGTGTTGTGGGCGCAATGCGAGAGCTTGGCAACATCCCTGACTTTACGCTCGAAATCACTGCTGACAAAATTGAGCATACCGAGTCCATGTCAGGTGATGATACGACTGATTTAGTGCTATACAACACTACCGCAGTTTCGTTCAGTGGCACACTTGAGCAGGTTGATGCTGATAACCTGGCATATATCCTGTCAGGTAAAAATGTCGAAGTTACGACCAAAACCGTAGCTGACCATGATTTAGGTGCGGTCACCAAAGGTCAGAAGATTAAGCTTGATGGTTTTAATTTGACTGTACCAACCGTGACTGATGGAGCATCAACACCAGTTCCTATTGAATCAACGAAATATAAGCTAGATGCGGTTTATGGCACTATCGAATTCCTTGATGATCTGCCAAAAGTTGTGATTGGCTATACCACTGGCGCCGTGACACATACTACGATCGCATCTGACTTTGGTGCTGAATATGCATTGTTCTTTGAAGGTATTGATAAGATCAGCAAAGACAAAGTGTTCTTAGCTCTACATCGCACAGTAAAAACACCAGATTCAAGCTTTGGCTTGATTCATGAAGAATTTGGTTCTTACGAAATCAGCGGTGATGCCTTGGGTGATCTGACCAAAGACAAAGATGGTGCACTTGGCTTATATGGCTATTACACCCAAATCCCTAAAGCTGCATAAACACATACAGGCACTTAAACAGGATGTATTAAGCATTTTTTTTGTGCCTGTACTTTTTGAGATTTCATCATGAATGATTTTTTTATAGCTTCAAATCGGCCTGTCAAAGTAGGTGAGCTACCCGTGCACCAGCTGCAGATGCATAACTTTGATGAGTGGTCGGGTGAAGCGCAGGTCATTAAAGATTTTTTGAATAATCATCCAGATGGAACCACACAAATGATCTTTGATGCTCATTCGTTTGAATCGACTCAATTGATAGCCCATTGTTTGCAATACAGTATTGAACAGGTCATCGATCTATTTAAGAAAGAGGGCTCACTCAATGTCTTGTTGTTGGATGCTGTGATCAAAGTGAATGATGCATTCTTCACCGAGCCGAAACCTAAACATCGGGACGATGTAGATCCGCGTAAAAAGAGTAGTTGGTTTGATGTATTTCAGCTTCTCGTATCCAATGGCCACTCACATGAAAGCATCATGCAAATGAGCTATGGTTCATTCCGACACTACCTTAAAGCAGCTCAAAAAGCCGAAAGAATTAAGATGCGTAATTTAGCGATCGCAACTAGGGCGCAGAACGCAATCAATAAGAAGTTCAATGAATTCATTAAGAGTCTTGAGAAAGAACAATAATTTTCACATTGTGATGTGAATTTGAGCACGTTATGATTTAGCCGTTAAATATAAATAACTGGGTAAATTCATGAAAAAATTACTAATTACAGCTGCTTTGATGTCTGTTTGTACATTAGCAAATGCGAATTTAGCAGGGGCAAGCATTAACGGTAAGCAAGTTCGTAAAGGCCAAAGCTATGGCGAAGTCGTTGCAGCCGCAGGCCAGCCAGTATCACATTTTGATTATGTTAAAAATGTGGGTGGTAAAGACGTTTCAGTGCGTGAATTAAGCTATGTCGATGGTAGTAAAACTTTCACTGTTGTAATTGAAGATGGCAAAGTTACTACTATTCGTAGTGGGCGTTAAGGGGAATACTGAAATGGCAACTAAAGTAGCCCAACAAATGATGTTTTGTAAGTCATGCGGTAAGCAAACCCTTCATCAAAAGAACATCAAAGAAATGAGTTGGCTGATGCATCTAGTCTTAACAATATTTACCGGAGGGATTTGGTTAATTATCTGGGTATTCATACTTCTATGGCATATGATTGCCAAACCAGCTTCAGCCGTAGCAAATCGTTGGGTTTGTTCTCAATGCGGTAAGTAATCAAGGCACCTCAGGGTGCTTTTTTAATGCCTATATTTAACCACCTCAAGGTGGTTTTTTTATACCTGAAAATTGAGGTCATGATGTCTGGAAAAAACTTAACTTTTAAACTCATCATGGATGGTGATAGCAGGGGGCTTATTGCTGCTGCCAAGCAGTCTGAAAGCGTTACTAAAAAGGTTTTTGAATCGATTAAAACTGAGGCAGATCAATTGAAGCAGTCCAGTGCTGCTACTGCTCTTGCTCTTGGGAATATTGTTCCAGAGAAAAGTAAAGAATTGGCAGATGGCCTAACCAAATCTTTAAGCGGTGCAACCCAGATTATTCGTGATGCTGGAGATAACGCTAAAAGTGCTGCAAGTAACTTTACTGATTTTGGTAATAAGTCTGTAAAAGCTTTGGCATTCTTAAAATCAGATTTAGAAAAAGCAAAGATTAGACTTGAGGCCTTTTCAAAAACAAAAGCTACTCCTGCAGATATTGAGATTGCTCAAAAAGAAGTAGATCAACTTGAGAGAGAGGTTCAACAAGCTGAAAGTGCATTTATTGATTTTCACACAGAAGTAGGTAAGGCAAATAATTCTTTAAAGCATACGGATATAGCAGCGCAAACCGCACAGAAGGGATTGAATGGTGCAAAGTTTGCTGTAAATGCTCTTGCTGCAGGTATGGCTACGCTAGGTGTTGGGGTTGGAATACGTGAATTAAGCCAAGTATCAGACTCCTACACCAATCTTTCTGCAAGAATCAATATTGCGACTAAGGATGGTGGTGACTTTAGGTCTGCAATGGTTGGCGTGCACCAAGTTGCTTTGATGACAAACTCAAGCTTGAGTGCTACAGGTGACTTATTCACGAGATTAAACGCTGTTGGCAAAGACTTGGGGATGACCCAGCAGAGTTCCCTTGATTTAACCAAGACCATCAATCAAGCAATTCAAATCAGTGGTGTATCTGCACAAGCTAGTGAGGCATTTACACAGCAATTCATCCAGAGCATGCAGCAAGGTACGCTTCGTGGTGAAGAATACAACTCCATGATGGAAAATGGTTTTGGAGTTGCGGAGGCGTTAGCCAAGGGTTTGGGTGTCACCACTGGTGAACTTAAGAATATTGCTGACAATGGAGAGCTTGGCGCAGAGCGTGTCTATAAGGCCCTTTTGAGTCAAAAGGATGCAGTTCAACAAACCTTTGATCAATTCCCAACAACTATTGGAAATGCGTTACAGCGTATCTCCACTAGCTGGGAGATCCTCATTGGTAAGATGGATCAGTCTAATGGTGCGAGTGCAACAGTTGCGGACTGGTTAGTCACTATCGCAGACAATATGGATGTTGTTGAAAGCTTATTAAATGATATTGGGATAGGATTTATTTGGGTTGGTAACCAATTTAAGAGAATTGATACAACTACGATTATTGCCTTAAAAACTGCCCTAACCAGTATTTATGAAGCAATCAAAACACTAGGTGAAACCTTGGGTGAAGCTTTTGTTATGACTCTCGATATCCTAAATGATGTACTAAGCGGCTTATATGATTTCAATAACGGAATCGATGAGGCAAGTTCTAAAACGAATGGCCTTACCAAGGTACTTCAAACTTTTAATGTTGCCATTGGTTTTGTTAGTGATGGGTTTAAAGGAATTCAAATTGCTGCAAATCTATTTGTTGGAATTATTTATGATTTAGCAGCTGCTTGGGTGCAGTTAGTTTCAAAATTCACATGGGGTGATGTTAAGCAGCAAGCTATTGCTGATATGGATGCAATGGCGACTAAGGCTCAGGAGTACTACAAGAAAGCTTCAGATGGTGCCTTAGAGTTTAAATCCAAAGGTGTGCAAGCTCTTGATGAGATCGGTAAAACCCAAGATCAGAAAAACGCAGAAAATCTGGCTCAATCCAAAGCAACCTTGGATCAAATGCTTGCTAATCAGCAGTCCGACTTGATTGGCAAGAAAGTCACCGAAGATGAAAAGTTAAAGGCCGTTACGGCTTATGCTGAAGCTGCTATTGCTGCGAATAAAGGTGTCATGGATGGCATGATGCAGGCGGATCTAATAGCGAAAGGCTATATGGTCACCATGGATCAAGCTGGAAAAATTTCAGTACAAGCGTTCAACCAAGCCGCTGATAGTGCGAATAACACTGGTAAAGCACTCGTACAAGCACGTAAAGGTGCTGAGGCTTTGGGTGTTGATCTTGATATTGCCCTCAACCGTGTTTCTGAAAAATTTGCTTCTAACCAAAATCACTTGACCAATTACGCAAATGGATTTGATGAGCTAGGTTTAAAAGGCGAGCAGGCAACCAATGCACTTTACGCAGGTTGGGAAAAGTGGGTAGCGGGTGCTAAATCACAAGTCGAGCTTGATGCAGCCAAAGCTAAGCTTCAATCGTTTGGCGAACAAGGCAAATTATCAACATCACAAGTTGAGATGGGCTTGCAAGCCATTAAGCGTGCTAGTCAGGAATTGCCTGCCGCTCTAAGTCCTGCTGAAGCAGCAATGGAGCGACTTGGAATTAAATCCAAAGAGCAACTGAAATTGGCTGCGGAAAATGCCTTAACTGACCTCGATACCGTAATGAAAAGCGGTGAAGCAACTCAAGAGGGTTTGCAAAAAGCTTATGAAGAAACTGTGCGATTGGCTCAAGCATCTGGTAATGCTCAAGTCATGGCTGCTGCGAATGCCAAAGCTGCTTATTTAGGTCTTGAAGTCCAACTAGATGCCACAGGAAAAGCCACGGTTACTAAACTGGGTGAGATCCAGAAAGCAGCAATCGAAACTCAGCGCACTGTGAGTCAAGTCAGCCAATCTACCGCACGGGAGCAACCGGAAATCAGTGCTGAGCAAAAAGCTACCAATGACCACTGGGATGATTTCAAAGCCAAGATGAAAGCGCGTACGGATGAGCTGAATACCAAATCACAAGCTCGTGGTTCAGGTGGTGGTAATGCTTCATTACTGTCGAACGGTGGTGATCCTGTTCAGCAAATTCCATTAATGCCTGATGCCCCACTTATTGCGACTTCATTCGATATACAAGGAATTGAAAACATGCAACCGACTGAGAAGAAAGTGCTTGAATTGCAATCTGGTGGTAAAGCGGCAGAGCTACAAGGTACGCCTGAAGCAGTAGATAGTGTTGAAGAGATGCTTCGTGAATTTGAAATGCTTAAACGGAGTATGTAATGAAGTTAATTCGTAAAACTACAGGAGAAACCATCCAACTTGAGGATGGTTTTTTTTGGTCTGATGAAAACTGGTCTGAGATCGAGCAGAACCAGGAGTATGCCATCAGTGGTGCCTTGATTATTCAAGAGGGGCGCAAGCAAGCAGGTCGACCAATCACATTGCAGCCAGCCAATAAAACTAAAGGCTGGATCAAGCTGGTCGACCTGAACACGCTTCGTTTATGGCAGAACCTGCAGGAGCAATTCAAGCTTCAGTTTGAGTGGCCACATGACCAGCGTGAGTTCAATGTGATTTGGAATCATAAAGATGGTGCGCTTGAAAGCTCTACAGTCAAAGGCACCCCAGCAACATCACTTGATACTTATTTTAACGTCACCATGCGATTCATTGAGGTAAGCGATGACAATTGAAACCAATAATTTAAAGCTCCTTGAGTCAGAACGCATTCGTACAGATGCCGATGATGGCGGGGGTAAATACTCAGGCCGTGAAATTGTCGACGGTCAGAGTAATAACCTATTCAATGATATTTCAGAGATGGATCGAACCACGGGCCGTACTTCTATCCAAAAGATCTATGCTGCGGTGGATACTGCTGATACCGATGCATTGATGGGGGCGACAGTATTCATCTCTCAAAATGCGCAAGATCCGAATGTGTCCGCCGTGTTATTCAGTACGGATAGCTGGACGGATGAGCGTAAAGAGGCGCAGAACCGCATTGAAAACTATAATGCCAAGGGTGCACAGATTGCCGGCACACCGTTGGACACGCATTGGAAAGGTATGAAGTCACTACAAGTGGCCATGTTTCCCCAGGAAGCGGAAAGCGCTATAGGTACATCAATTGTATTGATCTCAAATGAGGGTAAAGCCTTAGAGATTGAGCAATTCCTGCGGATCACTGAGGTGTCGACAAGAACAGCTTATGTGATGGTCGATGGCAAACAAGTGGAATATAAGATTGCCACTTATGGCCTCAGTGATGCATTGAAAGCCGATTTTCTGGGGTTATCTGCGAAGCAGTGGTATAGCGGGGAAAAGAGCACTACCATCATCCGTGACACCATTGTGGCCGATACAGGTAAGTATTACTCCAGTGCGAATCTCAAAGAGACAGCACAAGTCGGTGATTATTCGGTGGTTGCAGAGGATGTGTATACGCAGTTGGTTCCCTCGGCTCAGACTGAAACCCCCATGGTGAATATCAATGCCGCAGGTGATTCTGTGGCATTTGTTAAAGCTAAAGATGGGGTTCTGTCCAAGACTTTTAACAATGTCACCATTAATACTCTGTCGAGCCTATATCTCGGCTCATCCATCATGCCGAAGTCAGTAGAGTTTACTTTATTTGGCTCAGCGATTAGCGACGTCGGTGGTGAACTTAAAAATGCCGCAGGTACATCCATTGGTACCATCAACTATCAAAACGGTTCGATTGCGTGGAATGCAAGCGCGGGGACAGGAACTACCAACCTCACGATTAACTTTATGCCTGCAGCAGCGGTGACAGCCCCTGTTGAGTCTGATCTGATTTATGTGAATCAGGAGAACATCGGTTTTAACTGGATCCGTAACCTGGTCCCATTGCCATCACCGGGTAGTTTGCAAGTGTCGTACCTGGTGCAGAATCAGGTCTACACGCTTCGAGACAATGGTGCAGGGCAATTACGCGGTGCAGATTCATCCTTCGGATCAGGCAGCATTGATTACGATACCGGTACCATGTCACTCACTACGGGTGAACTTGCAGATGTCGGCAGTTCAATCTTGATGACGTGGAGCAATATGATCACGGCTCAGGAGCGCTCAGGATTAACCATCAACAAAGCCTATATTGAGATCCCTGTGAATGACTCGATTGTGGCAGGCTCCCTAACCGTTGACTGGTTATTGAATGGGGTGACTAAGACAGCAACGGATAATGGCCAAGGGCAATTTACAGGTGATGCCACAGGGACCATTGATTATGCGGATGGTATCGCCAAGCTGATGCCGACCTTATTACCCAATGGCGGTACCACGTTTAATGTATCAGGTCAGAAAGGCACTAAGTCTTCAATTCAAGTGACTGCAGTACCCACCAGTGGCAGCATTTCAATTGAATTGGACAATGGCTCTGCTGCGTTGATCCCTAAGTCTGTGAAAGTCCGTGTACCTGTCAAGTATATGAACTATTTAGGTGAGGTTGAACTGCGTGATATGCCGATCAATGCGACCACAGGGCGTTTAATCAATGGTGCAGGTCAGCAACAAGGCACGATCAACTATGCGTCTCGTAGCATGAGTATCACTCCAAGCACATCACTTGAAGCGATTGAGCGTGAGAAGATTATGCAGCCGTTTTATGGCAAATATAATACCTCTCAAGAAGCGATTGCCGCAGGTATGTTGGGGATGACCATTAAGTATGAAAATACCAGTGAGACGCATACCCTAAGCCTGAATGAAGTGGCGACTGCGGTGACAGTAAGCGTCTCGTATCGAGATAGTTCAGCGGCTCAGTCGTGGTCGGATACCGTCATTGGTTCTGTGCTAAAAACGGATTTAACAGAAGGCTTTGCTGAGCAGATTCTTGCAGGTTCGGTTCGCTTTACACTGGCTGATTCAACCTATGTCGATAAACTTGGATCACTGTATCGTAATCCATCAGTGACCACGGGTGCGGGAACAGTAGCCGGCCAGATCCACTATGGTAATGGTGCGGTCGAATTATCCGCTTGGGATGTGGGCGGGGCGAATAATCCAACCTTAGAGACCTTGGTGACTCAACTTGAAAGTGTGCAGACTAACCAAGTCTCATACCGTGCACCAATGATCCCGATCCGAGCGCAGTCCTTAACGCTGTCTGCAACCAAGGTGGAAGGTGGTGTGTTGAATATCATCCCTGATGGCTCGGGTACCATTGATACAGCGGAATGCGATGGCTTCTTTAACTTTGACCAAGGTTATGGCCAGTTTGTTTTTCGACAAAAGATTGAAGTGACCAGTGCTAACCGTGCTGAAATTATGGCGCAGGATTGGTATGTAGCTGAGCTGGAATATAGCAAGGATGCCAAGCAGTGGATTCATAAGCCTATCATGGTTCTACCTGAATCCATCAAATATAGTGCAGTCGGTTATAGCTATATCCCAATTGATGCTGAGTTGTTGGGCCTGTCTGCTGTACGTCTGCCGATTGATGGTCGAGTACCAATTTTTCGATCAGGAGAGATTGGGATTGTGAGTGCAAGCAAGTCGCAGGAATTACCTGATTATATTGCTGGCCAAACCTATCCATTGAATGATGCACGGATCTCTTGGTGTGAACTTGAAGATGCCGATGGCATTAAAATTCCATTTGATATGTACACAGTGGACTATGACTACGGCAAAGTGACTTTAAATGGTGATTTTGCCTTAGGTAATTTAACCCCACCCATTTCAATACTATATCGCTATCAAGATATGGGTTTAGTTCGTGATGTCAAAATTAATGGTCAAGTGACTTTTACCAAACCACTAACCCACAACTATGATCCAGATCACACCATCGTCGGATCAGCACTGGTGATTGGTGATATGCAAGCGCGTTACACCCGTAAGTTTGTGCAATCGACTTGGGATAGCATTTGGACAGATGAGGCGGTGGGTGCAGCTATCTCAGCCAACTACAACGACACACTTTATCCGATTGCCGTCACCAATCAGGGCAATATTCAGGAGCGTTGGGCGATTGTATTTACAGGTAATACGTCCTTCCGAATCATTGGTGAAACTTCTGGCCAGATTGCTACAGGAGTCACGACTGAAGACTGCTCCCCAATCAACCCCGTCACTAATGCACCGTACTTCACTATCAAAAAGGAAGGTTGGGGCAATGGTTGGGCAAGTGGCAACGTACTGCGTTTTAATACCATTGCAGCCAATCACCCGATTTGGGTGATTCGCACGGTGAAGCAATCGGAACCTACCGTATTGTCTGATTCCTTCCAGATCATGCTGCGCGGTGACATTGACCGCATTATTTAAAGTATAGCTGCTTAACTTTTAATTCAAATATGACCGCTTTGGCGGTCTTTTTTTATGGGTAATCATAATGGTCGCAAGTACAGATATTAAGTTTTTCGTACATAGTAATAACAATGCACCACAACTACAAAATGCCTATGGTTCAATGATTGGTGTTTTGGATGCATGCTTGGTCAATGGGTTGAGTCTTGGACCAGTGTCGACACTGACAGCGGTTGGCACCACAGTAACAGCAGTATTTAGTACTGCTCACAACCTCATGCAATATCAGGTACTTAAAATCACTGGTGCGAATCAAGCTGAATACAATGGAGAGCATCGAATTTTAACAGTACCGAATGAAACGAGTGTGACCTTTCAATTGGCAACCGCTCCCAGCTTAACAACAGCTACAGGTGCAATGACTGCAACACTGCCGCCATTAGGTTGGGAAAAACCGTTTAGTAGTGTGAATGAAGCAGGTGGTGGAAAAGCAGCTTATCGCTCGAAGAATGTATTGCTGGCTAGTCGACCTTATTTACGCGTGGTAGATGAGCTGGATTCTGCATATTCAGCTACCTATGCCAAATATGCCAAGGTGGGCATTGTTGAGGATATGGCTGATATCAATACCTTGCTTGGGGTTCAAGCTCCGTTTGACGCAACCAGCCCTGATAAAAATTGGCAAGGTATCAATGGTGGCACAACTGCGACATCCTTTAATGGCTGGGCAAAGTGGTACTATGCCAGAGGAAATCATGCGGGCGTGTCTGGGAATCAGTTTGATATTACAGCACCTATTACAGGCATTCGATCATGGATGGTGATTGGAACTAAAGACTATTTTTATATCTTACCTTCACTGACTGGAGTGAATACCAATCAGGTGCTCTATGGCTTTGGCGCATTTGAATCACTCATAAACCCAGATAGTGCAAATAACTTTTTAGTTTGTTCAGATCGATATTTTTCTATATCAACATCTAATGGACCAGCAGCAAGTCTAGGAATGTATGCAACAAATACCGTAAATCAAGATTATTCTAATTTGCTGGTCCAACGTAAATATGACAATTCAGCAAAATACAACAATGCTCGATGCGGAAGCTTTTATGCACTCAATAGCTCATTTTACTCAGCAAGCCAAAACTATGTGGAGCCGTTTAATGGCGACGTCATTTTTTCACCCATCTATATTTTTGATTATTTTGAATATGGTGGAAACAAGGTTGTCACAAGAGGTAAGGCTCCTTTAATTAACTGGATCTTTAATACGAGTCCATATGTTGATCTTAGCTTTATTGAAAAAAATGGGAAAACCTATATGGCGAAGAGTCTTGCTGTGTCAGGTAGTACGCTTGGCCAAATCTTATTTGAGATTGGGGAGGTGTAAATGCTGGATCTAATACTCAGCTCAGCAAAATCGCAGAGCATTAACTACAGTCAACTCAAAGGACTCAGTATAAGGGGACAAGTAAAGAAAAAAAATGTTCCCATTCCTTGCCGAGTTCGCTTGCATGAAAGGCTCACAGGTTTGCTACTTCAAGAAAAAGCTACGGATCAAAATGGATATTATGAATTCGACCATCTGGTGAATATCAAATATTACCTAACGTCTTTTGATCCTAATGAGCAATTCAATGCCGTTATTCAAGACAATGTGGTGCCGAAATGACAGAACCCTCACATATTGTAAAAATGGTCATGCTACAGGCGATGGCGGCAAACTTAGATCAAGGCGATGGACATGCAACCATGGTGTATTACGATGGGGTTCGACCGGCATCTGAAGAGGTAGTTACTGATCCATCGGCACGTTTGGTTACGTTGACCTTGCCTAAGCCCTGTGTAAAGCAAGTCAATGAAAATTCAATTGAGCTCTACCCAAGCAATACAGCAATGGCAATTAAGACCTCCACCACAACTTGGGCACGTTTATACAATGCAGCAGGTCAAGCGGTAATTGACTTGGACATGGGGGGCGAGATTGAGCTAGATAGTTATGAGATTGTTTTGGGATCTACCCAGCAATTGGATGCGATATTTATTGAACCTGAGTAGAGGTGGTCAATGTCGAACTACACACCACCTGATGCACACAATCTAGAGTTAAATTTCACAGACGAGCAAAGTCCAATTGATAGCCATCATTTGGTTTTAAATTTTGGTGCTGACACGACGTTTTCAATTGCTCGAATCAAAGTCAAAACAGCTATTAAGTTTAGATCTACAGGAACCAATCTACGTCCAGTTGATAATCATGGCCGAGCAAAAATTCCAATCAGTTGCCGACTAAATCCGCGAATCTTGGGTTCATTTGATATCAATCATCTTCTAGGTGTGTCAAAAGGATTTCAGCATGTTTTTAAAAAGGCAGCACTTCGATTAATAAACGCAGAAACACCTTGGTTTAAATCAATTTTAAGAGTCTCAAATGAGGCTCTTTTTTTTGATCAAGGATTAGTGGTCAGTCATGGCAATGACATTGGCTTTCAGCGTGGACAAACTTTATCTGAATCCATCCATGCGGCGTTTGACCAGGGCGCGAATCTCAGTCGCAACCAAAGTGTGCGCTGGGAAGAAAACCTGAAGATTCGAATTGCGTGTGATGTGTATTTTGATGAATCGATCAAACTTCGATTGAACCGTGAATTCTCCCATCAGGAGATGATCCGAAAGCGGCGCAACATCTCTTATTCACACCAAGTCGCACATGTGTTTGAAAAGCATTTTAGCTTTGATTGGGATAAAGGCTTAGAGCTGGTCACGCAGGACGAAATTCCTTGGGATAAGGCCAAATCCATTCATTATCGCAAGCATCCGATTGAACCATGGCCAGAGCCTGAAACTCCTGAATATGAGGGTACAGGAGATCTTAATTTCATATGCCTATGCCATGAAGTGGATTCGCATGATGTTGTTCTCAACTTTGGTGCGGATGATTGCATCCCTGGCATACCAAATCGTAATTGGTGGTACATATTGAATAGTTTATCTGTGACACGCCTAGACAATGGCGTAGAGATTGAAGTTTATGACGGGAATTACAGTACCGATCGCAGTTGCTGGTGCTGGTCCTATAGTTTGACCGTACCGGCTGCTGAGATTGGCAAACTTGAGCCGATCAATGGCCAGCCTGTGATTTTAAAAATTATCGTGAATGGTACTGAGCATCAAATGTTGCTTGAGAACCGCCGCCGTTCTCGTAAGTTTGCCCAAGACACCTATACCTTAATTGGCCGCAGTCAAACCGCACTGCTTGCGGCACCCACTGCACCTTTACGCTCATTTTTACAAGAGAACGATCGAACCTCAGTCCAGTTATGCCAAGCAGAGCTTGATCGCGTGTTTAGCGATACGGTGCTGAATTGGCAGTTGATCGAAGCGCTGGGCTGGATTGTTGAGCGTGAATGCTTAAGTTATTCCAATTTAGCGCCGATGGATGCCATCAAGATGGTGGTTGAAAGTGGTGGTGGGTTTATTTATAGCGAAAAGGGCAGTAATACCCTGGCCATTAAACCGCTTTACAAAAAGACCTTCTGGGATGTGTTGTCGATCGTTGAATATGATCGTTTATTGCCTGAGTCTGTGGTAGTGAGTCAGTCCACGGATTATCAGATCTATCCTGATTACAACGGCATTACGCTGACCAATGACCGAAAGGCGCTGGTGGCTCAAGTGAAACGTACTGGAACCAGTGCCGATACCTTACTTCAGCCTGAAAACAATCCATTGTTTAACCATGTCAGCATGGGGGCATATGGCAAAGCCAAGCTTGCCAAAGCAGGGATGGTTGAAACTCATACCTACAGCATGCCGATTTCACCTGAAGTAGGTGAATGTGTGCCAGGAGAAGTGCTTGCCTTTAATACAGAGTGGTGGGGCATTGTAGATAGTGTCAGCGTGTCGTTCAGCCATGCGTTGGTCAATCAGACTGTGAAAGTGGAGCGTGTGAATCGTGAGTAATGCATTACAGCGTTTAATTGATTTACTGCCTACAGCTGCAGAGTTTGTAGGAACCATTACCAGTGTGGATCATCCCAATTACAAAGTGTTGGTAGTAGGTGGGTCAGGTTTAAACCTTGTCACCAGCTCAACACGTTACAACTTAGGAGCAACCGTATTTGTATCTGATGGTGAGATTAAACGACTCGTACCATTGGGTGAAGTGATTCAAATCGAAGTTTAAGTTTAGAAAAAGTGTATGGCGCTCATTAGAGCGCTTTTTTATTACCAAAAATTAGGAGTGGTCTATGAATGACCCATTAAGCATCAAGGGCCTACCATGGCTTTTTAAAATTATAGCTGCAGTGGTTGGGGCAATCTTTGCCCTGACATTATCAGGGGATATCGACACTGAAGGACGAATTAAAATCACCATGGGTGTGATTATGAAGTTCACCTTTAGCGTAGCAATTAGTCTGTATGGTGGTTCAGCATTCATTGAATATTATGGTTGGCATATCTACTCACATATGACGCAAGGTTTTGTGATGTTGATCTTTGCAATCTTCGGAATGTTGTTGATTGGCATCTGGTATCAAGCAATCCAGCTGTTACGTGGTAAAACCATTGGTGAATTAATCTTTGAAATTCGATCAGCTTTTAAAGCAATGTTTAAGTGAGTAAGTGAAAAATGAAACAGATATTTGATTTTTTAAGAAAGATCAGCGGCGGGACACTTACACAAAAACAAGTTGATGCTGCGAATCAAGTGATTGCAACGGCTACAGATTCAGTAGTGGCAGATATGTTGGGGCTTGCTATTGACCAGATGGCCGTTAGTCCTTTTGGTGTGGATCTCATCTGTGGTTTTGAGGGAAAGCGGCTTACTGCCTATGACGATGGGGTGGGAGTATGGACGATTGGTTTTGGTACCACGGTTTACCCGAACGGCATTAAAGTCAAGAAAGGTGATACATGCACTGAAGCACAGGCTAAGGCATACATGGCGTATGATTTAAAGAAATTTGAATCATCTGTAAATAATGCGGTGACTTTACCGCTTAATCAAAATCAGTTTGATGCACTGGTATCACTTGCTTATAACATCGGGACTAATGCATTCAGAGAATCGACTTTAGTTAAAAAGCTGAATGCCAATGATATTCGCGGTGCTGCGGATCAGTTCGATGTATGGGTGAATGCGGGCGGTAAACGCATGCAAGGGCTTGTGAATCGTCGAGTTAGAGAAAAGGCTTTGTTTCTATCATGATCAAAGTCTTAATGCTGTGCATCCTGCATTCAGGCTGCACAGCGCATTCGATTTCGACAAAAGTGTATGTCACTGCTTGTGTGCGGTGTGTGAATTGAAAAAGCTCTCTATCTAAATGATGGCTTTGGTATAAGTTTTATCGTGAGCGAAATAAGCGTTCTTAATTAATATATTGATACGACTAAAAATGTTTAAGCATCTGATTGATTTTGAATTTAATTACTTATCAATAGATGCAGTAATAAAGTTTGCAGGGTGGTAGGAGCTTTGTATATGGGAAAAAATCATCATTCCCGAAACTAAAAAAACTAGAATTGTTATTACAGAGTTATAAAATCGCATTCATTACTTATCAATATTGCTGAGCTTCAGAGTAACAACATCTTACTGTATTTACAATAAAGGTTTAATTTTATTGTAAAAATCAAGAAATATAAGGCAAATAAATATATATATAAGAAAACTTGATTAAATTAATTTTTAGTGTATAGTTAACTTAACTAGAAAAAAGTCTTGTTTCGGTAAATCTTCTTTAAGCATCGCAGTTTTAGTCATAATCCTTCGTTTTTTCAGATTTTAAGTCTCAAAATTTATTATTTTCAAAGTTATAAACAGTCAATCAAATGACTCACAATTATTAAAAAATCAGTAGGATTTATTATGTCAAACTCGAATGTTGTTAAAGGTACTGTAAAATGGTTCAACGAAACTAAAGGTTTCGGTTTTATCCAGCAAGAATCAGGTCCAGATGTTTTTGCCCATTTTAGCGAAATTGCTAATTCAGGTTTCAAAACACTGTTTGAAGGCCAAATGGTTGAGTTTAGTGTAGCTCAAGGTCAAAAAGGACCAAATGCTGTAAATATTGTTGCTATCTAAGCAATAATTGACAGTAATAAAAAGCACTAAACAGTGCTTTTTATAAATTGAAAGTTAGTTTTAAAGTTTTTTCAAATCGAGAAAACCTCCAGAAATAGGATACAAGTTGTTAAAAATAAACGATTTAATTGCAAAATCAAAAAATGGTACAGAAATTATAGTGTCGCTCATCCCTTTAAATAAAATACAAAATACTCGTAATGGGTTAAAAACTATAGAAGTGGGTAAGCGAATACTTCTTCAATCAGGTAAAGAAGTTGATTTGAACCTAGATGGAAGAACTTTTTATACGTCTTTAAATCAGATGTTTAAGTTAAATTATAAAGTAATTTAATCAAGTTATATAATTTCTAAATAATTTAAATTAAGGATCCATCTATGTTAAAAAAAGAAGTCACCGTAAAAGATCAATTTGGTACTGAATATAATATTCAAGCAACAGTTGATAAGTCTATTGTAGACCTACAAGATCACTCAAATTTAAAATATATTACTTTTGAAGGTGAGGATATTCGCCCTAGTTTTGAAATGTTTTTTCAGAGCCTTGAAAGTAGTAAGATTTTTAAGTTAATTTAATGGTTATGAACAAAGAAAATTTGAATTTTTTATTTGATTTGAAATATATGAAAGCTGTTTTTTGCATTTTAAAATCATATATTTGGGTTTTTGTTTTATGTGTATCTATTATTTTAACTAGTATCATACACAATGATGTTGTTGATACTATTTTGACTATTTTAAACTTTTTTATTGTTTTTAGAGTTATTTTTGTGCTGCATGTAAAAATTATAAAGTCCATCTTCGAAATTTGTAGCCCTTAAAAAGCTCCTGTTTTCAAGCATCAATAGAATCACGAAACCATGACATATCACTCCCTCTGTCATGGTTTTTTGTTGCCTCTTCATAACTCCTATACATGTTTATTATTATATTTCACTTCCCAATTTTTAGAAGTTTACGCACATAGACTTATCCCTGTTTATTCTTTATGATCATCGCTCAAATAACAACCCAACTAAGAATAAAAATGATTTCAAAACAGTTTAGGATCGTCAACGCGGTACTCGCAGTCATTGGCATTGCTGCCTTCATCTTTTTCCAGTATCAAATGAGACAAGACAAACTTGGTGGCTTTAAGGAAGGCACAAAAGAGTATTACGGCTATCAATACGCACATGATAACAACCTGAAGAATGTGGATCAGTGCGATGACGAGAAAGATGATCCTAAAATGAATATAAATGAAGCATTTATTAAAGGGTGTAGGGCATACTTTAAGAAATAAGTGTCTGCCGTACTGTAGTAATGTAAAAGCCCTTCAAGTGAGGGCTATTTTTTATAAGTATTACGATTTCAAATTGCATGTGTGATGATTTAAAAACTATGGTATTTGGCCAATGAATTTAGCCTTGACTACTAATGGGACTGTTTGTAAATTCTCAACATTTCCTGTTAGTAGATATCCTCCCGATGCTGAGTGAGAGATCAAATTTAGTTTAACTTTATCATGATCTCCAAAAAATGAATGTGCTCTAGAAGTATGTTTAAAAAGATTTATAATAATTCTATTGGATTCAATTACCCCCTGATAAGAATAAAAAGAATCACCTCCATAAACTACTGGATCGTTCAATATTAATAGTCCAGTGCCAAAATCTTTATTTTGGCTTTCAAATATGAGAAAATAAATACCATTATTCATAATATACTCAATATGTTGGGGCTGAATTAATCGGTACAAATATAGTGATTTATTAACTAATATCTTAATTGTGCAATATTAGTAATAATCCATAATGCTACTTATTCCTGAAGTTTTTTTTCACTTTCAGGTAAATTGACATTGGAATTTTTAATATTTTCTAGATTTCATGGTTTTATAGCAGTAGTGAGCTACCAAGCCAATACCTATTAATGTTAATATTTTCATGGGATTTCTCGAATTTAATAAAATACTAATCTCAATTGATAACAGTTATTTTTATTTATTAGTATGTTTTTTTGTAATTGGCTAATGGTGCTTAAAAAATAATTATATGTGTTTTATAAGGCTATATTAAATATAAATATTTAACTTTATTTATTGTTTAAATATGTTTTGATACATTATGGGTGTATCTTAATTAGTATTATAGGCACATGATGTATCTGTCATTAATACTAATGACAAATAAGGATTATAATTATGTCAAATACTACTAACCAACCTGGCTCGAATCAGGGTCAGCAAGCACCAAAACAGCCTGATAGTGATCAGGGAAACCAAACCCAGAAACAGCAACAAGGCGATCAAGATCAGGGTAAAAATGGGTCAAACCAGAAACAACCCAATCATAATAAAGAACAACAGCAAGATCAAAAAAATAACTAATACATCTGCTGACTTAAGATCTTGATTGTAATTAAAGGGGGGAACCCCTTTAATTTTGTTATTTGGAATTTAGTTTGTAATTAATATGTTGTTTTTCAATTATGATTTAATTTAAAAAATCATATAATATCAGAATCAGACAGATCCTTAGAAATGTTTAGATTTATCTGAAAATTCCCATCAATATCATCTGTACCCCAATCGCCATATATTAAGGCTTGGACATTAATACCTGATTCCTCCTTCAAATTATTTAACTTTAAAAGTCTCATAAATTTAATCGCATCTTCATCAGAAAGGTATCCTAATTTTAAATCATTAACTAAAACCATTACCGCACATTTTTGGTCTTTACTATTGAAGTCTCTAACTAAAAATGCAGTTACTACCTTTTCTACAGAACTGTCTAATTTAGGGCCAATGATTTCGATGAAAGATCCCTGATAAAATGCACCATCATGAATTTCATGTTGAAATTTATTTTTTTTTAAATGTTTGAATTTGCCAGATAATTTGAAATTTTCGTTCGAGTTAACCATAACAAAAAAAAGTAATTGCTATAATCAACAGGATAGAAAAAAATAACCACATTGTTTGCTCTTTACTAGATATTGTGGGCTTCCTTTAATTTTATCACTAAAATGCTATAAAAATTCAAGTTTACCAAGATCAGCCATTTGTTGAATCACAAACACCAAGAATATGTGTTAAGCAAGGGATACTTAATTTCTAATTTAAGAGCTATTCGGAATATCTTATATAAACCTCATTGACCAGCCCATTCATTCACCATATCAGCCTATTCATAAGCAAATCATTTTCTGTTTTTTTTGATGTAGGACATTAGATTTCAATTCCCAGTTTCTTAGACATTTGAGCACTTAGACTTATCCTTTCCAATTTTTATAACCAATGCTTAAATATTAGTCTAACTAAAGACATTGGTCATCTTCAAATTTCTCTTGAAAATCAATGTATTTTGAATAAAATAAATTTTAGTGAAATAATCTTGCGATATAGGTATTCAAAAGAAAGGGGTAATAGAGAACATGGAATTTTCCGGGGTGGAATGGAACAAGCGATTACAAGTTGTTAATATACAAAAAGAAATGAATAAAAAATACAATTTGGAGATTTCCTATAAGCACGAGGTTCTTTATCAACGCTACCTGACAGGTCAGATAGACCATGAAGAGTTCAAAGAAGAAGTAATGTCGTTAAATAAGTAAATAGATCTTAATAAAAGTATTATTACATGAGCTATCTAGCCATTACTTCTTAATGGCTTTTTCAAATGATCAAAATGTCAATTGAAATCAGCTCCCAATTTCTTCTCAATGTAGCACTTCACTACAGCTTCAATTGCAGTATCACCAACTTGTTCCGCTTCTCGAATGTCTGCACGTGGGCCAACATAAAAAGCAGTCCACCTTGAGTACGAACGCACCAAGCTAATTTTTTCATTTTCGATTAGCTTTCCACATAACTCCCAATCAATGACTTGTGTTGATTTAACTTTCATTGCTTGAGCGAGAGCGTACGGTCATTGACCTGGTGTTAGATCTGATACATTCATATTTAATGAGTTCCATTTATCAACCACAAAAATTACGATGACATATAAGTAAAATCAAAACGAAAATTGCATGCGGACGTGTGGATAAGGGCAAAGCTTTAGCTTTTGGTCAGAGTTGTATTCAGTTTGTTCTGTAAGATAGTTTTTCTCAATCACAATATATATTTTTAACACTTATCTGCTTATACTGTGCGAAGTTTTTAGCAACATTCTTTTTGCACGTCGTTTGTACTTTTACAGTTGAGTACATGATTGTGTACATATTTTTAGAGTAGTTTATGGCAGTTGTAAAAAAGTCTGTAAATATCAATAACATACGAAATTTCAGTATTATTGCTCACATTGACCACGGGAAGTCAACGCTCGCTGACCGCTTTATTCAAACCTGTGGTGGTTTGCAAGATCGTGAAATGCAAGCACAAGTACTTGACTCCATGGAACTTGAACGTGAGCGTGGTATTACCATTAAAGCTGCGTCGGTTACTTTGTATTACACCCATCCAAATGGCCAAGAGTATCAATTGAACTTTATTGATACACCAGGGCACGTCGACTTTTCATATGAAGTGTCACGCTCATTGGCGGCTTGTGAAGGTGCATTGTTGGTTGTAGATGCAGCACAAGGCGTGGAAGCACAGTCAGTTGCGAACTGTTATACCGCAATTGAGCAAGGCCTCGAAGTCCTTCCTGTACTAAATAAAATTGATTTACCACAGGCTGAACCTGAACGTGTGATTCAAGAAATTGAAGACATTATTGGTATTGAAGCAACTGAAGCGCCAACCTGTTCGGCAAAAACAGGTCTTGGGATTGATAGCGTTTTAGAAACCCTTGTTAATGTCATTCCTGCACCTACTGGTGATCGTAATGCGCCATTACAAGCTTTAATTATCGACTCTTGGTTTGATAACTACTTAGGTGTTGTTTCTTTGGTGCGCGTGAAAGAAGGTCGTGTGCGTAAGGGCGACAAGATGTTGATGAAATCAACAGGCCAAACACACATCATTACTTCTGTGGGTATTTTCAATCCTAAGCACACAGAAACAGACATCCTTGAAGCGGGTGAAGTTGGTTTCGTAATTGCAGGGATTAAAGACATTTTTGGTGCGCCAGTCGGTGATACGATTACCCTTGCAAGTACACCAGAAGTTAAAACCTTACCGGGCTTTAAAAAAGTGAAGCCGCAGGTTTATGCTGGTTTGTTCCCAATTGATTCAAGTGAATTTGAACCGTTCCGTGAAGCTTTGCATAAACTTCAGATCAATGACTCGGCGTTATTCTTTGAACCTGAAAGCTCAGATGCTTTAGGTTTTGGTTTCCGTTGTGGTTTCTTAGGCATGCTACACATGGAAATCGTGCAAGAGCGTTTAGAGCGTGAGTATGATTTAGACCTCATTTCATCTGCACCGACCGTGATTTATGAAGCGGTGATGAAGAATGGTCAAACGATTTATATCGATAGCCCATCTAAAATGCCAGATGGTTCAACAGTCGAAGACTTACGTGAGCCGATTGCTGAGTGCCATATCCTTGTACCGCAAGAGTATTTGGGGAATGTCATGACTTTGTGTGTGGAACGCCGTGGTGTTCAAAAAGACATGAAGTTTATGGCGAACCAAGTTTCAATTACCTTTGAAATTCCAATGGCGGAAGTGGTGATGGACTTCTTTGATAAATTGAAGTCGTGTTCACGTGGTTTTGCATCGTTAGATTATAACTTTGTACGTTTTGAAAGTTCATCATTGGTAAAAGTCGATGTTCTAATCAATGGTGATAAAGTCGATGCTTTGGCAATGATTTGTCACCGTCAAGATGCGCGTCACCGCGGTATTGCATTGGTTGAAAAAATGAAAGATTTGATTCCACGTCAAATGTTTGATGTGGCAATTCAAGCAGCGATTGGTGCGCAAATTATTGCTCGTTCAACCGTAAAGGCAATGCGTAAAAACGTATTGGCGAAATGTTATGGTGGTGACGTTTCTCGTAAGAAGAAACTGCTATCGAAGCAAAAAGAAGGTAAGAAACGCATGAAGCAAGTGGGAAGTGTAGAAATCCCACAAGAAGCGTTCTTGGCTGTGTTGAAAGTAGAAAGATAAAAAGGTAGGAATATAAGCCCATGGATTTTGATTTTAATTTGATACTTGTTCCTGTCACACTGATTTTCTTTTTGGTGTGGTTGCTCGATAAGTTTGTATTTAAACAACGAGCGACAAAAGGCAAGGGAAATGAAAATTTTGTCATTACTTGGGCTTATGATTTTTGGCCAGTCCTTGCGATTGTTCTATGCTTACGTTCATTCTTTTATGAACCTTTTAATATTCCTTCCGACTCGATGGTGCCGACATTAGAAACTGGTGACTTCATCTTGGTCAACAAGTTTGACTATGGTGTACGCCTGCCGATCGTGAATAAAAAAGTGATTGATGTGGGTGAGCCTGAGCGTGGCGATGTGATAGTCTTCCGTTATCCACCGCAACCGACGATCAGCTATATCAAACGTGTAGTTGGTATTCCTGGCGATCACATTGTTTTTGATCATGGCCAATTAACCATTAATGGTCAAAAAATTGCTAAAGTGTCTGTAGAGTTTAGCCGTGAAAAAGACAGTTTAGATACGCCTACTTCGATATATCATAAAGAAACCATTGGCAAGCATACCTTTACCATGCGTGAGTTAGAAGGTGTTAATGTTGCACGCCAAGCACCGTACATTAACTTTGTAGAAAATGGTAAATACTCTGCTGAAAATGGTTTATATTGGGAAGTGAAAGTAAAAGAAGGTGAGTACTTTGCGATGGGGGATAATCGCGATCAAAGTGCTGACAGTCGTTTCTGGGGAATGGTTCCTGAACAGAACCTAACAGGTCGTGCATTTTATATTTGGATGCATAAAGAACCTGGCTTTAAGTTGCCGTCATTTAACCGTAACGGTAGCATTGACTAATATCGATTCGGAAAATAAAAAATGCGCAAGAATCAACAAGGGGCATCTTATATCGCCATTTTATTTGCAATCATGGGGTTTGCATTTATGGCGAAAGTGGCAATTGCAGTTTGGGCTCCCTATTTTGATGATCGGATGATCAATAGCCAAATTGAGGAAGTGTTTCAAAGCAGCCCGAAAAATATTCAGCCCGCGGAGTTTGAAAAGCAACTTTCAAAACGTCTGGAAATGAATGGTATTCGCGATGTGAAGATTAAAGAAATTATGCAAGTCACCAATACCGAAGGGTTGCAGGTGAAAAAGGAGTATGAGGTAAGAAAACCCTTCTTGCTGAATATAGATTTAGTATTAAAGTTCGAGAAAAGTTTTGATCAAAGCTCAGTCCAAGCTAAGTGAAGCCCGCTTAGCGAGCCGTATCGGTTATCAGTTTAAACAACCTGAGTTACTTCAGCTTGCACTGACCCACCGATCGGTGAGCCACAAATACAACTATGAGCGCCTAGAGTTTCTAGGCGATTCTTTGTTAGGGATGATTATTGCAAATTATCTCTATAAAGCTTATCCAACTGAGAACGAAGGCCGTTTGACGCGTATGCGTGCAACCTTGGTTCGTCAGGAAGCTTTAGGTAAAATTGCAAATGATTTAAAACTGAGCCAGTCACTCATTTTAAGTACAGGCGAGTTAAAATCAGGTGGACATCATCGCGAGTCCATTCTTGCGGATACAGTTGAATCGATTATTGGTGCAATCTATATGGATTGTAGTGATTTAACGGTGTTGGAGCCGATTGTGTTAAAATGGTACGAGCCATATTTAGACCATATCGAGCCAACCGATCAACTTAAAGATCCTAAATCTCGTTTACAAGAATATCTTCAGGCACGAAAAAAAGCGCTCCCTGTTTATGATGTAGTGGATATTCAAGGCGATGCACCCAATCAGCATTTCAAAGTGGAATGTAAAGTGGATGGATTGTCTGTTGTAATGGGTGAGGGCACCAGCCGTCGTTTTGCTGAACAAGCTGCCGCGGCGGACATTTTAAAACTTTTGGAGCAGTAATCTGCCATGTCAAATTCTTCCGATCACATCGATGCTGATCACGAGTCGCAAAGCGACAGTAATGATTTAATTAGCCAGTTTTTTAGCGAACAAGGCACAGAAATTCCAACGGATTTTCGTAGCGGCTTTGTAGCAATTGTCGGTCGTCCAAATGTAGGTAAGTCTACGTTGATGAACCATTTATTGGGTCAAAAATTATCGATTACTTCACGTAAGCCGCAAACTACACGCCATAAGATTGTGGGAATTGATTCACGTGAAAAATCTCAAGCGGTATTTGTTGATACGCCAGGGATGCATAAAAAAGAAGTACGCGCCATCAATAAAATGATGAACCGTGCTGCGTCTTCTGCATTGCGTGATGTCAACTTGGTATTGTTTGTTCTGGATGCAGACAAGTGGACTCAAAACGATGAGCTCGTTTTGGAAAAACTCAAAAATGCTGAGATGCCAGTGATTCTTGTGATCAATAAAATTGATACACTTGAAAATAAAAATCATGCACTACCGTTAATTCAAGAACGTGCAAAATTAATGAATTTTGCTGAGATTGTTCCTGTTTCTGCACTCCGTGGTGCAAACTTAGACCATCTGCGCGATACTATTGAAAAATATTTACCTTTCCAGCCACCGATGTATTCATTGGATCAACTGACAGATCGTTCTGAGCGTTTTTTGGCATCAGAAATTATCCGTGAAAAGATTATGCGTCAGTTGGGTGAAGAGCTACCTTATGATTTAACCGTGCAAATTGAGTCGTTTAAGACTGAAGAAGCAACGGTGAATGAAAAAACAGGTCGTCCAAAACCAGCGTGTACATACATTGATGCAACGATTTTTGTAGACCGTCCAGGCCAGAAAGCGATTGTGATTGGTGAAAAAGGCGCCAAGCTTAAAAAAATTGGTATGGATGCCCGTATCGATATGGAAAAAATGTTTGAACAAAAGATCATGCTGACGCTTTGGGTTAAAGTGAAAGGTGGCTGGTCTGATGATGAGCGTGCATTGAAAAGCTTAGGTTATAGTGATATCTAAGTTTTAAGAAAACAAATTTTTATAGGGATGGTGTTATGGTCAAAGTGTTCGCAGTAATGGCTTGTATGTTGTTTTTGCAAGGTTGTATACACAAGATCGTCACTGTTCCTGTAAAGATTGCGTATAAAACCACAAAAGGCGTGGTGAAAGGAACCGCAGCAGTGGTTGGTGCTGTTATCCCAGATGGGGATGATGAAGACAGCGAACAGAATGATAAAGATAAAAAAGATTAGTTAATTTCTCATGCGCAATGAAGTACTGCATGGTTATTTAATTCACCATAGAAAATACCGTGAACGTAGTCATATTGTGCATTTATTTACCCAAGAGCATGGGCGAGTTGATGGTATTTTAAGACAAACCCCGCCGCCACAATATCAGCCGATTTGTTTACAAGCTTCGGGTAAATCTGAACTCAAAAATTTTACAAAACTTGAAATTGTCAATCAGCCGATTTTTTTCTTCGGGGATGCTTTTTTTTCAGGTTTTTATCTCAATGAGATCCTGCTCAGGCTGTGTCCGCTCGAAGTACAAATGGGGCAAAGTTTTGCTCAATATGCGCATACGCTAACGCAATTACAGCAACTGGCGCAGCAAGCAAATCCTAATCTGTTTTTAAAACAAATTCTAAGGCAGTTTGAGCACGAACTGCTGGAAGATTTGGGCTATGCCTTAGATTTTTCGACCGATGCCAATCAACTTGAAATTCAAGCATCGCTCAACTATATATTCCAGTTGAATGAAGGCTTTATTCCTACTGCACAAGCTTCGCGAGCGACCTTAAATGGACAGCAAATTTTAAGCATGTGCCAATATGAAAAGGGTAGGGATTTTAGTTTGGAACAGTTACAATTGCTGACTAAGTTGTATCGACAAATGATCAGTTCATTGTTGGGCGATCGCCCCTTAAAAAGTCGTCAGTTGTGGATTCAGAACACTCAAACTCAATCGTAATTAGGAAATGAATATGGCTGCATTACTTGGTGTAAATATTGACCACGTGGCGACTTTACGACAAGCGCGTGGAACGTCTTATCCAGATCCAGTCAATGCAGCACTGATCTGCGAACAAGCAGGTGCAGAAGGGATTACTTTGCATTTACGTGAAGACCGTCGTCATATTCAGGACGATGATGTGCGTCGTATGCGCCCAGCGCTTAAAACACGTATGAATTTGGAACTTGCAGTTACAGATGAAATGATTGCATTTGCCAAAGAAATTAAACCGCACCATGTATGTTTTGTTCCTGAAAAACGCCAAGAGGTGACGACTGAAGGTGGTTTGGATGTGGTTGGACATTTTGACGATGTTAAAGCGGCAACTCAAGCCTTGTCTGAGATTGGTTGTGATGTGTCCTTGTTTATTGATGCTGACTTTGCACAAATTGATGCAGCGGTTGCTTGTGGTGCACCAACCATTGAAATTCATACAGGCGCTTATGCTGATGCAGAAACACCTGAAGCTCAGCAACATGAGCTTGAGCGTATTGTCAAAGGTGCCGAATATGCAGCATCGAAAGGTTTAGTGGTGAATGCTGGTCATGGGCTCAACCTTGAAAATGTGACCCCAATTGCGCAAATTCCACAGATTCACGAATTAAACATCGGCCATTCACTGATTGCCGATGCCATTTTTGTGGGCTTGGAACAAGCTGTACGCGAAATGAAAGCAGTGATTAAAGCTGCACGTTAATTTAAAGTTTTTAAGATTTGAATATGTCGAATATCAATTATGATGAACTCATGAAGCCCGTCATGGACTTCTTGGGCTGTGAAACACCAAAAGCTTGGTTGGCTGAAGCACTGACTAATCTTGATGTGCTGATGCAAGATCACGCGAATTGTGAGAAAAAAGCTGCAGGTACAGCGATGAACCTGATGTTTCGTTATAGCTTTTTTACCGATTTACAGGTCAAGCTTGCGCAACTGGTTCGTGAAGAAATGCTGCATTATGAGCAAGTGCTTGAATTTATGAAAAAGCGTGGGCTAGAGTGGAGTAATCTGAGTGCAGGTCGCTATGCGGGTGGTTTACGTAAAGAAGTACGGACTTATGAGCCTGAGGCTTTAATTGATATTTTAATCATTGGTGCCTTTGTAGAAGCGCGTTCATGTGAGCGCTTTTACGCGTTAGCACCCTTGGTTGATGATGAATTAGGTCGTTACTATCGTTACTTGCTGAAGTCTGAATCACGTCATTTTGAAGATTATTTGGCTTTGGCTTTAGAGGTTGCGCAAACGGGGAAATTGAAAAATCCGAAAGAAGATATTCAAGCTCGTATTGAACATATCCGTAACGTCGAAAAAGAGCTAATTAGTACACCTGATGATGTGTTTCGTTTCCATAGTGGTGTGCCTGCGGAAGCGGCTTAGGAATATACGGGTGAATGCTATAGTTTGTAGACTGTTCGAAGTTGTAGATCCTCAGTGTAGATAACCCTGACTCATTAAAAGCCCAATCTTTATCGATTGGGCTTTTTAATTAGAGATGGGTAGATATGATGTATTGAGAGCTGTAATTCCTTTCCACAAAATCGCGAAATATGAGTCAGTGGAATGAGTTATTTGAGTAGGTGTGCTTAGAATTTTGACGATGATTTCTTGTACTTTTTTATATCTTCCACGTTCCACCATTGCACATCATGAAAAATGGTTACATCAGAAAGAGTATTTTGCAAAGTCTCAGAGACATGACTTAATTGGGTGGAAAAATCTATTTTCTTAAAAAATATTTTTAATGATTGGCTGTGGTGGGTGAATAAAAATTAAAAATAAGCTGTCATTTTACTCATAATGATTACATCCAGTAGAAATATCTTTATAAGCAGGATCACTAAAACTAAGCTGGTATTCCCAATCTTTTTGCCCTTTCTATTTTTTCATTTCAGTTGTTGTGATCGGGAAGTGATCTGGACGAACATCCACATGTGTTTTAAATGTGCTCATGATTTTTCTTGTGAATCATTTTTTAGTGTTTTTAAGATAAGTTATTTTTCGAGAATAGTTTAGTTCTGGCTTTCTGTTGAACTTAGCTGGAGGATTTACACCTTAAGCGGTAAAACTTTTAATGTGTAGAAAAGAAGAAAGCCCACAACTTATAGTGTGGGCTTTCTTGAATTTGGCTCTCCAACCTGGGCTCGAACCAGGGACCTGCGGATTAACAGTCCGTCGCTCTACCGACTGAGCTATTGGAGAATCTGCATGCGATTATAAGGACATTTCATAGTGGGTCAAGTCTAAAATGTCATGTTGCTGTGATTTTTATATTGGATGCTTTTTATTTGAACAAAAAAATCATTTTCAAAAAAAATCGTATTGAAGTGCTTGCAATGTTGAAAAGTCGTTGATAGTCTGACTTTAACAACAGAGCGTTTAAGTGAAAACTTAAACAGTGTGGATTTATAACCAACTTGCCAGCACTAAAATGGCTAAACAGGAGAAAGCGAATGAATACGCTTACTATTTCCGATATTTTTGCAAACCTAGCTGATTATCAAGATCAGTATCTTTCTATTATTTCAAACCCTGAACAATACTATACCCCTGTAGAGTCAGCCTATATTGATGTTTGGCCTGTCGGTTATACGGACTTGTATTTGGGTGATTTATTACAACTTTGGTTTAGTGAGCGTTGGCTGGTCAACAGTCCTTGTCAGCTCCTTTCCGAACAGTCAACCAGTACTCTTAAAAAGACTGTGCAGCGAGAACATGATCTGTATTTGTATCAGTTGTCAGGCAGTGCTTTATCAGGTAATAATCGTTCAAAAGTCTGGTCTGCTGCTGAAGGCAAAAGTTTAGACGTGAGTTTAGACAGCGCATTTAAATATTACTGTATTTATAAAGGGGCTGAGCGTCCTGATGCCTCAAAATTGCAGACGCTGAAGACGTTTAAAACCGCAATTTGATCTGTCATGCTGAAGTAAAGTTTAATTTGGCATAAAAAAGGCACTGAAATTTATCAGTGCCTTTCGTTTTTAGGGACGAATAATCATACAGGTGGCTGTGGCATGGGCATAGAGCTTACCGTCTTCATCTACAATTTTACCTTCAGAAATACCTAAGTTCTTACTGATGTTGATCACGCTGCCGATGGCAAGTAGTTCTTTGTCTCTTGGAATTGGTCGGCACATTTTAATATTCAGATCAATGGTGCCATAGCCAACACCAGCTTCAAGCATAGTATGTATGGCACAACCCGTCACTGAGTCGAGTACTGTTGCTGCAAAGCCACCATGCACGCCACCAAGCGGGTTTAAATGACGATGATCTGCTTTTGCTTTAAAGCTAATTTTCCCTTCAGAAACTTCAAAAGGCTGCATGGGAATGGTTTCACTGATACTTGCAGGTGGAATTTTTCCTGTACACATGGCTTCTAAGAGTTGTAGTCCTGTCATTTCTTTGGGATTCATCTTGTTCATTCCTATATTTATCTATGAGTTCCTTTTTGGAACTTGTTATATAATTAAGCAAAATTCAGTCTTCTCGTCAATATTGAGCATTGGATTGATCAGTACAAAATCAACGAAATCGTAATCACGGATTGAGATGATGTTGCGAACGGATTGCATGTAAAGAGTGTAAGCGTATTCATGTTGATAATTTGAGTGTTGATAGAACGGAGTAACCTAAACGTGAGCATTATTTTAATGTGGTGCACAAAATTTATACACTCTTTATTTTTTATTTATATATAAGATAAACAAGGTTTTAGTAATTTTATACAGTCTTCACATGAAGAAGGAACTCACAATGAACGTGTCCTGTTTATGCGGTAAAACTAAGTTCCAAGCCGCACTCAAAAATCATGATGTGCATGCTTGTCATTGTTCGATGTGCCGCCAGCAGTCGAGCGGGGTACTCATGAGTATTGATGTCGAACCCAGTAGTTTAAAGTTTGACAATCAAGAATATTTAAAATTATTCAAGTCATCGGATTGGGGGGAGCGTGGTTTTTGTAGCGAATGTGGCACGTCACTTTTTTGGCGAACTCAGGACGGCAGCTATTGCAATATCAATGTGTTTGCGATGGAAGAACAGCCAAAAGATTTAAAACTTACAACAGAAATTTATATTGATAATAAGCCTGATTTTTACCAATTCAAGTATTCTACAGAGCAACTCACGGAAGCTGATGTGATTGCTTTATTTTCACCAGATGATGCTAAAAAATAAGATATTCAGGCTGAATCATCTGAGTTGCACATCGAGATTATTGATAAATTGTATGAGAAAAACTCTCTAGATTTAATAAGATATATTCGATATATCTAAAGCAGGCTGTTGAATAAGGACGCTCAAACATGCTGCTTAAAATTTCCATTGCAATGTTGGCCTTTGCAGCCAATTCGGTGCTATGTCGTTTAGCGTTGGCTGAGCAGCAGATTGATCCGATGAGTTTTAGCTTACTTCGGGTCTGTAGCGGTGCAATGGTGTTATTTCTACTGTATATGCTCACTACTCATAAGGCCAAAATAGAGTGGAGTGTAAAAAACGGATTTTTTCTTGCCTTATATATTGTGGCTTTTTCACTGGCCTATTTGCATATCGATGCGGGTGTAGGTGCATTACTCCTGTTTGGGACAGTGCAGTTAAGTATGGTCAGTTATGGCCTGTGTCATGGTGAAAAAATCAATTTGCGACGCGGTTTGGGATTGTCGATTGCTATTTTAGGTCTTTTGATTTTATTGCTACCAGGGGCTTCGGCACCTCCTTTAGGCTATGCTGCATTGATGGTACTTTCAGGCATAGGTTGGGCGATGTATAGCATCGCAGGTAAAAATATGCATAATCCACTGGCCAGTAGCTTGGCAAATTTTGTAGTGGCGATTCCTTTTGTTGTCTTGGTCTATTTATTTTTTTACACACAGAGTTTTATCCAGCCAAAAGGTATGCTGTTGGCGCTCTTATCTGGTGGTTTGGCATCGAGTGGAGCATATGTACTTTGGTATGCAATAGTGAAGAAAATTGATCGGGTCACGGCCAGTAGCGTGCAATTGTCCGTGCCATGTTTGGCGATTCTGGGTGGGGCATTGTTTATTGGGGAAGCGTTGAGTTTCCGAATCATTATTTCTGCGACGATTATTCTGGCAGGCATTGCCTTGGTGATCTCGGCGTCATCTCGCAAGAAAGACGTAGATACAATAGATTCTGCTGGTACTACACGGCTCTAAAATTATTTAAACGGGCTTAAGAGCAAATTTTTCAGATTTTGTTTAAAAATAAAAAACCCGCGAAGTTCGCGGGTTTCTCTAATCTAACTTTAAAGGGTTAAATTATTTTTCAGCAGCAATTGAAGCAATCGCAGCATCTACGCCTTCGATTGAATCAGCCGCTTTCTTGATACGTGCAAGCGCATCTACAAGTACGTCATCAGCAGTTGCATAAGAAATACGCATGAAACCGCCTAAGCCGAATGCATCACCAGGAACTACGGCAACGCCAGTTTCTTCCAATAGCCATTCAGAGAATTCTGTGCAAGATTTTAAGCCTTTCGCACGAATTAATGGACGGATGTTTGCATATGCATAGAATGCACCATCAGCAGGTAAGCAAGAAATACCCTTGATGTCGTTCAAACCGCTAACAACTAAGTCATGACGGCGTTTGAATGCTTCAATCATTGGCTCAAGAACGTCTTGAGGGCCATTCAACGCAGCTTCAGCAGCAACTTGTGAAATAGAAGTTGGGTTTGAAGTTGATTGCGATTGGATTTTTTTCATTGCGCCAATAAGCTTAGCAGGGCCCGCTGCATAGCCAATACGCCAGCCAGTCATTGCATACGCTTTAGACACACCGTTTAACACGATTGTGCGGTCATAAAGGTCTGGTGCAACTGTTGCGATATTGTAGAATTCGTCATCCCAACGGATTGGTTCGTACATATCGTCAGAAGCGATATAAACTTCTGGGTATTTACGAAGAACATCAGCCAAAGCTTCTAATTCAGCTTTAGTGTAGATCATACCTGTTGGGTTTGATGGACTGTTTAAAACCACTAAACGAGTTTTGTCTGTGATCGCAGCTTCAAGTTGAGCAGGTGTGATTTTGAAACGTTGTTCTTCACCACATTTTACAATAACAGGAACACCTTCAGCGATAATCACCATATCTGGGTAGCTTACCCAAAATGGTGCAGGGATGATTACTTCATCACCTTTGTTTAACAAAGCTAATGCTAAGTTAAAGAATGACTGCTTGCCGCCACAAGAAACCAAAATTTGGTTTGCAGCATAATCAAGGTTATTGTCACGCTTGAATTTTGCAATAATCGCTTTTTTAAGGCCAGGCGTACCATCTACAGCGGTGTACTTTGTGAAACCGTTGTTAATCGCTGCAATTGCTGCATCTTTGATGTGTTGTGGGGTGTCGAAGTCAGGTTCACCTGCGCCCAAGCCAATAACGTTCTTGCCAGCCGCTTTTAATTCAGCAGCTTTGTTGGTAACAGCAAGAGTTGGGGACGGTTTGATGGCATTCACACGATCAGAGAGACGTACGTCCACGGCAGTATTCCTTCTTATAGGGTTTAAAAAATAAAAAGCACACTATCTTAGCTTAAAAAACTCAAGCAAGGCGTTTAAAAACACAGATTTTCTGCAAAAAACATAAAAAAAATTCAATTTTGAATTAATGATTTCAAAAATGTACAGAATTAGGAAGTTTCTCGCATCTTTATGAAAAAAACTTTAAAATAAGCGCAATTTGATGAGAGTGATGGTCATGAGTAAGCAACAGCCTACTTCAAAAAAACCTTTGGTGAATCTCCCATTCCCAATGCCAAATGCAGAACAAAGTGCTGACGATGTTGCACATAATCAGGTTCGTCCAAAACCTGAACAGTATGCAGATCGTACTTGGATGCCACCACGTGGCACCCGTCGTTCAATGGGTAAGCGTTGATTCGCCATTGAGATAAAAAAAGCGCCCTGTTTAGGGCGCTTTTTTATTGATCATTCGCTGGGTTGTAATTGGTAACCCGTCGATCATTTTCTGCATAGTAGGTTTTTTTGTGCTCATACATCGCAGTGTCGGCACGTTTAAGCATATCTTCAACCCGTTCATTTGGCTGGCTGGTGGCAGTGCCAATCGACACACTAATAGGTTGATGATTATTAAATTGGTTATCTACCATTAAAAGCTCATGCAAACTTTCAATACAATGGTTCAATGCGGCTTCATCGGCGGCAGGTAATAGCACCACAAATTCATCACCACCGATCCTTGAAGCAGAGTATTGCGTGTTTTCAATTAACTGATTCAGGGTATTCCCCATACGGCGTAATAAGCTATCGCCTTGATCATGGCCGAGATTGTCATTGATGGCTTTCAAGCCATTCATGTCTAGGAAAATACAAGACACAGGGCGCAGGTTGTTGCGCTCAAGTCGGTTGATTTCAGTGCTGTAGAAAGAGCGGTTATAAAGTTTGGTTAAGACATCATGTTTGCCCAAGTACTCAAGATAATTTTCGGCTTTTTTGCGCGCGGTAATATCGGTGAGTGCCAGTTGTACCATACCCCAATCGTCTTCGAAGCCCGGAAACACGGCAAAATGTAACAGCACATGGCGAATACTTCCATCGAGTGCATAATTGACCGCTTCGCAGTTATGTTGAATATTGCCATCCCATAGTTCGAGCAACTGATGTCGAAAGGTCTGTTGGGTTTCGTTTTGAAAGACTTTATGCAAATTTTTAAGTAAATGGTCTTTGTCACGTGCAGCGAACAAATCGAGTGTGGCTTGGTTTACATCTGTAACCATGATGTCTCTGAGGCATTCATTAATAAAGTCATTATGGACATCAAGGAAGGTTTTAAAGTCACTGATCCCTAAACGACGTAAATGATCTAAACGTGCTTTGACTCGGCTAAAGTCCTCGACCCAAAGTGAAGTAGGCGAATATTGAAAACGTGCTTCAGCAATTAAACGACTTTTTTCTTCTAAACGTTGTGCATTGGCATAGGGCGTGATGTCTTCCGTGGTGATCAAAACCAATGAAAGATCGTGTTCATGACCGGGAAGTACTGTCCCGCGCAGTCGAATGTCAAGGCGATGACCTGTAAGCGTATAGTTTACAGCAGTATTTTCAAATAAGGTCTCACCATTCCAAAGTGCGACCAGCTCATTTAAATGAGTGCTTGACATATCTGCTTTAAAAATTTGCGCAAGGTTTGTGGTTAAGTCTTCAAAACTTTGGGCTTCAAATTGTTTTAAGGTTTGCGGGTTGACATGCAGGACTTTAATTTTATGCGCACAACTTAAAATACGTGATTTGTCTTCCAACAGAAACGACGCAATATCTACAACACCTTCACTCCGCCAAAGATCGAATTGTTTTTGTACTTCGCTAAAGTCTTCTAACCACATGGCAATGGGAGATAATTCAAAAATAGGAGAGTCCAATAATTGCATTTATATCTCGTTTTTATGTTGGAATTTAAAGCAGTATAAGCGCTAAAAAAACTTTTTAAAATAATGTGATAAAAAAAGTTATTTTTAAAATTTATGTGAGTTTATGGGGGATTTAGTCAAAAAATGCATATTTATTGCGCATAGAAAGTGCATAAGCTCAAATGGTTTTGGAACTGAAAAGAGTGTGTATGCTGATAGTGATAAGCGCTAAATGCTTTGAGGTCGATAGCGAAAAGTTTGAAATTGTTGATATTGATGGTCACGCCAAAATAAATTGATTACTAACAGGTTTGGAATCAATACCATGAAGAATAAATAAATCAAAAAATTGTTTCGTTGTTGTTGGTAGATCTGGATGAAGTCTTGGCTACTGATGGTTGTGTTGTCTGCTGTGACCGATAACACTAAAACTTCTGGGTAGATAAACTGACGGTTGTCTGTGTAATAACGGATACTAACTGCTTGTTGTTGAAAGTTTTCTAAGAGTGGGCAGCTTTTAAAGCGATCCATAAAATTACACACCAGTCTTAGTGGTTGCTGCTGAGAAGGTTCATTCAACACAACATCTTCATAATTTGATTTATTTCGCCTAGAGCCCGCAGTGTAGCTATTTAAGAGAATTTGGCCCACAGCTTGTGGTGGGTTGGATGCATAATTTGCAATTCGTACGGCTGAGTAGTCGGTAAATTTAAGCAGGCTAGAAAGGGCAAAAGCATTGATCATTACATAGAGTGCAACAAAGGAGAGGATTTCTAAAAAGGCGTTATTCTTTTCTGTTGGTTCATCCTTTGCTTTCTTGAAAAAGCTGAAGCAAACAATAAAAATAAAGCATGCAGGAAATATATTCATAAAATCAAATTCCTGAAACTGCGGCAGTTGATAAAATGCAATTAGCATTATAACGGCAACCACTATACTAAAAATGGCATGTTTATTTCTTTTAGATTTTAATGCTTCAATGTGTCGATTGGTTCGCATAATGTATTTAAGTTTTTGAAAAATATAATTATGATTTGCAGTGTAAGTCTATTTATATCAGTCGAAAAGAAAAAAGCAGCAACGCCTAAGTCACCCATAGATATGCCGAGACGATATTGTAGTGCATTTAATGATCGGGTTGCATATAGATCTATAATGCAAAAAGCCAACTCATAGAGCTGGCTTTGGGGTTTGAAAGATGGGTTTCAACGTGAGGCTTTTCGCGCACGATGTTCAGGCTTCGGTGGTGCGATTTCTCGTGTGCCTTGCCAAACCTCAATGAAGTCTTGTTCATTGATATTATAAAGTTCCAACAGCGCTAGAATGGCACCACCAAAAAGCATGCGTCCCTCAGCGTTGGTCTCAAAATCAAATATTTTCCCAGACAGCGCATGTAAAATATCTTCAATTTCAAAAACACGATCACGACCATTACTGTCGGTTGGATACATGCGTGTGTTGAGAATAATTTTGGCTAAACTTTTTTCATTATCGGTTAAGGCCAAATGCTGAATCAGCATGTCATCATTTTGAGTGCTGAAAATCACAGCATCGTTAAAAATAGTATGCAAAAATTTTTTACTTAGGCGTGGCAGAGTTCTTTCCACAAATGGGCGAAATGATGCGGGGAAAATAACATTATGAGAAATGCCTTTAAACATAGGAGCAATTTCTTCAACTTTATAACCCGCAATACCACAGCCGATAGAGGTTAGAAAGTAAGTCATTTTAGGGTGATTTTTAGTATAGATTTTAAAGTCATCAATATAGTGTTGAATTTGCGAGAGCGGCATTTGTTGTAAGTGTTCGTTCATGGTGGGAATGGCATAACTTTGCCCTGACCATCCACGTCCGACACCTTTGATTGCGCCAAAGTGCTCAAGTGCAGTTCGGGCAGCGCCATCCGCATGTTGACCTGCCATGTTACTACCAAACACAAATACGGTATGTTCATCTAGGTTTTTGACGATGCTTTCGTCATGATATTGGTATGTCATAGGCTCTGATTTTTCACTCTTCTTCACTTCATGTTGCCCTTGAAATACGGGGGGGTCAAGTGAAAAATCTTTGTAATATTTTCAGTAAATTACATTAAAAATCTAAAAGCAAGAATTGCTCTGGATTGAATCTGTTAAAATAGACGGTTGAAGAAGCAAATCTTGGGATATGTCTGTGAGTGAGAAACAACCTTTTGATTTAGTCACCAATTACCAACCCGCAGGTGATCAGCCGCAAGCCATCGAAAAGCTTGTTGCTGGAATAGAAAAGGGCTATCACGACCAGTTGTTACTTGGGGTTACCGGTTCTGGTAAAACCTATACCATGGCCAACGTGATTGCACGGACGCAACGTCCGACCATTGTCATGGCACATAATAAAACCTTAGCTGCACAGCTTTATGGTGAGTTCAAATCTTTCTTTCCGAACAATGCCGTCGAATATTTTGTCAGTTATTATGACTATTACCAACCTGAAGCCTATGTCCCATCTTCAGACACATTCATTGAAAAAGATTCTGCGATCAATGATCACATTGACCAAATGCGTTTATCTGCGACGCGTTCGCTCTTAGAGCGTCGCGATGCAATTATTGTTGCTTCAGTTTCTGCTATTTATGGTTTGGGTGACCCTAATGCTTATATGAGCATGTTGCTACATATTGTACAGGGCGATCGTATCGCACGTGATGACATCATTCGTCGTTTGGTGGAAATGCAATATAGCCGTAATGAGCTTGAGTTTTTACGTGGTACCTATCGTATCCGTGGGGAAATTATCGATATTTTCCCTGCTGAATCGGATCAGCATGCGATTCGAATCGAGTTATTTGATGATGAAGTCGATTCGATTCGTTGGTTCGATCCACTGACAGGCAAACTGGTACGTAAAGTTCCGCGCGTGACAATTTACCCAAAAAGTCACTATGTGACACCGAAAGATAATTTAGAGCGCGCCATCGGCACGATTCGTGAAGAGTTAAAAGAGCGCTTAGGTTTCTTTCGTGCACATGACAAATTGCTTGAAGCTCAGCGAATTGAGCAACGTACCCGTTATGATTTAGAAATGATGCAGCAGTTGGGTTATACCAACGGTATTGAAAACTATTCACGTCATTTGTCAGGTCGTCCCGCGGGCGAAGCACCACCGACCTTATTTGATTATGTTCCTGACGATGCCTTACTGATTATTGATGAGTCACACGTGACTGTGCCGCAAATTGGCGCGATGTATAAAGGTGACCGTTCGCGTAAAGAAAACTTGGTGAATTATGGTTTCCGTCTCCCTAGTGCTCTAGATAACCGTCCAATGCAGTTTGAAGAGTGGGAGCGGATTACCCCAGCTACAATTTATGTCAGCGCAACCCCAGCCAAATACGAGCTTGAAAAAGCCGAGCAAATAGCTGAGCAGGTGGTTCGTCCTACAGGGTTGATTGACCCTGAAATTGAAGTACGTCCGGTATTGACTCAAGTTGATGATGTCTTGTCTGAGATCAATATCCGTAAAGATCTAGATGAGCGTGTCTTGGTTACCACCTTAACTAAACGTATGGCAGAGGATTTAAGCTCGTATTTGAAAGAGTATGGGGTCAAAGTTGCTTATCTGCATTCAGATATTGACACTGTTGAACGGGTGAAAATTATTCATGATTTACGTTCAGGTGTCTACGATGTTCTCGTCGGGATCAACTTACTACGTGAAGGCTTGGACATGCCTGAAGTGTCTTTGGTGGCGATCTTGGATGCGGACAAAGAGGGTTTCTTACGTTCTGAGCGCTCTTTGATTCAAACCATTGGTCGTGCAGCACGTAATGTAAAAGGCAAAGCGATTTTATATGGTGATCGGATTACCGATTCGATGCAAAAAGCCATCGATGAAACAGCCCGTCGCCGTGAAAAACAAATGGCCTTTAATGAGCTGCATGGCATTATTCCACGTAGCACTATCAGACAAAATAAAAAGGATATTGATACAGGTGAAGTGCTGACAGATGATCAAGTTGAAAGTGGTATCACAGATCAACACCAAACGCTCAGTGCAGATGAGCAGCACTTGCTATCCGATCCGAAACTTCTTGCCAAGCATTTAAGCAAGCTGGAAAAAGAAATGCTAAAAGCTTCTAAAGAGCTACAGTTTGAGCAAGCTGCACGTCTACGAGATGAAATTTTGCGCTTAAAAGCACAACTTCTAACCTAAGTTGCATTTACATAACGCTACAGTAATTTGGGTAGAAAGCATTATTTTTTAAAGAGATGTTTATTTTTAGATCATAAATTCTGAAATATTAAAGGTACAGTTTATGTCTGCAAATCTTCCAAAGGCGGGTTTTACGCTTGCCAAAATTGCTGTAGGTGGTGCTGTTTTAGTCGGGTTAGGTATGGCAACCATGGCTTACGCCCAGAGCAAACCCTTGGCCGTGGTGGATAAGGTTGAATTAGATCGTTATTTGGGTGTTTGGTACGAAATTGCACGTAAGCCCATGTACTTCCAAAATAAATGCGGAACTAATGTCTCGGCTACTTATACCCTGAATGAAAATGGCAATGTGACAGTAGATAACCGCTGTTATGCCCAAGATGGTAAGCTGATGCAGTCCATAGGTGAAGCATTTGTACAAAACCCACCTTTTAACAGTAAGTTGAAAGTGAGTTTTTTACCTGAGGCGGTGCGTTGGTTACCTGTGGCACGGGGGGATTATTGGATTTTAAAAATTGATGATGACTATCAAACGGTTTTAGTGGGTGAGCCACGCCGTAAATATATGTGGGTGCTTTCTCGCTCGCCACAACCAGACCAAAAAGTTATTAATGAATACTTAGAATATGCAAAGTCAGTGGGTTATGACTTGAATGATCTGATTCATACCAAGCAATTGCAAAAGTAAAATCTATTAAGCCTTGAAAGCCATGCTGAAGCATGGCTTTTTTAGTTTCATATACGTATTTTAAAACTTGAATAATAAAGCTTTATACAGTCGAACGCTTTATAATTGCCGCCTATCAAAAAATCGTGTAAATCAATGTGGAGTGAAGGATGTATAAAGGTGTTGCACTATCGGTTTTAGCATCCGTCACTTTTGGAGTTTTGTATTTTTATACCTTTTTTTTAAAGCCCTTAGATAGTGAGCAAACTTTTGCTTGGCGTATGCTTTCGACCTTACCCTTTTTAACCGCATTCATGTGGTGGAGTGGCGATTTAAAACTCATTTCGGAGTTGTTTAAGCGTATGTTTAAACAACCTTGGATGATTGCTTGGTTATTGTTTAGTTCTGTTTTATGTACCACGCAGTTGTGGCTATTTTTATGGGGGCCCATGAATGGTCGTGGTCTACAAGTATCACTCGGCTATTTTTTACTGCCTTTGGTCATGGTGTTGGTTGGTTGCATCCTTTACAAGGAAAAACTATCCCGCTGGCAAATGGCCGCGGTAGCCTTTGCTGTGCTTGGGGTAGGACATGAAATTTGGCGTATTGGTAGCATGGCATGGGAAACAGTCTATATCGCATTGGCTTATCCTTTGTATTTCTTCCTGCGCCGTGTTTGTAAAACGGATCATTTGGGTGGCTTCTGGTGGGATCTGTTTTTAATTTTACCTGTCGCGTTTTATTTGGGCTTTGTGCATAGCGATAGCTTGGCTTTGATACAACAGTTTCCACATCTGATTTTGGCGGTCATTGGGTTGGGTTTCTTAAGTGCGATGGGACTTGGAAGTTATATACTTGCGAGTCGTTATTTACCTTTTGTGATCTTTGGTTTGCTGAGTTATTTGGAGCCTGTTTTACTGGCAGGAGCATCAGTTGCCATGGGAGAGCGTATAGAGGCAGGTGAGTGGTTTACCTATATTCCAATTTGGTTCGCAGTCTTATTGCTTATTATTGAAGGTGTGTTGCATTTATATAAGCAGCAACAAAATAAAAAACAGCTCGAACGAAATATTGAGCATTTTGAAAAACAGCAACATTCAGACTAATTTGATGATGTTCGGAGCTGTCATTGCGCTGCAATTTGGGCAATAAGCATGTTTCTTATTTGTTTCTTGCCCTTTAAAAATAGTTGACTGTTTGATAAAACATCATTTGCGTAACTGTTTATTTTTTATCTAAAAAAATATTTTTTTAATTTTTATACTGCAAAATCATAAGACTAAATGCAATTATTTCTTAAATTAATAATGAATATACGACAAAAAACATCATGCATTTACAGCTTTCGATTCAAACTTGGCGCTAAATCCTTTACAATTGTTGGGTTTTAAAATTTATGCTTAGATTAAATTAATTAGAGGACGTATCTGTGAGCAAAGAGACTATCATCGCCCTACACGCAGAACACCAAGGTCGCTGGAAAAACCGTGAAGAAATTGCGGAACAAATGATCGCTTTGATCGGTCAGCTTTACCGTGAAAAAAATATTGTGGTTTCAGTGTTTGGACGTTCTTTAGTTAACCGTTCAGTTATCCAAATTTTAAAAGCGCACCGTTTCACTCGTATGATGGACGTTGAGCTTTCAGTTGTACACACGTTCCCAATTCTTGAAGCGTTGGCTAAAATTGAAAATATCGGTACTGCTGAAATTGATCTAGGCAAATTAGCCGTTGCATTTAAAGAGCAAGGTGGCGATGTTGATGCATTTGTTGCAGCCGCTGTTAAATCTGTAGAAGGTCGTGCGACTTCAGTAGAAGGTCGTGACGTTGTCCTTTACGGTTTTGGTCGTATCGGTCGTATTCTTGCACGTTTAATGATTGGTCAGTCTGGTCTTGGTCGTGGTTTGAACCTAAAAGCGATTGTGGTTCGTAAGTCATCTGATGGTGATTTGGAAAAACGTGCGTCTTTATTACGCCGTGACTCAATCCATGGTCCATTCTCTGGTACGATTTCTGTTGATGAAGAAAACGAAGCAATCATTGCCAACGGTCAATTCATCAAAGTGATTTATGCGTCGAACCCAACTGAAGTTGATTATACCGATTATGGTATTAGCAATGCATTAGTGATCGACAACACGGGTAAATGGCGTGATGCGGAAGGTCTTGCTCAACACCTTAAGTGCCCAGGCGCTGCACGTGTGATCTTGACTGCACCAGGTAAAGGCGACATGAAGAATGTAGTGTTTGGTGTGAACCAAGCCGACATTCTTGATGAAGATACCATTATCTCTGCTGCAAGCTGTACAACTAATGCGATTACACCAACACTTAAAGTATTGCATGACAAATACACAGTGTTGAATGGTCATGTTGAAACAGTTCACTCGTTCACAAACGACCAGAACTTAATCGACAACTACCATAAAGCAGACCGTCGTGGTCGTGCTGCAACGTTGAACATGGTGATTACTGAAACAGGTGCGGCTAAAGCGGTTGCTAAAGCACTTCCAGCACTTCAAGGTAAATTAACAGGTAACTCTGTACGTGTTCCAACACCAAACGTTTCACTTGCGATTTTGAACTTAACTTTAGATAAAGAAGTTGATCGTGATGAAGTGAACGAATACATTCGTAAAATTTCAATCAGCTCTAGCCTTCAAGGTCAGATCGGTTATACCAACTCGACTGAAGTTGTATCATCTGACTTTATCGGTTCACGTACTGCGGGTGTATTTGATGCGCAAGCAACAATCACTTCGGGCAACCGTTTAACTGCATATGTTTGGTACGATAATGAAGTTGGTTATAGCTGCCAAGTGTTACGTATTGCAGAGCAAATGGGCGGCGTAAGCTATCCAAAAATTCCAGCTGAAACAAATGCATAATTTGTAATAGCGACTAAAAAGAGCCTCAATTGAGGCTCTTTTTTTTGCGTTGTTGTATGTGTTAAAGCTGATTAGGGGCAGCGGGGTGACATAAGTATTCGCTTGAATGGTAAGAGTTGCCAATGTTTAATTCCTACTTATTTACTTAGAATAATCAAAATGTACTGTGTAAAATAGGATGATAAAAATTAAAGAGTCTGGTTGGTATACAGCCCCTTAGACTTTCTAAGCTGACAAAAGGATGATATTTGTCAGATAAAAGAAAATAAAACAAAAGGAATTTGAATTTGCAACTGAAGCATATGCTAAGTGGATTGGCATTCATTGTGTTGGCATCTGTATGCGGTGTAATTATCGCTATTTGGACGTTTAAACACTTTAATATTTATATTCCTTTAGAAAATCAAAAAGTCAGTATTGATCTGCAAGAACCTTTACAAGCTGAGGTTAAAATTCATGATGCCTTAGATGTAGATGTCACAGGGCGCGTCAATGCAGAAATTCCAATTCGTGAAAACCTGAATATTCCCCTGACCCAAACGCTGACTCCACGGGTGTATTTTGATAATCAGGTTCCGATTAAAACCACCATTCCAGTGCGTGAAACCTTGAAAATTAATCAGAACATGCCTGTGGATACTAAGGTACAAGTGAAAGTCATGGGGCGAGATGTGACTTTACCTTTAAAAGGCAATATTCCAATTCAGTTGGATGTGCCGATTCATATCGATGTGCCACTTGAACAGCAAGTGCACCTCAAATTTGATGCGCCTGTGAAAACAGTGCTGAAAGAAAACCTGCATATTCCAGTCAATACAGTGGTTAAGACCAATATTCCAATACAGGGACATTTAAACGTTCCCATTAAAACAGCATTGAAAGCTTCGGTGGATGTACAGAATACATTGCCAATTGAAATTAAACAGGGTGAGTTGAAAATTCCACTCAATAGTTTGCAATTACTGCGTGAAAAACCTCTACCTCAAGAACACGTGAAGCCATAGGAGGGAGTATGTGGATATTCCAGTCTGCAAAGCGGCTTATACTGAGTTTTGTGTGCATTGTAATTTTGGTGGCTGTGCTGTTTTGGTTGTACCTGAATATTCAAGCTAATATGCAAGTGTCAGCGAGTGAAGCCCAAATTCAACTATCAGACTCCTTACCGACAAAAATCCAAGTGGGTAATTATTTAGAAACCCAATCCGTTGGGACTTTAGATACGCAACTGAAAATCGATCAGAAAATCAACCTACCTTTGACTGGGAAATATTTGGCAAATTTAGAGTTTGAAGTAGAAGTACCCGTTTCAGTATCTGTTGATTATCAAACCGAGGTACTCATTGATCAAAACATGCCGTTGGAGACAAGTACAGATCTAATTTATCAAAATAAACTATTGCCTAAGTTTCCACTCAATTTAGATATTCCGATTAAGCTGGCTGTGCCATTTCATTTAAAGCAGGACTATCAGATCCCGATCAAAATTATGTTTAATGGTTTAGTCTATTTTGAGTTTGATGAGCAAGTACGACTGCATGTGTTGCATCAGTTTGCACCACAGTTAAATTTGAATGACCCAATGACTATGCGCAAAATAGCAAGCTTCAATGCCACCATGTACAACATAGAGCGAAGTACGACCGCAAATTTGAAGATGAATATGACACTACCCCTGAAGAACATTCATCCATGAAAAACACCACCAATCATTGGTGGTGTTTGAATGTGAAGATTAAATGATTGGCTTAAAGTGCGGCTTTAATCGAATCTTGAATACTGGTGGTCTTATGTCCAATCAATTGTTCTAGGTCTTTACTGTTGCTGTACATCACGCCTTTGGCGGTCTGCACATCGGCATCCACAATCACATCAATCAAGTGTGATGGGAGGTTGGCTTGAATTAAGCCTTGACGCAGGTCATCGGCAGACAAATTTTGATAGATAACTGGCTTATGAGTTGCCTGACTGATGAATTGAGCCAAATCAGCTTTAGTAAAACTTTCAGAACCTGCCAATTCATAGGTTTTATTCTCATGACCTGTTGAAGTTAAGACTTTGGCTGCAGCTTCAGCATAATCTATACGCGATGCTGAGCTAATTCGACCGTCTTGAGCTGCGCCAAAAAGCGTCCCAATTTCAATGGTATGAGCAACACCTGCAAGGTAGTTTTCGCTATACCAATTATTTCTTAAGAAGGTATAAGTGATTCCACTGTCTTGAATAAGTCTTTCGGTTTCACGGTGTTCTTGAGCTAAGCCGAGTGGAGAGGTATCTGCACGAAGTAGGCTGGTATAAGCAAGATAAGGCACACCGGCCACTTTCGCAGCATCAATCACTGCTTGGTGTTGAGGCGTACGGCGACCAATTTCATTGGCTGAAATCAGTAATAACTTATCTACTCCTGATAGTGCAGGAACTAATGTTTCAGGGCGGTCATAATCAAACTCACGCAGCTCAATACCTTGCGCTTTGAAATGTTCAGCTCTATCAATGTTACGAACCAGCGCAACAATATTCTGGGCAGCGGTCAGCTGCAAAAGTTGCTCTATAACGAGGTTGCCAAGTTGTCCTGTTGCGCCTGTGATTGCAATTTTCATAATTCACCTATGTTGGTTGTTTTCTATACTTGATGGTTGTATCTTAATCTGTTAACTTACTAAATGTAAGTACGTACCAAAAAGTAAGTAATAAACCAAATGGAGAGAAATGATGCACACCTATGCGACAAGCAAATTGTTAGGTCAAGTTTTATCCACAGAGTGTCCGTCTCGTGAAATTTTGGAGCATCTTACGAGTAAATGGTCGGTATTGGTGTTGCGCTGTTTAAGTGATGGCGTACATCGTTTTAGTGAGCTCAAGCAGCGAATAGAAGGAGTGAGTGAGAAAATGCTTTCTCAGACGCTCAAAACGCTTGAGCATGATGGCTTTATTCTACGGACGGTCTATCCTGTGGTGCCGCCCAAAGTAGAGTACCAATTGACGATCTTGGGTTCTCAAGCCGCTGAGAAAACCATGTATTTGATTGGTTGGATTGAAAAAAGTTTGCCTGAAATTCTAGAAAGCAAAGAACGAGTGGCAGCTTTAAAATAAAAGATGACAAGTATTGTGGATTGGTTGTGATAATCCTTAATTGCGCTTTAATAGTGAATTCCTCAGGCGTGCGGAGGTGGTTTAGAGTTGATTCGAATTTCAGGCTGTGAAAAAGTTTTGTTATCAAACAAGCTATTCTTTTAGTGCGCTATTTTGATGTGAAAATCCTTTTTGAAAGTAAAAGTTGAGTAGGCTTGAATAAAATGAGTCGAAGAGCGATCTAACGACTAAATGGTCAGCACATTTAAATTAAAAAATGAATAAAATCAGGTGAAAAGTGTCGAAAAGTTAGATTTTGGTATTTTTGTGACTAAATTTCATGTTTCGCTGAATAATTCTATTCGAGAAATTTTGTAAAATATGGCAGAATATGCGGTTTTAAAGTATTTAGAGGATTGGCAGCATGCGCTTTGTTGATGAAGCAGTCATTACCGTAGAGGCTGGCGACGGTGGCAATGGCGTAGCCAGTTTTCGCCGTGAAAAATTCGTACCTTTTGGTGGTCCAGACGGTGGTGATGGTGGTCGTGGTGGTAGCGTATTTATCGAAGCTGATGATAATACCAGTACCCTTGTAGACTTCCGTTATACTCGCCGTTTCCGTGCGGAACGAGCTAAAAATGGTCGTGGCGCGAACTGCGCAGGCCGTGGTGGTGAAGACACCGTATTAAAGGTTCCTGTAGGTACAACCATTGTTGATACTGACTCAGGTGACATTATTGGCGACTTGGTTGAAAGTGGTCAGCGTGTGCTTGTCGCAGCGGGTGGTGATGGTGGTTTGGGTAATACTCACTTTAAATCATCGACGAACCGTTCGCCACGTAAGTGTACCCATGGTTTTAAAGGTGAATTCCGTGAAATTCGTTTAGAGCTAAAAGTACTGGCCGATGTTGGCTTACTAGGTATGCCAAATGCAGGTAAATCGACGTTTATTCGTGCCGTATCAGCAGCAAAACCTAAGGTTGCAGACTATCCGTTTACCACGATGATTCCAAACCTTGGTGTAGTCGATGCAGACAGTCACCGTTCATTTGTTATGGCGGACATTCCAGGCTTGATTGAAGGGGCTTCTGAGGGGGCAGGTCTTGGTATTCGTTTCTTAAAGCACTTGGCGCGTACGCGTATTTTGCTTCACATTGTGGATGTTCAGCCGATTGATGGTTCAGATCCTGCATACAATGCAAAAGCAATCTTGGCTGAGTTAGAGAAATTCTCTCCGACTCTTTCAAAGTTACCTATCGTTCTAGTGTTAAACAAAGTTGACCAACTTGCAGACGATACGCGTGATGAATGGTGTCAGCATATCTTAGATGAAATGCAGTGGGATGGTCCTGTATTCAAAACTTCAGGTTTGATGTCTGAAGGGACAAAACCAGTTGTGTATTACCTGATGGATCAAATTGAGCAACAACGTGAACGTGAGCTTGAAGATCCTGACTATGCAGCTGAAGTAAAAGCATTCCGTGAGCAGCTTGAAGCTGAAACACGCGAACAAACGATTGCCGCTAAAGAAGCATATCGTGAAATGCGTCGTCAACAACGCCTTGCAGGCCTGTTGGCTGATGATGATGAAGACGATGATGAAGATGACGGCGAAGTGGAAGTGTTTTACGTACGTTAAGCTCGTAATGAGTAACTGAGGACAAGATGATAGAAGTGGTAGATGGGCAACGTAAGCTCGAAGCTTGTAAACGAATCGTTGTTAAAATCGGATCATCTTTACTCACAGCAAATGGGCAAGGTTTAGATATAGATGCAATTTCGCATTGGGCGAAACAAATTGCAGATCTACACAATGCAGGACATGAGATTATTCTGGTGTCGTCAGGAGCTGTGGCTGAAGGTATGGTTCGTATGAAGCTAGACAGCCGACCCACCGATCTACCCAGTCTTCAGGCGTGTGCTGCCATTGGTCAGATGGGCCTTATTCATACGTGGTCAAGTGTGCTTGAAAAACATCACATTCAGACTGCGCAAGTGTTATTAACCCATGATGACTTAGCAGACCGTCGTCGTTATTTGAACTCATGTGACGCTTTACAGAACTTGATTGAATGGCATGTGATTCCTGTAATCAACGAGAATGACACGGTTTCGACCGATGAAATTCGCTTTGGTGACAATGATACGCTGGCCGCAATGGTTGCAGGTCAAGTCCATGCTGATTTGTTAATTATTTTGACTGATCAGCAGGGTATGTTCGACTCAGACCCACGTTCAAATCCAGACGCGAAATTGTTCCATACCGTGCGTGCTCTAGATGAGAGCTTGTTTGATATGGCTGGCGGTGGCGGTAAGTTTGGTCGTGGTGGTATGTTGACCAAAGTTCGTGCTGCACGCTTGGCTGCAAAGTCTGGCTGTCCAACGCTGATTGCCAGTGGTGAAAGTGACAATGTGCTTGCACGTTTGATGGATGGTGAAATGCTTGGGACATTGTTTATTACTGACAATGACCGCATTACTGCTCATCAACAGTGGTTAGCAGCTCACTTACAAACTGCGGGTCGTTTGGTATTGGATGATGGTGCTGTTAAAGCCATAAAAGATAATCATCGTAGTTTACTTCCAGTTGGCGTGAAAGCTGTGGAAGGGCATTTTGAACGCGGTGACGTGGTTGAATGTGTTGATATCCAAGGTGGCCGTGTTGCAGTTGGACGTGTCAACTTTAGTTCGCGCTCTGCGGAGCTGGTAAAGGGCTTGGCCTCAGATAAAGTTCACCAAGTTTTAGGTGAAGCACGTTCACTTGAGATGATTCATCGCAACCACATGGCGATCTACTGATTTAAATGCATTAAAAAAATCCCGCTTTCGAGCGGGATTTTTTGTTTTGAAGCAAAAGTTATTTGATATAGCCTTTTTGAATGAGGGGCTTAAATAAGTAAAAGTGAATGGTGAGTGCCCATTGCATGATTTTATCTTTATAGAGATTCCAAAGCTTTAATCCAAAGAAGTTTAAGGCAAAAGCCAATAGAAATGCGCCGAGCATATCTAAAGGAAAATGCACACCAAGATAGACACGTGACCATGCAACCAGCCAAGCCATAATCAAGAGAAAAATTCCCAGTTTACGCTGCGCAGAGAATAGATAAGAAAAGGCGATACTGCTAAAAATCAGCATATGGTCACTCGGGAAAGAGCCATTGGGTGCATGGTAAATGAGAGTGCGTCCGACCTCCATGACGAAAGGCCGTGGGTGATAATACAGATGAGAAATACATTGGCTGATCAAAATGGCGATACTGGTAAAAATAAACGCCTTCAATATCTGCTTTTTAGTGTCATAGTTACCACGTAGCCAAAACCAAGCAAACAGTAAAATCATGCAATAGAGCAGGTCATTGGCGATGAATATGGCAAAATGAATGCTGGTATTACTGGCTTCAGGAGAAGCATTAATCCATGAAAAAAGCGATAAATTAAGTTCTGAAAGAGTCATGAAAGTGGATTGTGTTTATAAAGTATGGAAGAGAGTCATAATTTTGTCATATTGTTAAAATAAAAAAGACCACAAAAATGTAGTCTTTTTTATTAGTTCAATGTAATTGAACTAATTAGCTTTCAGTTTTAAAAGTCAAATGACGTTTGAAGGTAGAAGGTACGCGGTTGCCCTACATATTTACCAGCAGTTGCTGTATCGGTAGAACGAGTGAAATATTGTTTATCAAACACGTTTTTAACGCCACCCGCGATTTTTAAACCATGGAATTGCTCACCAAAGTCATAGGCTGTACGCACGGCAAACGGTGCATAACCTGGAATATCACCAAATATACCATCTGCCGATTCTACAGTTTGATAAATCCCTGATTCTTGGTTTCCTGGTGAATGTTGCTTAGATTGAGCAAACATATCGGCATTAACGCTCCATTGATCTATCTTATAACCTAAACCGATATTGGCGGTATGACGGGAATAGAATGGGAGGTCTTTGTCTTTAAAATTACCTGATTCAGCCACAGCTTTAGTAAAGGTATAGTTGCTATATACTTTTAAGCCTTGCAATACATCTGCCAAGTAACCGAAATCATAAGCGATACCTAATTCAACACCCTTGTGGCTAGTCGCCCCGAGATCTGTCCAATATTTATTTTGTTGAAGGGTATTGGTTTCTAAGTACAGCTCTTTTTCAAAGTCCAAATAGAATACGGTCAACTCAGCATTTAGACCATTGCCTAAATACTTCGTCCCAATTTCATAGTTATTGGACTTTTCAGGATGTAAGCCATCAGTTGTACTTTGTGCAATACCACCTTCTAAACGTGCCAATTGGTTGTATTGCTGTGGGCCGAATGAAACGCCCGCATTGGCAAAAATGTTCCAATTGTCTGTCGCTTTATACATAACCGATAGGCTGGGTAAAAACTCATCTGAATCAATTTTGGGTGAAACGGTATTAACTGCTACGCCTTGGTTATAGGCAGTAAAATTGTTATGCGTTTCAATTGATTCAAAACGTAGTCCAGGTGTGATGACCCAGTTCCCTAAATCGAAGCGGTTATCTGCATAAATCGCATGTGCTTTAGTGCCACCTTCACTTGTGGTACGTGCTTTAATTTCGGTCACAGGTGCATTCAATGCATATGTAGATGAGCGACCTGAGAACTCAGAACTATCTTCATCTAAATAACGATAGCCGATAGTAAATTCGCTATTTGAGTTACCTAATTGGTATGCACGAGACCAGCGCGGTTCAATGGCAAAAACTTTGTAGTCGCGTGGAGAGGTATCCATACGCGAAGTGGTCGCACTAACATCTGTCTCTAAGTCGCTCGTGCGAAATGAGTCAATATAATAGGTCAGCAATTCAAAGTTATTTTTTTCATCTTGATGTGTATAGCGGAATGACACATCTGAGCGGCGACCAGAGAAATAATTACGTGACTTATTTGACTGATAAGGGTTTTGTGCATATTTTTCGGCAGTTAAGCCTTCAGGCATTTCACCATAACCTTCATAGTGATGTAGGTTTAAGGCAATAGCATCAGCATCTGTAATTTGATAGGCTGTTTTTAACATGACATCGTCAATGTCAGTTTTATTATTGGCTTCACGGTAGCCATCACCTTTTGTGCCAGAATACAGTAAAGCAAGGCCTAAACCATTATCTAAGGTTCCGCCTACAAATAAGTTCGGGCTGTATTTAACTTGATCTGTACCCGAAGCATATTCGGTCGTTAGGCTGACATTACCTGCAAACTCTTGAGGAATCGCGCGAGTTGTAAAGTTAATGATACCGCCAACGTTCTGCGGCCCAAAACGTACAGAACCTGCTCCACGAACCACATCTACAGATTCAATATTGCCTAATGATACTGGTGCTAGAGAAAGCTGAGGTTGTCCATAAGGCGCAAATGATAGCGGGACACCATCAAGCAGTACTGTAGAGCGAGGAGATAAACGAGAGGCTAAACCACGAACACCAATATTGAGTGAAACATCACTGCCACCAGTACCATTATTTTCTTGGACTTGAACACCAGGCACTTGCTTCAGGGCATCTTTAATTGAAGTCGCAGCAACTTCATCTAAGCGATTGCGAGTAATAATCGTACGAGCGCCTGCATGCTTTTGCACTTTCTCTGCATTGGCATCTTCTAACCAGTTGCCTTGTGCTTCAAGTTTGATGGTCGGAAGTACATTGTTGCTCGTTGCTTCAGTGAGTTCTTCTGCTTGTGCATAGGTCAAGCAGCTCATAGAAAGCCCAATCGCAATGCTGAGTTGTTTGGCTTTGAATAATCTGCGATCCTGCAGATGAAGACGTGATGAAATCATTCTTTTGTGCGCAATCCATAATAAAGAGCGCGGCTATCATATGCTGAACTTTGTTGAAATCAAATAATAACCATTATCACTTATTGCAATTAAAACACTAGAATTAATAGGCGAATTAAAATTTTCTTGATGGACACACAATAAAAAAGCCACGATAAACGTGGCTTTTGAGATGAATTTGAATGAAATCTGTTATTTAAGTTGAACAGTACCATTTGCATTCACAGTAATTTTGGATTCGCCGCCTGCAACATCTTGCATTGGTGCATCAGCTGCTGCAAATTTTGCACTTTCTGCACGCATCATGACTGGGCGAGGGTAGTAGTTGCTGGTATTAATGTTTAAGTTAACCAAGTTATAACCTGACTTACTCCATGCTTGTGCTAATGATTGCGCACGCTGTTGAAAGTTTTTCGATGCTTCAACAATCAGCTCATTTTCCACTTTCTTACGTTGTGTGTCGGACACACTAAAGCCGATTGACTGCGTTTGGAAGTTTTGCTGTAGCTCACCAATCAGCTGGCTCGCTGCTTTAAAATCGGTACTTTCTAAATTAATTTCAGCACGACCACGCCATTCTTTTAACTTTTGGTTGTCATCGTTGTAAATTGGGTAGGTGGTTTGAGAACCTGTTTCGACTTTAACGCTTGGATATTTACGAGCTAAAGCTGTGGCTTGATTCATCAGCTGCGTAATTTGTGTAGCGAGCTCGGCAGGTTGTTTGTTACTACGTTCAATATAAAGCGTTGCATTCATTAAATCGTTGGATACTTGGCGTGTTGCCTCGGCCTGAACATTGACAATATTGTAGTTTAATTGGTTCTCAGACTGAGCAAAAACTGCTGAGCTAAATAAAGCACTAAGCGCGATTGCTGGGATGAAGAATTGACGCATTTTTATTCCTTTTTTATTTAGGAGGAGTTTTGCAACATTTGTAAAAAGCTTAAAGCCAATTTGTGGTGAATTTGCGAAAATATTGTGGTTCGATTGTAAAAAAAGGTACAAAATTTTTTTCAAAAAAACCTGGATAAAGTGATTTATTTCAGAAACTTATTTTTCAACCAAGGTGAGTATTTTGAAATTTTGTGGCAAAGTTGAAAAATAAATAAATTCATCGGCTTTTCTTTACGTTGTCACACTATAAGAGGATAATTTAAGCTATGGTTTGGCATGATATATTTTTTTAGTAAATTTCTGGCAGATAATGTCCAAAAGCTGTTTATTTTATTGAAAATTTCTGTATCATCCGCCTCCTAGTTATGAAGTATCCAAACGCTATCTGACTAGATTTATAAAGCGCCGAGTCAAAGGACCAAAAGTCACCCGACTTATTTCTTTCAACCCATATCAGAGATGGTAATTCGATATGAGCGTTTCTTCTGTAAACCCTGCCACTAATACTACTAACGAATACTATTTGACTCGCCAAAGTCAGATGGAATCCAATGTTCGTAGCTATCCACGGAAATTGCCGTTAGCGATAGCCAAAGCATTAGGCTGCTGGGTTACTGATGTTGAAGGTACAGAGTACCTCGATTGTTTAGCTGGGGCAGGAACATTGGCTTTGGGCCATAATCATCCTGCGGTAATTCAAAGTATTCAAGATACACTTGCAAGTGGTCTTCCTTTACATACTTTGGATTTAACGACACCTTTAAAAGATGCATTTACTGAAGCATTACTTGAACAATTACCAGGCGGTAAGGAAGAGTATTGTTTACAGTTCTGTGGTCCATCTGGTGCAGATGGTACGGAAGCAGCAATTAAATTAGCGAAGACGTATACCGGTCGTAGCACAGTGATTAGTTTCTCTGGTGGTTACCATGGTATGACGCACGGCGCTCTTGCAATGACAGGTAATCTGTCTGCGAAAAATGCTGTAAATGGTTTAATGCCAGGCGTTCAATTTATGCCGTATCCGCATGAATACCGTTGCCCACTTGGTTTAGGTGGTGAAGCGGGTGTGGATGCTTTGACATATTTCTTTGAAAACTTCATTGAAGATGTTGAAAGTGGTGTAACCAAGCCAGCTGCTGTCATTCTTGAAGCAATTCAAGGTGAAGGCGGTGTGGTAACAGCGCCAACCAAATGGTTGAAAAAAATCCGCGAAGTGACTGAAAAACACAACATTGTGTTGATTCTTGACGAAGTTCAAGCAGGCTTTGCACGTTCAGGCAAAATGTTCGCATTTGAACATGCGGGTATTGAACCTGACGTAGTGGTAATGTCTAAAGCCGTTGGTGGTAGCTTACCACTTGCTGTATTGGGTATTAAACGTAAGTTTGATGCTTGGCAGCCAGCAGGTCACACGGGTACTTTCCGTGGTAACCAGTTGGCAATGGGTACTGGTCTTGCAACGATCAAAACCATCAAAGAACAAAACCTTGCGCAAAATGCACAAGAACGTGGTGATTTCTTACAAGCTGAATTTAAAAAGCTTGCTCAAGAGTTCCCATGTATCGGTAACGTGCGTGGTCGTGGTTTGATGATTGGTGTTGAAATTGTTGATGAGCGTAAACCAGCGGACCATATGGGGTCTTTACCTGCAGATGGTCAATTGGCAGCAGCGATTCAAGCGGCATGCTTTAACAACAAATTGTTGTTAGAAAAAGGTGGCCGTAACGGCACAGTTATTCGTTTACTTTGCCCATTGATCATCACTCATGATGAATGTGTTGAAGCGGTTTCTCGCTTCAAGAAAGCAATTGCTGAAGCACTTGTTGCAACTCGAGGCGCGTAATCATGGTTGATTTTGCAGAACACCGTAAGGCGTTACTCTGCAATGATGCTGCATCCATTGCTGACTACTCGTCAGCAATGGACCAAGCGACTAAAGCAGTTGCAGCATGGTTGCAAAACGACAAAATGTACACGGGCGGTAGCATCAAAGAGCTCCGCAGTGCGATTGCATTTAATCCTTCTAAAGAGGGTTTGGGTGTACAAAAGTCACTTGAACGTATGGTTGAGCTTTTCTTAAACAAAAGCTTAAAAGTCCATCATCCGCACTCGCTCGCACATTTGCACTGTCCAACCATGGTGACCAGTCAAATTGCTGAAGTGCTGATCAATGCAACGAATCAATCAATGGATTCTTGGGACCAAAGTCCTGCAGGTTCATTGATGGAAGTTCAGTTGATTGACTGGCTTCGTCAAAAAGTGGGTTATGGTGCAGGTCAAGCAGGTGTGTTCACTTCTGGTGGCACACAGTCAAACTTGATGGGTGTATTGCTTGCACGTGATGCATGTATTGCAAAAAACTGGAAAGACGAAAACGGTAATCCGTGGTCTGTACAGCGTGATGGCGTGCCGGGCGATGCGATGCGTAACGTCAAAGTCATTTGTTCTGAAAATGCACACTTTTCTGTGCAAAAGAACATGGCGATGATGGGCATGGGTTTCCAATCAGTTGTGACCGTTCCTGTGAACGAGAACGCGCAGATGGATGTGGATGCACTTGAAAAAACCATGGCTCACCTTCAGGCTGAAGGTAAGATTGTGGCGTGTGTAGTTGCAACTGCGGGTACGACCGATGCAGGTGCAATTGATCCACTGAAGCAAATTCGTGAAATCACCAACAAATATGGCGCGTGGATGCACATCGATGCGGCGTGGGGTGGTGCTTTAATCCTATCGAACAATCATCGCGATATGTTGGATGGTATTGAGCTTTCTGACTCCATTACGCTGGATTTCCATAAGCATTACTTCCAAACCATCTCTTGTGGTGCATTCTTGCTCAAAGACGAAGCGAATTATCGTTTCATGCACTATGAAGCTGAGTATTTAAACTCTGCTTATGACGAAGAGCATGGTGTGCCTAACCTGGTGTCTAAGTCACTTCAAACAACACGTCGTTTCGATGCGTTGAAGCTTTGGATGACCGTTGAAGCATTAGGTGAAGAGCTCTATGGTTCTATGATTGACCACGGCGTTACTTTAACTCGTGACGTTGCTGATTATATCAATGCAACTGCCGGTTTAGAGATGTTGGTTGATCCACAATTTGCATCTGTATTGTTCCGTGTGGTTCCAGAAGGCTATCCAGTAGAATTGCTTGATACCTTAAACCAAAACGTTGCAGATGAATTGTTTGCACGTGGTGAAGCGAATATTGGCGTAACTAAAGTAGGTCAAAATCAATCTTTGAAAATGACGACTTTAAGTCCAGTTGCGACTTTAGATAACGTGAAGAACCTGCTTGGTCTTGTCCTTGCAGAAGCGGATCGTATCAAAGGTTCAATCGCAGATGGAACCTATACACCTGCAATTGCTTAATCGATTGTTTGTGTTAAAAAAGGAGCTGATATCAGCTCCTTTTTTATGTGTTCTAAATATTAAGGAACATAACATCACTGGCTAAGTTTCTAATTTTAATTATGTTGGAGATGCTTTATTTTTCTATGAAGTAGTTTTCGATATCTGCTTGAACTACGATTTTCAGGAAAATGAACTTTAATAGTTAAGACTAATGCTAAATATTAGGGCTTTTGATTTTCAACAGGCAAATAATTTTCATTAATGGTTTTAAGATCAAAATAACCTTAAGTATAAGCAAATCTTTCTCATCATTGATGATGTATGTGAATCTTTTGAAACAATTAACTCATGACATGGTTTGCTTAATAACCAAATGCATTTCTAACAATAAGAGCAGAAAGAGAAGGGCTTACTATAATTCTGCACTCAGTAATAATCAGATATCAATAGTCTACTGAAAGATTCAATCATATTTTTAAAATCTTACATAGGTGAGAAGATTTGGGTCAAAAGATGCGATCTGTTTACACTTTGGTTTCTTAAACTGCTAGAAAATATAAGGTAAAGCCGTTTGCTTGGAAACTTCAATTATTCGGCGTGATTTTCTAAAGAATATAGAGAGAAGGCCTTTATGAACTTTCTCCCTCGTGGAATTGGATGCTCAGATCATAATAGATCACAGCTTGATTGATTTGAGGTGATAGTCGCTTGGTTAGAACTGATAATTTACAGTGAGTTGGTATGCTTCACCTTCAGGGCGGTTTTTAACATCAAACTCGTAAACGCCACGAAACGATGCAGAAAGTGCGGTGGTTTCACTTAATTTCTTCTCATAAGTAAGGATAGGACCAATACCAAGGGCTTTACCTTTAAAACCGTCAAAACGATCGCCTAAGTTACTTTTGTCATCCGTAGTCTGTTGAATCCATCCAAAAACTGCTCCAGCGCCTAATCCATCACTACCTACGTCACCAAAACGTTTTAGACCGAGAATGTCCATTCGGAAAAGATCACCATTTTCATAGTCTGTGGCATCGTTTTTAGTATAAATCTCGTAGGCAATGTTGGTGCTGATTTCAGCATTTCCAGTTGGGAAAATTTTAGTAAATGCAACATTAGGGACAAAGGTCCATGTATTTTGTCCTGCGTTGCTCACGATATTTTTGTCATAACTTCCAGTAGGCGCGTAGATAGAAACTCCAAATAAACCATGCATTACTGGGCTGAAGTGGTAGTTGAAGGAAACTGGGGAAAAGACCGCATCTCCAATTTTGGTGGTTGACTGTTCCGCATCTAAATTATTGATTGAGCCACGGATATCGGTATATTGGACGGGAATTCCAACAGTGGTAGCGACAGACCATTTATCTGTACTGTTCCATACGAAGATACCATTAAGCAAGTTATAAGAAACCTTGTAGTCTAAACCCGCACTAAGTTGACCAATAATCGGTACCTCTTTAGATTTTGAAATCCCCCCATCATAATAAATACTAGAGAGAGTAAGTACACCGCCATTTTCAGCGGGAAGGATGGCATTGTAAGGCTGAACTTGCATGCCTGTAATGGGGCGCCCAATACCACCCTCAACGGCGAGGACATTTTGGACCATGCTAGTGGTTAAGAGTAGAGCAAAAGATAATCTATAAATCATGATGAACCCTCTAATTGTAATAATGAGAATGATGGTGTTGTACGGCATTTTTTTTGTATCTGTATAATATATATACACACTGTCTGGGTTGTCGACAACATCTTTTGCTGGGTTTTATATGAAATTAAATATTAAAATCAGTAAAATGGGAATATTGAAGTCTCATTTATTGGTTGTTGATTTTAAAAAGTTTTTTTGTTTTTATTTGGTTTTTTAAGTGGTGTTGTAATAAAGGAGTCTTTAAAAAAATGAATTATTAAATCATGTGGTGTAGTGTGATATTTATCGGTATGTTTATAGAAAATGTCACACAACAAAGTGTAACGAATCATGGACAAATAAAAATAAACATCATGAAAGTGTCACAATGCTGTAACTTGCTTGTCATATTCTGAAATCAAAATGCAGTTATCCAAAAAAGTACAAGACTGAATAAAAAGTGGCGTACTCCAAAATGTTTAATATGTGAGATAACAAATATGCGCTTAAACCATATCGCACTTGCAGTAGTAGTTTCTGGGGCAGCTGTAGCAACTACGGCAAACGCAGCTCGTGACACCATTCAAATTGCGGGTTCTTCAACAGTTTTACCTTATGCAAGTATTGTTGCTGAAGAATTTGGCAATACTTTCCCACAATTTAAAGCACCAGTTGTTGGTTCTGGCGGTTCTTCAGGTGGCTTGAAACAGTTCTGTAATGGTGTGGGCGACAACACCATCGATATCGCAAACGCATCTCGTAAAATTAAAGATACAGAATTAGCTGCTTGTAAAAAAGCTGGTGTGAACCAAGTGATCGAAATCAAAATTGGTTATGACGGTATTGTGTTTGCTTCAAATGCAAGCAAAGCAGCCTACAAATTACGTCCACAGCACGTCTATGCAGCTTTAGCAGCGCAGTTACCATCTAACGGTAAAATGGTTGCAAACCCATATACACGTTGGAACCAAATTGACAAAAGCCTTCCAAACGAACCAATCACTTTAGTGATTCCAGCATCAAACCACGGTACACGTGAAGTGTTCCAAGAAAAAATGGTTGATGCAGGCTGTGAAACTTATGCAGCAATCAAAGCAATGGATAAAGATGCACAAAAGAAAGCATGTTCAACTTTCCGTAAAGACGGCAAAGTGATTGAGATTGCGGGTGACTACACTGAAACTTTGGCGCGCTTAAAAACGTCGCCTAGCGCAGTGGGTGTGTTTGGTTTAGGTTTTTACGACCAAAACCGTGACAAGTTACGCGTAGCTACAGTGAACAATGTTGCACCATCTGAAAAGACAATTTTGAATGGTTCATACCCAGTTTCTCGCCCATTATTCTTCTATGTGAAGGGTGAGCACTTGAAATCAATCAAAGGCTTAAAAGAATACACTGAATACTTCATCAGCAAGAAAGTATCAGGTAAAGGTTCTAAGCTTGAGCGTGCTGGTTTGATCTCAATGTCAGACAAAGAGCGTGCAGCAGTTCTTGCGAACTTCAAAGCAGGCAAAGCGGTTAAGTAATTAAGCGTAGAAACAGTCAACGGTAGGCAAGTCCTACCTTTGACGTTTTTTACTAGGATTAAGTTTTTTCAAATAATGAAAATTGAAAGAACCGTGGAGAATACATGAATCTGCTACTTATAGGTGTGTTATTGGCACTGATCGCCATAGCCTATCAAATGGGCTTAAGTCAGAGCCGTAACTTAGCAGGTAAGGGAAATAATTCTGCAAAATTACACTCACGTCCGGGGTATTACGGTGCGTTAGTGGCTTTGTGGTGTGGTATCCCTGCTTTTTTAATTTTGATTGTTTGGAATATTGTTGAACCAAATGTTTTGAATCATGTGGTGTTAAATCACGTGCCAGCACAAGTCGCTGCAACCTTAGATGCTGCTAGTACAGATGTGTTGATTAACCGTGTAGAAGCGATTGCCTCAGGTTTTGGTGTAACAGATACACCAGCTGCGTATGAGCTTGCTGCAGCGGAGCAATTGGCGAAGTTTCAAAGCATTGGTACATTTGCAAAAATTGCAGTAGTGATTTGTGCAGCACTGGCAGGTTTAGTCGCTGCGAAAAAGCGCATTGCAACTCAGTTCCGCGCTCGTAACCAAGTTGAGAAAACCATTAATGTTGCACTTGCACTCTGTTCTGGTGTCGCGATTCTAACCACGATTGGTATCGTGATGTCGATGTTCAGCGAAGCGATGCGATTCTTCCACTTCGTGAGTCCACTCGACTTTTTCTTCGGCACAGAATGGAACCCTGGTTTTAGTACTTCAGGTAGTGCAGACGGCAGTTATGGTTTGCTTCCGCTACTTTGGGGCACCTTAATGGTTAGTGGTATTGCACTCTTAGTTGCAGTCCCTGTGGGTTTAATGATCGCGATCTATCTTGCTGAATATGCATCTTCTGGGTTCCGATCATGGGCAAAACCAACCATTGAAGTGCTCGCAGGGATTCCAACCATTGTTTACGGTGTATTTGCACTGATGATCATTGGTCCATTCTTTAAAATGCTTGGTGAATCCGTTGGTTTACACATCAACGCAACCAGTGCACTCACTGCTGGTTTCGTCATGGGTATCATGATTATTCCTTTCGTTTCATCGCTGTCTGACGACATTATCACGCAGGTACCACGTTCATTACGTGATGGTTCATTAGGTTTAGGCGCGACAAAGTCTGAAACCATTCGTCAGGTAGTGATACCAGCAGCACTTCCAGGCATTATCGGCGCGTTCTTGCTTGCAGCATCACGTGCCATTGGTGAGACCATGATTGTGGTGCTTGCAGCAGGGAATAGTCCTTTACTACATGCCAATCCACTTGAAGCCATTTCAACTGTGACCATTACCATCGTAAACCAATTGACTGGTGATACTGACTTTGCAAGCCCGCAAGCTTTGGTGGCATTTGCACTAGGTCTGACCCTCTTTGTAATTACGCTTGGTTTGAACATTGTTGCACTGTACATCGTGCGTAAATATCGTGAGCAATACGACTAATGACGACTTCTAATAGCACAGCAGATCAAGTATTTGATCCACAACATGCGGCAGAATTACGAGAAAAGCGTAAGCAAACGATCAGTAATTCACTGGCAAAACGTCACCGTAAAGAAAAAACCTTTCGTTTCTTTGGTTTCTCAGCGGTGATTGCAGGTTTATTCTTTGTCGCGTTACTTTTTGGCAGTATTTTATCGAAAGGCTTACCTGCTTTTTGGCAAAGTAGCATGAGTTTACCCGTTTACTTTGACCCTGCCATTATTACGACAGGTGCAAAACCTGTACAGCGTTCAGGCGAATCTCCAGCACAGTTTGAGGAACGTTTTATTGCTTGGCAAACTGAAATGGGCATGGTGGATTGGGATGCTTTAATCGTGAATGCCATGATTGCAAAAGACCCAGCACTTGCTTCTAAACGCGATGATTTGGCTTCTTTGTACACCAGTTCTGAAGCGTATCGCTTACGTGATATGGTGATGAAAGATCCATCATTGGTCGGTAAGAAAGAAGACATTAAAGTGCTTGCTGATGCAAACGTTGATGTGTGGCTCGCAGGAAATATTGACCGTAGTTTGCCTGATGAACAGCAACAGTTGAGCCCAGAAGTTCGTCAACTTGCCGATGAAATGAAAGCTTCAGGGGTAATGGAAAATACTTTCAATACCAACATCTTTGTCAGTCCAGACTCTCGTAGTTCTCCTGCAACTTCAGGTTTAGCAGGGGCATTCATGGGATCACTGTTCATGATGCTGATCGTGATCATTATTTCGATTCCAATTGGCGTGGCATCTGCAATTTATCTTGAAGAATTTGCGCCTAAAAACTGGATCACTGATGTCATTGAAGTCAACATTAACAACCTTGCGGCTGTACCATCAATTGTCTTTGGTTTGCTCGGTGCTGCGATCTTTATTGGCTGGATGCATTTACCGCTTTCTGCGCCATTGGTCGGTGGTTTAGTGCTGAGCTTAATGACTTTACCAACGGTGATTATTACAACACGTGCATCGTTGAAAGCTGTACCACCATCAATTCGTCAGGCAGCTTTAGGGTTAGGTGCTTCACGTGTACAAACTGTATTTCATCACGTTTTACCACTTGCACTACCGGGGATTCTAACGGGTGCAATCATTGGTGTAGCACAAGCATTAGGTGAGACTGCACCGCTGTTATTAATAGGTATGAGCGCCTTTGTTGCGAGTGTACCTGCGACCCCATTTGATCAATCGAGTGCTTTACCTGTACAGATTTTCTTGTGGCAAGGTAATGAGCTGCGTAACTTTTTCGAAGGACGTACAGCAGCTGCGATTATTGTTCTGCTTGCAATGATGATTGGACTCAACAGTATTGCAATTTGGTTACGTAAGAAATTTGAAGTCCGTTGGTAAGTGAGGGCAAAATATGAATACCGTTGTTAAAAATTCCTTAGATCAGGATCAAACAGTGAATCAAGAACACACTCAATTTACAAACCCGAATACGACCTCAGGTCAGCAGGGTACTTCTTTTGTGTCGCAGTTTGATACACAGACTTCTGCTAAGAAAGATCAGGCACAAGGACAAGTCAAACTCAGCACTTCAGATGTACATGTTTACTATGGCGAAGCTGAAGCGATTAAAGGGATTGATCTGAATATCTACGAAAATGAAGTGATTGCATTTATTGGGCCATCAGGCTGCGGTAAATCGACCTTCTTACGTACTTTGAACCGTATGAACGACACCATTGATAGCTGTCGTGTGACGGGTAAAGTGATGTTGGATAATCAAGATATTTATGACCCAAACCTAGATGTGGTACTGCTTCGCGCTCAAGTAGGTATGGTATTCCAAAAACCAAACCCATTCCCAAAGTCAATTTTTGATAACGTGGCTTATGGCCCTAAACTCCATGGTTTGGCGCGTGATAAGTATGACTTAGAAGAAATTGTAGAAAACAGCTTACGTAAAGCGGGTCTTTGGGATGAAGTCAAAGACCGTTTAAACCAACCGGGCACGGGTTTGTCGGGTGGTCAGCAGCAGCGTTTATGTATTGCACGTACCATTGCGGTGAGCCCTGAAGTGATTTTGATGGATGAGCCATGTTCAGCGCTTGACCCGATTGCAACAGCGAAAGTGGAAGAGCTTATTTCTGAGCTTTCAACGCAGTATACGATTGCGATTGTGACGCACTCAATGCAACAGGCTGCACGTGTATCAGACCGTACCGCTTACTTCCATTTAGGTGACTTGATTGAAGTGAACTCAACAGAGAAAGTCTTCACTCAGCCAGATCATCAGTTAACTGAAGCCTATATTACAGGTCGTTTTGGTTAATACGCACAACTTGAAATATTTGAGAAAACAGAGCCTACGCGCTCTGTTTTTTTATGCGCGAGCATTTGGTTTGGTGATTAAACAGTCATGATAATGGACATTGTGTATTAGAGTCACATTGGACAAAAGATGCGAAGGTGTGCTATCTGAAAGATTGGACCCATCTTATAAATGATTAAATGTGAAAGATAACGCATTACAGAATAAAACAAAAAATGGCTATTGAAAAAAAATGCCATTGACCTAATCTAGGTCATATACCGACGTATTATTTTAGAGAATATAATTTCTATGTTATTTCATTTACCGAAACTTCCCGCTGAAATTCGAATTACACATTTAAATGCGCGTATCAATGAACAACGTAAAAAAATTGCGCAAACTACAGCCTCTAAATTGGAGTTATTGCAACTGACTCAGCAGTTAGCGAAAGAGTCTCGTCACCGTAAAAAAGCCAATCAAAAAGTTTATATTCTAGATTTTAAAGGTGATACTGCGGCAACAGCGGTAGAAAGCTTACGTGAAGAAATTACCTTGATTTTAGCGACAGCCAAAGCAGGGCGTGATCGCGTTGTGGTGCGTTTAGAAAGCCCAGGCGGTATGGTGCATGGTTATGGTTTGGCTGCTGCACAATTGGTACGTTTACGTGATGCAGGTTTCAATCTCACTATCTGTGTCGATAAAGTTGCAGCGAGTGGCGGTTATATGATGGCATGTATCGCCAATCAGATTATTGCTGCACCTTTTGCGGTTGTCGGTTCAATTGGTGTGGTCGCGCAAGTCCCTAATTTTAATCGTCTGCTAAAAGAACACAATATCGATTTTGAACTGTACACAGCAGGCCAATATAAACGTACAGTGACGATGTTTGGTGAAAATACAGCAGAAGGTAAGGCGAAGTTTGAAGAAGAGTTACAACAGACGCATGTGCTGTTTAAACACTTTGTTGAAAAATATCGTCCACAGCTCAATGTTGAGAAAGTAGCAACAGGTGAGCACTGGTATGGGCAAGATGCTTTAGATTTGAATTTGGTCGATCAGTTACAAACTTCAGATGCTTATTTGCTTAATTTGCTGACCGATCATGATGTTTATGTCATCTCAACGCGTAAGAAACCGACTTTAGGTGAGAAGTTAGGCTTACAAGCTGCGCAAATGGCAGATGCTTTGGTACCAGCAGTCATGAATAAAGTGATGGAAACCTTAACTAAAACCAATGCAAGTTTGGTGCAAATGCGTGATCCGAAACTTTAATATTTAGTTGGCCGATTCATTTCAAAAAGTCTGGTTCCGAAATATGCAAAAAGCAATTTTAGAACCAGACTTTTTTGTCTTAAACTAAGTACGCTTTAATCATTTTCACTAGACGTTCAATCAGTTGATCCGCCTGATCTTTGGTAATATTCAAGGTCGGCAGTAAACGCACCACAGAACCCGCAGTAACGTTAATAATGGTGTGGTATTCATCGCGAGCGATGTTGACCAAGTCACCACATGCTTTTGGTAGCTCCACACCAATCATCAAACCAAAGCCACGGACAATCACATTTTGATCGGCAAGTTGGTTACGCAGTTGTTCTACGATGTAAGCACCTTGTTCAGCCGCATTTTGAACGATGTTTTCTTTTTGCATAATATCGATGATGGTATACACCACACGCGAACCCAATGCTGAGCCACTATACGTAGAACCGTGGTTACCCGCGGTCAATACGCCTACACCACGACCTTGAGTCATCACCGCACCAATGGGGAAACCATTACCTAAACCTTTGGCTGTGGTGAGTACATCAGGAATGATGTTGGTGTGTTGGTAAGCAAAGTATTCACCTGTACGGCCATTACCTGTTTGAACTTCATCCAGCATCATCAGCCAGTTGTGTTGATTGCAGATTTGACGAATCTCTTCCAAATAGCTAAAGCCTTGTGGAGCGGTGTTGACCCCACCTTCACCCTGAATTGGCTCGACAAAGATTGCGACAATGTCAGGATGATGGATTGCGGCTTCTTCAATGGCTTCAATGTCGCCGAATGGGACACGAATAAATCCTTCAACCAATGGACCAAAGCCTTCTTGGACTTTTTTGTTGCCTGTTGCCGATAAAGTTGCCATGGTACGACCATGGAATGAGTGTTCTGCAACAATGATTTTTGGATTGGCAATGCCTTGCATGTAGCCAAATTTACGGGCAATTTTGATTGCCCCCTCATTGGACTCTGCACCACTGTTTGAAAAGAACACTTCTTCCATGCCAGCAACTTCAGCAAGTTTTTGTGCTGCAGCCGTTTGCCAAGGCACTTCAAACAAGTTACTGGTATGAATCAGAGTTGACGCTTGTTCTGCAATCGCTTCTGCAATGATAGGATGTGCATGGCCTAAACCACAGACTGCAATGCCCGTTAGCGCATCAAAGTATTCAGTACCATCCTCCGTGTACAAATAAGAGCCTCGACCTCGGACAAAGCTGATCGGCTGACGGCCAAATACTGGCATCAAATGTGAGGGTTGATCAGTTTGTACAGGAGCAAGGGTAATGTTATTCATGACTAACTCTTATCTGTTAGAGGGTAAGTGAAATCCAATATTAAGCAATTATGCTTGTAGTTTTAAAGCCTAAATCTAAATAAAAGTCGAAATATTGCTTTAGGCATACTGTTTTTCTACGTTTTGGGTATAATGCGGGTTAGATTAGTTGAGGATTGATCAATGACTGAACAAGCACGCGATACCGAAGCGTTAATTCGTGACCAAATTGCAAAACACGCTGTACTTCTTTATATGAAAGGCACCCCACAGTTTCCACAATGTGGTTTCTCTGCACGTGCTGTAGAAGCGCTTAGTCAAATTGGTCGTCCGTTTGCTTATGTGAATATTCTTGAAAATCCAGATATTCGTGCTTTGTTACCACAAATTGCAAACTGGCCTACATTCCCACAGTTATGGATCAACGGTGAGTTGATTGGTGGTAGTGATATTATTTTAGACATGTTCCAAAAAGGTGAATTACAACCTTTAGTTGAACAGCATAGTCCAGCACCTGAAGCTTAATCTTCAGTTGTAAAAAAAGCGCCATTGAGGCGCTTTTTTTTGTTTGAGGGAAAGGGTTAATCTGCTGTAGTTGCTGTGCTTATGGCTTCAGGAGTTTGTTCCGCTGCACTTTCAGTTGCAACGGTCTTCTTTTCAGTTTTTGCCTTTTTTTTGTCCTTCTTCTTTTTTTTCTTTTTCTTCGGCTCTTCTTCAAACTCAGCACCATCTTCAATGGCTTGCCAATAATCTAGCTGATCCATCACCGCCGCATAAATGGACTTCTTGGTGTAGCGTCCTTTTTTGTCTAAAGTGCCGACTGGTCGAGCCATAAGTAGTTCAAGCGCTTGATCAATCGTATCTATAGCATGAATGTGGAACTGGCCATTTGAAACCGCATCAATCACATCTTTACGTAACATTAAATGCTGCATATTTTGACGCGGAATAATCACACCTTGTTTACCAGTTAAACCTTGAAGTTTACATGCATCGAAGAAGCCTTCAATTTTCGCATTGACACCACCAATTGGTTGAACTTGACCTAATTGGTTCATTGAGCCAGTAATCGCCCAAGATTGATCAATCGGGAGTTGGCTAATCGCTGAGATTAAAGCAGACAGCTCTGCAACCGTAGCACTGTCACCATCGACTTGACCATAGCTTTGTTCAAAGGCAAGTGCGGCAGAGAAGTGTAGCGTTTGCTCACGCCCGAAATGTGCTTTTAAGAACGAGGACATCAATAGCACACCTTTCGCATGCAGAGAGCCACCGAGCTCGACACTACGCTCAATATCTAGAATATCGCCGCCGCCTTGATACACAGAGGCTGTTAAACGTGACGGCAAGCCAAATTCAACATCTGCATAGTGAATGACCGAAAGCGCATTAATTTGACCGAGGCGGTGTCCACGCGTTTCGATGAGCTGCGTACCACGTGACAAATCCTGCCAATAGAGCTCACGTAAATAGCCTAAGCGATATTTACGATGATCTAATGCCATATTAATGTGTTGATCCGAGACCATCTTATCGCCTGATTGGAAGGCATGATGATGCGCCTCACGAATCAAATCACCCAAAGTGAGGGCATGTAGAGATAAGGAGCTTTGGTCTTCGGCTTGACGGCTAGAGTCGGTCAAAAGTGCAGAAAGTGCAGATCGATCGAAAGGAAGCAGTTTGTCGGCCTGTACATAGTCTGCAATCAGTTGCATATAGGCTTGTTCATTTACTTCATTACGCTGCAACGTATCAGTAAAGTCGGCACGGATTTTAAAGACACTGCCAAGCTCAGGTTCTACTTCAAGTATTTCATAGTAAATTTCAGGCTCAGCCAATAAAACCACTTTCAAATTCAGTGGGATTGCCTCAGGTTCAATTGAAATACTTCCCGTCAGTGTCAACATATGCTCAAGTGAAGAAAGTTTTAACTGGCCTGATTTTAAAGCACGTTTTAGGCCTTGCCATGCATAAGGCTGTTCAAGCAGTTGTTCTGCTTCTAACATTAAAAAACCACCATTGGCTTTATGCAATGTCCCTGGGCGGATTAAGGTAAAGTCTGTAGTAATGGTGCCATGTTGAGTCAGTTGCTCTACATGACCAAGCAAGTTGTAGTGTGTTGGGAAGTCTTCAAAAATAACCGGTGCGCCAGCATTGGGTTTATGCGACACAATCACATTGGCTTGGTAGCGCGAAGGGATACGACTAAACAGGCCTGGCGTAAAGTCATCTTCTTCTTGTTCGAGTACCACCTCGACATTGTTAATAATGTCTTCAGCATAATATTTTAAATAGTCTTTTAAGCCTTCAACCTCAGCAAACTTAGTCAGTAACTGTTCGACTTTAGGTAATAAAACTTGCTTGGCAATATCGCGGTTCAACACTTGAACTTTATCGCGGGCATCTTCTTCCAAGTCGCCTAAATGCATGCCTAAACGTTCAAGTTTTTTATCCATGTGGCGTATATTGGCATTAATTTCAGAACGCTCTTTAGAGCTTAAAGCATTGATGTCGGCCTGCGTCATTTCCAATACTTTATCGTCTACATACTGGACGGGGATAAAGCAGTGTTCATCATTCCGAGAGACCAGTTTGAGGTCGAGCTCTTCGCCTTCTTGAGTCAATTCAATCAAGGCTTGTTGCTGAACGTCACCCGTTTGTTGGCGAATGGCTTCTATACGGTTGTAGTAGGTTTCAGCAGTAAAGCGGCGCTCGAGCTGCTTTAAAGTGGTTTGCCATGTTTGATGTAACATGGTTTGAAATTTTACCGCCTGACCCGCAGGTAATTCTAAAGCAATCGGTTGACGTGGGCTTTTAAAATTATAAACGTAAACCCAATCGTTCGGTGTCGGCATATTTTTGGCGTGTTGCTGGAGTAAACGCTTGACCATGGTGCGCTTGCCCAAGCCAGCTGTCCCTACGGCAAATATATTATAGCCAGAATAAGGTAAGGAAATTCCTGCTTCAACTGAAGCACGTGCGCGGTCTTGCCCTAAAAAATTATTGAGCGGTTTAATACGACGCGTTGAGGCTGGAATCTTATCCAGAGCAGGGGTATGCGTCAGTTGCTCTGCTTGAAGTTGTGTCTTTGCTAAGGTCGTTTGAATTTCGGGTTGGTCAAATGCTGAACTAAGGTTGTTTTCTGGATTTTCTTGACTATTTAATGCGGGTGGTACAGATATAGAAGAGCTCATTTGATCGTGTTTTTGGGTCACTTTGAAATCCGAAACTAAAGATTGCGTTAGAAACTTAAAGGTATACAGGTTTAATGCAAAAGATCAAGCAAAGTCGCAGTGTTTGTCGACAAAAATAGAACATTGATTTTATAAATCAGGTTGAAACAAATTGTATTAAGGGTTTGAATAGCAGCATTGGTTTTAAGACAACAAAAACGTAATGACAACACAATCTTTAGGATGGAAATCCGCCTTTACTGCATTTTTAGATCGCCGTGCGTTGATCATGCTGTTTTTGGGTTTCTCCGCAGGTATCCCAATCCTGTTAATTTTCTCGAGCTTATCTTTATGGCTAGGGGAAGCAGGTATCGATAAGAGCGCGGTGACTTTTTTTAGTTGGGCAGCTCTGGGTTATTCATTCAAATTTGTTTGGGCTCCTTTGGTCGATGAATTGCCTGTACCAGCGCTGACCAAATTATTGGGTCGTCGCCGTGCATGGCTATTGATCGCACAACTCTTAATTATCTGTGCCATTTCTATCATGGCTTTTTCAGATCCGTCTCTTGGTCAGAGTTATCTTTACCAAATGGCTGCGGGTGCGGTGCTTTTAGGTTTTTCTGCTGCGACACAAGATATTGTGATTGATGCCTATCGTATTGAGCTGGCAGAAACGCAAATGCAAACAGTGTTGGCTTCAACTTATAACGCTGGTTATCGCATCGGCATGATCGTTGCAGGTGCGGGTGCGTTATTTTTAGCGGCTTATTTGGGTACAGCCAAAGGTAACTATATTTATGAGGCGTGGAAGTGGACGTATTTGGCAATGGCGGCGGTCATGTTGGTCGGGATCGCAACCACTTTATGCATACGTGAGCCACAAGTTGATCGGGTACGTAAAGAATATAAACGAGTAGATTATTATCGTTTAGTGGCAGTTTTCTTTGTGTCTGTGGTGAGTTTTGTACTGAGTTATATTTACTCAGGCAAGCTCACAGAAATGCTGATTCAGCTCTGGTCGATCAAAGATAGTTTTGCACTGTTTTGTTTTGAGGCTTTACGTTTTATTGGCTCTGGTGCTGTTGCATTTTTAGTGGGTTCAAGCCTAGTCAAAATGGGTGCTGTGAACAAACAAATGGCCTATGAAACATGGGTGAATCCTGTTGCAGACTTCTTTAAGCGTTATGGCGTGAAATTGGCGTTGGTATTGCTGTTGTTGATTGGATTTTACCGTATTTCCGACATTATTGCAGGTGTGATCTCCAATGTGTTTTATCAAGACTTAAACTTTACCAAAGAACAGATTGCTGAAGCGGTGAAAGTTTATGGGGTGATTTTTAGTTTGGTTGGTGGTTTTTTAGGAGGACTACTGGCGCAGCGTATGAACATCATGAAATTGATGTTTGTCGGAGCAATCTTGGCCAGTTCAACCAATCTCATCTTTATTGGCTTGGTCAAATCAGGACAACCTTTAAATGATGTTGTGATCAATGTCGGTGAGCAAAGTTTCAAAACTCAAGCGGATGAGACAGGTGCATGGACAATTAAGGTTCCTGTTAAGCAGCTTCAGGCAAATGAAAGTCTAACTGCAACGGCCAGTTTTCAAAATGATACTTCAGAGCCTGTTTCGGTCACATTGCCTTATATCAGTCAAACGGGTGCATCTACGGCATTGCTATTGCTACCGATCACGGCTGATAATGTGATTGATCAACGAGAGTCTGAAGGAAGTATCGTAGTACGAGGTCAATACCTTGCTACATTGGCTGAAAACCAAAGGATTCAATTGAGCTTAGATGGTCAAAGCTTTGATGCAAAGTTAGACAAAGAAGGTGTGTTTAGCGCAGCAATTCCCGCGAAACAGCTCCTTGATTCAAATTCTAAAAAGCTGAATGCCGTATTGATGCAAAATGAGCGTGCGCAACAACACACTGCACTGAATTATCAGGTGAATCCTGCAGCTGAAAAATCTGCAACTTTAGATGTTGATCTTCAACCAATCAACTTGAATAAAGCGGTTGATGGACAGTTAGAAGTTAAAGGGAAGGTGATTAAGGAATATAGTTCAAACTGGCTGTATTTTGCGATTATTGTTGATAACTTGGCATCAGGTTTAGCTGGTGCTGCATTTATTGCATTTCTATCAAGTTTGACCAGTGTATCTTTTACTGCGGTTCAGTATGCGATTTTTAGTTCATTGATGACTTTAACACCCAAAATTCTAGGTGGTTACTCAGGGACAATTGTGTCCAATATTGGCTATCCAAATTTCTTCTTGCTGACCACACTCATTGGAATCCCCATTTTAATCCTAGTGGTCTGGGTAGCGAAACTTCTACGAGAGCATGCCGCTGAACAAAGTTAAAGCATCGACTTGTCTCGAATTAAAAAAGTAGCCCTTGTGGCTGCTTTTTTTATGGTTGAGGTTTGAAATATAGGACGGCTTTGCCTATATTGGGGGCTGAGAATAAATCATGAGGAAATTCCAATGCGCATGCTACATACCATGCTACGTGTAGGCAATTTAGAACAATCTTTGGCGTTCTATACTGAAGTGCTTGGTATGACTTTACTTCGTAAGCGTGATTATGAAGAAGGTCGTTTTACCTTGGCATTTGTGGGTTATGGTGATGAGGAAAATCATACGGTTTTAGAGCTGACACATAACTGGGATACGGACAGCTATGAATTAGGTAATGCTTACGGTCATATTGCCATTGCTGTAGATGATGCTTATAAAGCTTGTGAGGACATCAAAGCGCGCGGTGGTAATGTCGTGCGTGAAGCCGGACCAATGAAGGGTGGCGTAACGGTTATTGCCTTTGTAGAAGATCCAGATGGCTATAAAATTGAACTGATTCAACAAGATAATAATGCACGTAATAACTAAGCTGTTATTAGGTCATATGCAGCGTGTATGCACAGTATTAATTAAAAAAATATTGAACATATCCTGTAAAAGCTAGCTTTATTTATATAGCTCAGTAAGATGAATTTACCCAAAGGTAAATTAGTCGCTGGGCTTTTTCATTTTTAGAGGAATGACAGGATGTTGGTATGTTGAAATTATTGGCACTCGATCGGTTTACGTTATTGCTATTTGTTATGGTGCTCTTAGCCAGCTTTGTCCCTGTTTCAGGTCAAGCTGCCAGTGTATTTGGTGTACTGACGACGGTCGCGATTGCGATATTATTCTTTTTGCATGGTGCTAAACTATCCCGTGAAGCCGTGATTCAGGGCATGATGCATTGGAAACTCCACGCGTTGGTTTTTGCATTTACCTTCATCCTTTTTCCCGTTTTAGGTTTGCTTGCAAAACCTGTATTGGTACCACTACTTGGGCAGGAGTTGTATTGGGGCTTTTTGTTTATGTGCTTTTTGCCATCGACAGTACAATCTTCAATTGCGTTTACTTCGGTCGCGCAAGGCAATGTGGCTGGGGCGGTATGTAGTGCATCATTTTCAAATTTGATCGGGATGTTTATTACCCCTGTGATGGTAGCCTTTTTCATTTTGGGGCAGTCAGAGCATGGTTTTGATCCAACCTCGTCTATTCTTCAAATCACCTTATTGCTGTTGGTTCCGTTTGTCCTTGGACAGCTACTTCGACCATATGTATTTCCGTATATGCAGAAAATGCCAAGCATCGTCAAAGCATTCGATCAGGGTTCGATATTAATGGTGGTGTACGGTGCTTTCAGCAGTGCTGTGGTAGCGGGCCTATGGCAAGAGGTGAGTGTTGGTACATTAATCCTATTGATTATTGTGTGTTCAGTCTTATTGACGATTATTATGTTGCTTGGGTTGTTTTTACCACGTTGGTTAGGCTTTAACCGTGCCGATCAGAAAACCATTTTTTTCTGTGGTTCAAAAAAGACTTTGGCTAGTGGTGTTCCAATGGCACAGATTCTTTTTATTGGACAACCTTTGGGGATGATTGTTTTACCGATTATGATTTTTCATCAAATCCAGCTGATGGTGTGTGGGATTATTGCTAACTATTGGGCCAAGCAATCTGAAATTGAAACGAAAGAATAATTGGCTATCTGATACTATATCTCGTATAATATTTGCCACTTGTTGTGCTTAGCTCTGACGGTATCCGTCTCGGTGGGCCAAAAGAATGGTCTGTTATGGTGTTGATCTGCAACTTAATTTAATTAAGTGGCCCTTTCCTCAATTTTGAGAGTGATCAATTGCGATGACAGCAAAACCTTCTTTAATTTTTATGGAGTAATCGACGATGCGCGCCGATATTCACCCAAAATACCAAACTTTAGTTGCTACATGTTCTTGCGGTAACGTAATCGAAACTCGTTCAGCACTTGGTAAAGAAACTGTTTACCTAGACGTATGTTCAGCTTGCCACCCATTCTACACTGGTAAGCAAAAGAACGTTGACACTGGCGGTCGTATCGACAAGTTCAAACAACGTTTTGCTGGCATGTCACGTTCTATCAAACGCGACTAATAGCAAAAGAAAAAAACGGGCATTTGCCCGTTTTTTTTATGCCTATGATATTTGAATACAGAGTCATAGGGCTGCTAGTTAGACCATATAATAAAAGACCCCGTATAGGGGCCTTGAAATTTAGAGGTTAGTATCCAAGATTTAACTTTTACTGATCCTGCACATCAATCAAATGATCAAGTTTCTTCTGGAAATAATCACCTTGAATAAAGCGGGCATCGACATTCCATGCATTGGCAAACGACGTCATATCATTCAGATCACGTAACATAATTTGAATGTTTTTCAATTGATGATATACCGCAACTTTTTCTTGCAACTCTTCCGTGTTGGCGTCGCTACTGAGCATGCGAGTTAAGTTTTCATGTAAGGTGAGATTGTTGATATCGAGCTGACGTAGAATAGATTCACTATAAATGCTATTACCAAAGTCACGAATCGAAACTTCAGCACCATATTGGCGAAGCTGGGCAATGTATTTTTGCGCTTCAGCAATGTTCTGGCTGATATCATCCTCAGAGAACTGAAGGGTAATTGGGTGACTTAACTTACTGCGTACAATGGTAATCAGTTTGGCGATAAATTCAGGGAAAGAGCGGTCATTCAACAGTACGGCTTTGTTTAAATTTACAATCAACTTTGCTTCAGGATACTGAGTGATAAAATTGTGTAGCTGTTTACACGACTCAACTAAAATCCAGCGGTCAAGTTTAATAGACAGTTCGTGGTCTTCACTTAACTCTTTGAGGCTCGATATATCTTTCCACGTATTACCATAAATAAAGCCACTAGTAACTTCATAGGTGTATAAATTAGTGTCTTCTTTGTCGTAAAGCTGTTGATATTTAAGATGAATCTCGCCACGCTCTAATGCAAGATGTAAGGCTTTAAGCACCGTAGGTTCATTTGCTGTTTTTTGAGTGTCTAAAGTATCGCTGACAGTAGGGTTGATCAACTCAATCACAGGCATGTCAATACTGGCTTTTTGCTCAATTTCGCAATCGTCTTGATTGGTCGGTAAGGTGGTTTTAAAGGCTGAGCACAATAAGTTTTCAAACTGATCTTGATTTGAAATTTCACCTTTCAATAAAGTATAGCCAATGCGCAAATTTACTGGATAGCTATTGTTTTCTACGGTAATGAGTTGTGGTTTGGTGAGCGCATTTAACGCAATCAGCTTAGATTCAAGTTTGGCCTGTGATTCTGCTTGGAATAAACCAACGATGGTTTGCCCACCCGCCTTAAACAGAGGAATATGAGTCTGTTCATTTAAAAAGCTGTAAATATTGTTAAAATAATCACGCGTGGTTGCCCAGTTGGCTTTAAAAATTTCATCTGGACAAGAGCTGAGTGCAAAGCTAACCAAAGCATTCTGATCAGAGGGTTGCTTGGTCATGGCACGGTTAATTTGTTGATACGTATTAGGTTTTATCGCGTGTTTTTCAGTGTTGATCGATGGAGCAGCAGGTCGTTCAGATTCGACTTCAATCGTCAGTTGGAGTGCATCCTCTTCAGGTGCAGCTAAAAATTCAACCTTTAAAGGATTTTTAGTTTGGGCATTATTATTGAGAGTAGCAACTTCAAAAGCACCTAAATCAAACTGACCTTGTGAAATTTTCTTAAAACGGATTTTGAAATCGTTTACATCTTTCGGCTGGAGAATATCAAGCAGCGGTTGACCAATAATATCATCTTCAGAGCTTAGGCCGAACAGTTGTAAGTATTCAGCATTGGCTGAAACATGAATCCCTTCTTGAATTAAAGCAATGGCTTTATTGCTTTCTTCAACTAAAGCCTGTGCTTGGCTTTGCGCTGTTTCAAGCTCATTCATAAGTTGTTGTTGACTTTGCAATAAGCGACTTAATGACAGCGCACGCAGTAGACCTAAGTAAAAGTTATCCGCTTCTTCTAAGTCCAAAATATCATAGACTCCTTTACGAATAAAACTTGCGTATTGGGTTGATTGATATTCATCGGGCTTTAATAAAATCAGTGGTAAATTGACTTGGTTAGAGTTGCGAATCAAAGTCAGTGCTTGTTCATACTTTAAGTCATAAGCGCGACCAAAAATCACCACATCCCAAGGCAGATGGAGCTGTTTTTCAAAGTTTTGTAAGTCATCCAGTAAAGTGGCATGAACTTGATGATCGCTAGAAGTTAAAAGGTCACGAATTTGGTTATAACGGATCTGATTATCATCAATAATGAGTAAACGTGTTTCCGTACGTTTTAACTTTTTAGATAATAATGGATTTCTCACTTCAATGCTTCCCATAAATCGTGATTCTTAATAGCATTCATTTGCTTTTGAATAAAACTTTGAACCAATGGTTCTTGTTGGTCATTCAACAATTCATAATCAAAACGAATAAAACTTTGTGTAATTAAATGTGCTTTTACTAAATAAATTTTAAGATCTTCATCACCTAGGCGTAAGTGAATGGTTTGTTTTTCTCGGTACATATTCGAACCCGGGACAATGAGACTAGTCTGTACTTCATCTAGCTGGGACGTTTGTACCAATAATGCAGGCTGATAGTTCTGAGTGGTTCGATCTGTTTTTACCATTACGGCACATGGGAAAAGGTCTTGTGCTAAGATTTCTAAACCCAGTTCCAAGCTTTTTTCACTTGATTGTTTAATCCAGCGAATCACACCACCGCGCCATTGGCTATGTGCATTTTCTTGAACCAAAATAAACTCACCTGTTTTTAAATGCGCAGGTGTTGGTCCAGTCCAGCGAATACGGTAACCATTCACACTAATATCTAAAACTTCGGCAGGGTAGATTTGTTTCGATTCACGATCAATCATACGAGCAGAACTCGTCTCCACAGGAATATTACTGTTCATGGAGTTGATCACGTGACTTTCATTCTGAAAGTTGTAGTTGCCTTCTAGCTCTAAAGTTTCATTAAAGTTTTTGCCTTTAGACAAATAGAAATGTGCGACCGACAGGCCAAAACAAATTTGTAATTGAGCAGAGTATTCATAACGCTCATGCTTACGTTCAATATTATTCGTCAATAAGTTATGAATGTGAAAATGCAAAGCAGGGGTAAGGAAAATCTTCTCATCGCGAGACAGTGGCTCAGCGCGTTTGGTTTGCATCTCTGAGAGATGATCAAGCAGGGCTTGCGTCGAGATAAAAATATTCGGCTGAATGTGACTGTTTTTTTGAGAATTATAAGTTGGTGGATAATCTTTTGATGCATCGACAATATAGCGAGATAAGGTGGTTTCTTTAGGTAAAATTTGAATCAGTTTCGCCCAATCAAAGCTACACAAAAACAGCCCTTGAATCTCACCTGGACGGATTTGATGGGTATTAAAAATATCCAATAGAATGAGCTGCGCATAGGCTTGACTAATATTGCTCAGTTGATGCTGCGTGCCTTGTAGTTGATTAATGTTGGTCAAATAGAAGTTATTTTGAATAGCAGAATCCAAGAGTTGATGAGCTGCTAGCCACTGACCCGGAATCGGGGAACTATAGAGCAAGTGTTGTTGGTACAACAGCAGTGACAGTTGTTGTAAAGCATAATAACTCGATACGGTTCGAGCCATTTGTAGGTTCTTTTTTTGATTAAAAGCAAATAGAGAAAACTTATTTTGAGTGATTTGCTGAGAAACACGTTTTGCAATGTCGATATAGACTTTAGCAAAATGACTACGCATTAATAAGGCAAGCTCAATAATATGGTCATTTCGGTCAGTGGTGATGAGGCCTTGATTAAAAAAATGTTTCTCTAAACTGGTAAGCACATTTTCCAAATTTGGATGCAGCACTTGAACTAAATCAAAGCGAAGTGTTTCGCTGACTTGAAGTTCGGAGACTTCAAGTAATGCTTGAAATAAGGAACGAGAAGAGTCACCCAACTGTAAAATGGATAAGTTTGCTAACCATTCTTGTAAGCCTTTGACTGTGCTTGGGCAGAAACTAAGCTTATCCAACTTTAATTCAGTTGGTTTTTGGAAAATATCTGAAGTACTCGTCGTCATCATCGTTATTATTTAACTCAAAAAGTTGAAACCCCGAAAAGTGGTGTCTTATTCTTTTCTCCCGCAATTTCCCTGACCAACTTGGGAACCAGATAGCCGGGTAGATTCGCCAATAATCCTTGATACAGCAAATCAATGTTTTGCGAGTTTAAATCAAAATGGTGAGCCCCTTTTACTTTATCTAAAACATGTAAATAGTATGGCAAAACACCTGCATCGAATAAACGGTAGCTCAAATCTGTCAAAATTTGAACGTGATCATTGACCCCTTTCAATAAAACCGCCTGATTGAAAACGGTGATTTTTTCTGCGACTAATTGCTGTAATTGACGGCAGGTAAAATCATCCAATTCCGATGCATGATTTGAGTGTACCACTAGAATAATGCGCAGCCTACTGTTTTTTAAGATGGAAATTAGCTCATCATCGACACGGTTAGGCATTACGATAGGAACTCGTGAGTGAATTCTCAAAAATTTAAGTTGGGGAATACTTTCTAAGCGTTCAATCCATAATTTTATTTTACGATTGGACAGCGTTAAGGGGTCTCCACCACTCAAAATGACTTCATTAATGTCAGGTTGCGACTGAATATAATGTTGAATATTGATCCAATCTTCTGACTTTGGTAGGTTCTCTTGATAGGGGAAATGTCGACGAAAACAGTAACGACAATGAACGGCACATGCCCCAGTTAGTGTCAGTAAGAAACGAGTTTTATATTTGTGTAAAACACCGGGTTGTTGGTTGGCTTGTTCCTCACCCAAGGGGTCGGTCACGAAGTCGGGATGTTCTTCAAGCTCAAGATGATGGGGCAGGACTTGAAGGAGTAAAGGATCAAGCGGATTACCTTTTTGCATTCTTGTCACAAAAGCACGGGGAACACGGAGTTTAAATTGGATTGATGCAAGCAGTGCGCCTGACAGCAGTTGCTCAGGAGAAAGCTCTAGAATATTAAGTAATTCTAAAGGATCAGTAATTAAATCACTGAGTTGAGCTTGCCAATTTTGCTCTTGGTACAAATAATGAGTCATGCAATAAGGGGTCAAATACTAGGTCAAAAGAAAGTTAGGTCATCAAATCGAGTGATGTCGAAACGAGTTGTTCGGATGTGTGCGGTCTAAAAAGGCTTTTTCAATACACAAAAACACGCGGAACGAGGCTATTTTATCAAGATCTTCGGCTTATAGGCAGTGGATTTTCATTGCTTCATAACACCTTGCTCATTTACAATACGAGGCATCAAAAAAGATGCCCTATCTTTATGGCCCCGCTTTTCAAAGCTTTGGTGTCTAAGATAAAGACATAAATATTTAAGTTAGTTAGTTTGGAGTGCGCCAGTCATGGCCTATTATTCTACGAATGATTTCAAGTCAGGCCTTAAGGTTATGCTTGATGGTAACCCATGTTCAATCATGGAAAATGAATATGTAAAGCCAGGTAAAGGTCAAGCATTTAACCGCGTAAAACTACGTAATTTACGTTCTGGTAAAGTTTTAGAAAAAACATTTAAGTCTGGTGATTCTTTAGAAGCGGCTGACATTGTAGAAGTAGAAATGGAATACTTGTACAACGACGGCGAAATGTGGAACTTCATGGATCCTGTATCATTTGAACAGATCGCTGCTGACAAAACAGCAATGGGTGATGCTGCAAAATGGTTAAAAGATGATTCAAATGAAAAATGCACTATTATGCTGTTCAATGGCGTGCCGTTAACAGTAAACCCACCAAACTTCGTAGTTTTGAAAATTGTTGAAACTGATCCGGGTGTACGTGGTGATACTTCTGGCGGTGGTGGTAAACCTGCAAAATTGGAAACAGGTGCTGTAGTACGTGTTCCATTATTTGTACAGCAAGAGGAAAGCGTTCGTGTAGATACTCGTACTGGCGATTATTTAGAACGTGCATAATGGTTTAAAAATAGACTATTATCGGAAGGGATGATGAAAATCATCCCTTTTTTTATGCCAAAGTATTAGATCAAAACAAGGAGATGCAGAGTAAAGTCGCAAAGGAAAACAGCAGTACCTCGAATAATTAAAGACGCTGATTGAATGCAACAAATATGAGGGATTGAAATGGAATCTGTTCAGCCGAAGTCAACCCTGACTTCAAAAATCATCTGGCTACTGGTAGCCATCATCGGTGCAGTCTCGTTTGGGATATTGGCACTGAGTCGTGGTGAGCATGTCAATGCCATCTGGCTCGTACTTGCTGCGGGCTGTATTTATAGTATTGCTTATCGCTTCTATAGTTTATTTATTGCAAATAAAGTTTTTGAGCTTGATGAACGTCGCTTAACTCCCGCGCATCGTTTGAATGATGGTCTGGACTATGTTCCAACCAACAAAAGCGTTCTATTTGGACATCACTTTGCAGCGATTGCAGGTGCAGGTCCATTAGTAGGGCCTATTTTAGCAGCGCAAATGGGCTATTTACCTGGCACAATTTGGTTACTTGTGGGTGTTGTGCTTGCAGGTGCAGTACAAGACTTTTTGGTGTTGTTTATTTCTACCCGTCGTGATGGACGTTCACTCGGTGAAATGGCAAAGCAAGAGCTTGGAACTTTTGCAGGTATTGTGGTCATGCTTGGTGCATTGGGGGTAATGATTATTATCCTTGCAGTTTTGGCACTGGTCGTGGTCAAAGCACTTGCACACAGCCCGTGGGGCGTATTTAGTATTGCGGCAACGATTCCAATTGCACTCTTTATGGGGATTTACATGCGTTTTATCCGCCCGGGTAAAATTGCAGAAGTATCTATTATTGGTTTCGTTTTGATGATGCTCGGTATTGTCTACGGTGAAAATATTGCACAGCATCCATATTGGGGTGCGTTCTTTACACTGTCGGGCACTCAGTTGACTTGGGCACTGATTATTTATGGTTTCGTGGCTTCAGCACTACCTGTGTGGTTATTGCTTGCACCACGCGATTACTTATCAACCTTCCTAAAGATTGGTGTTATTGCAGGTTTGGCAGTCGGTATTATTTTCGCAATGCCAGAAATGAAGCTGCCAGCGTTCACGCAATTTATTGATGGTACTGGCCCTGTGTTTGCAGGTTCAATGTTCCCATTCTTATTTATTACCATTGCCTGTGGCGCAATTTCAGGTTTCCACGCTTTAGTGTCGTCAGGCACCACGCCGAAACTTGTGAACAATGAACGTGATATTCGAATGATTGGATATGGCGGTATGCTCATGGAGTCATTTGTTGCAATCATGGCTCTGATCTGTGCCGCAGTGCTTGATCCGGGTGTGTATTTTGCGATTAACTCACCAGCCGCTTTGCTGGGTACAAGTGTAGACACCGCAGCTGAAGCTGTTCGTAACTTAGGTTTTGTTGTTACTCCAGAAACATTAACTTTACTGGCTCAAGAAGTGGGTGAAAGTACCATCCTTTCACGTACTGGCGGTGCACCAACTTTTGCTATTGGTATGGCACACATCATTACGGAAATTTTCAATAGCCGTGAAATGATGGCGTTTTGGTATCACTTTGCCATTTTATTCGAAGCACTATTTATTTTAACAGCAGTTGATGCGGGTACGCGTGCATGTCGTTTCATGGTGCAAGATACCGTGGGTATTGTGATTCCTGCGGTGAAAAACTCACATAACTTCTTCGGAAATTTGTTGGGTACAGCGGTTGCGGTTTCGGGTTGGGGCTTCTTTGTTTACCAAGGTGTCGTCGATCCGCTCGGGGGCATCAATAGCTTATGGCCACTGTTTGGTGTGGGTAACCAGATGCTTGCGGCTATGGCATTGATCTTAGGCACGGTTATCCTCTTCAAAATGAAGAAAGAGAAATATGTATGGGTCACGATTATCCCGACCATATTCTTGTTGGTAACCTGTATGACAGCGGGCTGGCAGAAAATTTTCCATGAAAATCCAAAAATTGGTTTCTTGGCACAAGCTGAACGCTTTAACAATGCAATTGCAAACAATGAAATTTTAGCACCAGCAAAAACGGTTGCTGAAATGCAGACTGTTGCGATGTCGAATCAGATCAATGCCGCACTCTGTGGATTCTTTATGATTGTGGCGATTGTGATGCTGTTTGCTGCGATTAGAGTGATTCGTCGTGCATTGGCAAGCCCAGTTCCGACTGTGCATGAGGCAGAAGCCATTTATCGTGATCCTGAAGACATTCAGCCATCAAAAGCTGGACATTAAGGAGAGTCAGATGAATCTAAAATTTGCTAAAAGTGGAAAAACGATGATTTATAAAATCATTAAAATGACCGTGATGTCGCAGAAAGATTTGATTCTGAACCCTAAAAATTGGTCTCGAATTGCGACATTGTGGCAACGTTTGCAGCAAAGTTTTCGCTTGATGGTGGGGGTGCCTGATTATCCAAACTATTTGGAGCATATGAAAAAGCACCATCCTGATTTAGAAGCGATGGATGCTAAAACTTTTTATCGTCATTGTGTGGATGCACGTTATCCATCTGCAACGAATGGCATGAAAAAGTGCCCATGTTAATATAATTAATCAATTCAAAGACGGCACTTCGGTGCCGTTTTTTTGTGAAAATACTCAATTACATGCGGTTGCTCGTGTTAGATTCGACAGTGTACTTTTTGCATGAAGCAAGTTGTTACATCACGGCTTAAATCATAACGCAACACGGAGTGTGAGGCATAAAAGGTTCATGTTGTATATTTGACAGCTTTTGATTGTTATAGTTCTTAAAATACTGGAATGTTTGCAAAGGGAAATTGAATGAAAATATATATTTATGGTGCTGGAAGCATTGGGTGTTATTTAGGCGGAAGGTTGGTTGCTGCAGGTAATGATGTTACTTTTATCACGCGTCCACGTATTCATGCAGAGCTTTCCCAATGGGGCTTAGTCTTAACTGATTATTTAGGCAAAAAGATCAAACTTGCACCTCATCAACTCAAACTAACGACCGATCCTACTCAGGTTGTGGATGCCGATGTTATTTTAATTTGTGTGAAATCGGCGGCAACCGAACAAGTTGTACATGAACTTAAAGAATATCTAGGGGCTAAAACACCGCTGATCATCAGCTTTCAAAATGGTTTAAGTAATGTCCCTATTTTAAAAAGGGTTTTGCAAGGGCCGATGATTTTAGAGGGGATGGTTCCTTTTAACATCGCCACGCAAGAAGCTGGGCATTATCATCAAGGTACCTCTGGTGCATTAAGTGTTAAGCAATATCCGAATCAAAATTTGTTTGAGAATGCATTTCAAAAAGCAGGTTTAGAGATTGTTTTTGAAAAAGACATGCTGGCTGTGCAGTGGGCCAAGCTTTTACTTAATTTAAATAATTCAATCAATGCATTGTCAAAAAAACCGCTAAAGGAACAATTGTCGATTCGTAAATATCGCCAATGTGTGGCAATGGCGCAGCAGGAAGCTATAGAGCTGCTTGATTATGCACAAATTAAACCTGCAAAGTTAACCGCAGTTCCGACCCATTTGATTCCAAAATTACTGAGTTTACCCAATCCATTATTTAAATTATTAAGTCGTAAAATGTTGGCAATCGATCCACTAGCCCGGTCGTCTATGCAAGATGATTTAATTGCAGGTCGCCCCACAGAGGTCGACTGGATTAATGGTGAGGTTTTAAAACTTGCAGAGCAATGTGGTAGACAGGCTCCAATCAATGCACGACTCATAGAATTGATTAAGCAAGCAGAGAAATCATCTCCATCATTTTCAATGAGCGCAGATACTTTAAAAGATCAGTTGAAATCTGCAGTGAAACAATAGCTTGATGTGAGGGAAGTTATTCATACGCAAATCATTGAATATTTATAAGGATCGTCTTTGAGTATGTTTGAAAAACCTGTATGTTAAACCTTGATTTATATTTTGATTGGGGAGAATAAGGTGCTTTGGGGAAAAGAGAAAACGGTAGAAACGTTGCAATATGACATGCTCGATGAATCACAGTTAAGTATTTTTTATCCAAAAATCCAAGAATTCCTCAATCAAGTTAATCAAATCGTTTTAGATAAAAATCAACAAACCCAATTAGCCTTATGCAGCCTTTTAGCTGGTGGGCATATCTTATTTGAAGACTTGCCCGGTTTAGGCAAAACCACATTGGCCAGTAGCTTGGCCCATTTGGCCGGTCTTCAATTTAAACGGATTCAGTTTACCAATGACATGCTGGCAAGCGATGTGATTGGGGTGAATATGTTTAACCAAAAAGAACATCTGTTTGAGTTTAAGCAAGGGCCAATTTTTACTCAAATTTTACTCGCAGATGAAATTAACCGCTGTAGTCCGAAAACGCAGAGTGCGCTTTTAGAAGCGATGGAAGAGGGTGTGGTGACAATTGATGCAAGTCGTTATGTGCTACCGCAGCCTTTTTGGGTAATTGCAACGCAAAACCCACTTTTTCAAAGTGGAACCTATGCACTACCAGAGTCACAGCTCGACCGTTTTCTTATGCGGCTATCTTTGGGTTATCCATCACGTCAGGCAGAAAAGGCTTTATTGCAGCAGCAATCCCGTCATGACTTGATTCAGCAGTTGATGACTGTATTCACCGAACAAGACATTCTTGCCTTACAAACTTTGGTGCCACAGATTTATCTGTCTGAGGAAGTCTTGGATTATATTCTAGATTTGGCGGCTGAGACCCGTAAAGGTCGACATGGATTATCTACACGTGGCGTACTGGCTTTGAAGAAAGCAGCTCAAGCATATGCTTTGGTCAAAGCCCATGCATTTGTTACACCCGATGATGTACAGGCTGTATTTGTCGCAGTGACCGCGCATCGAATAGGGCTGGGTGAAGCTGAAACTGAGCAACTTATGAAGCAAGTCAAAGTTCACTGATAGGATAAGCTGACGCATGCTGTGGCAAAACTGGATAAATAAACGCTTTCAATTCAAAGCTGAAAAACAACTGACCCAAAAAGATGTACTGGTGTTTATTTATCAGCAAGGATATGTGTATGTGGTGCTGATTTTAATCACCTTTATTGCTGGGGTGAATTATGCCAATAATTTAATTTTAGCGTTTTGTTTTTTAATCAGTGCCGTGCTGTGTATGAGTTTTTATTTGACCTTTAAGCAGCTACATGGCTTAAGTATTGACCTTGTATTCCCTGAAATAGGGCAGGTTGAGAGTGCATTGCAATTACAAATGCATTTCAAACAATTGCATTCGCAGCCTCGATACCTCTGGATTACTTATGCTGATCATATAGAACAGTTGTTTATTCAAGATACCCATCAGGTGGTCGATTTAAATTTTTTTCCCAAAGAGCGCGGACAGTTTAGTTTTCCAGAGATTAAAATATATTCGACTTATCCATTTGGTCTCGTTCGCGCTTGGAGTTATTTTTTTATCCAAGCACCTGTGTGGATCGCGCCTAAAACTAAGTCTTTAGCGGCAGAAAATAAACAGCAACAGCACAGTTTTGAACCGGACATGGATGAATTCCGAGAATTGCGAAATTTTAAAGAGGGTGACTCTTTACAGGCGGTTTCATGGAAACAAGTGGCACAAGGACAAGGTTTATTTATTAAGGTCTTTGAACAACATCAGGATCAACACAGTTTAGACATCCACTATGCACATATGCCGAGTCCTTCACATGAAGAAAAATTAAGCTTAATGATGGGCTTGGTTGAACAATGTGAGCAGTTACAATACGCCTATGCCCTGTATTTACCTCATACTGAACTGGCCAAAGGGATAGGGCGAGAACAGTACCTTCAAGCCAAATTACTTTTGGCGCAGGCATAGGTGAGTAATATGCACTCTTCTATTCGTATTGCCATTGTGCTGACACTGAGTTTGATTTGGATCACACAACTAAGTTTTAGTCCTGTGCTATTGAGTGTCATTTTCGCCATTTGTATCGGCTGTCTATGGTATTTCATGAAATCCACGGGCAACCATTTCCCGAAATGGGCAATTTACATTTTGACTATTATTGCTCTAGCAGTGACCTTTTGGAGCTATCAAAGCTTTTTAGGTGTGGAAGCGGGTGTAGCCGTTTTAAGTATCTTTCTCTTTGCGAAAGCCTTAGAAACAAAAACGCAGCGTGATGTTATCATTCTGTTTAACTTTGCATTATTCGTTGCGGCGAGTATGTTTTTACATAGTCAGTCATTTATGACGGCTGCCATGGTTTTACTCTGTTTATTGAGTTGTTTGTTGGGGCTGTATCGAGTGCAAACCCATTCTTTTGCATCTGAAAACTCGAATCGTATGGCATTAAGGCAAGATGCAAAACACGTCATTAAATTTGTAGGTCTCGCACTGCCTTTTTTTGTGCTGTTGTTTATCTTTTTTCCGCGTTTACCCCCACTTTGGCATATTCCAATTCCTGAAAATAAGGCGGTGACAGGGATGAGTGACAGTATGTCGCCTGGAGATATTGCGCAATTATCCCAGTCCAGTCATTTGGCTTTTCGTATTATCGGTGATGTCACTCAGCTGCCCAATCGTTCGCAGCTTTATTGGCGCGCGATGGTCTTGGATCAATATGATGGGCAAAAGTGGACCAGTAGTTTTATTAATCAACAAGGTATTTCGGATGATACATTAACGCAAATCTCTACATCCAAAAAATGGAACTATCAATATTTACCTGCTGATGTCGCGATTCCGTGGATTATGGCATTGGAATATTCACAACCCTTAGAGCGACGTTATCAGCTACGTCAGGATTGGAGTATTCAGGCTTATCGTCAAGTGCAGCGGGTGGAACCTATTGCATTGCAATGGATGGGAAATGTTCAATTTTCCCAAAGTGAATTATCTAAGTTACAACGAAGCATAAACTTAAAAGCGCCTGAGCACGTGGACTTGAAAGCGCAGCAATTGGCACAGCAGCTGTTTAAGCAAAGTGACGAGAACCCGAAACGTTTTATCCAAAATATTTTGCAATGGTATCGCAACAATGGCTTTAGCTATACCTTGCAGCCAGGCTTGTTGGGACAGCATCGTATTGATGAGTTTTTGTTTCAATCCAAACAGGGTTTTTGTGAACATTATGCTTCTAGCTTCGTGATGCTGATGCGTTATGCGGGAATTCCAGCGCGTATTGTGGTTGGGTATCAAGGTGGTCAGCCTTCACCAGATGCAAAAAGTTGGGAAGTTCGACAGTTAGATGCGCACGCATGGACGGAAGTCTTTGTGGATGGGCGCTGGAAACGCTATGACCCAACAGCCATGATTGCACCGCAGCGTATTGAACAGGGTATGCAAGATTTAATGAGCCAAGATGCCAGTGTTTGGGGTGAGAGTAGTCGATGGAATGTACAGCGCTATTCGGTATTAAACAAAATCCGCATTTGGAGTGACTATGCAAGTTACCAATGGCAAAGTAAGGTGGTTGGCTATAATGCAGAGGCTCAACGAGGTTGGTTGCAGAAGCTAGGACTCCAATCCACTTATTCATTGGTATTGCTGATTATTATTAGCATTGGTGGGTTAGTTTTACTGTACTGGTGGGTTATATTTTGCCGTAAACGTGCTCAAACTTCTGAATATGACATTGTCATTCAATCTTTTTCTCGAAGCTTAACAACTGAGCAGCGTAAACAAGATGCCGAAACGGTAAATCAATGGTTGTTGCGTTTAGCTCAAGACGTTAAACCTGAACAGCAAGTTTTATTTAAACAGGCGGGTGATTATTATCAGAAAATACGTTATTCCAATACATTGAATTCAAAAAATATTCAACAATTTAAACGAATGCTTAAAACTTGTGCATCTACGTTAAAAAACAAAAAATAGCGCTTGTCATACTTTTTAAAAGTGAATATTATGCTTCTACTTCAGGTGTATAGCTCAGTTGGTTAGAGCGCTACGTTGACATCGTAGAGGTCTCCAGTTCGAGTCTGGATATACCTACCAAAATTCGTTGATATTTCAACACATTAAAGCCCACTTCAAAAGTGGGTTTTTTGTTTTCGGGGAATGGCGTAATTCCCCGATGTGGAAAACTCGCTCATTTAAACTTAAAAACGATGATTAACGGTAGATAATTTTAGAGAAACTTAATTTTTGAAAACTAATTCTTTGTAAGGTATGAGCAATTGATCCCAAATTTAGAAGCTGAAATTATTCCAACAAAATCTATTGCTGATATCTCATTAGGATTAGATTTCGAACATTTTAAGGCTAAATCAAAATATCAGATTATTAATGATTATGCTGAATTAGAAAGCACGTATTCCGAAAGTGATCAGTGGCTAATTTTACATCGAAATGAGGTTCTACCTTGGGGCGATTCTATCAATGAAATATATTGTTATTGGAATAAGATCATCACTCTAACATTCAATTCTAATACCCAAAGGCTAGAATTCATTTATGCTGGTCAGGGGTATCAAGGGAGATTATTAGGTCTACTAGGTATTGGAGATAGGTTAGATTCTGCCAAAGATCAATATAATTTCTATTTTGAAGGTGATAAGCACTATCTTGAATATAAAGAATATAGTGATAAAGCGGGTGAAATTATTCCCGTTGAAATAGAAACAAACTATAGAACAGCATATTCAGAAGAATATTCAGATCAAATTATTGAAGGTTTCTTAGTTTACTTACTTCCTGAAGAACGAGGTCATTAACATAATTGTTGTTATGCGAAATATTTTTAAAAATATAGTAAAAATAGTGACTTACAGATAAAATTTTTGACTTATTATAAGGTGTATTATGTTGGTTTTAGAAATATTTAAAAATATAAAAGGGAATTAATATGGAAATTGATTTCAATGTTAAATCCGTTTCAGGTTTAATTGGATCTTTAAATATTCAAATTATTCCTAGTGATCTAAATAAAAATGGAAGTTGTCTAAATTCGATAGTAATTAATGAAGTTGCATTTTCTTTGGTTGAACACCTTTTTAATAGGAATAAGGTGAAATATTTTCATTGGGGAAATACCTATATTGGTTCTGAAACCATTGGAGATATTGTTAAAGATTTATACTATTTTCATAGTTTTATAGGGCTTTGTTGCACAAACCTATCTATAAAGGCTTATTCCACAATATAATTCTCAAATGAATAAGCCCACACCTAAAATCTATCGTACAACCAATTGGTCTTCTTATAACAGTGCATTAATAAATCGAGGAAATCTCTCAATTTGGTTTGATCCCAAGACTCAATGGTACGCTCAACCCAAAGGTAAACATGGTCGAAATCAAACTTATTCAGATACAGCCATCCAATGCTGTTTAATGATCAAATCTTTATTTCGTCTTTCTTTACGTATGGTCACTGGCTTTGTGCAAAGTCTCATTCATCTTTGTAGATTAGATTGGACAGCACCAGACTATTCCACCATCTGCAGAAGACAAAAGCATATTGATATGGCTTTGTTGCATAAAGCCTTTGACGGCAGAGTTTTCCTAAGTTGCTAAAATTTAGGTTACAACTTGGGTATGAGGTCTGCCTAATTCTGTAAATTTATTTAATACGGCTACGCGTGCATGGATCTCATTCACTTGGCTTTGAAAGTTTCTCGCACGGAGTTTATCGCCTAATAACTTGATGCAATGCATCTTAGTTT